>NZ_JAXMJJ010000081.1:0-34928 GCF_034376685.1 Cypionkella sp.
GACGGCCATCAGTGCCAATGCAAGCCAGATCGTTGGTTGGTAAAATGAAGCGGCGGTCAGTTGGATTTTCGGCATGTTATGGCCGAGATTCGAACAGAGGCATGACGCCTTCGGTTAGCGGCACAAGCGATGCAGCAGAACCGCGCTCACCCGATCGAAGCAGCGGAAAGCGATTCAAGCGGGGCGTTGATATGGCATCAGACGCCATTACATATCCGGCGTCGGTGGGCACTGTTCCGTTTGCACGCAACTTGTTTAGAGCGGCTTCGACCCTGGTCAGATAGGCCTGCGCCTGATCAGGGTTGCGCGAATGGTAAGCGGCAACTGCTTGGGGCCAGCCGCCTTCGGATTGAAACAAACTGGTCAGAAACGCCGCAGCGTAGGTAGCGTTAGTTTCTGGGTCAAACATATCTGCAAGCGAACCGAAATTCTTGCTATGCCAACGCAGGTTGATCTGAAAACAACCCGCATCGAAGTTTTCCCCACCTTGCGCTAGCAAACCATTCGCATAGTTGATCGCCTGGTCTGCGGTGTCAAACCAATGGCTTTTACCACCCTGATTGATCGCCCAAGGCCACGGTTGTATTTCACCATCTGCACCTCGTCCGGTTTCCACCCTGCTGATGGCCATCAGCAACTCCAGCGGCACATCGCTATTATGAGCGGCATGTTGTGCAGCAAGATCGCACATGGCGGATTCGGTGTGGCTTTGGGTAGAGCCACACAGCAACATTGATACTTTTGCTGTGGCGAAACCGCCGCGAAGCTGTGATGAGTTTGGCCAATTTGGCATGGGTTTCCCCCAAATGATCCGTCACGTTTTGCGGCGGCAATACGGGCAGAATAGGATCAGAATCTTTCCAAACCGTAACCAAAATCTGGGATTCTAGGTCAAGGTGCAGCGATTTGCGCCAACAACCCGTCGACAGCACTTCGGGTTGCGGCACTGCGATCGACCAGCCGTTTCGCAACTGCGAGCGGCCCTGTGCCAACAGCCGAGGTGGCGTCGAGATTCGGTGCTGGAGTCAGTTCGCTGGCCAGATGTTTCCACGGATCGGTGCCCCGAATGCTAATTTCCTCCCAGTTTTCCGCAATGCCAAGTGAGCGCTGTTCGGCCTCAGTATCCCCCGACTGCGCGTAGATATGTGCGGCGGCGGCCTCATCGCCCAGTTGCTGCATCGCTTGCGCGCGCAGACGCAACGCGTCAGGTGAATCTTGACCAGTCAGGGCTCGCAACGCTCCGCGCCCATCGCGGCGCTGCAACTGAATCTTGGCCAGCAGGATTGGATCGACCTGCGATTCATCGCGCAGCCATTGCAGCGCACTGTCTGCCATGCCCAAGCGTGCCAACCGCTCAGCAAGGTTTTCCGCAGACCCCGGCGTCAGATGGGGCCGTGGCGCAGAGGACTCTGTAATTGCATGCGCCAGAATTGCGTCATCCGTTCCCATCAGAGATAGGACTCGCCAAAGCTGTGGCTCTACATCGGGTGCGTCTGACAGCAAAGCGAAGGCTCCGTCCATGTCGCCCGAGGCTGCTTTCGCCAACAAGAGCGCGCGGATGGCGGCTGGGGCTGCGGCTGAGCCAGTTTGCTCTTTCACGACAGACTCAAGGGCTACAACCATATCAGGCGCGATCGGTATATCTTGCGCGATGCGCGCTTCGACCAATGCCACCAAAGCGGCTGCTGTGGCAGGACCGGGATCGGTGACTATTTGTTGCAACATCGCCTCTGCTGCGGCAGCATCACCTTGGTGCAACTCTATTTTTGCAGTCAGAAGCGCCGCGTTAGGGCCAGCTCCGCCCGGGGCCCGCAAGATCGCGTCCCGTACGCGGGCGGCCGCGTCATCGGAGCCGATTGCCATGAACCGATCTGCTAAGACCGGGCCTAAATCGCGACGCAAGCCGATGGGCAGGGCCGAGAACGCCAGAAAAGCGGCATTGGTGTTAGCGTGTTGGCTGATGTCCAGCTTGGGTTGCGCGAGTATGGCCCAAAGTGCGGCTGCGCTGTCGCAAGATTCTTGACCGACGAAAGCAGAACTCGGATCGGGGCGAGCATCGACCAGACGTGCCATGCTTTGCCACAGCCATTTGTCCGGCACGTCAACGGGAAAGGCCCGCATCAACTGCTTTGCCTCGGCACCAAAGCCAATGAAGATGTTGAACTGGATTGCGCGTTGCAGCACGACGGGATCAGGTTTGTCAAACTCGGCAATCAAACCTTCTCTCGATTTGGCGATTTGCACAATGATCGGGCTTTCATCGCCCCAGTTTGCCACATCCAGCCTGTCAGACCCGATGCAAGTTTGGCCCTGTTCGCCGACGCTATGAGGCCTAGGCAGGCCATTTGATATGAGTACGCCAGGCAGTTCTCCCAAACCTATCCGGACTGAGGGGATAGCTTCGCCTGCCAATTTGGGTTTCACCGTCTGACTCGGTCGCAACTTTGCCATATCGACCATACCCTGTGCCGCACCCCGGCTTAGCTGATGTAACAAAGAGTCGCGAAGCGGCTGCAGCGCGGGATCACTGTTGGGCAGGGGAACTAACGGGGGCGTCTTTGTGACTTCTCGCTGGCCTGTCCGCAACTGTGCCAAGACTTGAAGCGTCCAGTCATAGCGAGCAGTCATGCTGTCGCCGTGCACGGGTTCGGTGTTGGCTTCGGGCCGTACTGGGGCTTGCGCCAGCGGCTTCTCAAAGGAGGAGCCCTTTGGTGGCTTGCCGTCGCGCAGATCGATCACAACGATGCCAGGACGAAATTCAAACGGGATCGCGTAGCAGGCGCAGGCGATAGCCAGGTTCAAAACCCCACTGTCTGGATCGACAGAAATCCCGGCGAGGCGGCTTTTTCCAATCACTTTGAATGCCACTGTCAGATCGTAGCTGGGGCTGTCGTTTGCGATGCGCAGCGCGTAGCCGTTATCTGTCCGGCCGACTAGCCAATCAACCGGGCTGTGATATTCCAGCACCAAGCGGGTAAAGCCGTCATGCTCGCCGGATTTGACTACAACGGGCTCGGCTGGGGCCACGCTCGTCAAGGAAAGCCATAGTCCGAAAATCAGCCGGATCATGCGGCCTCCTGTTTCAAAGCCCGGAGAGATTCTTCGACCGCTGCGAAGGTCGGGCGGACGTGATGCGGGGTGTTTTGGCGACCGACCTCGATGCAGATATTCGGGGCATGACGGTGTAGGTTAGCCACCAGCACCTCCCGGACAAGCTGATAGAAATGGCCGTCATCTTCCACCACGGTCTTCACCCGCGCGGCGAAGGGGCCCATCAGGCCATAGGCCAGAAACACGCCCAGAAAGGTGCCAACCAGGGCCGATCCAATCATTTCTCCCAAGATTTCAGGTGGTTGATCCAAGGATCCCATAGTCTTGATTACCCCCAAAACCGCAGCAACGATGCCAAGAGCGGGTAGAGCATCGGCCATAGACTGCAACGCGTGGCTGGAGTGCATGGCGTGGGCCAAAGCGGCCTCGACCCGTTTGTCGAGCACCTCTTCAACTTGATGCGGATCGTCGTAATTCATCGAGGCGGCGCGAAAGGTATCGGCGATCAGATCAACCGTTTCATGATCTTTCTGGATTTTGGGGTACTTGCCGAAAATCGTGGACTCGTTCGGGTTTTCAATATGCTCCTCTAACCCAACTGGATTGGTACGGGCAATACGGATCAACTCGAACAGCAGGCACAACAAATCACGGAAATCATTGGGCTTCCATTTGGGCCCCTTAAAGACTTTTCCTACGTCTTTCGCGGTGTGTTTGACCGCAGCAAGATCATTCGACACCAGAAAAGACCCGGCTGCCGCACCGCCAATCATAATCATCTCAAACGGCAGCGCCTCCATAATTGGGGCAAGATGACCGCCGTGTATCACAAACCCGCCGAACACCATTACAAGGATGACGACGATACCGATAATTCCGAACATGGTTGAACCTTACCCAGTTTCCGCAACCACAGCATCGCAGAGCCGGATTAACAAAGACTGACTCTAGTTCTTCGGTGCCAACGCATTGCGTCCAGCAATCAGTACAGAAATCGAATAAACTTTTGCCGGATCCATCCCTGACATCACTGCTGCAGCTGCACTCGGAGTCATCCGACCAAGAAACCCGGCGGCAAACTCTGGTGCCATTTCGCCGAACAGTTTGGCGGCGTCAGTGGGTTTCATCGCCTCATAAACAGCGGTCAGCCGATTCAAGTCGGCCTCTGCCGCACCATCGGCGATCTGAAGGGTTTTCTTCAGGCTTGCCTCGGCGGCAGTCATCTCATCCATCCGGGCTTTGATTGCAGCCTCGGCCAGCGCAAGGGCCGCCATGCGGTCGGCAAGGGCGATTTCGCGCGCGGCGACTTGACCATCGCGCGCGGTCAAAGCTTCGGTCAAGGCGAGAGGAGTGGCCGGGCAGGTTTTCGGATCAGGACTGGGCATAGGTGCTTCGACCACAGAATTTGCCAAGGCTGAACCCACGCCAGACCCAATACGCAAAGCGCCAGATGCGGCTAAAAAAAGCGTCAGGATCAGCAAAGTGCCGCGGCCGCCACGGGAGCGGGGCTTTGTCATTCCGCCGCCTCCGTATCCATTCGGGGCAACCGTCGGCGCACGAAGCGCAGATTGCGGGCCGCCTCGGCAGGTTCAGCCTCAACATGAGGAGGAGGGGCGGCAGGATCAGGCAGGTCATGCATCGAAGCGACCAGTAGTTCTAACCGGCCAGCCACAGATTCGGCGCGATTGGTCAGCGCCATCAACCCATCCGCCGAGCCAAGCGCCGCGGTTTGCGCATTTTCCAGCGCTCGCGTCATGTCATCGACCTGCGCCGAAAGCACTGCAATCGCGCCGCCCATACCCGTTTCCAGGGTGGTGAACTTCTTCAACCTGCCCGACAGTACAAAGCAGTATATCGCCGCCCCGAAAGAACCTGCCGCCATCAAAATATCCGCGATCAGCACCATTGAGTTTCCTTCAGTTCAAGACAAATTCGGTGATAAGCAGATCGCGCACCCGGCCATCGCCGGTGACAATCTGGATCCTGCGCAAAAGTTGCGCGCGCATCCGCACCAGTGCTGCAGAATCGTCAAATTCGGTAGGATCAATAGCGCGTAGGTAGCCGTTCATCACATCGACAATACGCGGCAGCAGGCTGGTGACTTCTGCCGCGTGACTGCCCGCCACTTCCAGCTGCGAAGTGAAGCGAAGATGCCGACCGTCTTCGCCGGGACCGATAGATACGATCACCGACCCTACGGGCACAAAACTGATATCGGGCAATGGGTTGGGTTCAGCGGCACCATCTGCATGATCCGTGCCCGCAGCCAGAATCAATCCTGACCAAGTGGCGTAAAATCCGCTGCCACCAAGCAGCAAAGCCAGCACAAGCCCGATCAGCAAAGGCATTCTCGACTTCTTTTTTGGCGCCGCATCTCGCGGCTGTTCAGCTTCGGCCATCTGGTCCTCCGTCCTTTGCTTGCAGAACAAACATAGATCCAAGCTCACTAACCGATTGTTAAGGCCAATCCGCCAAAGCTGGTTTCATCGGGCAGAAGCCCCTCACCGGAGACCGATCGTGCAGAATCTGTTGCAAATTTGGCTAGGCCTTGATGGGCGCAAACGTCTTGTTGTGTTGGGGGCAACTGTGGCGATGTTCCTAGCCGTCATGGCGATATCCCGTATGGGTGGGATGCCGGGAATGTCTTTGCTTTATGCGGGATTAGATAGTTCCGCCGCAGGAGACGTAGTCACTGCGCTGGATCAGAAAGGGGTAACCTACGAGGTGCGCGGTCAGGCGATTTATGTCGATGACAGTCGACGCGACTCATTGCGGATGACGTTGGCGGCGGAGGGTTTGCCTGCGAATTCAGGCACGGGATATGAGTTGCTAGATTCGCTCTCTGGCTTTGGCACCACGGCACAAATGTTTGATGCGGCCTATTGGCGGGCGAAAGAGGGAGAGCTTTCGCGTACTATTCTATCTAATCCGCAAATTCGCGCGGCACGCGTGCATATTGCACAAGCCCCGTCGCAGCCGTTTCAGCGCGATGTAAAGCCCAGTGCCAGCGTCACGATCACCTCGGTCGGCGGCAGCCTGCCCGTCGTGCAAGCCAATGCGTTGCGGCATCTGATCGCAGCTTCTGTGCCGGGAATGGTGCCGGATGAGGTCGCGGTGATTGATTCTGTTGCCGGATTGATCGCCTCGGGCGCCGATCAGGCGGTCGCAGGCGAGAGCAAAGCCGCTGAGATCAAGCAGAATGTGGAACGCCTGCTGGCGGCGCGGGTTGGGCGGGACAAGGCGGTGGTTGAGGTAGCGGTGGACCTGGTCACCGATGCCGAACAGATCACCGAGCGCAGTTTTGATCCGCAAAGCCGAGTCGCAATTTCCACCGACAACACCCAGCAAACTGGCTCCAGCACACAGCCCAGAGGCGATGTTACCGTGGCCTCAAATCTGCCCGCCAAGCAGACGGATGAGGGCGGCAATGGCAAAAGTGAGAACTCCGAAACGCACGAGAAGGTGAATTACGAGGTTTCCGAAACCAATCGGCAGTTGGTCAAAGCACCCGGTGCCGTGCGCAAGATTTCGGTCGCGGTTCTGGTGGATGGTGTGCCTGTTACGGCTGCCGATGGCACCGTCAGCTTGCAGCCACGCCCCGAGGAAGAACTAGCGATTCTGCGTGAGCTTGTCACATCTGCCGCAGGTCTTGATATCACGCGGGGAGATATCCTGACGCTGAAATCATTGGCGTTTGAACCTCTGCCGCAGGCAGGCGAAGTGATCGCAACCAGCATGTTTTCCTTCGGTGAGATCAATCTGATGACGCTGATCCAAACCGCTGTGTTGGCTTTGGTAGCTCTGATTCTGGGGTTGTTTGTGATCCGCCCAGTGCTGGGCTCTGCCCGCCCCAGGCAGGCAGAGCTCGCTTCTATGGCGACGCTGGCGCTGCCAGGCGGGGGCAGCTTTGACGGTCAACGTGTGCTGACAGGCGAGATCGACGATGGCCTCAATTTGCCGCCCCTGTCGGTGGTCTCGGGCGTGCCGGGATCGGAAATGGCTAAAGATCCGATGAGCCGTCTGCGTCAGCTGATCGAAGAACGTCAAGTCGAATCCGTCGAAATTCTGCGCGGCTGGATGGAAGTTGAGGAGGAGGCGCGCTGATGGCCCTACGATTAGAGGTCTTTGAGACAGAGCAATCCGCAAGCGGCGGCAAGACGGTTGTACTCGACACTATGTATCTTGAGGAGACCAGGCTTGCTGCCTATGACTCCGGCTATAGCGCAGGATGGGAGGATGCGGCTGCCGCGCAATCCAGTGACCAGACCCGCGTGCAGGCCGATTTGGCGCGCAATTTGCAAGGGCTCTCTTTTACCTTCCACGAGGCCCGCCAGCACGTTCTGCGCGCTCTGCAACCCTTGATGAGCGAGATGGTCGGGCGGCTTTTGCCCGCGCTGGGCCGTGAGACGCTACCCCAAATGGTGCTTGAGGTGCTAATGCCAATGGCTGAAAATCTGGCGGATACGCCCATCACATTGGTGCTAAATCCTGCCACGCGTCCGGCGGTAGAAGCTTTGCTGGAGCAGGCCACAGGCCTGCCGTTGATCGTGACGGAAGAACCCAGCCTCAGCGAAGGGCAAGTCTATCTGAAATTTGGCGGCATTGAAACGCAGATCAATCTCGATCGTGCAACCGCTGAAATTTCCGCCGCTGTGCGCGGCTTCTTTGATATTCCAGAGCAGGAGAAAAAATATGGATGAACTGTCAGACGGCAATCCCTTTGGCCAAGTGCCGATTGAGGTCACCATCTCGGTCGGGAAGGCCCGCCCGCTGGTGCGTGATTTGCTGCGGCTGTCGCGCGACGCGGTGCTGGCACTGGATCGCCGGGTGGATGATCCAGTTGAGCTTTACGTCGGTGATCGGCTGATTGCTCGCGGGGAGTTGCAAGAGTTGGAGGGCGATAACTCCGGCCAACTCGCGGTCCGGCTGACCGAAGTGGTGAATCTGAGGGGTGGGCTATGATGCAACGCGCGTGTCTGGCGCTGGCGATACTGCTGATGTTCACCGTCCCGGCGCTGGCGCAGGGGCTTTCGATTGATTTCGGCGACAGCAGTTCTCTGTCGACCCGCTCGGTGCAGCTGCTTGTGGTGATGACGGTGCTCAGTCTGGTGCCGGGTCTTGCCGTGATGATAACCTGCTTTCCATTCATCGTAACCGTGCTGTCAATCCTGCGCCAAGCAATTGGGCTACAACAATCGCCCCCCAACATGCTGATTGTCAGCCTTGCGCTGTTTCTAACATGGTTCGTGATGGATCCGGTGTTCACCGAGGCTTGGGTGAAAGGGGTGGAGCCACTGAACGCAGGCAGCATCGATATCCAGCAGGCAGTTCCGCTGATTTTGGCCCCATTTCGTGGCTTTATGGCGCATCGTCTGGATGGGGATACTTTCGCTGCGCTGCAAAATCTGCGACCGAATGTGGTGCAGGTTCTGCCGGTGGATGCTCCGCTGTCGCTGCTGGTGCCCTCGTTCATCCTGTCGGAGATTCAACGCGCGTTTGAGATCGGTTTTTTGATCTTTCTACCGTTCCTGATCATCGATCTTGTCGTTGCCGCCGTGCTGATGTCGATGGGGATGATGATGGTGTCGCCTGCGGTGGTGTCTCTGCCGTTCAAGCTGGCGTTTTTCGTGGTCGCCGATGGCTGGAGCCTTGTATCCAGCGCGCTGGTGCGAAGTTACTTCTGAGTCGATGCAAACTGAATCGGGCGCCGGATGCCCCGTTTCAGTTTACCAAAAAGTCGGCATGTAACGCCCCGGCGGCATTGATGCTCTTCAGGATGTCGATCATATCATGCGGTGCCACCCCCAGCGCGTTCAGTCCTGCCACCACCTCTGACAGATTGGTTCCGCCGGAAACCTCGGCCAATCCGGTGCCCGGTTCGTTCTGAATATCAACCGATGTGCGCGGCAAAACGATGGTTTCGCCTTCCGCAAACGGGTTGGGCTGCGACACCATCGGAGTTTCCTCAATCCGCAGCGTCAGATTGCCCTGTGCCACCGCGACCCGGCTGATCCGCACATCCTGCCCCATCACTATCGTGCCTGAACGTTGATCCACCACCACCCGCGCCTTTGTCTCGGGCTGCACCTGAATATTCTCGACGCGGCTTACCAGATGCGCGGGTGAGCGCCCCTTTGTGCGGAGCAAAACTGTGCCCGCATCCAGCATCTCGGCCGAACCACGGCCCATCTTGTCGTTGATCGCGGTCTCGATCCGTTCTGCCGTGGTGAAATCGGGCTCGCGCAGGGCAAGGCGCATCGACTCAAGCTGGGTGAAGTCGAACTCCACCTCGCGCTCCACCCGCCCACCTGAGGGGATCGTCCCGGCCGTCGGCACGCCTCGCACCACTTTCGCCGCCTCCCCTTCGGCAGAAATACCGCCAGCGATGATCGCGCCTTGCGCCACCGCATAGATCTGACCATCCGCGCCATTTAGCGGCGTCATGATCAAGGTGCCGCCCAGCAGGCTTTTCGCATCGCCGATGGCCGAGACGGTGACATCAATCTGCCCGCCCGCACGGGCAAAGGGCGGCAGGGCGGCTGTTACGAACACCGCCGCCACATTTTTTGGTTGAAACTGCTCGCCCGTGACATTCGCGCCAAGGCGTTCCAGCAGGTTTGACATGATCTCTTCCGTGAAAGGTGCGTTGCGCAAACCGTCGCCAGTGCCGTTCAATCCCACCACCAACCCGTAACCCACCAGATCATTCGAACGCACGCCGTCAAATTCAACCAGATCTTTGATCCGAATTGGCCCGGACCATGCGGCGCTGGATAAAAGCCCAACCATCACCGCGCAGAGAATTCTTCTCATTTCAAGTAATCCAGCAAGCTGAGGCGCGAAAGCCGCGCGGTAAGGGCATAGATTTTTTCCAGTTGCGTCTGAGCCTCATCCAACCGCGTCGCAGATTCGTATGGGTCGGCCTCGGTGATGCCATTGCGCGCAATCTGAAGGGCAGAGCTTTCATTGGCGTTGCGGGTGGCCGCGGCCTCGATCTGCGCCTCAACCAGACCCAGTCGGGCCGCAACATGGGTGCGGTCGGACTTGTTTTCCAGCAAGTTCAGACCAGCACGACGGGCAAGATCCTGCCGCCCCGCAGCTTGGCCAGCCAAAACGCCGCGATTGAGAAGTGCCGCCAGTGCCAGTGCTTTGACAGTGTCCCGCAGCGCGGGGTCTTTCGCCGTCACATCAACCGTGGCTTCCTCGCCCGGTGCAATCGACATAGCCGCGAGACTGGTGCCGCCTTTATAGGCCAGCGCGGTATAGCCCGTGGGGCTTTCAAACCAGGTTGTCACCGCCGTTTCAACATCTTGCGCACTGACAGCGCCTGCAACAGCTGCGGTCAGGGTCGTCAACAACGTGTCGGAGTCGATGATGGCGGCAGCGTTGGTCTCGATGCCAGCAAACAGGGTGCGATCCCCAAAGCGGGTATTGAAAACAGACAACGCGGTTTGCAATTTCTGTTCGGCATCGCGGCCTGCGGCATCAACCAGCGCGGGTGAGCCCCCCGTTGTAGTGGAAATCAGTATATTGCCGAGATCGGAGGCAAGGCTGTCGACGGTGGCAAGTGCGGTCTGCATTGCTCCGGCGAACATGCCCGCCTCTGTGGTTACTGCCCCATAACCCTTCAGTCGGGCCAGCGCGGTGTCGAGGCTGGAAATTGGCACCAGATCGCCCGAAACCCGTGCAGCAGTATCGCTGACCTTGCCTGTCGCGACTTCATTTGTCAGCCGCTGCAGGCTTTGCTTCAGGTCAACCGTATGCCGCTGCAGCATGAAAGACCGGGCCATATCGCCAAGGGAAACCGCACCCATCACTCACATCTCCAACAATTTCTGGATCATCTCGCCGATCGTGGAAATCACCTTGGCATTGGCGGCATAGGCTTGTTCGATCATCAGCAGTGATTGCATCTCCTGATCGGTATCAACGCCTTGTTCCATTTCCATCATGCTGAGTGTGTCCAGCTGAGCCAATGAATAGCTGGCCTCACTCTCGGCCGTCAGCCGCGCGCTGGCCACACCCGAAACCATATCTGCCGCCAGCGTGGAAAAGCTGCGCGCGCCGGTCATGAAATCGCCGGAAACTGGCGTGCGCGGCGAGGTCAGCGCGGCTTGCAGATCCTTCAGCAACTGGCCATTGCCTGCAGCCCCCGGTGTGGCAGCGCCCAAGCCATCGCGCAGCCGCCATAGGGCGCCGCCCCGTGCGGGATCAGCCACTGTACTAACTGTCAGGCGCTGTGCAAGCCCGATCTCATTGGCGGCATTCAGCGCGGCACCGCCATCGGTAAACAACCCCGGCGCACCGACAGACCGCGTGCTGTCCAGACCCGAAGCGGCGAACCGCTCGACAAGATCGCGGGCGACGGCATCCAGCTTTGCCTGCGCGTGGGGCGCCAGATCATCGCGGATGGCAAACTGTGACGCCAACGTGCCGCCGGAAATCGGGCCGCCCTCTGCCGCCGTCGACACCGCTTTGCCATTTAGTGTCAGCCCAGACAAAGCACCGCTGGCTTGCGTCATCCCGGCTATGACAACGCCCACCGGGGTGAAACCCAGTCGTGCGGGCAAACCGTCCAACAGCACAGTGCCGCCGGTGGTGAAAAGAGCCACCTCGCCTTTGTCACGGGCCACTTCGCGCAATGGAATGATTTTGGCGATGCTGTCGACTGCCTGTTGGCGTTGGTCGATCAGCGCTGAATTGTCCCGTCCGCTGCCCGTGGTCGCCCGGATCTGGCCATTGAGATCGGCGATCCGGGCCAGCGCGGTGTTGACCTGCGCCACCTGCGCTTCGATCTGATCGTCGGCTGCAGTGCGGGCCTGCTGAATGTCGGTTCCCGCAAGCCCGAGATGGTTGACCAACGCCTTGGCGGTATCGAGTACTTTCGAGAGCCGCGCCTCAGATTCCGGGCGAGAACTGGCTTCCAGCAGGGCCGTGTCAAAATCACTGATGCGACTGCCCAGGGAGCTGGCGCTGTCCACTGTGCCCAAGCTGCTCTCAATCTTCTTGAGAAAAGCCGCCGTGGTCTCACGCGCACTGCTGCCCGCCTGCGCCAACCGGCGATCGCCAAGGAGGATCGGATCAGCTCGCCGCAGCACGCCAGTTACGGTGACACCCTGACCGCTACCGCCAATGTTGCGCGCGCTTAACTGCAACTCGCGCCGGCCATAGCCTTCAGTCATTGCATTGGCGATGTTCGACGAGACAATTTCAGCCGCACGCGCTGCTGCATTCAGACCGGAAAGCGCCGAAGAAAGGCCAGCGGTGATCGACATTCAAGCCTCCTATCGTTTGATATTGGTGGTTTCTTGCAGCATCTCATCCGCGGTCTGGATCACCTTGGCGTTCGAGGAATAGGCGCGCTGGGTTTGGATCAGCTGAGTCAGTTCGGCCGCCACGTCGGTCGAGGATTCTTCCCGTGAAAATCCCACCAAAGACCCGGTCGGACCATCACCTGCGTTCCACAAGTAGAACGGGCCAGATGCTGCCGAGATCTGATAGGTCTGATTGTTCAAGGCCATCAGCCCATTTGGGTTGGGCACGTCAATCACAGGAATCTGATAGATCCGACGGGTGAAGCCCTGATCGTAGATCGCGTAAAGATCGCCCTTCTCGTCGATCTCTACCGAGGTCAGACTGGCCACGGGAGAGCCGTTTTTGCTGATCGAAACCGGGGCAAAGCTGCTGGAAAGCTGGGTCATCCCGTTCGGTTGCCCAAGCTCACCCACCTTCAACGAAATGCCGCCGCCCGCCACTGAAAGCGGGATCGTGCCAGTTGCCGGATCATAAGCGCTGCCAGAGACCGCCGTAACCGAAGCCAACGTGCCGCCTGCCACCTGTGACGGATCAAACGTCAGCGTATATTCACCAATCACCGCCCCGCCCGAGGCGCTGTCGCGCACCGTCATCGTCCAGGTGTTCGAGGCCCCCGACGTTGGTACCGTTGGAACAAAGCTGAAATCCAGCGATTCCGAGGTGCCAAGGTTGCCGAAATACTCGACCGTCAGATCATGCGGATCGCCCGATGCCCCTGCGATGCTGGCCGAGGCGGGCAGGTTGACGCCAAGCGCCATTTCCGAGGTCGGATTGCCGATATACTGGTTCGCGTTGATCCGCACCGGCTCCAGCGCCGCCATCGTGTCACGCGGATAGATGTTCAAGCTGCCATCTGGATTGGCAGGCCAACCCATCAGCACCAGGCCGGTTTCCGTGCGCAACACCCCTTCGGAATCGGGGCGAAAGGATCCGGTTGTCACCAGCGAAATCGGATAGCTGCTGTCCGAGCTTTCCAACGCACCCAGATCGGTTACCGGCAGAAATCCCCGCCCGTTGATGGCAAGGTCTGTCGCATTCGCGGTCGAGATCAGCGGCCCGCGTTCGTCGATCAGTCGCATGTTCGACGCGCGCACTCCACCCGCCGAATAGCTGGCCTTCGGGTTGCTGTGCAGCACCACCGAATGAAAATCGGTTTCGGCCCGTTTGTAGCCGTAGGTGGAGGAATTTGCGATGTTGTCGGAAATTGTTGCAAGACGGTTGGCATTGGCATTCAGCCCCGCCACCCCCGCGTTCATCGAAGAGGAAATCGTCATGTAAAGCGCCTTTCTGAAGCCTCGACCTGTGTCAGATCGAACCTGCCCGATGCGCCTTAAGATCACCCTAACAGCTCAAATTTTACCCATCTCATCGATCCTTGCGCAGCAAGATGATCTCCAAACGATTGTTGCGGATCGCAGCGGGGTCTTCGGTGGCGGGCTTGCGGTCAGCATGACCGCTGATCCGCGCCATCCGCGCGCTGTCAATTCCTTCCCGCTCCAACAGGCCGCGGATTGCCTGTGCCCGTGCTGTCGAAAGATCCCAAGCCGGGTTGTCTTTCAGCGTAATCGGCAGGCTGCGCAGATGGCCGTTCACCGCGATTTTGTTTTCGGCCAGATCCAGAACTTCAGCGATCAAAGCCGCAATTTTGCGCGTCTGGCCCGTAGGTTCTGCTGTGTCGCCCACAAACAGGGCCACATCTGGAAGATCGAAGATTTCCACGACCAAGCCCTCATCTGTGACCTTGGTGACCACATGCCGCAGCATGCGCTGCATGGTCATGCTTTCGCCGCCCTGCGCGATCAAGGTCTTGGCGATCTGCTCCATGCGGCCTTGCTCTGCCGCAGCGGCAGCCGCCGCTTCGCCCGAGGCCGCCGCCCCGCGCGCCTTGTCGCTTTCGGTGGGCTGGCGCGAACTTGCGCCCGTGCCGTTTTTCGCCAGCGTTTCCTCTGAGAACGTGGAATCGCCGCCAAACATGCTGTCACCGCCACCCGAAACCCGGCTGACCGCGATGGTCGGACTGAAGTAGTCCGCGATTCCTTTACGTTGTTTTTCCGTTGTCGCGTTCAACAGCCACATCAGCATGAAGAAGGCCATCATGGCCGTCACAAAGTCAGCATAGGCCACTTTCCACGCCCCACCGTGGTGACCGCTAGCTTTGATAATCTTCTTCCGCTTGATGATGACTGGCGCGGCATTTGATTGCCCGGCCATCACACACCCATGTTTCACACCCGGGCTCAGATTAGCGGAACAGGCTTTACCAAGGCTTAAGCGATTGGATTTTAGCTATTTCCTATCAACCTAGCGCTCTCGCAGCGCTTGGTTCGACTTGTACAGCGGCTTGGTGAGGTAAGTCAGAATCGTTTTCCCCCCCGTTTCCAACTCCACGTCCGCCTGCATGCCGGGCTTGATCTGCAGCCCCTTCTGTCGCTCGGTGAATTTTCCTTGATCCACGGCCAGCGTCACTTTGTAATGCGGATCGCCATTCGGTTCGCGGGATCGTTCGTCCTTGAACGTGTCTGCCGAGATGAACACCACCTTTGCCTTCAAAGACCCGTAAATCGTGTAATCATAGGCCGACAGCTTCACCGTCGCATCCAAACCTTCGCGCACCGAGGCGATATCGCGCGGCTTCACCCGCGCCTCAATGAAAAGCGCGTCATCCAGCGGGATGATCTGCAAAATCTCTTCGCCGGGCTTCACCACCCCGCCAATCGTGGTGATCGACAGCTTGTTCACCACGCCGCGCATCGGTGCCACCAACACAGTGCGCGACAACTGGTCTTGCGCCAGTTTCAGCTTTTGCCGCAGGCCTGCAAGCTCGCTTTCGGTCTTGGCATAGTCGGTTGCGCGTTCCATCTCGGTCGTGGTGCGCGCCTCGCTCAGCTTGTTTTTGGCGTCCGAGTTGTCGCGCCGCGCTCGTGTGACTTCGATCAAGGGCGCGATGTCCTGTTTGAACATCTTTTCAAGCAATTCCAATTCTTTGGACGTTTGCTCCAACACCGCCTGCGCCCCGCCCACCCGCGAGTCATATTCGCTTAACCGCGCTGTCAGCAGGCCCTTTTCCGAAGCCACCACATCCGGCACGCGGCTGGCAAAGCTGTCCGGTACATCAAACCCCGGCTCGCCATTCATCTCGGCTTCCAGCCGCAAGCGGCGGATTTCCAAGGTGGCGATTTCATCGGAAAGCTCATCCACCGCCGCCTGATACTGCGTGCCATATAGCCGCGCCAGCGTCTGCCCCGGCTCGACCACATCTCCCTCACCGACGTTCAACTCGGCCAGAATCCCGCCCTCAAGGTTCTGGATGATCTGTGGTCGGCTCGAAGATACCACCTCGCCCTGCGCCCGCACGATCTCATCAACCCAAGCCACGGCAGCCCAAGCCACGAACACCACCATCACCAGCACGATCATCCAGATCGTCCGGCTGGGCCCACGGGTCTTCTCGGCGAAACCTTCGTCATAGGTGGCTAGGCTCATGGCGTCGCCCCCCCGACCTGCATGGTGAAGGGTTTTTTCACCGGATTGATGCTGCCAATCGCAACGCCCGCTGCCGGGGCAGGGGCCTGCGCTGCCACGCCACCATTGTTCAGATGCGCCAGCACGGCTTCCCGTGGCCCATCCACCACCAGCCGCCCGTTTTGCATGATCACCACGCGGTTGGTCAGTTGCAAAATCGGCACGCGGTGGGTGGCGATGATCGCTGTCCGACCATCCAGCCAGGTTTTCAGCCGCGACACCAGCGTCGTCTCCAAGGTCTGATCCAGCGCCGCCGTCGGTTCGTCCAGGATCGCCACGCGTGGGTTTTGCAACCAGATCCGTGCCCAACCGATGCTTTGGCGCTGCCCAACCGACAGACCTTCGCCCATCTCACGGATTTCCAGATCAAGCCCGCGCGGATGGCTGCGCACAAACGGACCAAGCCCTGCGAAATCCAGCGCATCAAACAGCCGCTCGTCGTTGCGCTCCAGTTGCGACAAGTTCAGGTTATCGCGCAAAGTGCCTGCGAACAGCCGCACCTCTTGCCCCAGATAGCCCACGCCGCGCCGCAGATCGCGCGGATGCACTTGGCTTAGATCAACCCCGTCGATCAAAACCCGCCCCGCCGAAGGCTCATAAAGCCCCGCCAACACGCGCAACAACGTCGATTTGCCCGATCCATTCGCACCCAAGACTGCAATATGCTGCCCTGCCGGGATCGACAGCCCGTTGATCTCAACGGTAGCTGCCGCTTTCGGATCATAGCGGAATTCGACATTGCGCAACTCAAACGCGCCCACCAGTTTATCGCGCCGCAAGTAGTGCCGCCCGGTTTCCTCGGCTTGATTCGACGCCGCAATCGCATCCAACCCGTCCAGTGCCGCCTTCACGTTGGTCCATTTTGACATCGTCGACGACAGCGAGGCCAATGGCCCCAATGTCCGCCCGGTCAAAATCCCAATCGCGATGATCGTGCCCACGGTGAAATCGCCCGCAAACACCAGATAGGCTCCGGCGACCACGGCCATGATATAGGTCGCCTGCTGCACCCCCTGCGCCCAATAGCCAAGCATTGCCGTCAAATGCCGCTGGTCGGATGATTTCACGGCGGACAGCGTCGAAAGCTCCGCCCAAATCCGCTTGATGCGATCTTCCCCGCGCTGTGTGGTCACGGTTTCGGCTTCAAAGATCGCCTCATAGAGCAACCGCGCCGCACGGGTTGACGCGCCCTGCGTGGCCGCCGTCAAAGCCACCATGCGTTTTTGAAACAGGAACCCCGGCAGCACCATCAGCACGCCGCCGATGATCAGGATCCACACCAGATTGCCGCCGATGGAGGCCACAAGCGCGAGGAAAATCAGGATAAACGGCAAATCCGCCATCGTGCCGATCGTGGTCGCGGTAAAGAACTCGCGCACCGAGGAAAACTCGCGCATGGCCGAGAACAAGGCCGAAGGGCTGCGCTGCCCCGGCCCGTGCTTCATGCCCAGCAGCTTGTCCATCAGCCGCGCCTGCACCGACAATTCAATCCGTTTGCCAGTGGTATCCATCAACCCCGAGCGCGCCAGTTTCAACGCAGCCTCAAGGCAGATCGCCAGCATCGCGCCCAAAGCCAGCACCCATAGGGTCGGTTCTGACTGATACGGGATCACCCGGTCATAAACCTGCATCGAAAACAGCGACACCGCCACGGCCAGCAGGTTCGCCACCAGCGACCCCGCCGCCACCTCACCCAACTGCCGTTTGTAACGGTTGAATTCGCCCCAGAACCAATGCGGCGTCTTCGCCGTCTCGACATGCCGCGTTTCCAACTCGGCCACGGAGGTCCGCAGCCGCAAGATCCGCCCGGCATAGACTTGGGCGAAATCCTCGTGCGGCACCTCGGCGCACATGTTGTCGACGCTGGTGTCGTAAACCTCGACGCCATCGGCTGTCTCAGACAACACCAAGACGATCTGGCCCGAGGTCATCTCGGCCAAAGCGGGCCAATGCGCGATGCTCGGCGCAGCCACAGCATCAACCTTTGCACTTAACCCGCAACCGCGCAGCGCCCGCGCAACCTCTGGCAAGCCCAACTGCCCGGCTTCCGAGGCGAGTTGGATCTGCTCCACCACATCGGAAACTGCCAGTTCCACTCCAGCCAGCCCGGCATAGACCGTCGCCAGTTGCGCCCGGCTTAAGGCGCGTGCGTTATGCCGGCCCTGCGGCGCCCGCACCTCAGCCCCCGCACGTTCTGCAACTATTCCAGCCGCAGCCACGCGGCCCGCGTTTATGTCAAAGGCAACAACCCGGTCATTCACATCCGTGCCCCATCTACCAACAACCCACGATCCCGGGCAATTTCCAGATCAATCAGCGCCATGTCATAGCCAAGCGAGGCCTGATCGCGCTGCAACCGCGCATAGGCGTCGTATTGCCCCACCAACTCCAGCAGAGTCCGCCGCCCGACCTTGTACTGCTGGGTGAACAGATCAAGGTTTGCCGCCGTTTGCCGCAGCACCTCATTGCCCTGCGCTTGGCGAGAAGCCAGATTGGCCTTCTGCTGCTGCAACGCCACGATGCGGCGATTGGCGGTCTCGGCGGCTTCGGCCGTCTGACGGTCGACCACATCCCCGGTTTGCTGCAAGGCTGCGATATTGTCCTTCGCGCCGGGATTGAACAGCCCCGCGCCGTTCAACTTCACGCCGGGATTAACGCCGCCATCATCCAAGCCCGCCGTCGCCGACAGACCAAACTTCAACCCGGCCAATTGCATCTGTGCCTGCGCAATCGCCCGCGCGCCTTCACCACGCGCTTTAACCACCGCCAAAGGCTCGGCCGTCGATTGGCCCAGATCGGGCAGCGCATCCAAGCCGCTGATCCCACCCAAAGGTTGCCCGGCCAAAGCCGCCAGCTGCGCCATCTGGCTGGCTTCGGTCTGAAGGTCTACCGCCACTGTCGCCTGCATTTCGGCTACGCGCTGGTTCAAAACCTGCTGTTCTGATCCATCCGACAAGCCGCCTGCCACGCGCTTTCCCATGATCACGTTGAATTCCTGCAAACGGCCCGCCGCCGCCTGCGCTACCACCGCCTGCGCCCGCGCCCGTTGGGCATTGACGTAATACGACAGCCCCTCAAACACCCGTTGGTTCATCGCGGTGGACAGGCTCACCGCCGCGACCTCAACATCCGCCGAAGCAAACGCCCGTTCTGCCTTGCGCCGCCCGTTGTCGAACAAAGCCTGTTCCAGCAGCAAACTCGCCGCCAAGCCACCCAGCGAGGACAGGTTCACCGAAGGCCCGATCGACGGCAGCCAGTTCTTTGACTGCGCATTCGCCTTCAGTCGCGCCACCCGCAACTCGGCCTCTGCTGCCCCGGCACTGGCATGGATCACCGCGTCGGATACTTTCGCGTAAGCCCCCCCCTGCGGCAGAACCGAGCGACGCGCCTGCAGAGTCCCAATCAGTCCCGAGCCCGCAGGTTGCCCCAAGGCCCCTACCGCACTCGGTCCCGCTTGTTCATGCGTCTGCAGCATCGAGGGAGCCTCCGCTCCCCCCATGCAACCCGCCAGCAAGGCAAGCCCTGCAAGCGCCGGGCCGAGGTTTTTAACCCCGAACCCGGATCCGTTTTTACGATTTCTGGGCATGGCCCGGTTCCCGGATCAGACGCCAGTGCCCGTGTTGACGTGGATATCGTCGTCAACCAACACGCTCGCCCCGCTCGTGCCCAGCGTATACAGCGTATAGCTCTCGCCGTTCACCACCTGCTGACCACCGGCCACAGCACCCGCGATGTTGACGTGATCGTCTGCATCACCCCGGATCGCCATTTGTTGATCCGCTCCGGTCAGGCTGTTGATCTGCGCTTCGGTCAGCGACAGCGTCGCTTGCGAAGAGGTCAGATCAATGGTGCCAAAGTCGAAACCTTGCAGCCCCTCGCGGGTCAGATCGACGGTCACATCCGTGGTCGAGCGCAGATAGAGCGTGCTCTGCTCGTTGCCAGCTGCATCGGTGTCATTGATCACCAGATAGCTGCCATCGGCCACAGGATTGGTGAAGAACGCCCAGTGGCTCGGCACATTGGTGCCATTCACATCGACGCCCGCATCGAACTGCGCTGTCGTTGCCAGATCAGTCGCCGCACCCGTCGCCGCAACCGCGTGATAGGTCAGCGTATCCGGCGATACCGCCGAAGCCACACCCGAGATCAGGTTGCCAGTGCCCGCATCATTGGTGATCCAGGGATCGTTCGGCATCACGGTGTCATAGGCAAAGCTATCGGTGTAGCTGGTGGTATTGCCTGCAACATCGGTTGCCGTCACCGTGACCGAAGTGGTGCCTTCCCCGGTCGGCAAGGACGAGGTCGGGAAGGTTGCGCTCCACAGCCCATCCGCGCCGACCGAAGCCGTCACTTCCGCACCATTCGCCAGCGTCAGCACCAGTGTCGAGAACGGCTCCGACGTGCCGGTCAGCGTCAGCCCCGCGGCCCGCTCTGCCGCGTTCAGGATATCATCGCCTGCGATCACCGGCGCGCCAGCAAAGTTGCGCACGATGGTATCGACAGCCACTTGCTCGGTCAGGGTCGAGACGTTGCCAACATGATCCGTCGCCACTGCCGTTAGTGTCACCGAGTTCTCGCCCACCGGAATCTCCCCCGCCGGAATGGTGAAGCTCCAGCTGCCATCCGCTGCGACAGTGGCTGCATGTTGTGCGCCGCTGCCGAACTTCAGCATCACGGTCGAGCCCGCCTCGACATGGCCTGTCACGGTCAAACCGCTGGTAGCTTCCGCCGCGTTCAGGATCGCATCCGCCCCGGTCGACAAGGAGGCGCGGTCAAACGGCACCACCTCGGTATCGACATTCACCACATGGCTGGTCGTGGCGGTGTTGCCCAAAGCGTCGATCGCAACTGCCGTTGCGGTCGTCGCATAGGTGCCCGAACGGATTTCGCTGGCCGAGAAATTTGCCGTCCAAGTGCCTGCATTGCTGGCGATAACGGTGTGGCTTACGCCATCCATCGTCACAACCACGCTCGCACCCGCTTCAGCCGTCCCTGTCAGCGCCACGCCAACCGCTTCTTCCGCGCCGCTGATGATATCATCGCCGCCCGCTTGGCCGACAGTGATCGCCACGTTGGTTTCGGTATCGACATGCACGGTATGGCTTGCAGTCGCAGAGTTGCCCGCCGAATCCGTCGCCTGCACTGTCACCACCGAGTCATAGGTGCCCGCGCGCACTTCACTGGCCGCAAAATTCGCAGTCCAGGTGCCGTTGCTGGCCGCTGTCACCGTTTTCGACACGCCTTCCAGCGTCACAACAACCGTCGCGCCTGCATCTGCGGTGCCGTTCAGCATCAGCCCAGCCGCTTGTTCAGCGCCCGAAACCTTGTCATCGCCGCCCGCCTGACCCACTGGGATCGCAACTGCAATTTCCGTGTCAATGTGCAGCGAATGCGTCGTCGATGCGGTGTTGCCAACGCCGTCCACCGACGAGACCTGCACGGTCGAGTCATAGGTTCCGCTGCGCACTTCGCTGCTGGAATAATGCGCCGTCCAAGTGCCATCTGCACCAGCGGTGACGGTCTTGGTGACGCCTTCAAACGTCACTGTGACCGTGGCCCCAGCTTCCGCCGTGCCGGTCAGTGCCAACCCAGCCGCAGCCTCAACCGCGTTGACCAGGTCGTCGCCGCCCGCTTGGCCCACATTCACCGCAATAGCCGTCTCAGTGTCGATATGCAGGTCATGCGTGGTCGAAGCCGTGTTGCCCGCCGTATCGGTGGAAGTCACCGACACCACCGAGTCATAGGTGCCCTGACGGATCTCATAGGTCGCGAACGTCGCGGTCCAAACCCCCGACGCATTCGCCGTAACCGTATGCGATACGCCTTCCAACGTCACCACAACCGTCGCGCCCGCTTCCGCCGTGCCGGTCAAAGCCACCCCAGCCGCAGCCTCAGCACCCGAGATCACATCATCGCCGCCAGACTGGCCTGCGTTCACCGTCACCGACGTTTCGGTATCGACATTCACCACCTGCGTCGCCGTTGCCGTGTTGCCAAAGCTGTCGGTCGCTGTGGCCGTCGCGGTCGAGGTATAAGTGCCAGCCGTCACCGCACTTGCCGGATAAGTCACCGACCACACGCCGCTCGAATTGGCCGTTGTGGTCAGCGTCGTGCCATTCCACGCCACCGAAACCGACGCACCAGCTTGCGCCGTGCCGTTCAGTACCACGCCTGCCGCAGCTTCGCTTGCGTTCACCATGCCATCGCCACCCGGCGTGCCAGTGAAGACCACCGAAGTCTCGGTATCCACTGCGAACGTATGGGTCGAGGTCGAGGTGTTGCCGTTGCTATCGGTCGAAGTTGCCGTAATCGTTTGGGTATATTCACCAGCGGGCAGGGTGCCAGTCGGATAAGTCGTGGTCCAATGCCCATCCGAGCCAACCACAACCGTGTTCGTCACGCCATTCAGCGTCACATCCAAAGTCGCGCCAGCAATCGAGCTGCCCGTCACTACCAACCCGGTCGAATTTTCGACAAAGTTTACCTTGTCGTCACCCGTCACCGCATCAAAGTTGATCGGGTTCGGCACGGTATCCACCACCAGAACATCGTTCCAGGTCGTGCTGTTGCCCGTTGCATCGGTGGCCTTCACCACAACCGGGATCTCATACTCACCCGGATCAACTTCCGTAGTCGGGAAGGTCACCGTCCAGTTGCCGCTGCTGTCCACAACCGTGGTCTGGGTGTGGCCGTTGACCAGCACCTCGACCGTCGCGCCCGGTTCGCTGGTGCCGCCAATCACGACGCCATTCACATAATCCGCACCGTTCTCGACATGGTTCACCGATTTGGTGCCTTCGGTCACGGTTACAGCCGGCGGAGTCGTGTCGGGGGTGCCACCACCATCACTCGACCCACCGCCGCCGCCGATCACGGCAATCACACCGGCCCCGGCTGCAATCGCACCCATGCCACCCAGACCCAACAGACCCGGCACAAACGGTGCCATGCCTGCAGGCTCGTTTGATACCAGTGCCACATCCGAGATGCTATCCGCTTGGGTAAAACGCAGATCGTCCAGCGGGCTCCATTTATCCCAGCCGCCGACCGGGCCATAATCTGCCGCCAGCATGCCGTCTTGACCTTCGCGGATGATCACCTCGGTGATCTCACCTTCCGAAGACACGTAGAGATGATTCACATCCCCCGGTTGTTCGTTGAAATAGTTGCTCAGCACAATGCTGCGGCCATCCGACAGCTTGATCAGCAAATCGCCGCCTTGCTGTTCATAGCCCACCACGCTTGCGCGGGAGAGGTTCAGCGAAACGCTGTCCCCCGAACCGACCTGAATGAAGTTGCCCTGAGTATCGCCTGCGACACTGCCATGCTGCGCACCGCCCGCAACATTGCGGACAGCGAAATCAATCGCTTTTACCATCTTACTACTCCGCCTCAAAAACCCAGACTTTAGTGTCCGGCGTGTTATTCGCCCCACTTTCGGGGGCTGATTGCTGATATGGATACAAAGCCTGCGTTGCGATTTCTAGTGGTTCGGCCAGGCCTGCTTTGAATTTGTCAGATTTCCCCCTCAATTCAGCCACATTTGCGGCTTTCGCGCTACAGGTCGATTTCTTTCGTGCAGCCATCGCGGGGAAGTCATGGTGCGACAATCCCCCATTGGTTGTATTTGCGAAACAATCAATCCCTCGATACATGAAGTTTTCCCGCTATCCCCCTTTACGCGACAGCATTTTCGGTCTTTTGATCAGACATGGCAGGCCAAACCGAAACCCTCACCAATACGATCCTGTCGTGGATCGACGCAGGCCGCCTCAACCCCGGCGATGTGATCGACGAGGCTGAACTCGTCACAGAATTCGCCGTTTCGCGCACCCCTGTCCGCGAAGCCATCCTGCAACTTGAGGCGATGGGTCTGGTGCGACGCCTGCCGCGCAAGGGGGCCACGGTGTTCCGCCCCAGCCTTGAGGAATTTCTCGCCATTCTTGAAGTCCACGCCAAACTCGAAGGCCAGGCCGCGGGCCTCGCCGCCCGCCGCTTGTCGGTGTCTTGGGCCACAGCGTTGGAAGATGCAGTGCTGGCGTGCGAAAACTTCGCCATTCAGCAAGGCGACGCCAACCCCGACGCCTATTACCAACTGAATCTGCGCTTTCACGAATGTGTGGCACTCGCCGCAGGCAATCCGTTTCTGACCGAGATGATCAAGACCAACGCCCGCAAGTTGCTGGCCTATTACCGCGCCCGCTACCGCTATGCCGGGGCCATCGCCAGCTCTGCCACCGAACACCGCGCCATCGCCACGCTGATCTTCGCCCGTGACGCCGCCGGGGCCGAGGCGCTGATGCACCGCCATGTCCAATTCGATCAGATCACCGCCATGGACCTGCTTGCAGCCCTTTCGTAAGATGCGTGCTTGCACGCACCTTTGCGAACATCACGCCCCCAATCGCTGCAATAACCGCACATAGGCCGCTTGACCCAAGCGAAACGCATCCAGCCGGAAGAACTCATTCGGCGCGTGCAGATTCTCATCGTCATGCGAAAAGCCAAACATCACCGCATGAACCCCAAGCACCTCCAGCAGCGTCGTCATCACCGGAATCGATCCGCCCAACCGCGTGCGATAGGGCGCTTTGCCGTAGACCTCCTCCAGCACTTGCGCCGCGATCCCGGTCGCATTGTGTCCCGATGGCACCAGAAACGGCCCCGCCCCACCGTGCCCCGGCTCCAGTTCAGCTGTCACCCCGGCAGGACAATGCGCCTGCACATGCGCAGCCAAAGCCGCCAAAATCTTTGCCGGATACTGCGCCGCCACCAGCCGACAGGTGATTTTCGCCCGAGCTTCCGCCGGATGCACGGTCTTCGATCCAATCCCCTGCCAGCCACTGGTGAGCCCATTCACGTCCAGCGTCGGTCTTGCCCACAACCGCTCGCGTGTCGAATACCCCGGCTCGCCAAACACCGCAGGCGCGCCGGTTTCCGCCAGATAGCTCGCCTCATTATACGGTATCCGCGCAATCGCCGCCCGATCCGCCTCAGTCAGTGGCACCACATCGTCATAAAACCCATCGATCGTCACCAAGCCATCCGCCGATTTCATCGACGCCAGCAGATGCGCCAAAGCCATCGCCGGATTGGCAATCCCACCGCCATGCAGACCCGAGTGTTGATCCGACCGTGGCCCGCGCACCACGATTTCCGCCTTCACAAGCCCCTTCAGCGCCTCAACAATCTGCGGCTGATCCGGCGCATATTGCAGCCCATCCGCCGAGAAAATCATATCCGCTGTCAACAGGTCCACATTGGCCGCCACAAACGGCGGCAGATCGGGCGAGCCAATCTCCTCCTGCCCCTCGAAGAAAAACTTCACATTCACCGGCAGCCGCCCGGCGGTTTTCAGCAGCGATTCCACCGCCAGGATCGGCACCAACATGCCGCCCTTGTCATCCGAAGCCCCACGGCCCCAAACGCGGCCATCCCGCACCTCGGGTTCAAACGGCGGGCTGTCCCACAGATCAAACGGCTCGGCGGGCTGCACATCGAAATGCCCATAGATCAGGATGGTCGGCTTCTCCGCCCCGGCATGCAGCCAGTGCCCGCAGACCACCGGATGCCCATCTGTCGGTAAAACCTCTGCCCCCTCCACCCCCGCCGCCGTCAACCGCGCCGCCACCCACTCCGCTGCCCGCACCACATCCGGGATATTCTCGGGCTTGGCCGACACCGACGGAATTCGCACAAACGTCAGCAATTCCTGCACAAACCGCGCCTGCTCTGCGTCCAGATATTGCTGCCAAGCCATCGTGACCTCCTGCCATTTCATATCAAGGCTAGACCATCCCCAGCTCGCAAGTAAACCTACCGCCAAAGGATTTTCCTTTGCCGTTGACAGAATCCAAGCTCAAAGATAGCCATTATAAAAACGTTTTCATAAACAGGATTTTGCCATGAAAGCCGCACGCCTCAACCGCCTGTTCGCACCCTCCGGCAATTGCTTTGACGTCGCCATCGACCACGGCATGTTCAACGAGGCCTCCTTCTTGGGCGGCATCGAAAACATGACCAAATCTATCCAAACCGTCGCCGCAGCCGCCCCTGATGCCATCCAGCTTCCCCCCGGCACCGCGAAAATCCTGCAAGCTATCCCCGGCAAGAACCGCCCCGCGCTGGTTTTGCGCACCGATATCGCCAACGTCTACGGCACCCCGTTGCCGCGGACGCTTTACTCCGAAGTCATCGACCGTCCAGTGGAACAGGGCCTCGTCTTGGACGCCGCTTGTGTCGTCGTCAACCTGCTCCTGCTGCCCAACCAGCCCGAACTCTACCGAGACTGCGTGCGCAACGTGAACGCCCTCAAACGCGAATGCGAAATCTACGGCATGCCGCTGATGGTCGAACCGCTGGTGATGCAAGACAATGCCAAGGGCGGCTATATGGTGGATGGTGACATTGCCAAAATCCTGCCGCTGGTGCGCCAAGCCGCCGAACTCGGCGCTGACATCATCAAAGCCGACCCCTGCACCAATGTGTCCGAATACCACCGCGTGATCGAAATCGCCCAGGGCATTCCCGTTCTGGTGCGCGGCGGCGGTCGGGTCTCTGACGCCGAAATCCTCACCCGCACGCATGAGCTGATGCAGCAAGGCGCACGCGGCATCGTTTATGGCCGCAATGTCGTGCAACACGTCAATCCCGGCGGCATGACCCGCGCTTTGATGGCGATTGTGCATGACAAAGCCACGGCCGCCGACGCCGCCAAGCATCTGGCCTAAGCCATGCAGGAAATCCGCTTCGGTATCATCGGTTGTGGCCTGATGGGCCGCGAATTCGCCTCGGCTGCCGCCCGCTGGCTGCACCTGTCCAACCCCAAAGCCAAACCGCGCATCGTCGCAGTATGTGACACCAATCCGGCCCTGATGGACTGGTTCGCGGGCCATCTCGGCCCGATCCAAACCACCACCGACTATCACGACCTGCTGAAAAACCCCGAAGTCGATGCCGTCTACTGCGCCGTCCCGCACGTCCTGCACGCCCAGATCTATCCCGATATCCTGAACGCCGGAAAACACCTGTTCGGCGAAAAACCCTTTGGCATGGATGCAGCCCAAAACCGCGTCATCATGGCCGCCGTCAACGCCCATCCCGAATTGATCACCCGTTGTTCGTCCGAGATGCCGTTCTACCCCGGCGCACAAAAGGTCATTAGTTTCGTTAAATCCGGCGCAGTCGGTGACATTCTCGAAGTCGAAGCCAGCTTCCTGCATTCCTCGGATATCAACCCCGACAAGGTGATCAACTGGAAGCGGATGCAAGCGGTCAACGGCGAATATGGCTGCATGGGTGATTTGGGCATGCACGTCCTGCACGTCCCCCTGCGCCTTGGCTGGCGTCCCGACACCGTGCAAGCCAGTCTGGTGAAGCGCGTCAGCCAACGCCCCGATGGCAAAGGCAACCTCGTGCCGTGTGAGACATGGGACAACGCCACCATCACCGCCCGCGTCCCCACCAGCTACGGCAATTTCCCAATGGTGCTCAAGACTTGGCGCATCGCCCCAGGTGAGGCGAACACATGGTCGCTCCGTGTCCTCGGCATGAAAGGCAGCGCCTGTTTCACCACCAAATCGCCCCGGCAATGGCAGTTCATGCACTACCAAAACGGCGGCGCGCAGTGCTGGCAAACCGAGGATCTCGGATACACACCCCTGTTCCCCGGCATCACCGGCGGCATCTTTGAATTCGGCTTCACCGATGCAATCCAGCAGATGTGGGCCGCCTATCTCGACGAACTCGCGGGTGGTGACGCCGCAGGCTTCCCCTGCGCCCACCCGACCGAGGCCGCAGCCCACCACGCCGTGCTCACCGCCGCCCTGACCGCAGGCAAAGAAAACCGCACCGTAAGTGTGGATTACTCATGAGAAACGGCATCGCCTGTGCGGGCAACTGGATCGTCGATATCATCCACAGCATCGAAGCCTGGCCGCAGAAAAATGATCTCGTCCGCATCCAGCATGAGGCCACCGGGGTAGGTGGCGGCGCTGCCAACGTCATCCTGGATCTCGCTGCCTTCAAAACCGACCTGCCGCTTTACGCCGTAGGTCTGATCGGCACCGACACCCATGCGCAAATCTGCCTTGCCGCCTGTGCCACAGCCAAAGTTGACACAAGATGGCTGAAACAAACCGCCAGCCACCCGACAGCCCATACCCAAGTGATGAACGTCCCCGGTGACAGTCGCACCTTCTTCTACCATCCCGGCGCCAATGACGCGCTGAGCGAAGCCGACATTCCCATTGAGTCCATCGCCGCCCAAAACGCCAAAATCTTCTACCTTGGCTACCCAAACCTCTTGGCCACGCTCGACGCCGTGGAACCCAGCGGAGAAACACCCGCCGCCCGCCTGCTTGCCCGCGCTCAAGCCGCTGGCATGATCACCTGCGTTGATCTGGTCTCATCCGCCACGCCCGACTTTGCCGACACCGTCAAAGCCACTCTGCCACACACAGATTACCTCTTCCTGAACGAAATCGAAGCCGCCCGCGCCACCAACCGCACCGACATCGCCCCAGACGACCGCGCCCGCCTGTTGGAAGCCGCCACCGCCCTGCAAGCCCAAGGCGCGAAAACCGTGATTCTTCACACCGGAACTCTCGCGCTGAGGCTGGACGAAACCGCGCTCTGGTCCAACCCCGAGCCGATAAATCCCGCCGAAATCCTCAGCCCGGTTGGGGCCGGAGACGCCTTTTGCGCCGGCGTGATCTACGCCATTCACCAAGGCTGGCCGCCCGAACGCGCTTTGCGCCTCGGCCACCGCGCCGCCGCTGCCGCCCTTAAAAGCGTCACGGCCAGCGATGGCATCCCACCGCTGGCCGCGCTTATCTAACCGTTCAGCAGTATCCGCTCAGATATAGTGGTTCCAGAGGTTCTCGAGGCGTTCCTGACGGCCCGAGCGGGGTTGCGGGTTGATGTTGTTTTTGATCACGGCTTCGGCGATCACCTCCAGCGGCTGCGTCAGCATGGCTTTCGCCCCGTCGCGCTCCCATCCGGCATAGCGCGCGCGGCGGGCGGCTTCCAAGGTATCATCCTCCAGCAGATAGGCCGCCGCTTTCAGCGCCCGCGCGCAGGTGTCCATGCCGCCGACATGGGCGAGGATCAGGTCTTCGGGGTCGAGGCTTTGACGCCGCACTTTGGCGTCAAAGTTGGTGCCGCCGGTGGTATAGCCACCCGCGCGCAGGATCTCATAGAACGCCACGGCCTTCTCGGCATGGTTGTTCGGGAACTGGTCGGTGTCCCAGCCGGATTGGTAATCATTGCGGTTCATGTCGATCGAACCGAAAATCCCCAAAGCCGCAGCTGTGGCAATCTCATGCTCAAACGAGTGTCCGGCCAAGATCGCATGGCCCTGCTCGATATTGACCTGCACCTCTTTCTCCAGCCCGAAATCCTTCAGGAAGCCGTAAACCGTCGCCACATCATAGTCATACTGGTGCTTCGACGGCTCTTGCGGCTTCGGCTCGATCAGGATCGCGCCCTTGTAGCCGATCTTATATTTGTACTCGACCACTGACTGCAGGAAGCGGCCCGCATGGGCACGCTCGGCTTTCAGATCGGTGTTCAACAGCGTCTCATAGCCCTCACGCCCGCCCCACAGCACATAGTTGGCACCGCCCAGTTTATGCGTGGCATCGAGACAGGATTTCACCGTGGCCGCCGCATAGGCATAGACTTCCGGGTCGGGGTTGGTGGCAGCGCCTGACATCCAGCGCTTGTGGCTGAACATGTTCGCGGTGCCCCAGAGCAGCTTGGCCTTGTGAGCCGCCTGCTTTTCGCCAAGATAATCAACGATTTCCTCAAGGTTGCGCAGGCTTTCAGCGAAAGTCGCCCCCTCGGGCCGCGCATCGGCATCGTGGAAGGCGTAGAAGGGCGCGCCCAAGATATCGAACATCTCAAACGCTACATCGGCCTTCAGCTTTGCCAAAGCCATGGTGTCGCCAAACCACGGGCGATCAAAGGTCTGCCCGCCGAACGGATCGCCGCCCGGCCATGCAAAGCTGTGCCAATAGGCGACGGCAAAGCGCAGATGATCTTCCATCCGCTTGCCCAGCAGCACCTCTTCGGGGTCGTAATGCCGGAAGGCAAACTCGTTGGTGCTGCCTTCGCCCTCATATTTGATTTGCGGGATGTTCTTGAAAAAATCGGTCATGCGAGGCTCCTGATCGCAGTTTGTGCAGCACGGTAACGGGCATAGCCCGCATCGAAGGCGTCTTTCAGTTTCGGGTCGGGCAGGATTTCCCGCGCGATTTCGGGCAGGGTGGCTATTTCAGCGCCCGCCCCTGTGGCGGCCATCAGGCCAAGGCGGGCTGCACCGAACGCCCCGCCGAAATCACCCGCCACCGGCAGGCTGACCGGGCAATCCAGCGCCGTCGCAATCGCGCGCAGCCAGTAGTCAGAGCGCGATCCGCCCCCCACCGCCAGCAAATGCTCCAGCTTGGTGCCCGTTGCGGCCAAGGCGTCACGGCTGTCGCGGAAGGCAAAGGTCACGCCTTCCAGCACCGCGCGCGTCCCTGCGGCGCGGTCGGTCGCATGTTCCAGCCCAGTAAACGCCCCTCGGATTGAGGCAGAATTCAACGGTGTGCGCTCGCCGCCCAGATAGGGCAGGAACACCGTCTTCCCCGGCGCTTGCAGCGGTCCCACTTCGCCCGTCAAGGTCGCAGCATCGGCGCCCACCAGCTTGGAATACCAGTTCAGCGCATCCGTTGCGGCCAAAATAACGCCCATCTGGTGCCAGGTGTTCGGCAAAGCGTGGCAGAACGTATGCACCGCCGTCGCAGGGTCTGGCTGATAGCCGTCATTGGCCGCAAACAGCACGCCAGAGGTGCCCAAAGACACAAACGCCTCGCCCGCGCGGACCACACCTACCCCGACGCCCGAGGCCGCATTGTCGCCACCCCCGCCCGCCACCACAACGCTTGCCGTCATACCTAAACGGCTGGCGAGATCGCCGCGCAACATGCCCGAAACGTCCGAGCCTTCCACCAATCGCGGCATCTGCGCGCGGGAAAGCCCGCAATCGGCCAGCAAAACATCCGACCAATCGCGTTTGCCGGTGTCGAGCCAAGCGGTGCCAGCGGCGTCTGACATTTCAGACACATGCTCGCCGGTCAGCCACAGCCGCAGATAATCCTTTGGCAGCAGTATCTTGGCGACTTTATCCCAAAGTGCCGGTTCATTCTTGCGCAGCCAGTCGAGTTTTGGCGCGGTAAAGCCCGGAAACACGATATTGCCCGACAGGCTGCGGAACTCTGGCTTCGCATCCAAAGCCGCCGCTTCGGCAAAGCTGCGGGTATCGTTCCACAGGATGCAGGGGCGCAGCACCTGATCCGACGCATCCAGCAGCGTCGCCCCGTGCATATGGCCGGAAAGCCCGATGCCCTTCACCGCCCCCAAACCATGCGCGGCCAATTTGCCCAACACAATTTCAGCCGCAGCAATCCAGCTCGCCGGGGCCTGCTCCGACCACCCCTCGGCGGGGCGTTCCACCGTCAACGGCGCTGTCGCTTCGGCCAGCACACGCTGGCCGTCATCCATCAGAATGCCCTTCAGCCCCGAGGTGCCGAGGTCTAGCCCGATATACATAAATGTCCTCCCCAGAACCGATAGCCTACAGCACTATTAGCGCTAACATGTCAGCTATGAAAACGTTTACGCTAAGAGGTTTCATCCTTCAACAGCAGGATTAAAGCTAAAGCGGTTAGAATGACGCCGCCCAACACATTTATCGGCGGGGCAGGGCGGCCCAAGGCAATTTCCCACAGGATAACCCAAGATGGCACCAGATAGGTATAGGCCATCACCTTGGCCGACGGCAGCCGCAGCGTGGCGAATTGCAGCAGTACAAAAGTCATTGCCGAGGCCGCGACTGAGACATAAATCAAGCAAATCCAGACGATTGCGGGCAGGGTGGCCCAATCGGTTGCCAGCACATCGCGCCAGCCCCACAGGCACAGAATCACAAAGCCCGCCAGCATCATGCCAAAGGTGAACACCAAAGCAGGCTCGCCCCGGTTCAGCTTGCGTATCATCGGCGCATACAGCGCATGCGCAATGCAGCCGAAGAAATAGATAAACTCGCCGCGCCCGACCTGAAACCGCGCCAGCGCCGCGAGATCACCGCGAAAGATCACCCATAGCGCGCCCGCAGCGCCAATCAGCAGCGCCAAGCCCATCCGTGCGGTGGTGATCTGCCCCAGCAGCAGCCAGCCAAACCCCGCCGCCATCAACGGCGTCAACGTGAACACCGCCGCCGTCGGCACGGCCTCGGCGGTCTGCAAACCCCAGAACATCAGCACGAAATATAAAGCCAGCAGCCCGCCCAGGATCACATAGCGCCAAGGGGCAACCCAGGTTTTGCGCGGCACGCCCACGGTCAGAAATGCCGCCAGCCCCACCAGCCCGCCCGCCAAAGCAAACCGCGCCACGGTCAGCGCAGAGGGCGAAACATGTCGCGCCGCCATGGCCCCCAGACTAAAGCTGCCCGCCACCAAGGCCGAAAACGCCAACATTGCAACATGGCCGCGCTGCGCTGGGCTTAGCCCAGCCCAAGCCCTCAAGCCTGACACCAGCTTGAGGCTGCATGGCGCAGGCAGCTCAGGAAGCTTTGCACCTTCAGCGTGCGATGCAAATCCACATGCGTCACGATCCACAAAGGTGAATCCCATTCCGGGATCGGGGCCATCACTTCGACCAGATCGGGATCAAGCCGCGCCTCATGCGTGCGCAAAAACCCCAGACCCATCCCCGCCTTCACCGCCACTTCCGCCGCTGCGGGTTCGTTGACGCGGAAGGTCAGCCGATCTTGTGATACTCGCTCGCGCAGCCAGCGATAGAACGGCGCGCGGTTGTCAGGATTGTCGATGCCGATGAAGCGGTGCAGCAGCAACTCGGCCTCGCCATTCGGCAGCCCATGCCGTTCGACATAGGCTTTCGATCCGTAAAGTCCCATCTGCAGCTTCACCAAAGGCAGCGCGACGTTGTCGGGTTCCTGCGGCGTTGCCCCGGCCCGGATCGCGACATGCGCCTCGCCATAATCCAGCCGATACAGCCGCATATCGGTCAGAAACCGGATCACCACCGCCGGATGCGCTTCTTGGAACGCCGCGAACACCGGGGCCAGCAAATGCGCGATCCCGGTGATCGAGGTCACCACCAATTCGCCCGCCACGGTCTCACCCTGACCCTTGATCCGGCTGGCAAGCTGGCCAAACTGATCTTCGGTGGTCTGCGCCACAGACAACAGATCGCGCCCCGACTCGGTTGGGGTATAGCCGCGGGCATGACGCTGAAACAGCTTTGCCCCCAACCGCTTTTCCAGACTGTCGATATGGCGGATGACGGTGGCATGATGCACTCCCATCACTTCGGCAGCGCCGGAAACCGTGCCCATCCGCGCTACCTGAAACGCGGTTCTGATCTCGTCCCAGTTATCCATCGAGCAGATCTCCTGTGCATTTGCGCACATGAATCGGCAAAGATTGTGGACAAAGCAAGAGGTTTGTCAGGGCTGAGGTAAGGGTTGCCCGAAGCATCGCTTAGGGGGATACTAAGGCAAGCCTGTCAAATGCCGCCAGAGGGTGCCATGCAGCTTGTTTCCTCTTCGCCGGATCGGTTGGTGCTGCGGGCAAGGCCGGTGCTTATGGGCCTTGGGATCGCCTGTGCCATGCTGGTATTCGCGGCGATCTGGCTGGCCAAGGCCTTTTCCGACGATCACAGCGATCTGACCGCACTCGCGTTGCTGTTTGGCCTGTTCGGCGTGGTTTTCATCGTCTTTGTGCGGCAAGAGGTGGCTGTATTCGACCGCCTCAGCAACACGCTGACCCTGCGCAGCGTCGGGGTGCTGGGCGCGCGCGAACAATTCCGCCCCTTGGCCGACGTCACCAAGGCGGCGCTGGAAACCAGTGCCAATGACCCTGACAGCAAGGCCGGGCCTTGCCAACGCGCCGTGTTGCACTTCAGCTCTGGCCCGCCGTTGCCGCTCTCTACTATATTCCGTTCGGGGTCCGGCGCGAAGATCGCGGTGCAGCAGATCAACACTTGGCTGAACCAAAAACCGCCAAAGAAACCCGCAAAACGCAGCCCTGCTTGACTCTGCTCCCCCAAGCGCGTATCGCCCGAGCCAATTCCCCGGAGGCATGCGCTTCCGGTCCCTTGGCTTATGCCGGGATCGCCACCTGTCAGCGCGTTGCGCCCACAGGTGCTGTTTCGCATTGGCCTTGGGAAACCCGCCGTAGCACCCCATCTAGGGGTTTTGATCTAGGAGAGCGCGATGTTTGAAAGCCTGTCAGAACGCCTTGGTGGCGTGTTCGACCGCTTGACCAAAGCCGGTGCGCTGTCCGAGGCGGATGTCGACACTGCCCTGCGCGAAGTCCGCGTCGCCCTGCTGGAAGCCGACGTGTCGCTGGAAGTCGCGCGCAACTTCGTCAAAGCGGTGAAAGCCCGCGCCATTGGCCAAGCCGTTACCAAGTCGATCACCCCCGGCCAGCAAGTCGTCAAAATCGTCCACGATGAGCTCGTGCGGGTGCTGGCGGGTGATGATGAACCCGAAGCGCTGAAAATCGACAACCCGCCTGCCGCCATCCTGATGGTGGGTCTGCAAGGTTCGGGCAAAACCACCACCACCGCCAAACTGGCGAAACGCTTGAAAGACCGTAACGGCAAGCGCGTCCTCTTAGCCTCGCTCGACACCAACCGCCCCGCAGCCATGGAGCAGCTGGCGATCCTTGCGGCGCAGGTCGGCGTTGACAGCCTGCCGATCGTCAAAGGCGAATCCGCCGTTCAGATCGCCAAGCGCGCCAAGACCCAAGCCGCGATGGGCGGCTATGACGTGGTGTTCTTCGACACCGCTGGCCGTCTGCACATCGACGAAGTGTTGATGGAAGAAATCCAAGCCGTCCGCGACATCGCACAGCCGCGCGAAACCCTGTTGGTCGTCGATGGTCTGACCGGCCAAGACGCGGTCAACGTGGCCTCGGAATTCAACGCCAAAGTCGGCATTTCCGGCGTCGTGCTCACCCGGATGGACGGTGACG
>NZ_JAXMJJ010000082.1:0-45382 GCF_034376685.1 Cypionkella sp.
CGCGTTGCTGAACGCCGGGAGCCTCCGGCGGGAGTATTTCAAAAAGAGCAACGGCTTTCGATGTGCTCTTTTTGAAATACTCCCGCGCGGAGCGCCTCGACTTTACAACGCGCGCCGTCGTTTTGGCTTCGGCTTCCCGCACTTCGCAACCTTCCGTGGCAACGCCGTCGCGTGGCCCCTCGATGGGGCCCAAGACGGCACCCCGCTTTGGTTTCATACCGCGCGATCTGGACTTCCCCGCCCTGCCCCGTTAGCGGTAGCGGGACGTGTTCGGAAAGCCTGCCTTGTCCGCCCTTGCCCTGATCTTTCGCCAACCCGCATTGCGCCTGATCTTTCTGGCGCTGTTGTTGTTGGGGGCGCATAACGCCTCGGTTTACCCCTACCAATCGCTGATCGCGATCGAGCGGATAGGTCTGAGCGAGCCGGCTTTCGCGCTGGTTCTGGTGCTGGCCTCGATCACCGCTGTCAGCGCTTCGGTGCTGCTGGGCATCTTGGGCGATCAGCGCGGGCATCGCCGCCGGATTGCGTTGCTTGCCACTTTGTCGAGCCTGATCGGTTTGCTGTTGATGCTGATGTTTCCCGGCAAACTCAGCCTGATCCTGTGTCACGGCATTCTGCTGCCCATCGCCTCTAGCCTCTATGGCCAGTTGTTTGCGCTGGCGCGGCTGGTGACGCCGGACAGCCTGACCCGCGATCCGGTGCAGGCGGGGTTACGCTCGGCAATGTCGCTGAGTTTTCTTGCGATGCTGGTGTTCTGGACCTTTGGTTTTTCCGCCCAGATCGACGTGATGGCGATCTATGTGAGCGCGGGAATGGCCAGCTTTGGGCTGGTGGTGTTGATCTATTTCAGTTGGCCACGCGATGGGGCGACCGAATGGGCCGATCAGCGCTCGGGTCTGAATTTTCGCCAAGCGTTCAAAGAGATAGCCCATCCGAGTATTTTACTGCGACTGCTGCTGCTGGGGGCGATCAGTGCCAGCGGTATTCTTTATATGGTGCTGGTGTCGCTGGTGTTTGATGCCTCAGCGGTGCGGGATGCGTCGGATGTGGCGCTGTATGTCGGGCTGGTTGCGGGCTGGGAAGTGCCCTGCCTGTTGCTGCTGCCGCGACTGGTCAGCCGGGTGCGGCGCGCGACCCTGCTGGCGGTGGGATCAGCGGTTTACACGCTGCATCTGTTAGCGATGCCGATTTTGGCGGATACGCCGTGGATCTGGGCGATGACGCTGGTGGCGGGGATTGGTGGCACCGCGCTGATCAGTCTGCCGATCAGCTATTATCAGGATCTGATGCACAACCGGCCTGGCACGGCGGGGGCGATGCTGGCCTTGCAAAAGCTGGTGTCGGATGTGCTGGGGGCTGCGGCTTTTGCCATTGGTATGACGATGGGCGGTTATGAGACGGTGGCGATCCTTGGCAGCGTGCTGGCGGTGCTGGGTGGTGCGGGGCTGCTTTGGGTGGATCGCCGCCACACTTAACCGTCGTAGCGCGTTGCCCCCCTGCGGTGCGCGTCAATCGGCTGGGTCAGGATCGCGGCATGATGCGCGCGCTGGTCGCAATGCGCGCGCGGGCAAATCCGGCAGTTGATGCCGATCTGGGTGATCGTGGCATGTGCCATGTTGAAGGTTTCGGCATAGGCGATTTCGGGCGCGTGTTGCACGGCGCAACCCATCGCGACGGCGAGGCGGTTGTCCTGGCTGTGACGCTCCCATGTCGGGCGATCTACCGTGCGCGAGAACACGAAGAACTGGCTGCGGTCCGGCATTTCGACAAACTGCGGCATGATCCGCCCCGGGGTGCGGAAGCTGGTATGCACATCCAGACGCGGGCAAGCGCCGCCATACTCGGCGAGATGAAAGTCAGTGGCGTTGAAACGTTTGGAGACATTGCCGCCCTTGTCGATGCGCAAAAAGAAGAATGGCACCCCCATCGCCCCTTCGCGCTGCATCGTGGTGGCGCGGTGGCAGGCTTGCTCAAAACTGACGCCAAAGCGGGTGGCGAGATGGTCGAAGTCGTATTTCGCGGCGCGGGCTTCGTGCAGGAAGCTGGCATAGGGCATGAGGACGGCGGCGGCGAAGTAGTTTGCCAATTCCACCCGCAACCGGGCGGTGCCGCGCGGGTCGGTGATATTGGATTTCTGCACCAAAGTGTCGATCAGTGGACGCTGTTCCAGCAGGGCGAGCATATGCACCAGTTGGAAGATGCGGTTGGGGTGATCGAGGGCTTCTGACAGCAGGATTTCGCGTCGCGCCTCGTCATATTGCCGCAAGGCACCGGGCAGGTCTTCCACGCGGGCCAGCCGCACCGTCACCCGCAGCTTTTGGGCAAGGCGCTGTTTCAGGGCGGTATAGACATCATCGCGCGGCACGGCGGCGCTGCCCCAGAACGCCTCGGCCGCCGTTTCAAGCGCTGCAAAATGGTTGCGGTTGCGGCGAAACACGTCATGCACCGCCGCTTCGGGCGAGGCTGTGGTCTGCGCCGTGTCATTTTGTGACAGCGTCATCAACTGATCACCGACAGTCTGATAGGCGCGATACAGTGTCAGAAAGGCTTGCACCACCGCTGGGGCGTGGACAATCGCCGCGCGGATTTGAGCGATTTCTGGTCGGATTTCTGTAAACAACGGGTCGCCCGTCACCGCGCGCAGGTCGGCCAGCTGGCTGGTGCTGTCTTCTTCCGCGATATCACGCCAATCGACACCATAGACATCAAACAGCCGCAGCATGATCGCGACGGACACTGATCTTTCGTTATTTTCCAGCAAGTTGACATAGGACGCCGATATGCCCAGCGCCCGTGCCATCGCGGCTTGGGTTTCCGAGCGCTCCAGCCGCAAACGCCGCAAATGCGGGCCGATGAAGGTTTTCTGCATACAGTCGCACACAATCCAGAATCTGTCAGCTTTACAATATTACAGAAATGTAAATTTGTAAATTCTCGCATTCACAGCACAACCAATTTTCATTTTGCACAATTTTGCAGCGGTGCAATCACGTTTGTAACAACGGCGGAGGACACATGCGCACTGGTATCAATCATCTCTTCATTCCCGGCCCGACCAACGTGCCGGAGGTCGTGCGGCAAGCCATGAACGTGGCGATGCAGGATCAGCGCGCCCATGATTTTGGCGCGGGCAATCTGGGCCTGTTCAGCGATCTGAAAAAGATTTTCCGCACCACGAGCGGCGAGGTGATGCTGTTCTCGGGCTCCGGCACCGGGGCTTGGGAGGCGGCGATCACCAACACTTTGTCCCCCGGCGATCGGGTGCTGATGGCGCGGCATGGCCAGTTTTCGACCCTGTGGGTGGATATGGCGCAACGGCTGGGGCTGGATGTCGAGGTGATTGATTTGCCTTGGGGTGCCGGGGCGCCGGTCAGCGAATTTGCCCGTCGTTTGGGGGCGGATAAGCGCGGCGAGATCAAGGCGGTGTTTCTGACCCATAACGAGACCGCGACGGGGGTGACGTCTTCGGTGGCGGCGCTACGGCGGGCATTGGATGAGGCGATGCATGATGCGCTGCTCTTCGTTGATGGCGTGTCGTCGATTGGCTGTCTGGAGTTTCGGATGGACGATTGGGGCGTCGATCTGGCCGTTACCGGCAGCCAGAAGGGCTTTATGATGCCCGCTGGTTTGGGGATTTTGGGGGTCAGCCAGAAGGCTTTGGCTGCCAGCAAGACCGCGACCGGACGGCGCTGCTATTTCGATTTCGCCGATCAGCTGAAGCATAATGCCGGGGGCTATTTTCCCTACACCCCGCCGACGCAACTGCTGCATGGTTTGCGCAAAGCGCTGGACCGTATGATGGAGGAAGGCCTTGAGAACATCACCGCGCGCCATCACCGACTTGCCGCAGGCGTGCGCGCCGCTGTCGCCGCCTGGGGCTTGCAAACCTGCGCCGAGCATCCCTCGCTGGCCTCTGATACCGTCACCGCGATCCGCACCCCAGACGGTGTTGATGCGCGTGAGGTGATCCGCATTGGCTATGATCGCTACAACGCCTCGTTCGGATCGGGCCTTGGGCCGCTGGCGGGCAAAGTGTTTCGCATCGGCCATATCGGCGATCTGAATGAGGGCACCTGCCTGACCGCGATTGCCTTGGCCGAACTTGCACTGGTCGAGGCGGGCGTCAGTCTGACCTACGGCTCGGGCGTTGCCGCCGCGCAAACGGTGTTCGCGGCAGCCGCACAATCCCTTCATCTTGCAGCAGAATAACCCGGAGAAAACCCATGAGTCACACGCTTCACCCGCTTCGCAAACAACGGCTGCAACGCTCGGAACTGGCGGTTCCGGCCTCGAACCCCACCATGATCGACAAGGCCGCCGAGGGGCCCGCGGATTATGTGTTCCTAGATCTGGAGGATGCGATTGCCCCTTCGGAAAAGGATCAGGCGCGCAAGAACGCGATTCAGGCGCTGAATGACATCGACTGGGCCGCGCGCGGCAAGACGGTTTCGGTGCGGATCAACGGGCTGGATACGCATTACATGTACCGCGACGTGGTGGATGTGATGGAACAGGCGGGTGCCCATGTGCACACCCTGCTGGTGCCGAAGGTTGGGGTGACCGGCGATCTGTATATGGTCGAGGCGATGGTCAACCAGATCGAGCAGGCCAAAGGGCTGACCAATCGGGTGGGCCTTGAGGCGCTGATTGAAACTGCGCTTGGCATGGCGAATGTCGAAGCCATCGCGCAGTTTGGCGGGCGGTTGGAGGCGTTGCACTTTGGCGTGGCGGATTTCGCGGCCTCGATGCGGGCGCGCACCACCAATATCGGCGGGTTGAACCCGCATTATCCGGGCGATCAGTGGCACGCCTCGATCAGCCGGATGGTGGTGGCTTGCCGGGCTTACGGCTTGCGCGCGATTGACGGGCCGTTTGGCGATTTCAGCGATCCTGAAGGCTATAAGGACGGCGCGCGCCGGGCAGCGGCTTTGGGGTGCGAGGGCAAATGGGCGATCCATCCGACACAGGTGGCTTTGGCGAATGAGGTGTTCTCGCCCCCGGATACCGAAGTCACCCGCGCGCGGCGGATCATTGAGGAGCTGAAAAAGGCCGCCTCAATGGGCAAGGGGGCGGCGCAACTGGATGGCCGGATGATCGACGCGGCATCCGAGAAAATGGCGATGAACGTGCTGGTGCTTGCCGACGCTATCGCTGCACGCTGAAAGGGGGAAAAGATGGATATTCACGAATATCAGGCCAAGGAAATCCTTGCGGGCTTCGGCGTGCCGGTGCCGCGCGGCGGCTTGGCTTATAGCCCGGAACAGGCGGGCTATCGGGCGCGGGAACTGGGCGGCTCGGCCTGGGTGGTCAAGGCGCAGATCCATTCCGGCGGGCGGGGGGCTGCGGGGGGCGTCAAGCTGTGCCGTTCGGCGGATGAGGTGCAGGCGTTTGCCGGGACGTTGTTTGGCAAGCAGTTGGTGACCAAACAGACCGATGCCAAGGGCAAGGGGGTTTACCGGGTCTGGGTGGAGGCTGCGTCAGAGATTGCGCAGGAACTTTACCTCGGCTTCGTGCTGGATCGGCAATCCGAGCGCATCATGATCGTGGCCTCGGCGCATGGCGGGATTGAGATTGAGGATCTGGCGGAAAGCGATCCGAACAGCTTGCGGCGGATGACGATTGATCCTGCGGTGGGGCTTTCGGAATTCCAAGCGCGGGAATTGGCGTTTCAGCTTGGCCTGAAGGGCGGGCAGATTGCTCAGATGGTGTCCACCCTGCGCGCCTGCTACCGGGCTTACCGCGATCTGGATGCGGTGATGGTCGAGATCAACCCGCTGGTGATTACGGGGACAGGCGATCTGGTGGCGCTGGATGCGAAAATGTCGTTTGACACCAATGCGTTGTTTCGCAGGCCCGAGATTGCAGAATTGCGGGACAGATCGCAAGAAGACCCGCGCGAAAGCACGGCGGGGGATCATGGGCTGTCGTATGTGGGCCTGGACGGTGACATTGGATGCATCATCAACGGTGCCGGATTGGCGATGGCGACGATGGATATGATCAAGCTGGCGGGGGGCGAGCCTGCGAATTTCCTCGACATCGGTGGTGGGGCCAGCCCGGAGCGTGTGGTGCGGGCGTTTCGCACCGTGCTGGCAGATGGCAATGTTTCGGTGATTTTGGTCAACATTTTCGCGGGGATAAACCGCTGTGATTGGGTGGCCGAAGGCGTGGTGCAGGCTTACCGCGAGGTTGGGCTGACCATCCCGGTCGTGGTGCGTCTGGCGGGCACCAATGTGGATGAGGGGCGCGCGATCATTGCAGCCTCGGGCCTGCCGCTGATCTCTGCCGACACACTGGCCGAGGCTGCGGCGGCGGCCGTTGCCGCCTCGACTGCCACCCCCCGCCCCCGCAAAGCTGCATAGGAGGAACTCATGGCTATCCTTATCACTGAGAAAACCCGCGTTATCGTGCAAGGCATGTCGGGCCGCATCGGCAGCTTTCATGCCGCCGACATGATCAAATACGGCACCAATGTTGTCGGCGGGGTCACTCCCGGCAGGGGTGGCGAAACCCATCTGGGCCTGCCGTTGTTCAACACCGTGCGTGAGGCGGTGGAGGCGACCGGGGCTGAGGCATCACTGGTGTTCGTGCCGCCGCCCTTCGCGGCTGATGCGATCATGGAGGCCGCCGATGCGGGGATTAAGACGGCGGTTTGTGTGACCGACGGCATCCCCAGTCAAGACATGATGAAGCTGAAGCGGTTTTTGCGGCGTTATCCGGCGGAGCGAAAATTGCGGCTGATCGGGCCGAATTGTGCGGGCGTGATCTCGCCGGGCAAGGGATTTATGGGCATCATGCCGCCGCATATCTATTTGGCCGGACGTATTGGCATCATTGGGCGGTCTGGCACCTTGGGCTATGAGGCGGCAAGCCAGTTGAAAGAGCTGGGGCTTGGGGTGTCTACCAGCGTGGGCATTGGCGGCGATCCGATCAATGGATCGAGCTTCCGCGATATTCTGGGGCTGTTTGAGGCAGACCCTGAGACCGATGCAGTGATGATGATCGGTGAGATCGGCGGGCCGCAGGAAGCGGAAGCGGCGATTTATGCGCGCGATCACATGAAAAAACCCGTGGTCGCCTATATCGCCGGGTTGTCAGCACCCAAGGGCCGCAAGATGGGCCATGCCGGGGCGATTGTCAGCGCCTTTGGCGAAAGCGCGCAGGAAAAGGTGGTCTTGCTGGAGGCCGCAGGCATTACCGTGGCACCGAACCCATCGAGCATGGGCGAGACGATGGCGCGGTTGTTGGCTTCGCGCGCGATGGGGGCTGTGGCCTAGGCCACTCGGTTAAATCCGCGCCGCCCACAGCCGATAGCGGCCCTGTCCGGTGACTTCGCGGATCAGGTTGCGCTGGGTGAGACTTTGCAAGTTGCGCTGCACGGCGGCGCGACTTGCCCCGGTTTCCGCCTCGGCCATTGGCGCGGACATCATCGGCCAACGCGCCAGCAGCGCCACCAGCAAGGCGGGGGTGCGGCCCGACAAATCGGCCACCGCCTGCGTTGCATGGCCCTGCCACGCCTGCACCCGGTCCAAATGCAACAGCGCCGCCAACACCGCCTGATGTGCGCCGCCGATCCAGCCGCTTAGCCGCCGCTCGGCCGAGCCTATCACCGTCAGCGCGCCAAACCCCACCTGCGCCAGCGGCAAGAACCCCGCCTGCGCAGCAATGCGCGCACCCAGCACCGCCGCTTCGATATCACGCGTCACGCCGTCCGAGGCCGCGCGCCACAGGTGAAACAGCAGCGCCCCCTGCGTGACGCGGTGCAGCGTCTCTGCGCCATCAAGCGACGCTGCGACCTCGAAGATCCGGTCTGGCGGCAGATCGACGAGCCCCAACTGCCCGCTGATCCGCGTGACCCAATCGCTGCCCGAGGTGCTGCGCGCCTGGAGCCGCCGCACCGCCCAAGCGGCGCGGGCCAGCGCCTGCGACTCGTCCCCGGTGGCGCCTTGCCGCAAGCTGAGCCACAGAGCCAGCCGATCCGCTGTGATCCGTTCGCCAGTCCACCAGCCAAGCCCCACCACCTCTTGCAGCGCCAACCGATGCAAAGCCCCTGCGCCCAGATTTGACAGACGTTCCTGCAAGCGTCCGAAATCAAAGCATAAAGCCGCAAGATCCCCTGCCAGATTGGCCTCGGCCATCCGCCAATCCTGCACGTTGAACAAAGGTGCGCGATCCGCGCGCGGGCCGGGTTGCGCGGCGTCATCCGCAGCATCTTCGGGCAGAAACCACAGATCATTCTCGGCTTGTGGATCGCCATCGTAAAGCCCCGGCTGATCCGGCAGCGCTATTGGGTCCGCAGGGCGTGCGGGTGTCATGGTGAAGATTTGGCCAGAGGGATCATGGAGCGTAATCCTGCCCGGAGCGTGCTGCAAAGGCCATCCCGAAATACGCCCCCCTTGCGATCTGACCGGGCTGCAAGATTTCAGCCGAAGAAGCCTTCGCCCGCCTGCGCCAGCAGGTCAGCCGCCAAACCTGTGCCCAAAGCCGCCGCATCGGTCTGTGCGCCCCGGACTTCGCCCTTGATCACCCGGCTGCCATCCGGGCGTAGAATCTCGCCGCGCAGCCAAAGCTGATCGCCTTCCAAGACAGCAAGCCCGGCAATCGGGGTTTCACACGAACCATCCAGTCGCGCCAGAAACGCTCGCTCGGCGGCCAGTTGCACCCCGGTTGGCTGGTGATGGATCGCGGCCAGCATCGCCTTTGCGCGTGGGTCATCGACCCGACGCTCCACCCCAATCGCGCCTTGCGCCACGGCGGGCAGCATATCGGCCACTTCAATCGGGCGGGCGACATGCGCCATCTCCAATCGCGTCAACCCGGCCATTGCAAGGAAGGTCGCTTGCGCGACGCCGTCTTCCAGCTTGCGCATCCGGGTTTGCACATTGCCGCGAAACTCGACCAGGTGCAGATCGGGGCGGCGATGCGCCAGTTGCGCCCGACGGCGCAAGGATGACGAGCCGACCACCGCGCCTTGGGGCAAATCTGCAATGCCCTGCGCCACATGCGACACAAAGCCATCCCGCACGTCGGCGCGCGGCAGATAGCAGTCCAACAGCAAGCCCGAAGGCTGCAACACCGGCATGTCCTTCATCGAATGCACGGCGATATCAATGCTGCCCGCGACCAAGGCCTCTTCAATCTCGCGGGTGAACAGGCCCTTGCCGCCGATCTCTTTCAGCGCGCGGTCTTGCACCAGATCGCCAGTGACCTTGATCACCACGATTTCAAACGCCTCAAGCGGCAGCGAAAACGCCGCCATTAGCGAACGCCGCACCTCATGCGCTTGCCACAAGGCGAGTGGTGAGCCTCGGGTGCCGATCTTGAAGGGCTGCGCGGGGGTGGGCATTGCATATGTCATGACCCAGACTTACCCGCGACACTTCCGCCTTTCAACCGATTGCCGCGTGGGCGCGCTTGACACGCCGTCGCAGGTAAGGGACGCAAGGGCGCAACCGGAGGCCCCGATGACCAACCCAACGTCCAAACTGATCCTGCGCGCCCTTGCGGGCGAAACGCTGCCCACCCCGCCGATCTGGATGATGCGGCAAGCGGGCCGCTATCTGCCGGAATACCGCGCGACGCGGGCGCAGGCGGGGGATTTCCTGTCGCTGTGCTACAACCCGGAACTGGCCGCCGAGGTGACGCTGCAACCGATCCGCCGCTATGGCTTTGATGCCGCGATCCTGTTCGCGGACATTCTACTGCTGCCGCAGGCGTTGGGCGCGGATCTGTGGTTTGAAACCGGCGAGGGCCCGCGGCTTTCGACGATCACCAGCATGGCCGGAGTGCAGGCGCTGAAGCCGCGCGATGCCATCCATGAGACACTTGCGCCGATCTATGAAACCGTCCGCATTCTGGCGCGCGAACTGCCGAAGGAAACCACTTTGATCGGCTTTGCGGGCGCACCTTGGACGGTTGCCACCTATATGATTGCCGGACGTGGCACCAAGGATCAAGGCCCGGCCCATGCCCTGAAAGCCGCCGACCGCGCCGCTTTCAGCGCTTTGATTGATGTGATCACCGAGGCCACCATCGACTATCTCTCGATGCAGGTTCAGGCCGGGGCCGAAGTGGTCAAGCTGTTCGACAGCTGGGCCGGATCGTTGAAGGGTCAGGATTTCACCGATTTCGCGGTGAAACCCACCGCTCGTATTATCGCAGCCCTCAAAGCCAAACACCCCGGCCTGCCGATCATCGCCTTTCCGCGTGAGGCAGGTGCGGGCTATATCGGGTTTGCCAAAGCCACCGGGGCGGATTGCGTCGCCATCGACAATTCGGTCAGCCCGGAATGGGCGGCGGAGAACGTGCAACCGGGCGGCTGCGTGCAGGGCAACCTTTCACCCACCCATATGGTGACCGGCGGGCAAGAGTTGATCGACGCCACCCGGCGCGTCAAAGCCGCGTTCCAAGGCGGGCCGCATATCTTCAACCTCGGCCACGGCATCACGCCGGATGCCAACCCGGACAACGTGGCGCTGATGGTGGAAACCGTGCGGCAGCGGTAGAAATCCGCTGGGTTTGGGTCAGTTCGGTTTTTCAACATGCGCTTGTCGGCAAATTTGGCTAAGCAGCACGCGTTGAACCTCGGAGTCCACAGATGCCCCTGCAACCTGCCCTGCGCCTCGCCGCGCTTTGCGCCTTCTTGCCCGCCGTGGCCTACAGTGCCGATCTGATCAGCTTCTGGGACAGCCCGCAGAAAGGCGCGAATGGCTTCAACGCCAAACCGCAGGATGAAGCCTATTTCAAGGCCTTAGCCGACACGGGGGCAACATGGGTGCGGTTGACCTTCAGTAAATGGCACGGCAAAGGCCGCGATTTTCTGATCGGTGATGCCGACCATTACGCGGGCCTTGTACCGGAAGACCTCGCCACGTTGCGCGCCAGTCTGGATGCCGCCCATGCTGCGGGGCTGAAAGTGGTGATCGTGCCGCTCAGCCTGCCCGGCGCACGCTGGACGCAGCAGAACAACGGCAAATTTGATGATCGGCTGTGGTCCGACCCGGCTTACGCCGATCAGGCGGTACAGTTCTGGGGCGATCTGGCAGCCGCGCTGAAAGATCATCCGGCGGTCGCGGGTTATAATCTGCTGAACGAACCTGCGCCCGAGAAAACCACGGGGCTTGCTGAAAACGGTGCGATGCCGGATTTGCAGGCGTGGCAAGTGGCGCAAACTGGCAGGCCACGCGATCTGCCCGCACTTTACACCCGGATGATCGCCGCGATCCGCGCGGTAGATCCGGTCACGCCGATAATGGTCGATGGCGGCTATTACGCCAATCCGCGGGCGCTGGCGGCATGGCCGGAAAAACTCGCCGATGACCGCGTGCTTTATGCGTTTCACATGTATGAACCCTATGCCGCGACCAGCGCGCCGAATATGAAACGTGACGTGCCCTTGCGCTATCCCGGCGTGACCACCGATTATGCGAGGGCCACGCAAGTGTGGGACAAAGCCGCCGTCGCTGCCCATATCAACCACGCCTTTGATTGGGCAGCGGCACAAGGCTTACCGCCTACCCGCGTGGTCGCTGCTGAGTTCGGCTGCATGCGGCTCTGGCCCGATTGCGCGACTTACCTCGCCGACGTGATGGATGCGGTTGAGGCCCGCGGCGGCCATTGGGCGTTCTATTCCTTCCGCGAGGATGAATGGGACGGCATGGATTACGAATTGCCGAAATCCGTAACCCCCGGTCAATTCTATTACCTGTCCGAAGAGGGCAAGGCCGACAAATTGCCAAGGGACGGCGCGCTGATGGGGATATTGCGGGGGCGGATGGGTGGATGAGGGTGCGACCCAGCTGGCAGGATTCCATTTGCCGCTGAAATACACCTGTGCTTATCTGGCGGCCCTTTAACCACTGAGAATACAATGCGGAAAATATTGAACATTATCGCTCTGCTGATTGTCGCCGGTGTTGCTGGGATCTACTTCACCCTGGGCCCCAGCTTTCTGATCGGCGGCCCCAAGACCAGCGACATCGTTGATGTGTCGCGGGCGGTTTTGATAGCCACGGCCGCAGATCCGAGCCAAGCCAATCTGGCAAAGGCCGCAAAAATCAGCCCAAAGGGCCTGTGCAGTCATAATCAGGACGGCAGCTATGCCTGCCTTATCGATATCGAGATCGAAGGCACAGCCCCGAAAAGCCTTGTGGCTGTGTTGAAGAAAGGCGCAGGCGGTGCATGGATCGCGACGGAATAGCCGCATCCTTTGCGGGTTGGGGATCGTCGCAGCACTGGGCTGCGGCTATCTCTATGGCTCGGTGTATCCCTTTCACGCCAACCAAGACTGCCACCTGCTTGGCGGCTATCTTGAGGCAATCGCCGGGCCGGGCAAGCCAACCAACTGCGTCATCCCATGGGACGCACATTGACCAAAGCGCGGCATTCCGATCACGTTTTAGGTCATAGATATTGACTTACCCCGGCCCCAGCGCAAAAGTCCCTCCGAACCGTTTGGGAGGACTGTCGTGGAGTGGAATAGTGTTCTGGCAACGCGCAATGCGCGGATGAAAGCCTCGGAAATTCGTGAGCTTTTGAAGCTGCTGGATCAGCCCGACATCATCTCTTTTGCGGGCGGCATTCCTGACCCGGCGCTGTTCCCGACAGAAGCCTTTCGCGATGCGTTCTCAGCGGCTTTGACGGGGCCGAAGGCGGGCGCTGCGCTGCAATACTCGGTGTCGGAAGGCTACAAACCGCTGCGCGACTGGATTGTGACCGAGATGGGCAAGATCGGTGTTCCCTGCACGGCGGATAACATCCTGATCACCTCGGGTTCTCAGCAAGCGCTTGATTATCTGGCAAAACTGATGATCTCGCCGAATGATACCGTGCTGGTTGGCTGGCCGACCTACCTCGGCGCGTTGGGCGCGTTCAACGCCTATGAGCCCGTCTATGATCGGCTTGACCCCAACACCAACCGCCCCGCTGCGGATTTCACCGCCAAGGCCGAAGCCGCTGGCGGTCGGGTGAAGTTCGCCTATCTATCGGTCGATTTCGCCAACCCGACCGGGGAGACCATCGCCCGTTCTGCTCGTGAAGCGGTGATTGATCTGGCGGATGAGATGGGTATCGCCGTGGTTGAAGATGCCGCCTACCAAACCCTGCGCTATGATGGTGAGGCGATCCCGCCGATTCTGGCGCTGGAAATTGCCCGCAAGGGCAGCATTGAAGACTGCCGCACATTGTATTGTGGCAGCTTCTCGAAATCCCTCGCCCCCGGCCTGCGCGTGGGCTGGGTTTGCGGCGCATCGGAAGTGATCAGCCGCCTTGTGTTGATGAAACAAGCGGCTGATCTGCATTCGGCGACGACCAATCAGATTGTAACGCACCATGTCGCCAGCACGCAATTTGACAGCCACGTTGCCAAACTGCGCACCACCTACCAAGCCCGCCGTGATCATCTGTTGAAGGCGCTGAGCCGTGAGATGCCCGAGGGGGTCAGTTGGACCAAACCCGAAGGCGGCATGTTCATCTGGCTGACCCTGCCCGAAGCGATGGACGGCGCGGATCTTTTGGCGCAATCGCTGCAATCCGAGCGGGTGGCCTTCGTCCCCGGTCGCGCTTTCTTCGCCGATGGCAGCAATGGCAACACCATCCGGCTGTCGTTTTCCTGCGCCGATGAAGCCGCGATTGACGAGGGCATGAAACGGCTGGGCCGCCTGATCCGCGCGCAGGCATGATCGGGTTCGGGGCGTGAGTTCGCTCTGGGTGCTTGCGGCGCTGCTTGGCTCGCTCGGTCAAGTGGCGCGCAACGCCATGCAATCCAGCCTGACCCGGCAGATCGGCACCGTGGGGGCGACGCAGGTGCGGTTTCTGTTCGGTCTGCCGTTTGCGGCGCTGTTTTTGGTGCTGGTCACGCTTGTGACAGGCGAAGCCATCCCGGTTCCCAACCTGCCCAGCCTTGGGTTTACCCTCGCCGGAGCCTTGGCGCAGATCGCCGCCACTGGTCTGATGCTTGTGGTGATGAAGTCGCAAAGTTTCGCGGTGACAACGGCTTGGTTGAAAACCGAGCCCGTTATCGTCGCGCTTGCCGCCGCCGTGATCCTGCGCGATCCGATCAGCCTGCCGGTGCTGGCCGCCATCGTCATCGCCAGCGCAGGCGTCATGCTGATGTCTGTCAAACCCGGCACGCCTGTCTGGCAGTTGGGGCGCCCTGCCCTGATCGGCCTGCTGGCGGGCGCGTTGTTCGGGGCCTCGGCCATCGGATTTCGCGGTGGCATCACCCATCTGGACGATGGCGGCTTTCTGATCCGCGCCACCTCGACCCTCGTGCTGACCCTGTTGATCCAGACCGCCATCCTGCTGATCTGGATGGCGCTGTTCAACCGCACCGCTTTGCAGGACTCGTTCGCGGTGTGGCGATCGTCGCTGTTCGCGGGCTTCCTTGGTGCGTTTGCGTCGCAGTTCTGGTTTCTGGGCTTTGCGCTAACCTCTGCCGCCAATGTCCGCACACTGGCGCTGGTTGAGGTGATCTTCGCCACCGCCGTGTCGCGCTATGTGTTCAAGCAACCCGTCAGTGCGCGGCAGATCATCGGCATGGCGGTGATCGTGCTGGGTGTCGGACTGCTGCTACGGCTGACGGCTTAAGTCCATTTGGCAATCGGCGGCAGGCTCATCAGCACCGCATTGGCATCGTGGCCGGACTCAAGACCGAACTTGGTGCCCCGATCATAGACGAGATTGTATTCGGCATAGAGCCCGCGATGGATCAGTTGCGCCTCGCGGTCCGCGTCTGACCATTCAGTCTTCAGACGGCGTTCGGTCAGCGGCACGAAGGCGGGCAGGAAGGCACGGCCCACATCCTGCGTCAGGGCAAAATCCTCGGCCCAATCGCCGGTGTTCAGATCATCATAGAAAATCCCACCGACACCCCGCGCGCGGCCCCGGTGTGGGATGTAGAAATACTCATCGGCCCAAGCTTTGAATTTTGCATAGTAATCCGGGTGATGCACGTCGCAGGCCGCCTGCATCGCGGCGTGGAAATGCGCGGTATCCTCGGGGTATTCCAGACAGGGGTTCAAATCCGCGCCGCCGCCAAACCACCAGGCGTGCGGCGTCCAGAACATCCGCGTGTTCATGTGCACCGCCGGACAATGCGGGTTGACCATATGCGCCACCAGAGAAATCCCGCTGGCCCAAAACCGGGGATCTTTATCCATCCCCGGAACGCCACGCGCCGCCATCGCCTTCTGCGCGCGTTCGCCCAAAGCGCCATGCACTTCCGAGACATTGACGCCCACCTTCTCAAACACCGCGCGGCCGCGCAGCACAGACATCAGGCCACCACCGCCATCCGAGCGGGTGGTCGGTGTCACCTCAAAGCGTGCGCTTTGGCCGTGATTTTCCTCAAGCTCTTCAAAAGCCAGCACAATCTGATTGCGCAAGGTGCGGAACCAAGCCGAAGCCTGCGCTTTTTCGATGCTGAAATCCTCGACCATGCCCCGCCCTTTTCGCTTATTATCCATCGGGCTGCGCCCGTGTTATGGCATATCAAGCGCGCAGCCCTATAGTAAAGCCAGCATCCCATTTTGTGAGTCGCCCATGAAACGCATAGTCCTGCCCGCCCTGTTGATCCTTGCCGCCTGCGGCACCCCGCAACAGAATTGCATCAGCGGCGCGACCCGAGACATGCGCGTGGTGGATCGCCTGATCGCCGAGACGGAACGCAATCTTGAGCGCGGCTATGCCTATGAAACCGTTACCCGTTCGCGCACGGTTTGGCGGCAATGCGGCTATCGCGGCAAACCCGGCACACCTGGTGCGAGTCCACGGATGTGCTTTGACGATGTGGATTACACCGAGCAACGTCCCAAAGCCATCGACCTGAACGCCGAATCCGCCAAACTCGCCAGCCTGAAAGCCAAACGCGCGGCACAAGCCAAGGCTGCAGACCCGTCTATCAGGGCCTGCCGGGCGCAGTATCCCGAATAATCTGGAACGGCTAGCGCGCGCGGATCGGATAGGATGCGCGCGTCACCCGAAAGGCTTTGTCGCCGCCAACTTCCTCGACCTGTTTGAACAGCGTCACCAGCAATTTGTCGTAGGGCAGATGGCGATTGGCGACCATCCACAGGCTGCCCGAGGGGCTTAGACCGCGTTGCGCGGCTTTAATGAACGCCAGCCCGAGGCCGGTGTCTGCCTCGCGCACGGTATGGAACGGCGGGTTCATCACCACAGAATCCCAAAACCGCGCAGGTTTGAAGCTGGTCGCATCGACCCAGTGAAACTTTGCCCGAGGGTCGGGGATGTTGACCTTTGCGCAGGCCAAAGCCTCGGCTTCAGCCTCGACCAGATCGAGTTCTTTGACACCCTCGCGCGTAAGGATCGCCCGCGACAGATACCCCCAGCCCGCCCCCAAATCGGCGACCCGCGCGCCCAGCTTGGCAGGCAAGGCGTCGGCTAGCAGCACCGAGCCGCGATCTGGGCCATCAGCAGAAAACACCGCAGGCAGGGTCTGAAATCCCCCCTCGACAATCACGGGCCGCGCCGCCCATTCCGCCAGCGCTGGCCCCGGCTTTACCACCGCCAGTTTGCCGTGGGCCTTTGACAAAGCCTCGCCCACTGACAGCCCCAAGGCCTTGCAATCCTTCAGCAGGGTTTCGACACCGTCGGTCTTTTGGCCATCGACCACGATCAGATCAGCGCCTATAGCCTCAGCCATCAGCGCCCGCGCTTCCGATTTCGCGCGCGGCACACAGACGATAGCGACAACCGCCACGCCCTCGGTCCGGTAGCCCTGTGCTGTGAAATAATCGTGGTCCGGTTTGAATCCGGTTTTCACCACCACGCGGTCTTTCGGCAAAGCGGACAGATCGTCCCCCGCCCGCGGCCGCAAAACCACAATATCGCCCGCAGCGGGCAACACCAAAGCGCCGCTTTGCAGCGCCAATTCCAACCGGGCCGAGCGCATGAAAGCCGCCTATTCTTTTTCCATAGTGCATTGCAGCGGGTGCTGGTGCCGGCGCGCGAAATCCATCACCTGCGCCACTTTGGTCTCTGCGATCTCGTAAGAGAACACGCCGACCACCGCCAGACCCTTCTTGTGAACCGCCAGCATGATCTCAAAGCTCTGCGCGTGGTTCAGGCCGAAAAACCGTTCCAGAATATGCACGACAAATTCCATCGGCGTGTAATCATCGTTCAAAAGCATGACCTTATACAGCGGGGGTCGCTGTGTTTTGGTCTTGGTCTTCGTCAAAATAGAGGTGTCATTGCCCGGGCCACGCGGCGCATCAGACATCATCGTATGAGGTAGGCCAGCAATAGGGGTCACGCGGACAGGCTCCGTTCGCAAGATTCGCAATTTGGGTTGCACTGTCTCAATATAGCGCATTTCTGCCTTGCGCAAAGGCCCTCGGCTTGGATCATATGCGGACAGGAGGATGTCATGCTGACAACGATAGGTTTTGATGCCGATGATACGCTTTGGCAGAACGAAAGTTTCTTCCGGCTGACGCAGGATCGGTTCACCGAACTGCTGGCGGATTACGCCGAAGCCGAGCATCTGCATACGCAGCTTTTGGCGGCCGAGCGGCGCAATCTGGGTCATTATGGCTTTGGCGTCAAAGGCTTCACCCTTTCGATGATCGAAACCGCGATTGAAGTGACCGAGGGGCGGGTGCCGTCCTTGGTGGTTGCCGAGATCATGGCTGCCGGGCGTGAGATGTTGGCGCATCCGATCGAACTGCTGCCGCATGCCCGTGCGGCGGTGAAAACCCTTGCCGCCAGTCACCGAGTCGTTTTGATCACCAAGGGCGATCTGCTGGATCAAGAGCGCAAACTGGCGCAATCGGGCTTAGGCGAGCTGTTTCACGGGGTTGAGATCGTCTCGGACAAGACCGCCAGATCCTACTCGGCGATTTTCGCCCGTCACGGCACCGGCGCGGATCAGGCAATGATGATCGGCAACTCGTTGAAATCAGACGTGCTTCCGGCCTTGGCTGCAGGAGCTTACGGCGTGCATATCCCGCATGGCTTGACCTGGGCGCTGGAACACGCCGATGCGCCGCAGGGGGTGGACAGATTCTTCAGCCTACCCTCTCTGGCCGAACTGCCTGATCTTGTGGCCAACCTGCCAAATCACCACCATCCCTAGCGCGCAAGCGCCAATTTCGGCAGATAAATCACAGTATGTAAAGCCCAGAACCCCTTTCAGAATAAGGGGTTTTCCTGAATCACCTGCTGTGCTAGCTTTTCAGGCAGCAGAACAAAGCTCCCGATCAATGAGGGGCAAACGAGGCAGACCAAATGGGCAATTCGGCAGTATGCCAGCTTGGGCAATATGTCCGTCATTTTATATTGCTGGCCGTGGTCAGCGTTGCGGCGGCCTGTTCCGGCCCGCAAGAATCCAAAGCGGCCCCCTACGCCGCTTTTGTGATGGATGCGCGCACAGGCGAGACGCTTTATTCCGAAAACGCGGATACCCGGCTACATCCGGCCTCTCTGACCAAGATGATGACGCTCTACATCACGTTCAGTGAGATTGAGGCGGGCAACGTCTCGCTCGACACGATGATCACTGTGTCGAAAAGTGCTGCAGCACAGCCGCCGTCGCGTCTGGGGCTGAAAGCAGGGCAGAAGATTCAGCTGCGCTATCTGATCCGGGCTGCTGCGGTGAAATCGGCGAATGACGCGGCTTCCGCGATCGGCGATTACTTTGAGGGCACCCCGGAAAAATGGGGCGCGCGGATGACGCGCACCGCCAAACAGCTTGGCATGAAAAACTCGACCTTCAAGAACGCCAACGGGCTGACGGCGAAGGGACATTTGTCGACGGCACATGACATGACGATCATGGGGCGGCACCTGTTCTACGATTATCCGCAGTATTACAACATCTTCTCGCGCCGCAGCGCCGATGCGGGCATCGCCAAGGTGGCCAACACCAACCGCAAATTCCTTGATCAGTACAAAGGCGCGGATGGCATCAAGACGGGCTACACCAACCCGGCTGGTTTCAACCTGACCGCCTCGGCGGAACGCAACGGCGTGCGCATCATTGCAACCGTGTTCGGTGGCACCTCGACCCCGATGCGCAACTCCAAGATGACCGAACTGCTGGATCTGGGCTTCCGCAAGGCCAAACCGGGTGGCGCCCCGCAGCCCCCTGTGATCAGTGCCGATCAGGAACTGATCGCGCAGGCGAGCACCGAGATGGAGGTCGAAGGCGGCGGCGGCCCTGCGAAAACCTTGCGTCTGGTGACGGCAGTGTCCAGTTCGCCCCGCCCCACCGCGCGTCCGTCGTTGGGCGATAGCGCCGAGGTTGATTTGGCGGCAGTCGAGCAAGCGGGCAGCTCGATGGCTGATGGAATCTTAGGTGCCTTGGCCGAGGCCACCGCCGAACCTGCCCCGGATTCGCTGGAAGCACAGGCGGTTGAATTGGCCGTGGCAGAAACTCCGGGCCTGTCGATCAAGGCTGCCGCCGCCAGCCCGCAGCCGGTACAACTGGTCGCGGCTCCGGCGAAACCAAAGCATAAGGCCCCGATTTATGATGAGGTGGCCGTTGTCGCGCAAGCCGCGCAACCTGCCGCCGAAGAGGTGATCACCAACATCTCAACCTCGGGCGGCAAGGGTTACGGCATCAACATCGGGCGTTTCAACAGCTATGGTGAGGCGGATCGCGTGCTGATGAAAACCCTGTTGTCCGAGAACGCCACTCTGGGCGACGCGCTGCGTAAAGTGGTGCAGAAGAGCGGTGGCTATGATGCCAACTTCCTTGGCCTGAGCCAGCGCGAGGCCGATCTGGCCTGCCGTCGCTTGCAAGCGCGCGGTGTGACCTGCTTTACTATGGGTTCGTAGATAGGGGGTCTTGATGGGATTCGTCCTTAAACCTGCTGCGCTGCCTTCGGTGGCTGTGGAAAACAGCACCGACCGATTTGCAGTGCGTCGGATCTTCTGCGTCGGCCGCAATTATGCCGAGCACGCGCGCGAGATGGGGCATGATCCTGATGCCGAGCCGCCGTTCTTTTTCAACAAACCCGCCGATGCGGTGATCGATTCCGGGCATACCATCCCCTACCCTGCCGCCACCATTGAACTGCACCACGAGGCCGAATTGGTTGTGGCTTTGGGCGCAGGGGGGGCGTTTGTCAGCACAGATAAGGCCAAGGCGTTGATTTGGGGCTACGCCGCCGGCAACGATCTGACCCGGCGCGATTTGCAAGCCGAGGCGAAAGCCGCGCGCAGGCCTTGGGATATGGCGAAGGGGTTTGACAATTCTGCCGTGGTGGGGCCTCTGCGGCCTGCAGTTCTAGGCAAACCCTCCGGTCGGATTAGGTGCCTGGTCGACGGCAAGCTCACTCAGGATGCCGATCTGGGCGAAATGATTTGGTCTGTCGCAGGCATCATCGGGCATTTGTCGCGGCTGGTCACGTTGCAACCGGGCGATTTGATTTTCACTGGCACGCCAGCCGGGATCGGCCCGATTGCGCGCGGCCAGCTTTGCGAAGTGCAGATCGACGGGCTGCAGCCCGCAAGCGTGCGCTTGGTCTAGTCGCTTAGGGGCCTAATCGCTCAGGGGCGCGGTGCCGCCGCGCGACGCAAACGGTCGTTGATGGCGCGGCCAAGGCCCTGTTCGGGGATCGGAGCAATCGCGATACGTTGTCCGGGCTGCGCCAGATGATCCGCCTCGCGCAGCAGGTGGAACAGGTTCGCCGCAGCCTCGATCAGATTGCCACTGGGCGACAGGTTCAGATCACTCGCGCCCGCGCCGAACCCCAAGCGCACTTCGCCCGGCAAGGCCGTTTCCGCATTCAGCCGAACCGGCGCACCGGGTGCGTAATGTGAGGCCAACTGACCGGGCGCATTGGGTTTTTTCGCATCGCCTCCGGTGGGAAGTGGCCCCAGCATGGCCTCTAGCCGTTCGACAGCAATGCCGCCGGGACGCAACAGCGCAGGCTCACCGATCAGGCCAAGAATGGTGGATTCGACACCCACAGCGCAGGCCCCGCCATCCAACACAGCGTCAATCCGCCCCGCCAGCCCTTCTAAGACATGCACCGCCCGCGTCGGAGACACGCGCCCCGACGGATTGGCAGAAGGCGCGGCCAACGGCCCGCCAAAGCTGCGCAGCAACGCCTGCGCCACCGGATGCGCCGGAATACGGATCGCCACGGACTCGAGATCTGCCGTCACCAGCGGGGAAAGCCCACTGTCCTGCCGCAGCGGCAACACCAGCGTCAGCGGACCGGGCCAAAACGCCGCCGCCACCGCCTCTGCCCGCGCATCAAACACAGCGTAAGTGCGAGCGGCGGTCAGATCCGGCACATGCACGATCAACGGGTTGAATCTTGGTCGCCCCTTGGCATCAAAAATCCGCGCCACCGCCAGATCAGAGCGCGCATCGCCACCCAGCCCGTAAACCGTCTCGGTCGGGAATGCGACAAGGCCCTGCCCGCTCAGGATCTGAGCGGCGCGTGCAAGGCCTTCGGGTGTGGCTGTCAGGGTCTGGGTCTGGTTCATCTTTGTGACGTAGCGTAGGGCTTGATGCGCGGGTCGGCAGGGCTAACCTTAGGCCCATAGCCCCTTACGCCTGATCCACCGCCTTGCCAAGTCGCCTACCCGGAGTTTGCCATGCCCTACCGCGCCCCGCTTGCTGATTTCACCTTTCTGCTGGACGTGGTCGGGTTCGCAGAGGTTTCCGCGACGGAGCGTTTTGCCGACGCCAGCGCCGACACTGTTGCCGCAATCTTGGCCGAAGCGGGCAAGCTGTGCGAAACTACCCTCGCGCCGTTAAACCGGGCCGGCGATAAAACCCCGGCGCGGTTGGAGAATGGCGTGGTGCGCACCTCTCCGGGCTTTGCCGAAGGTTACCGCGCGATTGCGGAAGGCGGTTGGATCGGTATGGGTGCCAGCCCGGAGTTTGGGGGCATGGGGCTGCCGATTGCGGTGGCCACTTGCGTCAACGACATGATGGGCTCAGCCTGTCTCGCGTTGCAGTTGAACCCGCTGATGACCCAAGGCCAGATTGAAGCGTTGGAACATCACGCCTCGGATGCGTTGAAAAACCTGTATATTCCCAAGCTGGTATCGGGTGAATGGTGCGGCACGATGAACCTGACCGAGCCGCAGGCGGGCTCTGACGTGGGGGCTGTGCGGACCCGCGCCGAGGATCGCGGCGACGGCACTTACGCGATCACCGGGCAGAAGATTTACATCAGTTGGGGTGATAACGATTTCTCGGGCAATGTCTGCCATCTGGTGCTGGCGCGTCTGCCGGGCGGGCCGGAAGGCACCAAGGGCATCAGCCTGTTCATGGTGCCCAAGCTGATCCCGGATGCAGATGGCAATCCCGGCCAGCGCAACACTCTGAAGGTGGTCAGCCTGGAGCATAAGCTGGGCCTGCATGGCTCGCCCACCGCTGTGATGCAGTATGATGCGGCGCAAGGCTGGTTGGTTGGCGCGCCCCACAAGGGCATGGCCGCGATGTTCACCATGATGAACAACGCGCGGTTGGGCGTGGGGATGCAGGGCGTCGCAGTGGCCGAAGCGGCCTTCCAGCAGGCCTTGGCCTATGCGACAGAGCGCAAGCAGGGCAAGACGCCGCTGGGTGCGGGCGCGATCATTGACCATGCTGATGTGCGCCGGATGCTGGCGCAGATGAAGGCGGAGACATTCTCGGCGCGTGCCATTGGTCTGGCCTGTGCGGTGGCGATTGATATGGCGCGGGCGACAGGATCGGTCGAATGGCAGGCCCGCGCGGCGCTGCTCACCCCGATCGCCAAGGCCTATGGCACCGACATCGGCTGCGAGGTGGCGCATCTGGGCGTGCAGGTGCATGGCGGCATGGGCTTTATCGAGGAAACCGGGGCGGCGCAGTTTTCCCGCGATGTGCGGGTGACGGCGATCTATGAAGGCACCAACGGCATTCAGGCGATGGATCTGGTGGCGCGCAAGATGATGGATAATGGTGAGGCCGCATACCGTCTGTTTGATGAGGTGCAGGCGGCGGCAGAACTCGCCCGACCGACCCATCCCGATCTGGCAGGGGCGGTTTGGACAGCGACAGAGGCCTTGCGCGAAGCGACGGAAGCGCTGAATGCTATGGCCCCGAATGATCGCTTTGCCGGGGCCGTGCCCTATCTGCGCGGGTTTGCCCGTGTGTTGGGCAGCCATTTCCACCTGAAAGCGGCACTGTCCGATCCGGCGCGACTGGCTTTGGCGCAATTTGCCATCAAGCGCCTGCTGCCGGAATATGCGCCGCTGCTGGCGCAGATGCGGGAAGGCGCGACGGGTCTTTATGCGCTGACGCCCGAGGCTTTGAGCGCGTGACAAACGCCATCCATCACCCGTGGGACACTCCGCCTGCTGAGGGGGAGGCCGTTGAAATTGCGCCACATATCCTGTGGATGCGCCTGCCGCTGCCGATGGCGCTGGATCACGTCAATATCTATGCGCTGGATGATGGCGACGGATGGACGCTGGTGGATACCGGCATGTCCAGCCGCAAGACCAAGGCGATCTGGGCGGCGCTGCTCGCGGGGCCACTCTCTGCCAAGCCGGTGCGGCGGCTGATTGTGACGCATCATCATCCCGACCACATCGGCCTTGCGGGCTGGTTTCAGGCGCAGGGGGTAGAGCTGATCACCACCCGCACCGCCTGGCTTTATGCGCGGATGTTGGTGCTGGACGAACAACCTAAGGCCACACCAGAGGCTATGCTGTATTACCAACGCGCCGGGGTCGACGCCGCCTTGCGCGCGCAAAAGGCCGAGGAACGCCCGTTCAACTTCGCCGATGTGGTCGAAGCGATGCCGCAAGGTTTCACCCGCATTGCCGAGGGCGAAGTTCTGACCGCAGGCGGGCGGCGCTGGCTGGTGCGCTTGGGTCAGGGCCATGCGCCGGATCACGCGACGCTCTGGAGCATGGATGACCCTCTGATTTTGGGCGGCGACCAGCTTCTGCCCGGTATCTCGGCCAATATCGGCGTCTACCCGACCGAGCCGGATGCCGACCCGTTGGGCGAATGGCTGGACAGCACGCGCGGCTTTGCGCCCCATGCGCGGCTGGATCACCTTGTGTTGCCGGGGCATAAACTGCCGTTTATGGGCCTGCCGTTCCGGCTGATCCAGATGGCAGAAAACCACGAAAGTGCCCTCACCCGTTTGCTGGGCCACTTGGCCACGCCCCAAACCGCCGCGCAATGCTTCGTGCCGCTGTTCAAACGCGAAATCACTGGAAACCAATACGGTTTGGCGTTGGTCGAGACGGTGGCGCATCTGAACTACCTCTTGAAGCGGGGCTGCGTTTCGCGTTCTCTGAACGGTGAAGGGGCTTGGGTTTGGCAGGCTCTGTAAGGAGCACACATGCCCAAACTTGACTCAAAGACCGAAGCGGCCATCGCCGAAGCCGTCAGCAAAGCCGCTGGCCTGCCGCGCGCCCATGCGGTGCATGCCGATCCAGCCGCCCCGCTGACACCCGAGCAACAACCCCTGCCTGCCGCCCTGCAACGCCGGCCCTTGTCCGAGAAAAGCCCCGCCGAATGGGCCTATGAGCGGATCATCCTGTATATCCGCAACTTTGAAAGCCAGCTTGACGCCCAGCAAGAGATTGCAATGGGTTTTGCCGGAAACGACGCAGGTGTGCTGAAGATCGAGGGCTTGGGGTTCTTTGAGCCCGATCTGCTGACCTTTTACGGCCGCGATGAAGAGGGCATGAAAACACAACTGATCCAGCATGTCAGCCAGCTTTCCGTCATGCTGCGCGCGGTGCCAAAGTCGGCACCCGAAGCCCCACCCACCCGCATCGGCTTTCGCCTTGCGACGGGTTGGATGGGCGGCGAGTCTGGCGACGCCTCGGCTTGAGGCGACTCACTTTCAGGGACGTGGAATCAATCACTCCCCTCGTGACAGTCACGGCTGAATCAGCTATTGGCAGGGCAACAACTGTGAAAGGACTCGCAAATGGCCGAACATAAACCGGGCAGCATGGATATCCGCGTTCAGGAAAAAACCTTTGACGGCTTTATCCGCTTCTCGATCTGGGGTGGGGTCATCTCGATCCTCGTTCTGGTCTTCATGGCACTCGCCAACGCCTGAATCCTTTCGCGGTTCGGGTTTAGAATGAATCGGAAATCGCTGCCTCTCGCTTCGCTCGAACGCATTCTCCGATGCGTGATCGTTCGTGAAAACCCCAACCGCTCTAGCGCCGGAACCGTAAAATGACCTTCAAAGCCTTTGCCGTTCTGGCGCTTTTCGCGCTGTCTGCCTGTGCGGGTGACAACAAATGGGCGACGGATGCCCAGATGGCAGCCCCCGGCGCGCATTTTGTGGCCGAACCGCCGCGTTCGATCACGCTGTTCACGGTGCAAAGCACCCGCAACGGCTCGGGCGCGCATTCCGGCCTGCTGATCAACGCCTCAGAGCAGGTAATGTTTGACCCGGCAGGCACCTGGTATCACCCCTCTCTGCCCGAGCGTGGCGATTTGCATTACGGCGTCAGCCCCCGGATGATCAGCTTCTACATCGACTACCACGCGCGGGAGACCTTCAATGTGGTCCAACAAACCGTGGTTGTGACGCCGGAAGTGGCTGAACTGATCAAGCAGCGCGCTCAGGCCTATGGCTCGGTGCCAAGCGCGCAATGCGCCCATTCGGTCTCATCGATCCTGAACGGGGTTCCGGGCTTCGAGTCGATCAGCGGCACTTGGTATCCCAACAAGCTGATGAAAGAATTCGCCCAGCTGCCGGGTGTGACCAGCAAGCTGATCACCGATAACGACGCAGATGATAACCACGGCGTTCTGATGGTGCAGGCCGAACAGCCCGTCACGCAATAAGCCCGAAATTCCCGAAAACCAAAAGCCGCGCGGACCTCCGCGCGGCTTTTGTCTTTGCGTCTACAGCAAGAACTGCATCCCCAGCAGCGTGGCAACCCCGGCCAAGGCCGCGATGATCATCTGCCGCGTCGCGAGGCCCACCAGCACGGTGACGGTCGCGGCAAGCAAGCGCGCCATATCCGGCTCGCCCCCGGTTGCAGGCGGCCAAAGCACAGCCGGGGCCACCAGCGCAGGCAACACCGCCACCGCCGTATAACGCAAGCTGCGCTGCAACCAGCCCGGCAAGGCGCGATTCCCCAAAAGCCCAAGGAAAGAAAACCGGATGGCATAGGTCGCAAGCCCCAGCACCACCACGACAATCCAGAATTGCGTGCGATCAATCATGCCGCGACCCTCCGCTCGCGCCAGTATTCAAACGCAGCACCCGCCGCCATGCCGATGGTGGATCCCACCAGCAGCCCGGTGCCATAGGGCAGAAACACCAACAGCAGCGTCAGCACCACCGAAAGCCCCGCTGCCAGCGCATGCGACCAAGTGCGGATCATCGGCGCCGTCATCGCCAGAAACGCAATCGGCACGGCAAAATCCAAGGCGTATTCCGGCGGGATGGCGCGACCCGCCAAGGCTCCGGCCACGGTAGACCCCATCCACAGCGGCAATACAGGCGTCACAGCACCAAAGAAATACGCGGTCTTCTCCGCCAAGGTCATAGTCGGTCGCTTGTCATACTCGGCGATCGACAAGGCAAAGCTTTGATCGACCAACAGATAGGCCATCGCCGCCCGCACCCCCAACGGTGCCGCCCCGACATGCGGCGCAAGTGTCACCGAATACATGAGCATCCGCAGATTGACCGCCAAGGATGTGGCCAAAATCACCAGCAAAGGCGCTTGATCCTGCAACAGATGCAGGGCTGCAAATTGCGAGGCCCCAGCGAATACTGTCACCGAAAATGTGACGATTTCATACAGTTGCAACCCAGCTTCAGACGCCAACAGCCCAAACAGCATTGCAAACGGCACGATCACCACGGCAAAGGGCAGAGCTGCGCGCACGCCGCGCAGATAGGCTTCACGAGAGGCAGACATATAACCTCGGCAGCTAGGGGCGGCTTTACGCCGGATGCAGAACGGCTTAGGCCTTTGCGAAAGCAATTTGAAGGGGCCAAGGTGCGGATTTTTGGATGCGTTCTGGCAGGCGGCACCGGTCGCCGCATGGGGGCCGACAAGGCGTTGATGCGCTTGGCCGGGCAAACCCTGCTTGGTCACGCCATCGCGCGGTTGGAGCCGCAGGTGGAGCGGCTGGCAATTTCCGCGAATGGTGATCCGGCCCGACTGGCGGCTTATGGCCTGCCCGTTCTGCCCGATGATGTGCCGCTTGGGCCGCTGTCCGGTGTGTTGGCTGCGCTACGGTGGGCGGCTCCCTTGGGTGCTACGGCTGTGGTGACACTGGCCGTCGACACCCCCTTCGCCCCCGGTGATCTGGTGCCACAACTCTGCCTCGCCGCCGAGACGGCACCCGAAGGCCTTGCGATTGCTTACGCGGCCAAGGATCACCCGACATGTGGAATCTGGCCGGTTTCTCTTGCCGATCCGCTGGCCGCCTTCCTCGCCTCTGGTGCAAAGCCCCGCGTGCTGGCCTTCACCGCAGCCAACCACGCCACCCGCGCGCATTTCCCCGATGAAACCGCCTTCCAGAACCTCAACACCCCCGAAGACCTCGCCGCAGCCGAGGCGCTGATCAGGGCAGCATCATGAGGGTCTACGGCGTGATCGGCTGGAAAAACTCCGGCAAAACCAGCCTGATGGAGCGTTTGGTGGCCGAAATCACCCGGCGCGGTTTCACCGTATCCACCGTCAAGCACGTCCACCATGATGTCGATCTCGATCAGCCCGGCAAAGACAGCCACCGCCACCGCGCGGCGGGCGCGTCCGAGGTGGTGCTGGCCTCCGCCCACCGTTTCGCTCTGATGCGCGAACATCGCGGCCCCGAACCTGATCTGGCCGAGGTGCTGTCGCGCATGGCCCCGGTCGATCTGATCCTGGTCGAAGGCTACAAGCGCGACGCCCATGCCAAGATCGAGGTGTTCCGGCAAGAGGCTGGCCACGATCTGATCCAACCCAACGATCCGCTGGTGCGGGCTGTCGCGACCGATATGGCGCTGCCCCCCCTGCCCGTGCCCATGCTTGACCTGAACAATACCCTGCAAATCGCCGATTTCATTCTGGCAGAGGTCGGCCTTGCAGCGCTTTGACCGGGTGATCGTGGCCGACTGGTCCGCCGCCGCAACGCTCTCCCCCGCCCGTCCCTCCGCCGATGCGATCTGGCTGGGCAGCATAGATGCAAGCGGAGCCAGCAGCACCTATCACCGCAGCCGCTCCAGCGCCGAAGCCACACTAGCGCAAGCCATCGACACCGCCTTGGCGCGCGGCGAATCCCTGCTGATCGGTTGTGACTTCCCGATGGGCTATCCCAAAGGTTTCGCCAGCCACCTGACCGGAACCCCCACTGCACCCGCTGTCTGGGCATGGTTGGCCGCCCATATCCAGGACGCCCCCGACAACCACAACAACCGCTTTCAGATTGCCGCCCATATCAATCGTCACTTCGCGACTGCCACCTCGCATGGCCCGTTCTGGGGCCGTCCAACGAGCTTGAACCTTTCCGACCTCCCCACCACAAAAGCCGTGGATTACAGCGCCTTGAACCTCTCCGAACGACGCGGCGTTGAAACTGTGGTTCCGCGCGCGCAACCAGTCTGGAAACTCTACACAACGGGGGCCGCAGGCAGCCAGGGCCTGATCGGTCAACCGATGATCCACCGGCTTTCCCAGCGCCCACAGGTTGCGGTTTGGCCCTTCGATCCCCCCGCCCAAATCACGCTGGCCGAGGTCTACCCTTCCCTTGTCTCGGCCGCTGTTCGCAGGGACCCCGCCCCGATCAAAGACGAGGCTCAGGTCCGCCTGCTGGCGCAAGCCCTGTTCAGCCTGTCCCACACCGGCCAGCTCGCCGACCTGCTCGACTGCCCCGCCAACCTCGAAGAAGGCTGGATCCTGGGGGCCGGCCACACCACGGCCTTACTCGGGGCATTGCCATGACCATCACCTACCAGATCGGCCTGCCCGAACATCTGCGCGCCGAGGCTGTGGCGCTGTATTGGCAAGCCTTCGGCGGCAAGCTGGGCCGGGTGATGGGCCCGACCACCAAAGCCCACCGCTTCCTCACCCGTGTCTTGCGCGCCCATCACGCCATCGTGGCCTTGGATGACAGCGGCCATCTCTTGGGCATGGCCGGGTTCAAGACACCGGCGGGCAGTTTTGCCGGTGGCGAGCTTTCCGACATCCGCGCCATCTATGGCATGTTCGGCGCAGCTTGGCGGGTGCCGCTGCTCTGGATGCTCAGTGATGGGGCCGAAGCTGATCATTTCCTGCTCGACGGCATCTGTGTCGCAGGGTCCGCGCGCGGTCTGGGTATCGGCAGCACCCTGATGGCCGCCATCGAAGATCAGGCCCGCGCCCACGGATATGGCACGGTGCGGCTGGACGTGATCGACAGCAACTGGCGGGCCAAGGCGCTGTATCAGCGGCTGGGCTATCGGGTCGAGAAGACGCAAAACCTCGGCTTGCTGCGCTTTGCCTTCGGGTTTCGCGCAGCGATCACCATGGTGAAGACGGTCTAGTCCCAGACTGTCCACGCGTGGACACGCCAAGCGCGTATATAAAAACAATGGCTTACAGACGGATGTTTACGTTTTGCTAATCTTTCCGCCGCACAGCACCGTTTTCACGCAGCACCCCGCAAGCATTTGCTCTTTTTGAAATACTCCCGCGCGGAGCGCTCCCGAAGCTGCAGCCCTGCGCGCCGCCTCCCGTCCAATCCCCGGCAGCGCCGCCGAGTGGGGGCTCGATGCCCCCCGAGGCGGCACCCCGATGGGGGTCAGTCGAAGGTGCCCGTCACCCGGCCGAACAGCATGAAGGCGCGTGCGGTGCGGGTGTCGGCCAGATCGGTCAAATCCTGATCGCTGGCGACTTTCTCGAATTCGGAAAACACCCGGTCAAAGGTGCGCAGGAAGTGATGGGCGGCATCGCGGAACACCGGGTCTTCGCGCATCCGGCCAGCTGTCAGCGCCAGCGACGAGCGATCCCGCACGCCCCCCAAGGCCGCGATGCCACGGCCGCGCTCGCCGCCGGCGAACTTGCGCCACAACTCGGGGCGCACGCGGTCGGGCTTCAGGTCATCCATGAAGATGCCTTCCTGGCTGAGCAGGGTCAGCACATCTTGTGCAGCCCGGATCAGCTTGGCGACGTTGCGATCTTCCAGCGCCAACCGCAAAGCGCGGAAACCTTCCTTGTCGTCCGGGCTTTCGGGGAATTGCACCGCGCGGGTAAAATCCTGCACCGATAGCGGCGCGCGCAAGGCCTCGGATGGCGTGCCCAAGGCCAGACCGGGCTGTTCTGCCTCGGGCTGTGGCTGGGGCGGCACCAAGGCGGCTTTGCGATCCGCCGAAGGCACCGTCAGCCCAGCATCACGGCGCGAGTTAAAGCTTGCCAGCGCAGTTTCGGTATGTTTGGCGGTGGCCGCGATCTCATCCAGCTTGCGTTCGACCGAGGGGCGCATGCCGCCCTGCTGGCCCGAGACAAAGGCGGCGCGCATCGCATCGACGGTGGCTTGCAGCCGCGCCGATTCGGCGCGCAGGCTGCGGATCGAGCGCAACGTGGTCACCGAAGCCCAGATCAGCGCCAGCGGCAAGAACACCGCCAGCAGCGTCAGCACATAGCCCAGCACGCCAGACCCCACCGGGCCGGTCAGGAAATAGCCCCCGACCGCCAGCACCCAAAGCAGGCTCAGGCCGGCAGCCACCCATTCGGTCGGCGTCACCGACGGATCGGCGATGCTGCGCGTGTCCGTCCCCAGGTGGCGGGGAGTGTCTTCAGGTTCGGCCATGTCTTGTTCCCTGAGCGGGGTCAGATGTAACGGATCGAGAGGATTTCGTAAGCGCGCTGCCCCCCCGGCGTCTTCACTTCAACCGAGTCGCCTTCGTCTTTGCCAATCAGCGCGCGCGCCAACGGCGAGCGGATGTTCAGCAGATTGCGTTCGATATCCGCTTCGGATTCGCCGACGATCTGATAGGTTTTCTCTTCGTTGGTTTCCTCGTCGATCAAGGTCACCGTGGCACCGAATTTGATCGCGCCAGACAGCTTGGTGACTTCGATCACCTCAGCCAGCGAAATGATCGCTTCAAGCTCTTTCACCCGGCCTTCGATGAAGCTCTGCTTCTCACGGGCGGCGTGATATTCTGCGTTTTCGGACAGATCGCCATGCTCACGCGCCTCGGAAATGGCGCGGATCACGGCGGGACGTTCCACCGATTTCAACTGCTTCAATTCTTCATCCAGAGCGGTAAATCCGCGCCGGGTCATCGGGATTTTTTCCATTGGTCTCTTCACATAAATAACAAGGTCACAGCCCGTATGAGCCATGACCTTGCGCCACTTTCTCCATACCTGAACCGACCGCCGCCCTGATTGCAAGAGGGAATGCCGGGAATAGGCAAAGCCCCGTCGCGCCAGCGAAAGAAACTGTCGCAAGAGGGAAAGAAAGTTGCGCTGATGCTGCGATGCAGACTTGGGATGTTGCGTCACGGTTGACCATGGGCTTGGCTTCGGGCAATGACGCAACAGCATTTTGCCAGGTCGGAGAGAGAGATGTCGCAAGAGATCGCGCGCGAGCAGATGGATTATGATGTGGTCATCGTCGGTGCGGGGCCTGCGGGTCTGTCGGCGGCGATCCGGCTGAAGCAGTTGGACAGCAATCTCACAGTCGTGGTGCTGGAAAAGGGCTCGGAAGTCGGCGCGCATATCCTGTCGGGTGCGGTGCTGGATCCGGTGGGTCTGAACAAGCTGATCCCGGATTGGAAGGCCAAGGGCGCGCCTTTGAACACGCCGGTGGTCGAGGACAACTTCTACATCCTCGGGCCAGCCGGCCAGATCCGCATTCCGAACTTCCCGATGCCGCCGTTGATGAACAACCACGGCAATTACATCGTCTCGATGGCGAATGTCTGCCGCTGGATGGCCGAGCAGGCGGAAGGCCTTGGGGTTGAGATTTTCCCCGGCATGTCCTGTTCCGAACTGGTTTACGGCGACAACGGCGAAGTGCGCGGTGTGGTGGCGGGCGAGTTTGGCAAGAATGCCGATGGCACACCCGGTCCGTCATATGAACCGGGGATGATTTTGGCGGGGAAATATGTCTTCCTGTCAGAAGGCGTGCGCGGGTCTTTGGCGAAGGAAGTCATTGCCAAATATGATCTGTCGAAGGGTCACGAGCCGCAGAAGTTCGGCCTTGGCATGAAGGAAATCTGGCAGATTGATCCGGCCAAGCACAAGCTGGGCACGGTGACGCATACGATGGGCTGGCCTTTGGGGTCGAATGCCGGGGGCGGCAGCTTTATCTATCACCTTGAGAACAATCAGGTTTACGTCGGCTTTGTGGTACATCTGAACTACAAGAACCCGCATCTTTATCCCTACATGGAATTCCAGCGCTTCAAGCATCATCCGATGGTGGCGGAACTGCTGAAGGGTGGCAAACGCGTGGCCTACGGCGCGCGGGCGATTTCCGAGGGCGGCTGGCAGTCGATCCCGAAGATGGTGGCCCCCGGTGTGGCGCTGCTGGGCTGCTCGGCCGGTCTGGTGAACGTGCCGCGCATCAAAGGCAACCACAACGCGATGCTGTCGGGGATTGACGCGGCGGAGGCGGCGTTTGTGGCGATCTCGGCAGGGCGTGCGGGCGATGAGTTGAGCGAATACGAGACGCTGGTGCGCGGCGGCCCGATTGCGGCTGACTTGAAAAAGGTGCGCAACGTCAAGCCGTTATGGTCGAAATATGGACTTGTCGCCTCGCTGTTGTTGGGCGGTGCGGATATGTGGGCCAATACCTTTGGGCTGACCATTCTGGGCACCTTGAAGCATGGCAAGAACGATGCGGAATCGACCGGGCTGGCGAAGGATTACGCACCGATTGACTATCCGAAACCCGATGGCGTGCTGTCGTTTGACCGGCTGACCAACGTGGCGTTCTCCGCCACCAACCATGACGAAAATCAGCCCGCGCATCTGAAGCTGAAGGATGCCTCGATCCCGATCTCGGTCAACCTGCCGCTGTATAACGAGCCCGCGCAGCGCTATTGCCCGGCGGGGGTGTATGAGGTGATCGCCGAGGCCGGGAAAGAACCGCGCTTCCAGATCAACTTCCAGAACTGCGTGCACTGCAAAACCTGCGACATCAAAGACCCGTCGCAGAACATCGTCTGGACCACGCCGATGGGCGGCGGCGGGCCGAACTATCCGAATATGTGACCGGCCCAATATGTAACCCCTCTAACACGTGATCTGACATTCCCTGTCAGATCAGCGAAGATGCGCGGGTCGGGGGTGTTAAGGCCCCGGCCCGCATTGCTTCTCGGCCCGCGCGGCTCTAGCTTTGCGGCAACGCTTACAGGAGCCGCCCCGGATGCCTTTCCACCTGCCTTCCCGCAAGCAAATGCTGCTGGCCTCTGCCCTGATGCTGTTGCCCTTTACGGCACTGGCCGAGACCAGCACAGCAAACGCCGATGCGTCAGAGGCGCCGCTGGCTGGTGCTGGGGCATATCTGGCCGCAGCCGTTGCGGCGTCTGAATCCGATTACGCGGCGGCGGTAGAGTGGTATGGCCGCGCGCTGACCAGCGATGCTGACAATCCGGCACTGCTGGAGGGCGCGGTTCTGGCGCATGTCGGCATCGGCGATATGGAAACGGCGGCAAAACTGGCGCGTGATCTGCAGGCAACCGGCGCAAAAAGCCAGATCGGCACGGTGGCCCTGATCGCGGATAACGCCAAGCGCGAGGATTATGAAGCCATTCTGAAAGAACAGGCCGCAGGCGGATCAGCGGGCGCTGTGCTGGATGAGTTGGTGAAGGCTTGGGCCAAACTGGGGCTGGGGCGGATGTCAGAGGCCACGGAAGCCTTTGACAAGATGGCAAAAACCAAGGGTCTAGAGGCGTTTGGCCTGTATCACAAGGCGCTCGCCTTGGCCTCGGCAGGGGATTACGAAGGGGCCGAAAACATCCTGTCGGGCAAAACGGCGGGCAGCTTCCCACTCAGCCGTCGCGGTGTGATCGCAACGGTGGAAATCCTCAGCCAGTTGGAGCGTAACCCCGAAGCCGTCGAGATGCTGGATCGCAATTTCAGCTCTGGCAATGATCTGGAAATCGACGATCTGCGCCGCAGGCTATCGGCGGGAGAGCCGCTGCCGTTTACGATCGTGCGCAATGCCAGCGACGGCATTTCGGAAGTGTTTTTCAGCATGGCCAACGCGGTGCGCGGCGAGGCGGATGCGACCTATATCTTGCTGCACGCGCGCGCCGCAGCCTATCTGCGCCCCGAGAATGCCGAGGCTCAACTGCTGGTCGCCGGGTTGTTGGAGCAACAGCGCCAGCACGATCTGGCGACGCAGGCCTATGCGCAGGTGCAGCCCAGCGATCTGAATTTCCACATTGCCGAAATTGGCCGCGCCAACGCGTCTTTTGCTGCGGGCCGTCCCGAAGCGGCGCTGGAAATCCTGCAAGGTTTGGCACGCGCGCATGGCGACATTCTGGCGGTGCAGGTGGCGCTTGCCGATGGGATGCGGCGCGAAAAGCGCTATGACGAGGCCTATAAAGCCTATGACGCCGCTGTCAAAATGGTGGAAAAACCCAATGCTCGCCATTGGGTGCTGTTCTACAGCCGGGGCGTGGTTTCGGACCAGCTGCGCAATTATGACGCCGCCGAAGCCGATTTTCGCCGCGCGATGGCGCTAAGCCCGAATGAGCCGGAGCTGCTGAACTACCTTGGCTATAGTCTGGTTGATCAGGGCAGAAAGCTGGATGAAGCGCTGGGGATGATCAAGCGCGCCGTGATCATGCGCCCGGACAGTGGTGCGATTCTGGACAGCCTTGGTTGGGCTTACTATCGTTTGGGGCGCTATAAAGAAGCCCTGCCCGCGATGGAGCAAGCCTCGTTGCGGATGGCGGTGGATGCCACGGTGACCGACCATCTGGGCGATGTCTATTGGGCGGTCGGGCGCAAGCGTGAGGCCGAATATCAATGGCACCGTGCGCTGTCTTATGGCCCGGATGACAAGCTGGCGGCGCGGTTGCGCTTGAAGCTGGCGAAGGGGCTGGATGCGGTTTTGGCCGCTGAAGGCGCTGCGCCTTTGAAACCGCTTGAGGCCGCCGCTGTCACGCCCTGACCTTGCACAGCGGGAGTTCGCTCCGGCCAAGATAAATCTGGCGCTGCACGTCACCGGGCAGCGCGGGGATGGCTATCATCTGCTGGACAGCATCGTGGTGTTCGCCGGGGTGGGCGATTGGGTGTCGGTTGCGCCTGCGGATCGGCTGAGTTTGACGGTGACGGGGCCGCAGGGGGCTGGGCTGTCGGGCGACGACAACCTTGTGCTGCGGGCGGCGCGCGCCTTGGGCGTTGCTGCGACCTTGGAGTTGGAGAAGCATCTGCCCGTGGCCTCGGGGATCGGCGGCGGCTCTGCCGATGCGGCGGCGACATTGCGGGCTTTGTCTGCGCTGCGGGGCGTGGCTGTGCCGGATGCGACCGCAGTGCTGGCTTTGGGGGCAGATGTGCCGGTCTGCCTTGCAGGGCGTCCGGTGCGGATGCAGGGGGTAGGCGAAGTGCTGACCGCCCTGCCGCCGCTGCCGGAATGCTATGTCGTGCTGGTCAATCCGGGTGTGGCGCTCTCAACGCCAGAGGTGTTCAAGGCTTTGCCGCGCAAGGATAATCCCGCGATGACAGCAATGCCCGCCTGCGGCTCTGCGCAGGAACTGGCCGCGTGGCTGCGCGATCAGCGCAATGATCTGGAAGCCCCGGCGATGGTGCTGGCCCCTGTGATCGGAGCGGTGAAAGCGGCGCTGGAGGCGCGGCCCGGCTGTTTGATCGCGCGGATGTCGGGATCGGGGGCGACCTGCTTTGGCTTGTTCGCCAGTGAGCAACTGGCCAAAGCCGCCGTAGGGGCGCTGCGGGAAGACGCTCCGGCATGGTGGGTGGCCGCCGCTCCGGTCTTGGCCTAGGCGTCTCAGTTGATGCGTTCGACCACATAGGCGGCAAGGTCTGACAGCATGCCGCGCAACGGATGGTCGGGCAGTGCGGTGAGTGCGGTCTGGGCTTTCGCCGCCCAAGCCAAAGCCTCAGCCCGTGATGCTTCCATCGCGCCATGCTTTGCCATCAGCGCCAGCGCGTGTTCCAGATCGCCGTCGCTCTGCTGGCCCTTCTCGATCACCCGCACCCAGAAGGCACGTTCTTCCGGGGTGGCGCGGGCCACGGTCTTGATCACCGGCAGCGTCAGCTTGCGCTCGCGGAAATCATCGCCGGTGTTCTTGCCGATCACCGCCGCCGAGCCGCCGTAATCCAAGAGATCATCGACGATCTGAAAGGCGATGCCCAAAGCGTCGCCATAGTCAAACAGCGCCTTGACCTGCGCCGGGGTGCCGCCTGCGATTTCCGCGCCGGATTCGGTGGCGGCAGAGAACAAAGCAGCGGTCTTGCCGCGCACGACTTTCAGATAGATCTCTTCGGTGGTCGCCAGATCTTGTGCCGCGGTCAGTTGCAGCACTTCGCCTTCGGCAATGGTGGCGGAGGCATTGGCCAGGATATCCAGCACCCGCAGATTGCCGGGTTCGACCATCAACTGAAAGGCGCGGGCGAACAGGTAATCACCGACCAGCACGGAAGATTTGTTATCCCACAACAGGTTCGCGGTGGGGCGACCGCGACGGCGCGCGCTTTCATCGACAACATCATCATGCAGCAGGGTGGCGGTGTGGATGAATTCGACGGTGGCGGCCAGATGCACATGGTAGGGCCCAGCATACCCCAGCAGGCGCGCGGCGGCCAACACCAGCATCGGGCGCAGGCGTTTGCCGCCCGCCTCGATCAGATGGGCGGTGACTTCCGGGATACGCGGCGCATGTTCCGACGCCATCCGCGCCCGGATCATCAAGTTCACCGCCGCCATATCCTCGGCCAAAGCCTCGGCCAGCCGGTCATGCGGTTTTTGTGCAGCCTCGGTCACGCTCATTCCAACCCCTTCAGGTATCGACACGAGGGTATCGACTCGGAGGCATCCCCCCGGTTAAACCCAATCCCATGAAGCTTTTATTGCGCACAACCGACCCCACCGTGATCGCCTTTGCCCAAGTGCTCCTTGAGGGCGAGGGTATAGACAGCTTTGTGATGGACGTCCACATGAGCACGCTGGAAGGCGGCATCGGATTGTTCCCGCGCCGGATCATGGTGGCGGACAGCGATTTGTTCCTCGCGCGCGCGGTGCTGGCGGATAATGACATCTCGGACGGGCTGTAGATGCAGGATCTGACGCAAGATGCCTTTCTCTGCGGTAAATTGCAGCTTTGGCAGCCGCGTCAGGGGTATAGGGCCGCGACCGATCCAGTGTTGCTGGCGGCTGCCTGCCCGGCGCTGCCGGGTCAATCCGTGCTGGATTTGGGCTGCGGGGTTGGAGCTGCGGCGCTTTGCCTCGCCCGCCGGGTGCCGGATCTGCGGCTGGCAGGGCTAGAGGTGCAGCCCGACTACGCCGCTTTGGCGCGGCGCAATGCCCAAGAGAACGGCGTCGCGATGCAGGTCGAGGTTGGCGATCTGGCGGATATGCCAAAGCCGCTGCGGCTGGATTTTGACCATGTCATCGCCAACCCGCCCTATTATCCGAAAGGCGGCACCCCCAGCCCGAACGCGGGGCGTGCTGTGGCGTTGCAGATCGACACGCCCCTGGGCGATTGGGTGCAGGCCGCCAGCCGTCGCTTGGCTCCGGGCGGGTGGCTGACGCTGATTTGCGGCGCGGATGGGCTGCCGGAAGTGCTGGCGGCGATGGGCGGCAAGTTGGGCTCGGCCTCGGTGCTGCCGCTGACCCCGCGTGAGGGCAAACCGGCGCTGCGGATCCTGCTGCGAGCGCGCAAGACCGGGCGGGCGGCATTTCGGCTGCTGGCACCGTTTGTCATCCATCACGGCAAATCACATGACGGCGACCGCGAGAGCTATACGCCACGCGCCAGCGCAATCTTGCGCAGCGGCGAATCGCTTTCGGATGAATTCCGCTAATTCGACAAAACTATCGCAAAAGTTGTGCGAAACTTTGATGACACGACTCGGATTCTGTGGTGCACTTGCGAGGTTGAAAACAGCATCAGGAGGACTTGCATGACCGTCGCTTCCCATATCGCTGAACTGAAAAAGAAGCACGAAACCCTCTCATCCAAAGTTGAACAGGCGCAGCGCGCGCCCGCCGTGGATGACCTGCACATCGCCGATCTGAAGAAGCAAAAGCTGAAACTGAAAGAGGAAATTGGTCGGTTGAGCGCTTAACGCTTTTTGGCGCTGGCCGCAGAATCAGCTTTTGTAGAACTCGCTTTCGCCGCCAGCGCCGCACCCACTGTAATCAGAACCGCCGCCAACAGAATAGCGCTTGACGGTTGGGTAATCCCTGCAGCCACCAAAGCAAGAGTAGACAGCAAAGGTGCTGCATAAGAGGCGACCCCCAAGAGTTGGATGTCGCCTTTTTTCATGCCGATGTCCCAAGTGAAAAACGCAGCCCCCACCGGGCCGATGCCAAGGGCGGCCACGCTGGCCCAGCCCAGCGCACCTTGTGGCCAAACAGTTGTTTCCAATGCCATATGTGCAAGGGCCGACAAGGCAGCGGTGGCAAGGCAGAACACCGTGACGGATTCGGTCGGCACTGTGCCCAAGCGCCGAGACAGCACGGAATAGACCGCCCAAGTCACCGCGCAGAGGAATGCCAGCGTGAGGCCAAGCGCCGAACCTTGCCCCTCGCCGCCCCGCGCCAGCACGATCAGCGCCGCCCCGGCAAAAGCGATCAGCGCGCCGACGATATGTAGCAGGCCAAGCCGCTCACCGGGCAGTAGGCCCGACAGCAGCACGATGAACAGCGGCCAAAGGTAGGCGATCAGGCCGGTTTCGGCGGTGGGGGACAGCCGGAAGGCGGTGAAGTAAAGCAGATGGTAGCCGAAAAGCCCCAAAGTTCCAAAGGCATAGACCTTCCACGACACGGTTTTCAACACGCTCAGCCCCGCGCCGGTGATGGTCCAGATCAGGCCAATCGCGCCGCCGATGCCAAAGCACAAAGCGTTCAGCAGCAAGGGCGGTACCGGGGCCGAGCCGATGGTGAACAGCGCCAGCAGCGCCCACATGGCGATGGCGGTCAGGCCGATCAGCGTGGCTTTGGTTTTGGTCATAGCGGCCCCTTTGCTTGCGCCTTACCTGCCGAATATGCCCGCTTCGGGCAAGCAAAAAGGCCCGATCTTGCGACCGGGCCTTGTGCAACATGTAGGGTGCGTGCTGGCACGCACCGCGCCTTAAACCACGAACTGCCCGCCATTGGCCGAAATCGTCGAGCCGGTGATGAAACCTGCATCGTCCGATGCAAGGAACACCACGATGCGCGCGATTTCCTCGGGTTCCCCCAAGCGGCCCACCGGGATTTGCGGAATGATCCGCTCTTTCAGCACTTTTTCATCAATCGCCTTCACCATATCGGTGCCGATATAGCCGGGGCAGATGGCGTTCACCGTGATGCCCGCGCGCGCCCCCTCAGCGGCCAGCGCCTTGGTAAAGCCCAGATCGCCGGATTTCGCGGCGGAATAGTTGACCTGCCCTGCCTGGCCTTTCTGACCATTGATCGAGGAAATGCTGATCACCCGGCCAAATTTGCGGTCGCGCATGCCGGTCCAGAGCGGATGGGTCATGTTGAAAAGCCCGGTCAGGTTGGTGTCGATGACTTCCTTCCACTGGCCGGGGGTCATCTTGTGGAACATCGCATCGCGGGTGATGCCCGCGTTGTTGACCAGCACGTCAACCGGGCCAAGATCAGCCTCAACCTTTGCGATGCCCGCGACGCAAGCATCATAATCGGCGACCGACCATTTGTAGGTGGGAATCCCGGTTTCCTTAGTGAATGCCGCCGCCGCTTCGTCGTTGCCCGCATAATTCGCCGCAACCGTATATCCAGCCGCTTTCAGCGCCACCGCAATCGCCGCACCAATACCGCGCGAACCACCTGTAACCAATGCTACCTTCGCCATCTGTTCCTCCTCCAAGGCTATGCTTTGAAATCATGCTACCTAGACGCACAAACGGGCGCAATAATATTGCGCCCGTTTGCCGCATTTTATTTCAATATATCGCAGGCTTAGGCGCGCTCAATACACATCGCCACACCCATGCCACCACCGATGCACAGGGTCGCCAGACCCTTTTTCGCACCCGAGCGGCCCATCTCGTGGATCAGCGTGTTCAGAATCCGCGCGCCCGAGGCACCGATTGGGTGGCCGATCGCAATCGCGCCGCCGTTGACGTTGACCTTGCTGGTATCCCAGCCCATGTCTTTGTTCACGGCACAGGCTTGTGCGGCGAACGCCTCATTCGCTTCGATCAGATCGAGGTCGGCAGCTTTCCAGCCGGCTTTCTCCAGCGCTTTGCGGCTGGCGAAAATCGGGCCGACGCCCATGATCGACGGATCAAGTCCTGCGGTGGCATAGGATGCAATCCGCGCCAAAGGTTTCAGCCCACGCTTGTTGGCATCGGCTTCCGACATCAGCAGCACGGCGGCAGCGCCATCGTTCAGACCCGAGGCATTCGCTGCGGTGACCGAGCCATCCTTGGTGAAGGCCGGACGCAGCTTCTGCATCGACTCCAACGTCGCACCGTGGCGGATGTATTCGTCCTGATCGACCACCACATCGCCCTTACGGGTCTTGATGGTGAAGGCGATGATTTCATCCTTGAATTTGCCAGCCTTCTGCGCGGCTTCGGCCTTGTTCTGCGAAGCCAGCGCAAATTCGTCCTGCATTTCGCGGCTGATCTGCCACTGGTTGGCGACGTTCTCGGCGGTTTGGCCCATGTGATAGCCGTTGAACGCATCCCACAGCCCGTCACGGATCATGCTGTCGATGAAATTCAGATCGCCCATCTTTTGCCCAGCACGCAGATGCGCGACATGGGGGCTGAGCGACATGCTTTCCTGACCGCCCGCGACGATGATATTCGCATCGCCCAGTTGCACGTGCATCGCGCCCAAAGCCACCGCGCGCAGACCCGAGCCGCAGACCTGGTTCAGCGACCATGCGCTGGCTTCTTTTGCCAGACCGGCACGGATATGCGCTTGGCGTGCCGGGTTTTGGCCTTGGCCAGCGGTCAGCACCTGGCCCAGAATGGTTTCGGCGACTTCCGCCTTGTCGATGCCCGCACGGGCGACAACAGCCTCAATCACCGCGGCACCCAACTCGTGCGCCGGAGTGGCCGCGAAGGCCCCGTTGAAGCTGCCCACAGCGGTGCGTGCCGCCGATACGATTACCACATTGGTCATGACTAGCGCCCTCTCCCAGAAACTATCCGGCAAAGCCCCGCTTCGCCGACCTGAACCATGCCCTAGGTCGGCAGGCTGTGAAAAGCAAGTTTTCTGCATGGCCAGATTGACGCAGGGTCAATCTGGTCGGTTTCAGGCTGACTTGCGCGCGGCATTGCGATCAAAAGCCGGTTTCAGGGTGGCTGCCCCGAACAGATATCCCTGCATGCAATCCACCCCCATCGTTTGCAGCATCTGCGCCTCGGCTTGGGTTTCCACCGATTGCGCCACGGTAAACATTTGAAAATGCTTGCCAATCGACAGCAGGGCGGCGGTCAGCACCTGATTGTCCGCATCCTGATGAATGTTGCGGATGAATTGGCCATCCAGTTTCAGGATATCGAAGAAGAAATCCTTGAAATAACGGATCGCCATATTGCCCGAGCCGAAATTATCCAGCGCAAAGGCCACCCCTGCACCTTTCAGGTCATCCATGAAGGCCACCACAAGCTCGGGCACCTGCATCGCCGAGCTTTCGGTGATTTCAAGAATCAGCCGCTCTCCAATCGTGGGGGCGACCGAAAGCCCTTGTCGCAACACCTGCATCCAGCGCGCATAGCCGATAGAGCGCGCCGACATGTTGATGGAAAGCCGCAGATCCGGCACCCGCGCCAGTGCCGCCAAGCCAATCTCCAGCGCGGCGCAGTCGATCTCGCGGCCAATTTCGTGGCTTTCGACCGCCTCCATGAAATCTTTCGCCGGGATAACCCGCCCGGTTGGGTCAAGCACCCGGATCAGCCCTTCCTGAAATGCCACGCGGCCAGCGTCACGCGCCAGCACCACGGGCTGATAGGCCAGACGCAACCTTTTGCTGTCAATGGCTTGCCGCACCATCGACAGGGTTTCCCGATCCCCCACCGAGATTGCCACCCCAAGCGGGCTGGCCACCCCGGCCTGTGCATCCAGACGCGGTTTTGGTCTTGGCTTTATCATGGCGGCATTCCCTATGGGCAGGCGCAAGCGGTGCAACCGATGGACAGCATGGCGCCAGATCGGTAAAAGCCGCCTTAAACATTGGGGTTTTAAGCCAATTTTAGCGATTATGAGGGCGAGATGACCGTTGAGACCCAACGCTGCGGCTGGTGCGGCAGCGACCCTTTGTATGTCGCCTACCATGATGACGAATGGGGCAGGCCAGAGCGCGACCCGCGCGCGCTGTTTGAATGTCTGATTCTGGAAGGATTTCAGGCCGGCCTCAGCTGGATCACCATTCTGCGGCGGCGTGAGACGTTTCGCACGGCGTTTGCCGGGTTTGATCCCGCCGTGCTTGCGACGTGGGGCGAGGCGGACACGCTGCGCTTGCTGGCCGATCCCGGCATCATCCGCCATCGCGGCAAGATCGAGGCGACCTTCGCGGGGGCCCGCGCTTATCTGGCGATTGAGGCGCGCGAGGGCTTCTCAAATTTCCTTTGGAAACATGTGGGCGGCCAACCGATGGACCGCCAGCTTGGCCAGCTGGCTCAAGCTGTCGCGCAAACGGCAGAGTCGGTGGCGCTGTCAAAAGCGCTGAAGGCAGAGGGGTTCAAATTCGTTGGTCCGACAATCAGTTATGCCTTCATGCAGGCGGTGGGCATGGTGAATGACCATCTGACCAGCTGCCCTTGGCATGGCAAAATGGCGGCTGAAGCCTGATCACAACGCGTCACAGAATCGATTCAAGCCTGCGCCATAGTCCGCCTTGGGGCTATTTTCCCCGTCTGTCCCACCTTCTCGGCTGGCATTTTCCAGCCAAGCCCTCGGACCAGTCCCCCGGTCCGAGGGCTTTTTTCATTGGTTGTTGCAACTGCTTGCGCAGGGGCTGATTTTGCGGGCAGTCTTTCGCTTGACGCGGCCCGAAACCGCAGCTGGGCTTTCCGCAGCCCCTGCCGCATGATTAAGCTGGCGGCACAATAGCAGGAGATCAGCATGGCCTTTGGAAAATCCATCCGCACCTATTGGGACGGGCGCTGGCATGACGGCGATCAGGCGGTGATGAAGGCGGCCGATCATGGCATCTGGCAGGGCACCTCGGTGTTCGACGGCGCGCGGCATTTTGATGGCATGTGCCCGGACCTTGATCTGCACTGCGCGCGAGTGAATAGGTCAGCCGAGGCGCTGATGATCACCCCGACCTGCACGCCCGAGGATATGATCGCGATCATCCGCGAAGGCTTGCAGGGCTTTGGGCCGGGGCAAGCGGTGTATATCCGGCCGATGTATTGGGCGCTGCATGGCTCCGAGTTGGGCATCGTGCCGTTGGCCGGGGCGACGGGGTTCGCGATTTCCCTGGAAGAGGTGGCGATGCCGGATGCGGATTTCGCCACCACGGTGACGCGGACAAGGTTCCGCCGCCCGGTGCTGGAGGATGCGGTGTGCAATGCGAAAGCGGGGTGTCTCTATCCCAATAACGCGCGGATGCTGGTCGAGGCGCAGGCCAAGGGGTTTGGCAATGCTTTGGTGGCGGATGCGTTGGGCAATCTGGCGGAAAGTGCGACGGCCAACGTGTTTCTGGTGAAGGATGGCGTGGTGTTCACGCCGGTGCCGAACGGCACGTTTCTGGCCGGGATCACGCGGGCGCGGCATATTGCCAACCTGAGGGCGGATGGGGTCGAGGTGCGGGAAACCGTGCTGACCTTTGAAGATGCCCACGCCGCCGATGAGATTTTCCTGTCCGGCAACTTTGCCAAGGTGACGGCGGTGAAGGCGTTTGATGACACCGAATATAAGGATCGCCAGATGACGGCGCGGGCGCGGCGCTTGTATTGGGACTGGGCTGCCACCCAGCGCTAGGCCCCTTCCCCACGCTTGCCTTCCCGCAGCCTCGGTTGCATGATCGCAGCGTCATGGGGAGACGAATATGCGGAAGTTTCTTGTCGTGCTGGATGACAGCCGGGAATGTCTGAACGCGATGCGATTTGCGGCGCTGCGGGCGGCGCATACGGGCGGGGGGGTGCAGGTATTGTCGATCATCCCGCCGGAGGAGTTCCAGCATTGGATGGGGGTCGCTGACCTGATGCGGGCCGAGGCGCGCGAGCGGATCGAGGCGCATTTCGAGGTGTTCGCGAAATGGATGCGTGACAAGCAGGGGGTGAACCCTGAGCTGATCATCCGTGAGGGCGATCCGGTGGCGGAGATTCTGGCACAGGTCAAGGAAGACCCGGCGGTGGGGATTCTGGTGCTGGGCGCGGGCACCGAGAAATCCGGGCCGGGGCCATTGGTGACGGCGATGACGCGGTCTTCGGGCAGCCTGCCTATTCCGATCACGATCGTTCCGGGCGATATGAGCAAAGAACGGTTGGAGAGCATTACTTAGGGCGGTCCCAACTCGGGACCATTGATTTTATTGGTGGATTTTGAACGGTGCTGGGTATGGTTAATGGCATTTAGCCATGTTGGTCGTATCCGCGCTCGAGTTTGACATTATATTCGGCCGATTTCTTATGCCGCGAGGTCGCTTTTCCAAGGACCAGGAAGTAGCGCTGGCGATGTAATATGCTGACGGTATGGCTTTGGAACGGTCATTGCGGCTGGCAAACTGCGCGGTTTGACCTAGACGTCCGGTTGCGGGATGAAGCTGCAATTCCAAATTGGCCATGCTGGATTCGGTCAAAACCTCTGGGACCATTCCACATCGTTCCATCTTTAGTCAGAAGATGACTTGGACCTTCTATATTGCCGAGCTGTATTCAGAGGAGGGGCAAGAAAGGAAAATCCTATGAGCAAAATGAGTATCGCAGCGGCAGCAATCGCTATGGCGCTGGCTCTCCCTGCGGCAGCGGAAGAGCGGGTGGTTTGCACCCTGGCTGTGGAAATCGGCTCTGCCGACCCGCTGATCCACGAAGGTAGCTGCGATGAGCGGATTTCGTCGGCCTCCACCTTCAAAGTGGCGATTAGCCTCATGGGCTTTGATGCTGGGATATTCACCGCCGCAGATGCACCAGAATGGCCGTTTCAGGAAGGTTATGCCGACTGGAACCCGAAGTGGAAACAGGCGACAACCCCGAAAAGCTGGATGCAGGATTCGGTCGTGTGGTTTTCGCAGCGTGCCACCGAACAGTTGGGGCCCGAACGCTTTGCGGCCTACGTCGATGCTTTTGACTATGGCAACGAGGACGTTTCCGGCGACAAGGGCAAGGAGAATGGCCTGACCAATGCCTGGCTAAGTTCGTCTTT
>NZ_JAXMJJ010000083.1:0-33541 GCF_034376685.1 Cypionkella sp.
TCTGTTAAACCCGAACCGAAAGAAAACTCTGCGGGGCAGAGTTTTCCGGTTCATTGCTCATAAGGCCAAGGGCCGTTGAGCAAGGGGTGTGATGCAGCAAACTGTCGATAGGGAAATCGGGGCGCGTCTGACTGGGCGGGCGCGGTAACGCGCCTGTCGGGGGCAGGCAGGCGCGGCCCGATTTGACACCTGTCAAATCGGGCAAGAACCCAACCACAGCGCCCCTACAACCGCCGCAAACAGTTCTGAGCCAGATACACTTCGTCCGCCGCTGGATCGAACGGAATCCCGGCGTAATCCAGATTGCCCGTCACCGTTGGTCGCGCAATCGCTTGCGGCGCGGGTGTCGGCACCGTCGCGGCCGTCAGCGCATTGCCCGTGGTGTCAATCACCCCGCCCACCACCAGCCGCGTGCTGAAGCTCATATTTTCAATCTTGCCGCCCACCGCGCTACCCAACAGATTGAAACCTGCCGATACCGCCGCTTGCTGCAACGCCTGCTTCGGCGTCTTGCCCTCAACCAGCGACTGCGCGCCCTGCACCCCGCCTTGCAGCCCTGACCCGACAAACATCAGTTGCAACTGCTCGGACCGCATCAACGCCGGATTGGCCCCAGCGATCCCCACCATACCAACGATAAACGTGCCCGAACCGTTGATCACCGCCGCCCCGACATTGCCGGTATCCTGATAGGTCGCCGTGCCGCGCAGCACCGACCCGGCCCCGAGCACACCAAAAGCCGCGCCACCAGACAGCAGCCCTGCCCCCACCACCAGAATGGTCGCCGAGGTGTCGCGGGTGAATTGCGCCACCGCGAGCGCGGTCTCCCACCCCGAGACATTGTTGGAAATGCTTTCCGAAGATTGCCGGGTCGCCCGCCGGCGCATTCCCTCTACCGCATTGAAATCGCTCCGACCGCGCCCGATCATCCCCAGCAGATTGGCCCGCATCGACGCCGGGTCCCGCGCCAGCCGCCCCGCTGCATCCAGATAAAACGTGTTGGTTTCCTCATCGACATCCGCCCGCAACCCGCTCCAATCGGTCTCGAACAGAAATGTCGTGGGCATCAGAAAGCCGTTGTCCACCGAGGTGATCTTTGAACGTGCCTTGATCTTTTCGGCCCGCAGCGCCGCGCGCAACATCAGATAAACGCCCTCTTTATTGATGCCCCAGCGCTGGCCTTGCGCGTCCACCACCACCGTCCACGGCATGGCAAATTCCTTCTTGAAAAAAACTTGATGGGCTAAATTTGCCCTTACGTCTTGAACTCCGCCCGGAAAGCATGACTTTGAGCCGCAACGAAGTCAAATCCCTTAAGGATGCCGCATGTCCCGCCTTTCCTCGCTGACCGAAGCCCTGCTCCAAGCCGCCAAAGCAGCAGGAGCCGAAGCCGCCGACGCGATGGCCCTGTCCGGCAGCTCGCAATCCATCGACATCCGCGCAGGCGCGTTAGAGCAAGCCGAACGGTCTGAGGCCACTGAGATCGGGTTGCGCGTGCTGATCGGCGGGCGTCAGGCCTGCGTGTCGGCGTCCGACACCTCGCCTGCCACTTTGGCGCGGCTGGCGGAACGCGCCGTTGCGATGGCCCGCGAGGCCCCGAATGACCCCTATGCAGGTTTGGCCGCGCCGGATCAGATCGCCAAACACTGGGATCTGGCCGCGCTGCAACTGGTTGAAGACGCAGAGGAACCTTCCGCCGCCCACCTAGAATCCCTCGCCCGCGAAGCCGAAGCAGCCAGCATGGCCGCCCCCGGCATCACACAAGTCGAAGCCTCTGCCGGATACGGTCGCCGTCAGGTGCATCTGGCGGCCTCGAACGGCTTCGCGGGCGGCTATGAACGCTCGTCGCACTCTGTCTCTGCCGTTGCCTTCACCGGATCGGGCACCGCGATGGAACGCGATTACGCAGGCGAAGGCCGCATCTTCGCCGCCGACATGCCCAGCGCGACCAGCATCGGCCAGCTGGCCTCCGAACGCGCCCTTGCCCGCGCCGGGGCGACAAAGCCGAAGACCGGCACCTATCCGGTGATCTTTGACGAACGCGTCGCCTCCTCGCTGATCGGCCACCTGACCGGGGCGATCAACGGCGCCGCCATCGCGCGCGGATCATCTTGGCTGCTGGGTGGCTTGGGCACGCAAGTGCTGCCCGCCCACCTGTCGCTGATCGAAGATCCCTTGCGCCCGCGCATCGGCGGATCCCGCCCGTTTGACGGCGAGGGCCTGCCCTCTGCCCGCCGCATGGTGATCGAAAACGGCGTGCTGCTGGGCTGGACATTGGACCTCGCCACCGCGCGCCAACTGGGCATGCAGAGCACCGGCAACGCCGCGCGCGGCACCTCTGCCCCACCGACACCGTCGAGTTCCAACCTCGATCTCACCCCCGGCACCGCCACCCGCGCCGATCTGATCCGCGACATGGGCACCGGCCTGTTGATCACCTCGATGATCGGCTCCACCATCAACCCCACCACCGGCGATTATTCACGCGGGGCCTCGGGCTTTTGGGTCGAGAACGGCGAAATCCTGTATCCGGTCAACGAATGCACCATCGCGGGCAATCTGCGCGATATGCTCAAACGCATCATCCCCGCCAACGACGCCCGCGCGCATCTGTCCACCCGCGTCCCCAGCCTGCTTGTCGAAGGGATGATCCTTGCCGGAGCGTGATCTTGCCCTGCTGACCGAAGCCGCCCGCGCCGCAGGCGAAGTCGCCCTGCGCTACTGGAAGAACGCGCCAAAAGCTTGGGATAAGGCCGACGCCAGCCCAGTGACCGAGGCGGATCTGGCCTGCAACGATCTGATCCAAGGCATCCTGCGCCGCGCGCGGCCCAGCTATGGCTGGCTGTCCGAGGAAACCCCCGACGATACCGCCCGACTTGATACCGAATATCAGTTCATAATCGACCCCATCGACGGCACCCGCGCCTTTATCGCGGGCGAGAAGCACTTTTCCCACTCGCTCGCCGTTGCCCATAACGGCAAGATCACCGCTGCCGTGGTTTATCTGCCTGCGCTCGACAAACTGTACACGGCCACCGAATACGGCCCTGCGCTGCGCGACGGTCAGCTGATTACATGTAGCCAGAAATCCTTGGCGGATGACCCTAACATTCTGACATCAAAGAATTCTCTTGATCCGCAGAACTGGCGCAACGGCCTGCCGTATTTCCAGCGCAGCTTCCGTGCCTCGCTGGCCTATCGGCTTTGCCTTGTGGCCGATGGCAGTTTTGACGGCATGATCACGTTTATGGATGCCTGGGAATGGGACACCGCAGCAGGCAGCCTGATTGCAGCGCGCGCGGGTGCCAAAGTCAGCGATAAATTTGGCTTGGCATTGGATTTCAACGCTGCTGGTGCGCAATCCGCAGGTGCTTTCGCCTGCGCCCCGCTGCTGCATAATGATCTGATGATGCTTGTAAACGCATAAGGCCGCCCGAAGGCGGCCTTATATGAATGTTTATTCGTAATAATATGAACCGAAGTTCAGATTACTTCTTTTTCGGCGGCACGAACCGCTTCGAGGTGTCCTTGGCATCCAGCTTTGGGCCCGCAGGCTTGGCGAAAGCGGGCTTGCCGAACGATTTGCCTTCCGAGCCATGCGATTTGGACCCAAAGGCTTTGCCCGGCTTACCATCCGCACCACCATGCGACTTGAACCCAGCCGATTTCGGCGCGTAAGCGGGCTTGTCGCCACGCGGCGCATAGGGCTTGCGGTCGCCATCTTCGCGCTTGGCGTAGGGTTTCGCACCCTCGGCACGCGGCGCGTAAGGCTTACGCTCACCATCGGCGCGCGGGGCATAAGCGGGCTTGTCGCCACGCGGTGCATAAGGTTTTGCGCCTTCCGCGCGCGGCGCGTAGGGCTTGCGGTCACCGTCTTCACGCTTGGCGTAAGGCTTGGCACCCTCAGCACGCGGCGCATAGGGCTTGCGCTCACCATCGGCGCGCGGGGCATAAGCGGGCTTGTCACCACGCGGCGCATAGGGTTTCGCCGCGTAAGGCTTCGCACCATCATCTTCACGCTTGGCATAGGGCTTCGGCGCGCGCGGACGCGGCGCTTCTGCCGGAGCAGCCTCAGACCCCTTGATCGGATCATAGCCATCCGCCGCAGCTTCCTCGACCAGACGCGAGGGCTTCGGCACATAGGGGGCTTTCTCGCGCTTCTCATAGGCCGGTTTTTCCGAACGTTCAGCACGCGCCGGGCGCTCTGCCCGATCCCGCGCAGGCGCACGCGCAGCACGTTCCGGGCGATCCATCGAAGGCTCGCCTTCCATCCGCTCCATCACAACGCCGTTTTCCAGTTCCAGCGACAGACCAAACCGGCTGGCCAAGGCTTCGGCGATTTGCACATAGGTAATGTCTTCCTGCACGCGGATCGCACCGATACCGTCTTTGGTGATCGAGCCTGCGTCACAGATTTTCGGCAGCAGCCAACGCGCTTCGGCACGGCCAGCGCGGCCAACCGACAGAGTATACCAAACCGAGGCGCCAAATTCGCTGCGTTCACGCGGCGGTGCTGCGTCGCGGGCTTCCCGCACCGGGCCTGACTGATCCGACAGAACTTCCGGCGCGGACCGGCTGGACCGCCAGCCGCGCACAAAGGCCGCTGCAATCTGCTCTGGCCCAAAGCGCTGGATCAGCGCCAAAGCGGTGTCCATCTCGTCGCTCAGATTTTCTGCCAGGATCGGGTTTTCGAACAGCCGCAGATCGTCTTTCGCCTGAATTTCTTCGGCAGAAGGCGCTGTGCCCCATTCCGCCACAACCTTGGCACCCTGCAACAACCGCTGGGCTTTCTTGAATTCCGAAGGTGCCACGATCAGTGCAGACACACCCTTCGACCCTGCGCGTCCAGTCCGACCCGAACGGTGCAGCAGGGTTTCCGAGTTCGACGGCAGATCGGCATGGATCACCAATTCCAACCCCGGCAAGTCGATGCCACGCGCCGCCACGTCGGTCGCAATACAGACGTTCGCACGGCCATTGCGCAACGCAGTCAGCGCGTTGGTGCGCTCTTGCTGGCTCAACTCGCCCGACAAAGCCACGACCTTGAAGCCACGATTGCCCATCCGCGCCATCAGATGATTGACGTTCACGCGGGTCTTGCAGATCACGATCGCGGTCTTCGCCTCATAAAACCGCAACGCGTTGAAAATCGCATGTTCGCGGTCGCGCACCGCCACCGACAAGGCGCGGTATTCGATGTCGACGTGCTGCTTGGCCTCGCCCTGCGCGGCAATCCGCAGCGCATTATTCTGGAAATCTTCCGCCAGCTTGGCGATCTCTTTCGGCACGGTGGCCGAGAACATCAACGTGCGGCGATCTTCCGGCGAAGCGGCGAGGATATACTCCAGATCTTCGCGGAAGCCCAAATCGAGCATCTCATCGGCTTCGTCCAGAACGGCGGCGCGCAGGCCCGACAGGTTCAGCGATTTGCGGTCGATATGGTCGCGCAAACGACCCGGCGTGCCAACAACGATATGCGCGCCACGATCCAGCACCCGCTTTTCGCTGCGGTAATCCATGCCGCCAACACAAGTCGCAATCACAGCGCCCGCGCTTGCGTAAAGCCATTCCAATTCGCGCGCCACTTGCAGCGCCAATTCGCGGGTCGGTGCGATCACCAAGGCCAGCGGATTATCGGCATACAAAAGCTTGTCCATGCCGCCCAAAATCTGATCGGCAATCGCGATGCCGAAGGCGACGGTCTTGCCCGATCCGGTCTGTGCCGACACCAACACATCGCGGCCCTGCGCATCTTCCTGCAACATCGCCGTCTGCACGGCGGTCAGGTTTTCATAGCCCTTAGCCGTCAAAGCCGCAGCCAAAGGCGCGGCAATCATTTGATCAATCATGTCTTTTCCTGATGGGGGATGGCCTTGGCCATGCCCGTGAAGTCCCATAAAAACGGCACCTCATTCCCCATCGCAAGCCGGCCTCCCTGCCACTTGCCCCGGAATCCTCGGGCCGAAGCGCGTCGCATACAGCGAATCGCGCGGCTTGTATAGGGTGTAGGGGGAACCACCCCACCGCCCGTTCAGATCATCTTGATGGTGTCCTTGCCGACCGCCAGCATATAGCCGCGCCGCGCAATGGTCTTGACCAGCAACTCGCTGACCATCTGATTGCCCAAAGCATCGCGCAGCCGCTTCACCCGCGTTGCCCCCGCCGCTTCGTCACAATCAGCAGCGTTGCGCCCCGAGATCACGCCTTCAATCTGCGCGCCGGTCAGCACGTCATCATCCATCCGCGCCTCGGCCAGCACCGACAGCGTTTCAATCGCGGCCTCAGTCAGCGCAAATTCCATATCGTTGATATAAACCGCCCGCGCTTCGCGGCTGATCACCAAAGTGCTGACCTGAATCCCCGACCGCTGAATCGCCGAAATCCGTCGGTTCAACGCGATGATCGTCACCAGAAACACCAAGGCCGCCACCATCAACGCGGTGGCAAACACCAGAAGCACGAAGATCACCGAACGATAGCTGATCAACACTTCGGAAAACGACGTCCCCGACTGCGCCAAAATCTCCAGCAGTTTGATCTCGCCCCCGGTGGTCAGGTTGTTGTTCTCGACAAACAACCGCTCCACCCGTGCATTGAACGCATTGGCATCCGGCAGGTTCAGAAACAGAAACACCGCAGCGCCCAGCAAGATCAGCACAATCGCCGCAATCCCACCTGCAACCACCCGGTTGCCCGCCTTCAGCACATCAGTAGCGGAGGAAGTAGGCTCCTGCACTGGCTTTCCTTTCACCCAAACCTTCGGGGCCGAACGTGGACAATACGTTCAGCAAAGTCCAGCCATCCGCCGCCAGCCTTGGCGCAAGTTCGCTTTTCGCCGCCCCCTTGCTGCCGCAAGCCCCATCCGAGACCTGCGCCACGCCATAATGTAGTCGCAGCGGGCTGTCCTGCTTGGCCTTGTAGTCGGCATAGCACTCTGCACTCGCAGGCAGCGCCACGCCAAAAGCCAAAATTGCCGCAAGTAACAGGCGCATCTTCTGCACTCCCTCAATCGTTACCAGCACCTTGGGCATAACCGCGCAGCTATTCAATATCCAACCCGGTTTACGGCGCTGCTATCGCATATCAACCGACGGATATTGCTTGGCCAGACGTTGAACGGCCAAGCTCAGGTATCGGCTTCATCCAGAGGCCCACCCAACACATCCCACAAGAAGGAGGTCACAATGTCCGACACCGCTTATGCATCCGAGACTCTTGCCGAAACCATCCACGCCCTGCGCGAAACCCGCCAGACGCCGATGTTCGCCCTGAAACGCCAGGCGAATATCTTTGTTGTTCTGTTGATCGCGATCTCTCTGCTGGCGGCCACCGCGATGCCTTCGCATGCCGACAAGCGCGGCGATGATCTTGCCAAGATCATCGCAGGCGCTTTGGTGATCGGCCTTATCGCCAAAACCATTGATGACAACAAAGACCGCAACAAACCGAAACCGCACAAGCCGCAGCCCTACCCAGAACCCATCCGTCAGCCGCGCGTGCCCTCGGTCTGCGCCATCAGCATCGACAGCAATTCCGGTGACGCGGTGACGATGTATTCCGAGAAATGCATGCGCCGCGAAGGCTTTGACTATCGCCTGCCGCGTTGCGCCCGTGACATTCGGATCTATGGCCAACCCGACCGGGTCTATTCGGCACAATGCCTGCGCGACGCGGGCTTCCGTCTGGGTCGCTGATCCTTCCCATCCGGGCCGCATCCCGATCCCTTTAGCGGTCCGACCCTTGGGGGCGAAGGTTTGAGCAGCTTCGCCCCCCTTTTTTTACCCGTCATTTCGCGCTACGCGAAACAGATGCAAAAATTCTCTGCCAGTTTCGAATTTGAACTCGCCGCCCATGCCCTCGGCCATCGCCATATTGCGGGCGTCGATGAGGTGGGCCGTGGCCCGCTGGCTGGCCCCGTCACCGCCGCCGCCGTTATCCTGGACCCGGCGAATATCCCCCCCGGTCTGGCAGATTCCAAAGCCCTGACTGCCGCCCGACGTGACGCGCTGTACACCGCCATCCTCGCCTCGGCGCAGTGCTGCGTCGCCCATGCAAGCGTCGAGGAAATCGACCAGCTGAACATCCTGCGCGCCAGCCATCTTGCGATGGAGCGCGCCGTCGCGGGTCTTGCCACACTGCCCGACCACATTCTGATCGACGGCAACCTGATTCCCAGCAACCTGAAGGGTCGCGCCAGCGCTATCGTCAAAGGCGATGCCAAATCATTGTCGATCGCTGCGGCCTCGATCATCGCCAAAGTGGTGCGCGATCGCATCATGGTGGATTTGGCGCAACAATATCCCGGTTATGGCTGGGAGGCGAACGCCGGATACCCGACAAAGTTGCATCAGTTGGCACTGCTAAATCTTGGGGTCACTCCTGCGCATAGACGTTCGTTCAAACCTATCCACAATATGTTGTATCAAGACAAATCTGTAACCCCTTGATTCAATAAAGAATTTGACGAGTTATCCACAATGACTCATTCTCTGCATCAACAAACGGTGAATAACACCGAGGGCAGAGGCAGAACATGGCGACGAAAAGCAAACCGGCGGTGGATCATATCCTTCCGCTGAACCAAATCCTTGATGGCGACTGCATCGAGCGTATGAACGCGCTTCCGGCAGGCTCGATAGACCTGATCTTTGCTGATCCTCCATACAACTTGCAGTTGAAGGGTGATCTGCATCGCCCCGATAACAGCAAGGTCGATGCAGTGGATGATCACTGGGATCAGTTCTCCAGCTTCGCCGCCTATGACAAATTCACCCGCGAGTGGTTGGCGGCGGCGAAACGCCTGCTGAAGCCGAATGGCGCGATCTGGGTGATCGGTTCCTATCACAATATCTTCCGCGTCGGATCGGCCCTGCAAGACCAGGGTTATTGGATGCTGAACGATGTGGTCTGGCGCAAGTCGAACCCGATGCCGAACTTCCGCGGCAAACGCCTGACCAACGCGCATGAAACCCTGATCTGGGCCAGCCGCGATGAAGACAGCAAATACACCTTCAACTACGAAGCGCTGAAGGAACTCAATGACGGCGTGCAGATGCGCTCCGACTGGGTGCTGCCGATCTGCACCGGGCATGAGCGGCTGAAGGACGAAAACGGCGACAAGGCCCACCCGACGCAAAAGCCGGAAAGCCTGCTGCACCGCGTGCTGATCGCCACCACCAACCCCGGCGATGTAGTGCTCGACCCGTTCTTCGGCACCGGCACCACCGGCGCTGTCGCCAAGATGCTCGGCCGCGATTTCATCGGCATCGAGCGTGAAGAAGCCTACCGCAAAGTCGCCGCTGAACGTATCAGCCGTGTGCGCCGCTTTGACGCTTCGGCTTTGGAAATCACAGGCAGCAAACGCGCCGAACCCCGCGTACCGTTTGGACAAGTTGTCGAACGCGGTATGCTGCGCCCCGGCGAAGAGCTGTATTCCGTGGGCTCGCGTTTCAGCGCAAAGGTCCGCGCAGATGGCACGCTTGTGGGCCACGAAGTCAAAGGCTCGATCCATCAGGTTGGTGCGGCCTATGAGGGCGCGCCCTCGTGCAACGGCTGGACCTACTGGCACTTCAAGCGCGATGGCAAGATGATCCCGATCGACATCCTGCGCCAACAAATCCGCGCCGAGATGGAGGCCGATCTAGGCCGCCCGCACTAAGCCAAACCACAGAATCCGAACGCCTGTGTCACGGTTCCGCCCATGACACCACTGCCTCAGCATGCCTGTCATGCTGAGGTTTTTTCCGTTAGGCCGCCCGCCCAAGCTGCGCTAGCATCGCTGGATTGCCCCCGCCATTGGTCCGCCATGCCGCCCGATCTGCTCAGCCTGACGCGCATTTGCCAAACCGAGGAAACGGCCCTTAGGGCGATTTTCGAGGATATCGCGGCGGCTTTTGCCCCGCCCTACGATACGAAAATCCGCGCCCGCATTGCCAGCCTGCTTACCTTGGCCGAACCGCGCCGCTACGCCCTGCAACGCGCCCACAGCTTTCACCTCCACGCGCCAGACCTGCACGCCCTGCCGATGCACGCGCCCCAGCGGCAGTATTTCCACGCGGTTTTGCGGCATTTGCGGCTGTATCCCGCGGCCATCACCCGCCTGACCACCGCGCTGACCCAACGCCCCGTGCCGCTGTTTCCCCCAGCACCGCCGCCCTATGGCCCCGCCGCACAAACCCTTGCGCTGCATTCCCGCACCTGGGATCGGATGCACGCCCATCTCAGCCCGCACACCCCCAATCTTTACCACGACACCCCCGGCCACCACGGCGATCTGCCATACCCCAGCACAGATTTTTTGCGCTACGCCATGGCCGCGAGGCGGATTTGCCTTGCGATGGACAAACATGCCCCGGCTTTTCTGGATGTAGGTTGCGGCATCGGCTTGAAGGTTTTCCAGGCGGCGGAGGTGTTCGCCCAATCCGACGGTCTGGAGTACGAGCCCGTCCATGCCGCCACGGGTCAGGCGATGATGCAGCGCGGCGGCTGGCCCGACGCCCGCATCTTCCACGCCGACGCGCTCACGTTCGACCGTTACGGCGACTACGACGTGCTCTATGTCTACAAACCGATGTATGGTGACGCGCTGGAACAGATGGAGGCGCGTCTGATCGGGCAAGCCCAGCCCGGCACCCTGCTGATCGCGCCATATACCGATTTCACCACCCGGTTTGAAACCATGGGTTGCACCCGGATCGAGGGCTTTCTCTACATCATCCGCCCACCAAGATCCCTGCCTGCCATCCTAAAGCGCGCGACGAAAGTCGGCTGCGCCCTGCCCGCCCGTCCGAAAAACGGCTATGTCGAAGACGGGTTTCTAAGCCCGCTGCACCTCGCGTTGCGGCGTTGGGGACATGGCGATTAATGTGCCGGCGCGCCCTTCGGATCAGGGTTCAGCGCCTTATTATAGGTGTGCCAGTCGGCAATATCGGGGTAATACTGGGCCCGCCATGCCTTGACCCGACGGTTCATCATCCGTTTCCACAATGGTGGCACCATCGCCGCCATCGTCATCACCGGATAGCCATAGGGCAGCTGCGGCGCTTCATCTTCCGAATAGGTTTGCAGCAGGGGAAAGCGGCGATCCGGCTTGTAATGATGATCGGAATGCCGCTGCAAATTGATCAACAGCCAGTTTGACGCCCGATGCGAGGCGTTCCAGCTGTGGCGCGGCAGCACATGTTCATAGCGCCCCTCGCCCAGATAGCGCCGGGTCAGCCCGTAATGTTCGATGTAGTTCACCAGCTCCAACTGCCAGACCGCGACCCAGGCCTGCCAGAGAAACAGCGCCAACCCGATCCAGCCGCCCAAGGCCAAAGCCAGCAGCAGCATAGCCCCCTGCAAGCCCCAATAGCGCCAATACGGGCTGGATTTATCCAAAGGTTTCAGCCCCTTGCGCGCCAGCATCGCGGCTTCGGCTTTCCAGGCTGATCTGTGACACTCCACCAGAACCCGTGGCAGAAAGCGATGGAAGCCTTCGTTATAGCGCGCCGTCACCGGATCGCGCGGCGTTCCAACATATAAATGATGCACCCGCAGATGTTCAGATCGGAAATGGCTATACAGCACGGTCGCCAACAGCAGATCACCCAAAAACCGCTCCCAGCTGGGCTTTTGATGCATCAGCTCATGTGCGTAATTGATGCCGATGGTACCTGACACCACGCCCATGCCGAAAAACAGCCCGATCTTCGCGGCTGTCGTCAAATGCTCGGACTGCGGCACATACCACAGCATCCAGCACAGCAAGGTAAACTGCGCCGGAAACCACATCAGCGTGACTAGGCGGTAGTACTTCAGCCCAGCTTCGGGCGTCGAAAGATCGGCGTTATCCTCATTCTGCCCGGTCACCGCATCCAGCAGCGAGAACATCCCCCAAGCATACAGCGGCAAGGCCAGCACAAACCAACCACCCATAAGCGTTGCCAGCACCGCCACCGGGATCAGCCCCAAGGACAGCCAGAACGGTAGAGCGTTTTGCAGGCGTTGCACTTCGGCGCTTGGAATTGTCGTCATCATGGCCCTCTTTTTGGGCCAGTCTAGCGCAAAGGCCGCACTACTCAACGCGGCGTTTTGTCTGGAAACGCAAGGTCATAGGCCTTGCGCATCAGCGTTGGCAGATCGTCAGGGTTTAGCTGCATAAATTCACCTCTCTGCGGATTGGCATCAGAATCGCTGGCCAGCACCTGCAAGATTAGGTGGAAATGTGTGAACGTATGCTTAACTGCCCCCAGGTTTTGCCAATCCGCCGCAAACGGCGCGCCCTGCACCGAGCCATCCCAGCCATCCGACGGAAATCCCAGCATCCCGCCCAACAGCCCGCGCTCGGCCCGGCGTTCAACCAGAACCAGCCCGCCGCGTGCAGCCACCCAAGCCACGCCCTGCCGCACCGGCTTTTCCGCCTTGGCCAACTTGCGCGGCAATTCCACAGCAATGCCAAGGCGTTGCGCCTCGCATATCCCCAACAACGGGCAAATCCCGCAAGCCGGATTGCGCGGCGTGCAGATCGTCGCCCCCAGATCCATCACCGCTTGCGCGTAATCTCCGGGGCGCTGATCGGGCGTCACCAGCCCTGCCAGCCGCACCAGTTCCGGCTTTGCCCCCGGCAGCGGCACCTGAACGGCAAACAGCCGCGCCATCACCCGCTCGACATTGCCATCGACCACCACCGCTGGCTCGTCATGGCAAATCGCCGCCACCGCCGCCGCCGTATAAGGCCCCACCCCCGGCAAGGCGCGCATTCCGGCAGCCGAGGCCGGAAACACCCCGCCATGATCCCGCACCACCGCCCGCGCGCAGGCCAAAAGGTTGCGGGCGCGGGCGTAATAGCCGAGCCCCGCCCATTCCGCCATCACCTCAGCATCCTGCGCCGCAGCCAAAGCCTGAACCGTCGGCCAGCGCGCGATAAAGCTTTGAAAATACGCGGTAACCGCCGCCACCGTGGTCTGCTGCAACATCACTTCCGACATCCAGACCCGGTAGGGATCGGCGCGCAGGCCAGCCGCGCGCGCGGCAGGGGCAACCCGCCACGGCATCACCCGCGCTGATTGGTCATACCATGCCAGCAAGCGCTGGCTTACTTCCGCGTCACGCAATCTTTATCCCCTCACCGCCGCTGACCCTTGGCGGCCCTCTGCTTGCCCGATACAATAGCTTGAACCACGGATAGGACCAGATGGCCCGCACCCCTTCGCCACTTCCCGCTGCCCATCGCCGCATTCGCGGTTTTGAAGCCACATCGGGGCTGCTGAAGGATCAAATCCGCAAAGTTGGCGAATCCCGCGGCTTTGCCATCGCCCGCCTGCTGACGCATTGGCCCGAAATCGCGGGCGAGGATATGGCGCGGATCACACGGCCGGTGAAGGTGGGCTATGGCCGCGAAGGCATGGGTGCAAGCCTGACCTTGCTCACCACCGGACCCAACGCGCCGATCATCGAGATGCAGAAGGAAAAGCTGCGCGAACGCGTCAACGCCGTCTATGGCTATGCCGCGATCTCGCGCATCCTGATCACCCAGACCGCCGCCGTAGGCTTTGCCGAAGGTCAGGCCGAATTCACCACCAAACCGAAAGCGCCCACCGCGCCCGACCCCGCCATCCTGGCCGAGGCTGCCCGTACCGCCGCCCCGATCCAGAACGACGACCTGCGCCAAGCGCTTGAAACCTTGGCGCAAAACATCTTTAATCGCCGAAAATCCAAGGAAGGCTGACTCATGGCTAGACCCCTCGCAACCGCCGCCGCTCTGGCTCTGATCGCGGGCCTCGGCCTGTCGCAGGCTTACGCACAAACCACCACCACAGAGGTGCCTGCCACCCCGGCCACGCCGGTTGTGATCGACCCCGCCACCATTCCCGATTACGGCATTGGCCAGATCGACGCCAAGGTGAAGATGGTCGAATATCTATCCTTCACCTGCTCGCATTGCGCCGCCTTCCATGCCGATGTCTATCCGCAGCTGAAGGCCGATTACATCGACACCGGCAAGGTCCGGCTGGAATATCACGAGGTCTATTTCGACCGCTACGGCCTCTGGGCTGCGATGGTGGCCCGTTGCGGCGGTGAGATGCGCTATATGGGCATCACCGACATCATCCTCGACACCCAGAAAGACTGGACCAATTCCGATGATCCGAACGCAGTCGTTGAAAACCTGAAGAAAATCGGCCGCACCGCCGGGATGGATGACAAAACCCTCGACGCCTGCATGAAAGACGCGCCGATGGCCGAGGCTTTGGTCAAGCATTTTGAAACCAACATGGCTGCCGACCAGATCGAAGGCACCCCGACCTTCATCATCAACGGCACCAAGCACTCCAACATGGCCTATGCCGATCTGAAAGCCGTGCTCGACGCAGAGCTGGCGAAGTAAATGAACACTCCACTGGCGGGCGTCAAAGTCATTGAACTGGCTCGGATTCTGGCTGGCCCTTGGGCCGGTCAGACCTTGGCCGATCTCGGGGCCGACGTGATCAAGGTCGAAGCCCCCGAGGGCGATGATACCCGCCGCTGGGGCCCTCCGTTCATTGAACGCGATGGCGACAAATCTGCCGCCTATTTCTACGCCACCAACCGCGGCAAACGCTCGATCACCTGCGATTTCCGCACCGCCGAAGGTCAAGACACCGTCCGCCGTCTGATCGCCGACGCCGATGTGCTGATTGAGAATTTCAAAGTCGGCGGCCTTGCCAAATATGGCCTCGACTATGCCTCCCTGAGCAAAATCAACCCAAAACTGGTCTATTGCTCAGTCACAGGCTTTGGCCAAACCGGCCCCTACGCCCACCGCGCTGGCTACGATTTCATCATCCAAGGCATGGCCGGCCTGATGTCGGTCACAGGCGAGCCCGGCGGTCAGCCGCAAAAAGTCGGCGTCGCAGTCACAGACATATTCACCGGAGTCTACTCCGCCACCGCCATCCTCGCCGCCCTCTTGCAGCGCGGCCGCACCGGACAAGGTCAGCACATCGACATGTCACTGCTGGATGTCGCCACCTCGATCATGGCCAACCAGTCGATGAACTACCTCGTCTCCGGCACCCCCCCCGGCATGATGGGCAACGCCCACCCCAACCTCGCCCCCTACGCCGTGTTCGATTGCGCCGACGGCTGGATCATCCTCGCCACCGGAAACGACGCCCAATACCGCCGCCTCTGCGCGATCCTGGGGCTGGATGACATGGCAACCGCGCCGAATTTCGCCACCAACGCCGACCGCATCGCCAACCGCGTCGAGATGACCGCCCGCATCACCGCAGCCACAAAAACCTGGACCAAAGCCGCGCTTTTGGCCGCCTGCGAAACCGAAGGCGTCCCCGCAGGCCCGATCAACTCCCTCGACGAAGTCTTCGCCGACCCGCAAGTCATCGCCCGCCAGATGCAAATCGCCCCCGATGGCCTACCCGGAGTCCGCTCCCCGATGACCTTCTCCGGCGCAGAGCTGTCGCTAGACCGCCCCGCCCCCAAACTCGGCGAACATCAAAACGACCTGTAGGGTGCATGATTTCACGCACCACGCCTTCCACAAGCCCCCCACAGGGCAACGCCTGACCGCCGGGTGGGCGAGCCACAGAGTTTCTAGGCGCTTTATGCCTCAACAAACTCCCCAGAAGTTCTGCTCAAGACAGCCCAAAAGCGCCCGCCCGAGGGGGCGGTCAGGCGCTGCCCGGCGGCGCTAAAGCGCCTTGATTCCGGGCTGGAGTGTTTACTTGAAAGGTTGGAAAGGCAACTTCTTGTAGCTGAAGCTTTGTGAGACAACGCAAAGACTAGCCCCGCCGCCGACTTCCTGCACCAAAGCCGCATAGTTGCTGTCGCTACCATAGCACCACCTCACCCGCAGAAGCCCTCCCCCCGCATGAAACTAAAGAGTACCATGTTGCCAAACTCGGTCGAAAAAATAACACCAATCAGATAGCCACGCTCCCCAGTCGAAGAAACAACATTGAACATGTATCTTCGAACATCCGTTAGCGCCGGATCATCGTCGCCTGTTGGTTTGATGCAGAAATCACCTATTGTTGTACCTGGTTTCGATTTGGCCCATTCGGCCATAATGTCTACAATCTGATCCATGTCAGTTTTGCTTCGGATCGACCAGTCTGCCTCTGGCGGATTGGGCGGATTAGAAAGCACCAGACCGACGCCCTTCCATAGCTCTACGCGGCCGTTGCTGTCTCGATCTATATTTCTGACCTGAATCATTGCGTCTCCATCACTGTTCACGCAGGCCGTTTTTTCTGCAACCGTGGGAGTGGACTTACAATTAAGCCCCGCGAAATCAAACGGTTCGCCCTTGTAAAACGTCTCAAGATAGCGCTCGACGAACTCGCGCTTGAATACTTCTATTGCGGTGTCGGCTTGGGCTCGCGGCACCATGCTGAACAAAATGAAAATGCAGAGAAAAAATACACGCATCGTTACTGCAATCCTTTTGGCACATAAAAAGTGTAAAGCGAGACTAACCCCTCACCCCCACCCGTAATTAAAGCTCACGCTGATCCGATCCTCATCCGCCATATTCATCGGCACTTCATGGCGCAGCCAGCTTTCCCACAGCAGCACTTCGCCCGCGTCCGGTTCCCGATACACGAAGGTCCGCAGTTCATCCCGCACCTTGGCTTTGCGCGGCGGGGCGGCCATCATCATCGGCAGCCGCGGGTCTTCAAACTTGATCGCCGACGTCCCCTTCGGCATCGTCACATAGCACGTCCCCGAGATCACGCTATGCGGATGGATATGCGAGCTGTGCACCCCGCCCTGCGGCAAGATATTGATCCACAAGCTATCCAGCTTGATCTTCTTGTTGCCGAGATCAAACTGCACATCCTTCACAAAGCCCTCAACATGCTTGTCCAACACCTTGACCAAGGCTTTAAAAATCGGAAACCGCCACGGCAGATCGTCGAGTGAGGCATAGCTGGTGTAGCCCGGATAGCCGTGCTTTTCGCACCAGTTCTGCCCGGCCTCATCATCCTCGGCGATGGCGAGGCAAGAATTTTCCAACTCCTCCAGATCAATCGGCTTGCCCTGTTCGGCCAAAGCGGCGCGATAGAGGCGGGTGACAAACAGCGATTCAATAGTCGACATGGCCTGATACTCCATTGCGGGCTTCGCGAGGTCAAAGGTTAACAAACCCTGAACGACCCCCAGCTAACCCCTTGATTTCACATAAACCGAAAACCTGCCACGCGTGGACAGATCAAATCCCCAACCGATCAAACGCCGCATCGAGCAGCCCCCAATCCTCAATCCGCAGCCGCACCGGCAAGGTCAAAACCCGCGACCGGAACGCCTCGGGCAGCCGCACCGCATCCTTCTCCGTCGTCACCAACTGCGCCCCTTTGGCGAAGGCCTCGATCTCCAACCGGGTCAGCAACGCCTCTGACAGCGGCTGATGATCGTCCAAAGCCTCGCCCCGCACCACCACCGCGCCCTCTCCCCGCAGGGTCGCAAAGAACTTCTCCGGCCGCCCGATGCCCGCAAAAGCCAGCACCCGCTCGCCCGCCCAGCCCATCCCCATCGCCAGCACCTCCAGCCGCCCGCGCAGCAAAGCCACGCCCGAGACCTCGAAGGCGCCACCAATCGCCAGCACAAAATCCGCCCGCTTCAGCCCCACATCAGCAGGCTCACGCAGCGGCCCCGCCGGAATACAGCGCCCATTACCAAACCCCACCGCCGCATCGACCACCACAAGCGACAGATCCTTCGCCACCGATGGGTTCTGAAACCCATCGTCTAGCAGAATCACATCAACCCCCGCAGCCTCCGCCGCCTTCACCCCTGCGGCGCGATCTTTCGCGACCCAGACCTCACAAAACGCCGCCAACAACAGCGGCTCGTCCCCGACCTGATCAGCCCGATGCCGCACGGCATCCACCCGCACCGGCCCGCTCAAACTCCCGCCATGCCCCCGGCTGACCACCGCCACGCGGCGGCCCCGCGCGACCAGTCTTTCAACCAAAGCAATCGCCGCCGGCGTCTTCCCTGTCCCACCAGCGTTGATATTGCCGATGCAGATCACTGGCACGCGCGCCTTATAGCCCGCCTGCCGCAACCGCCGCGCCGTGGCAGCCGCGTAAATCCAGCCGAGCGGAGCCAAAACCCGCGCCCAAATCCCCGGCCGCTCGGGCGGATAAGACCAAAACCCCGGCGCGCGCATCAGCTTCCCCCATCCAGCACACCGCGCGCAAAATCGACCACGCGATCCGTCACCTCAACCCCATCCGAGGCCAAGGCCCAGGCCGACTGCGCCAGCCGTGCCGCCCGGTCCGGGGCCAGAAGATCGCTCAGCGCATCGCCAAGATCGCCCGCAGAGCCCACCGCCCGCGCCGCCTGCGCCGCTCCCAAACGACCAAAAACCGAGCCATAGCCCCCCGGCCTTGGCCCATAAACAATCGCGGACCCTAGGGCCGCAGGCTCCATCGGGTTGCGCGCGCAGCCCTCGCCCAAAAGCGATCCGCCCATATAGCTGACCGGGGCCAACCGATACCACAGTCCATATTCTACAGCGCTATCAGGGATATAGACCTCGGTTTCGGCATCCGGTTCCTGCTCCAGACTGCGCTGCGCCACCGTCCAGCCCTCAGATGCCTCCATGAAAGCCGCCAACTCCGCTGCCCGTGCCGGATCCTGCGGCACCAGAATAAGCAACAACCGATGCGCCAGCCGCAGGGCCGAGCGATGCGCCGCAATTACCGCCGCTTCTTCCGCCGCAGGCACGTCCGCAGCCAGCCAAACCGGGCGGGTCGCCATCAATCCGGCCAGCATCGCGCGTTCGGGTTCGTGATAGGGCAGCGCGGCGGACGGCTCTTCCATCCGCCCCGAAACGACGACTTCTGCCGCCCCCGCACGCCGGAACGCCCGCGCTGCGGCCTCATCCACCGCCAGCACCTGACCGATGGATTGCAGCGCCGCCCGCATCAGCCCCGGATACCAACCCTCACGGCCCTTCACGATATAGGGCGCGCGCGCGTCCACCATGATCACCGGAAGACGCTGCTCGGCCGCCTCAAACAGCAGAGCCGGGCGCAATTCGCCTTCGGCCATGACCGCCAGCGCCGGGGCCCAATGCGCCAAAAACGCCTTGGTTTCGGCAGGCGTATCAAGGGGCGGGCGCTGATGCAGCATGCCGAAGGTCAGCGGCACCTCCTCAGGGCAGGTCAACAGCACCGTCACATCCAGTTCCACCACCAGCCGCAAGGCAAGTTGCCGCAACCCGCGCGAGCAGCCAACCTCTGCCGCATGCAGCCAGATCAGATCGCCCGGCGGTCGGGCGGGCCGTGCCGGTGTAGGCTCGCTCAGCCGCCGTCCCGTTAAGTTGTAAAGCGTGCGGCCAAGCGATAATGCCATAAAAAACGGTCGCTTACGCGCCCATCTCCTCGGTTGCAGAGGCCGGATTGCCCTCTTCCCGCAAGCGGTGAATATTGGCGATGTAATAGCGCATATGGGCGTTATCCACCGTGCGCTGCGCTTCGGCCTTCCAGGCCGAAAACGCTGTGGCATAGTCGGGATACATACCAACGATGTGAATCTGGCTGACATCCTTGAAGATGTTCTTTTGCGGGCTGACGAGTTCGCCGCCAAACACAAGATGAAGACGCTGCGCCATGCTGGAAATCCTATTGCTGCACCGCCGCGCAGGGTAACGGGTGCAGGGGCGCGGTTCAAGGGCGGTCACACGGACGTGCGGCCGTTGCGAAGGCCTCACCGACCGATCATCCTGACCCTGAGGCAGGCGGTGTGATGCCCGAAAGCGTTTAAGCGAGGGCGGCTTTGACCGCAATTGTGAGGGCAGAAGCGGACGGTCTGGTGACCCAGAAAGGGTTAACACCAGCTGAATGCAAAAACCTAAGCCGTTGAAATGATGTCACCAGAAACACGGTCCACGCGGGGACCGCGTCTCAGTTGAACCGATTGTCGCGCGGAAAGCCCCGAGGTGCCATCCGCCCCGCCGAGGCCCGCGCGCCGATCCATTCCGCCAGATCGGTCTCGGTCCGGGTCCGCCCCGCCGGATCTTTCCAGGCCAGTCCTGCGGCCAAAACAAAAGTGGTGGCATCCGAAAGCCCGCCATCCTTATACTTTTGCAGCCGCACTCCCTTGCCCTTGGCCATCTCGGGCAGTTCCGCCAGCGGGAACACCAGAACCTTGCGGTTGTCCCCCACCACGGCCACATGATCGCCCACAACCTTACGGCAAATCGCGGTCTTCACGCCCGCGCCAAGGGATAGAACCTGCTTGCCCGCCCGGGTCTGCGCCAGCACCTCATCCGAGGTGACGACAAAGCCATCGCCGGCCGAAGACGCGACCAGCAACTTCTCACCGGGGCGGAAGATTTGCAGGTCCACAATCTCGGAATCATTCGGCAGATCAACCATCAGCCGCACAGGCTCGCCCATGCCGCGCCCACCGGGCAGGTTGACCCCGACCAACGTGTAGAACCGCCCATTCGCGCCGACCAGCAGGATTTTATCGGTGGTCTCGGCATGGAAGGCAAACCGTGCGGTGTCGCCATCTTTGAACTTCTGCTCGGCGGCCAGATCGACGTGGCCCTTCAGCGCCCGGATCCAGCCCATCTGGCTGCAAATCACCGTGATCGGCTCGCGTTCGATCATCGCTTCAAAGCTGACTTCCTCGACCTCGCCCGCCTCGGCAAATGCGGTGCGGCGGCGGCCCAGCACGGTATCCTTGCCAAATTTGCGGCGAATATCGTCAAGTTCGGTGCCGATCTGCTTCCATTGCAGCGCATCGCTTTCCAAAAGGTCAACCAGCCCCGCCCGTTCAGCCATCAAGGCATCGCGCTCGGCCAGCAGTTCCATCTCTTCCAGACGCCGCAACGAGCGCAGGCGCATGTTCAGAATGGCCTCGGTCTGCACCTCGGTCAGCTCACCTTCGCCACCCTTGGCGGGAGGAACATAATCTTTCTCGGACATCGCACGCTTGTGCGGCTTGCCCCAGTGTTCGGCCATCAAAGCGGCCTTGGGATCATCATCGTAACGGATGATGTCGATCACGCGATCAAGGTTCAGGAAGGTGATGATGAAGCCTTCCAGCACCTCAAGCCGGTGGTCGATCTTCTCCATCCGGTGCTGGCTGCGGCGTTTCAGAACGTCGCGGCGGTGGTCAAGGAACGCCCGCAAAACCTCTTTCAGGCTGCACACCTTCGGCACCCGGCCATCAATCAGCACGTTCATGTTCAGACTGAACCGCGCCTCCAGATCCGAGGATTTGAACAGCGCGCCCATCAGCATATCGGCCTCAACCGTGCGTGAGCGCGGCTCTAGCACGATGCGGATATCGTCGGCGGATTCGTCGCGCACATCAGCCAGCAAGGGGATCTTCTTGGTCTGGATCAGTTCGGCCAGCTTTTCGATCAGCTTGGATTTCTGCACCTGATACGGGATCTCGGTGATGATGATCTGCCAAGTGCCACGGCCCAAATCCTCGACATGCCATTTCGCACGGGTGCGGAAGGAACCCCGCCCGGTGCGATAGGCTTCCAGCATGGTTGCGCGTGGCTCGATCATCACGCCGCCGGTGGGGAAATCCGGGCCGGGGATGATATCGACCAAAGCCTCATCGGTGATCGCTGGGTCAGCCATCATGGCGTGACAGCCAAGGATCAGTTCTTCAAGGTTGTGCGGCGGGATGTTAGTGGCCATGCCGACCGCAATACCCGACGAGCCGTTGGCCAGCAGGTTCGGGAAAGCAGCGGGCATCACCACCGGCTCTTCCAGCGTGCCATCGTAGTTCGGCCGGAAATCGACAGCGTTTTCAGTGAGACCTTCCATCAGGGTCTCGGCAATCGCGGTCAGGCGGGCTTCGGTATAGCGCGAGGCCGCCGGGTTATCGCCGTCGATGTTGCCGAAGTTGCCTTGGCCATCGACCAGCGGATAGCGCACGTTGAAATCCTGCGCCAAGCGCGCCATCGCGTCATAAATCGCGCTATCGCCGTGCGGGTGATAGTTTCCCATCACATCGCCGGATATTTTTGCAGACTTACGGAACCCGCCGGTCGCAGAAAGCTTTAGCTCTCGCATAGCGTAGAGGATACGGCGATGAACCGGTTTCAGGCCATCACGCGCATCGGGCAAGGCCCGGTGCATGATGGTCGACAAAGCATAGGTGAGATAGCGCTCGCCAATCGCGCGGGCCAAAGGCTCGGCGAGGGTAACGGGCTCCATCTTGGGGTCATCTTCGGTATCGGACATGAATGTGGTGTAGTGCGGGGCCTCGGTCTGGTCCAGCCGGAAAACGCAAGTGTTGGTGCCCTGCGGCAGGGTTTGGGGGGAAGAATCGCTACTTTTCCCACCCAAAATCGGGTAGGATCATGCTATGGCTGCTGCTATTCGGTGGAGTGCCTGTGCCATGTTTAAGCTGACTTTTTTCCTTTGTGCGGGACTTTTTACAGCGATGTATATTGGCGGCGCTGATCGCGGTCAGCAGCGCTTTGGCTTGATCGAAAAGTCGCCTGTTGTCGCAGCGCCTGTGGTTGAAGCCCCCGTGATCGTTGCAGATATGCCCGAGGCTACTTTTGCGCCTGCGGCCATACCGGTCAGCGAGGCTGCTTTTGTGCCCGATGCGCCGTTGATGATCACGCCCGCCGTGGCGGAAGCCGCGCCAGTGCCCGCAGTGGCAGAACCTGCGGCGTTCGAGCAGGGTTTGATCATGGTGGTGAACACGAAATCCGCCAATCTGCGCTCTGGCCCCGGCAAGGATTATGCTGTTGTCGGACGGCTGACGCGCGGTGAGGCTGTGCTGGTGATCGCTCAAGATGAAGGCCGCGACGGCTGGTCGCTGATCCGAATCGAAGGCGACGGGGCAGAGGGATATATCGCCACACGCTTGCTGATCGAGTGATCACAGGCGTGTTTTCAACGCAAAGCCCGCCTTTCAACAGAATGATTGTCGAATGCTGCCGCAGCACATAGGAAGGGGAAAACCCAAAAAGGGCAGCAGGCATGGAACGCACGATTCTGATTACGGGATGCTCTTCGGGCATTGGTCTTGACGCGGCCCGAGGCCTGCGCGCCAGAGGTTGGCGGGTGTTTGCTACCTGCAGGCAAGAACCTGACTGCGAACGTCTGCGCGCCGAGGGGCTGGAAAGCTTCGTGCTGGATTATGCCGATGAGGCAAGTGTTGAGGCTGCCGTAGCCGAGGTGGTCGTGCGCACCGAGGGCAAGTTGGATGCCTTGTATAATAACGGCGCTTTCGCGTGCCCCGGCGCGGTCGAAGATCTGCCGCGCGGTGCGTTGCGCGCGATTTTTGAGACCAACCTGTTCGGCTATCACGACCTGACGCGCCGGGTGATCCCCTTGATGCGCGCGCAAGGTGGCGGACGGATTATCAACTGTTCCTCGGTGCTTGGCCTCGTCGCGCTGAAATGGCGCGGCGCTTATGTGGCGACGAAATTCGCCATGGAGGGGCTGACCGATGTGCTGCGGATTGAGATGGCAGATACGGGCATCAAGGTGATCTTGATCGAGCCGGGGCCGATTGGAACATCCATCCGCGAGAAAGCGATTCCGCATTTTGAGCGCTGGATTGATTGGGAAAACTCCGCGCGCGCGGCCGAATATGCATCATTGCGCGGGCGGCTTTATGAAGCTGGTCCTAAGGATCGCTGGGAGTTGCCTGCCTCAGCCGTAACCGAAAAGCTGATCCACGCGCTGGAATCAGCCCGCCCCAAGGCGCGGTATTATGTCACAACGCCGACGCATCTGATGGGCTTTGCGCGGAGGATTCTGCCGACCCGTGTATTGGATTGGCTGATCGCCAAGGGTTAGCTTGCGTTTTCCGGTTCGCTTTTTCCCGCCAAACGCCTAAATCAGGGCAAAGCGAAAGGAGCCTTCCATGCTCAGCGACCCGATTTTCATCCTTGGCGTGCTTGCCTGTTTTGCCGTGCTGATCATTCTGATGATCGGCATCGGCAGCTTTGCCAAAGGTGGCGAGTTCAACCGCAAACACTCCAACCGCCTGATGCGCTACCGGATTATCGCGCAGGCCGGGGCGGTCATCATCATCGTCGGCTTCGCCTATTATCGCAGCCGAGGGGGCAACTGATGGTCGTTCTGTCGAAGATTTATACCAAAACCGGCGATAAGGGCGAAACGGCCCTGGGCAATGGCGCGCGGGTGGCGAAACACTCGGCGCGGGTCAGCGCCTATGGCACGGTGGATGAGACCAACGCCACCGTAGGGCTGGCGCGGCAGCATTCTGTCGGCGAAATGGACGCAGCCTTGCAGCGGATTTCCAACGATCTGTTCGATCTGGGCGCGGATCTTTGCACCCCGGATATGGAGAACGACGCCGAAGCCCCCTACCCGCGCCTGCGGATGATCGCGGCGCAAGTGGCGCGGCTCGAGGCGGAAATTGACGTGATGAACGCCCGTTTGACGCCCTTGCGCAGCTTTATTCTGCCAGGTGGATCGGCCCTCGCCGCCCAACTGCACCTCTGTCGGACGGTCAGCCGCCGGGCCGAACGGTTGGTGGTGGAACTGGCGGCCTCCGAGGCGGTGAATCCTGAAGCGGTGAAATACCTCAACCGTCTGTCGGACTGGTTCTTTGTCGCAGGCCGCATCGCCAATAATGACGGCCGCGACGACGTGCTCTGGGTGCCCGGCCTCACGCGTTAGACGCGACGTCTGACCGCGCTATTTCGTCGGTTTTGGTCTGTTACCGACGCGCTCAACCATATATGACGGCTGCGAGAGCTTGGGCGGCCTTCGGGCCATTGAACGGAGATATGCGCGATGAAGGTTCTTGTACCTGTCAAACGTGTGATCGACTACAACGTGAAAGTGCGCGTGAAAGCGGACGGTTCCGGGGTTGATCTGGCCAATGTGAAAATGTCGATGAACCCGTTTGACGAGATCGCTGTCGAAGAAGCGATCCGGCTGAAGGAAAAGGGTGTCGCGACCGAAGTGGTGGTTGTCTCCATCGGCGTCAAACAATCGCAGGAAACCTTGCGCACCGCTTTGGCGATGGGCGCGGACCGCGCCATCCTGATTGAGGCCACCGACAACGTGCATACCGATATCGAGCCGCTTTCGGTCGCCAAGCTGTTGGCCGCTGTGGTCAAGGAAGAAGCCCCCGGTATCGTGCTCTGCGGCAAGCAAGCCATTGATAACGATATGAATGCAACCGGGCAGATGCTGTCGGCTCTGCTGGGTTGGTCTCAGGCGACCTTCGTGTCGGAACTGACGATTGACGGTGACAAAGCTGTCGTCACCCGCGAAGTCGACGGCGGTTTGCAGACGATTTCGGTGAAGATGCCGACCATTGTTTCGGTCGATTTGCGTTTGAACGAGCCGCGCTATGCAAGCTTGCCGAACATCATGAAAGCCAAGGCCAAGCCGCTGGCGATCAAAACCCCGGCTGATTTCGGTGTGGATGTGGCCCCGCGCCTGAGCATTGTGAAAACCGTGGAGCCCGCAGGCCGTAAGGCAGGCGTCAAAGTGGGCTCGGTCGACGAGCTGATCGCGAAACTTAAAGACGAAGCGGGGGTGATCTGATGGCCGTTCTGCTGATTGCTGATGTAAACGAAGGCGCTTTGGCGACCGACGCTGTTGCAAAGACCCTTGCTGCTGTTGCTTCGCTGGGCGACGTGCATGTGCTGGTGGCGGGTACGGGTGGCGATGCTGCTGCTGCAGAAGCTGCAAAATTGTCCGGCGTTTCTAAAGTGTTGTTCGCCGATGATCCCGCCTATAGCCACGGCATGGCGGAATCGACCGCCGCTTTGGTGGTGTCGCTGGCGGGGGGCTATAGCCACATCTGCGGTGCCGCCACTGCGTTCAATAAGAACGTGTTGCCCCGCGTGGCCGCGCTGCTTGACGTGATGGTGATCTCGGATGCCACCGCTGTGATCGACGCCGATACATTCGAGCGCCCGATCTACGCAGGCAACGCCGTGCAAACCGTGAAATCGGCGGATACCAAGAAGGTGTTCACCGTCCGCACCGCGACTTTCACGGCTGTAGAGTCGACCGGCTCAGCGGCTGTTGAGAAAATCGGTGGGCCGGGTGAGGCTGGGCTTTCGGCTTGGGTTGAGGATAAAACCGCAACTTCGGATCGCCCGGAACTGACCTCGGCGGGTATCGTGGTGTCGGGTGGCCGTGGTGTTGGTTCGAAAGAAAGCTTCGATCTGATCGAAAAGCTGGCTGACAAACTCGGCGCTGCCGTTGGCGCGTCGCGTGCGGCAGTCGACAGTGGCTACGCGCCGAACGATTGGCAAGTGGGTCAGACCGGCAAAGTTGTGGCACCGCAGCTTTACGTCGCGGTCGGGATTTCTGGCGCTATTCAACACCTTGCCGGGATGAAGGACAGCAAAGTCATCGTCGCGATCAACAAGGACGAAGAAGCCCCGATCTTCCAGGTGGCGGATTACGGTCTGGTTGGCGATTTGTTCACCGTTGTGCCAGAACTGATCGAAAAGCTGTAAGCTTTCGGAAATCGAGTTGGAAAGGGCGCCTTGCGGCGCCCTTTTTCATATCAGCCGGTGGATGGCAGGCATCAGCAGATCGGCAACCTCTTGATGTGCCGCTGGCCCGGGCAATCCGGCGGCGGCGGGGGCCTCCATCGGGGCGAAGGCCATGCCATCGACGCCTTGCGACAGCGCCTCCGGGCTGAACACCGCCTCGATATAGGCTGCGACAGGCGCACGGATCGCTTTGATCATCTCACTGTCGATCAGCAGGGGATTGTGCGCCAGATCAACCCTGCGGGTCGGTGACGGCGGTGGTTGATCCGATACCCAGAGCAGAATCACCCGCCGCCCCAAGCGCGACAGCAACAGCTTCATCCGCGTCACCCAAGCCGCCCGTAGCTCTTCCGCCACCACCTCAAACTTATCCCCCGAAGCGCTTTGCAACGACATCAGCATATGCCGGGTGAAGTTGAACTCGGTGAAATCCACCCGTGGGAAGATCGCGCGCAGCAGGGGCGTGGCCCCCAGAAACCGATCATTGCGGCGCGGATGCACGGCGTAATAGCGGTTTGACAGGTTTTGCGCGCCCAGGATCTGCACCACAGTCACCGAGGCTTGGGCGGCGATCTGTGTCACAGCACCCTCATTCAGAAACACATCCGGCCCTGCATTCATGCAGCCCAGATTGGCCACCGGAAGCCCCAGTTGCCGCTCTATCAGATCCGGGAACGGCAGCGGCACGAACTTGCCATACGTCTCTGTCCCGCCCAGAACTGCGACATAGGCCCGGTCAATATCGCGCCTCGGCCCGCGGAACAAAACCCGAGAGCTGCCATACCGGCATGGAAAATAGTCCAGCGACCCCTCGCCGGGAAACACATAAGCCATGAAGCCCACCCAATCGTCTTAACACCCAAGACCGACTTTGCCCGAATCGCCTTTCCAAATCGCTAAAGCGCGGATTTGTGGCAAATGTTTCGCAACCGCCGCAGGGTTGCGCCCGCCCCCCTTGGCTGCGTAAGGTGCCGCACGACAGCATGAGGGGCGTTGGTATGGAAATCCGGTCGGTGGGCATTGTTGGGGCGGGGCAGATGGGCAATGGGATTGCGCATGTGTTCGCGATGGCCGGATATGATGTGCTGCTGAACGATGTGAACCCCGAGATGCTAGGCAAGGCAATCGCCACAATCGACAAGAACATGGAGCGGCAGGTGTCGCGCGGCAAGCTCGCAGCCGAGGAAAAGGCCGCCGCGATGGCGCGGATCAAGACCACGGCGGTGCTGGCGGATCTGGGGCCGCTGGATCTGGTGATTGAGGCTGCCACCGAAAAGGAAGCCATCAAGAACGCGATCTTTGACGGGCTGCTGCCGCATCTGGCGCCTCAGACGATTCTGACCTCGAACACCTCGTCGATCTCGATCACCCGGCTGGCCAGCCGGACGGATCGGCCGGAGAAGTTCATGGGCTTTCACTTCATGAACCCGGTGCCGGTGATGCAGCTGGTGGAGCTGATCCGGGGCATCGCGACCGATAAAGAGACCTATGATACCCTGCTCGCCGTGGTGGGAAAGCTGGGCAAGACGGCGGCGAGTGCTGAGGATTTCCCGGCCTTCATCGTCAACCGGATCTTGATGCCGATGATCAACGAGGCGGTTTATACGCTGTATGAAGGCGTGGGATCGGTGAAGTCGATTGATGAGTCGTTGAAACTGGGGGCCAATCATCCGATGGGGCCGCTGGAGCTGGCGGATTTTATCGGGCTGGATACCTGCCTTGCGATCATGAATGTGCTGCATGACGGGCTCGGGGATACCAAGTATCGGCCTTGCCCGCTGTTGTCGAAATATGTCGAGGCGGGATGGTTGGGCCGGAAAACCCAGCGCGGGTTTTATGATTATCGCGGTGAGGTGCCGGTTCCGACGCGGTGATCTGTCCACGCGTGGACAAAATCACGGCATAACGAAATCAATGGGTTACAGGGGTGGCATTCACGAAGTCTTAACACTTCCGCTGCCAAACCGCCCGTTTCCCCCAAGACAAACCTTACGGCTTTTTGCCCAAATCCAGCGTGTGTTGGCGCAGCCATGCAAGGAAACCGCGCGGGTTGCCGTCCCATTTTTCCAACTCGGAAGCCGGGATCGGCGCACCGATATAGGGGCGCTGCGGCTTGAACAGCGCGCGCTTGATCTCATACAGCAGCAGACCCTGCCGCAGCGTATCTGACAGCTTGTTGGCGATCAGGAAGGTGCGCGAATTCTGCCCGGTGAAGTGGATCGGCAGGATCGTCGCCCCCGAGCGCTGGATCATCTTATGGGTGAAGACGTTCCATTCAGCCTCAATCGCCGGACCAAAGAAGCCTTCCGACATCGCCACCTTGCCCGCCGGGAACACGATGATCACGCCGCCGGCTTTCAGATGCGCCATCGTCTCATTGCGCATCTGCAGGCCCAGTTCGCGGGCGTTTTCTTCGTGTGGAAACGGCACGGGAATCATGAATTCGGCAACTTCGGGGATTCCGGTCAGCAGGCTGCGGGTGAGAATCTTGAAATCAGCCCGCACCCGGTTGACCATTTCCGCCATGATCATGCCATCCACCAAGCCATGCGGATGGTTGGCCACCACCACCAACGGCCCGGTTGGGGGAATCAGTGCGATCTCGTCTGCAGGGGTATCAATGCGGATGCCCATCTGCTTGATGGCTTTCGGCCAGAACGGTGAGCCAAACGGCGCGCCCGAGCGTTCAAAATCGCGGATCAGCCGCAGCAAAGTGATCTTCGCCGTCAGCCATTCAATCGCGCGAATCGTGCCTGCCTTGAAAGGATTGCTGAAGGTGCCCGCATAGGACAGCCGCCGCATGTCATATTCGCGCTTGGCCGTGGTCGGGCCCGCGATGACGGTCTCTGTCTGTGGCGTGTCTGTCACGAAGCCTAAGCCTTCCCCGTCCCGCGCCTCAGAAGTCTTCCCCGAAGCGATTGGCCACCAGTGCCGCCAGAGCCTCGGCAAGTGCCGCTGCGGCTGGCCCGCTGGTAGAGACCTCAATAGAGGTTCCGCGTGAGGCTGCCAACATCAAAAGCCCCATGATACTGTCGCCTGACACGGTCATTCCGTCTTTGGTGACCTGTGCCGCTGCGTCAAATTCCTCAACCACCTCAACGAATTTTGCCGAGGCTCGGGCATGCAGGCCCTTTTCGTTGACGATATGCAGCGTTTGTGCGGCCATTTGTTCAGGCCCCCCCGCCCAGATCCAGCGAATTGATGTATTTTCGGCCCGCTTCCAGTGCTGCCGCAACGGCCTCTGTCACCGGAAGTTCGCGGGATTTTGCCAGCTTGATCAGCATCGGCAGGTTCGCGCCGTAGATGATGCGGCGTTCAGACGCCGCGCAGGCCATCAGCGACAGATTCGACGGCGAGCCGCCAAACATGTCGGTCACCATCACCACGCCCTGGCCCTGATCAACCGCATCAGCGGCCTCACAAATCTCGCGCTGTTTGGCGCTGCGGTCATGGTCATCCTCAATCGCAATCGCCCGCATGGAGGTCTGCGGACCAACCACGTGTTCGACCGCGGAAAGATATTCCCGCGCCAAGCCGCCATGTGCCACGATCACGATACCGATCACGCGTGTCTTACCTCGACCCTACGGCAGGCAAAGTAGCTGCCCTGCGTTCCAATTCCCGATGCCGTTTTGACACCGGCCAGCCCGCTTCTGCAAGCACCTTGCCGAGTTTTTCTGCAACTGCAACAGAGCGGTGTTGCCCCCCGGTGCAGCCGAAGCCAATCGAAAGATGCGCCTTGCCCTCTGCAAGATGGGCCGGAAGTAGCATCAAAACAAGACCCTGCAACCTGTGGAAGAAATCGACAAACCGCGGGTCGGTTTCGATATAGGCCGCCACCGCCGGATCGCGGCCGTCTTTGTCGCGCAGATCGGCTTGCCAGTAGGGATTCGACAGAAAACGGCAGTCAAACACCATATCAAGGCCGCGCGGCAAGCCACGCTTGTAGCTGAAGGACTGCACCGAAACCGCCATATGTTCCGTTGCGTCACGATCAAACCAGTGCCCGATCTCGGCCTTCAGATCATGCGGCGACATCTCGGTGGTGTCGATCAGATGGTCGGCGCGCACGCGCACCGGGGCCAGCAGATCAATCTCGCGCGCGATGCCCTCGGTCGGGGTTTCCATCGGGGCTAGCGGATGGCGACGGCGGGTTTGCGAGTAGCGCCGGATCAATTCGCTGGGGTCGCAATCCAGATAAATCAGGTCAAGGCCGACGCGCGGATCACGGGTGAGGGTGTCGATCAGTTCGATCAACGCGGTGGCGTTGAAATCGCGGTTGCGCACGTCCAGACCCAGCGCGATGGGGCGGCCAAGGCTGGGGCCGTCGATCAGCCGCGGCACCAGACTGAGCGGAAGGTTGTCGATCACCTCAAAGCCCAGATCCTCCAGCGCGTGGATGGCCGTGGACCTGCCGGCGCCCGAGGGGCCGGTGATCAGCACCAGCTGATGCTCTGGTCCAGCTTCGGGATGCCCCGTTTCGGAATCAACTGTCACGTCTGCCTCATTCCAGCCTTGTCCCCTTCAGATAGCACAAGACCGAAGCTGGAAAATGGTTGCTTTGCGCGCCGAGGACAAGGGGAAGCTGCACGCCCAGCAAAGATGTGATGCGTTTGGGCGGCAGGCGGTGGGTTTCGGTTTGGTCAAGATCGACAACAAGGGTGATTGTGGCCTGGGCGCGCGCCGGGGAGTGCAGCAGGCCGATGCCACGGGCTTCGATCATGCCGGACAACTGCGGCGGGCAGCTGGCGATAAGCTGTTGGTCTTGCAGGGTGATTCGGGTCTGATCATCGGCGATCAGGCTGGCGCCATAGCCGATCAGTTGCAGCGCCAGCGCGGATTTTCCTGTGCCCGAAGCGCCGGTGATCAACACGCAGCGCCCGTCCACCGCCACACAACTGGCGTGTAGCAGCTGGGTCGTCACACCGGCAGACCGACCACAAACCGCGCCCCGAGCGGATCAGAGGTGGGGTCAGCGTTGGTCGGGCGGATGTTTTCAGCCCAGATCACGCCGCCATGCGCCTCAACGATTTGCTTCGAGATCGACAGGCCAAGGCCGGAATTGTTACCGAAATGCGTCGGCGGGCGGTCGGAATAAAACCGTTTGAACACTTTGGTCAGCGCCTGTTCCGGGATGCCCGGCCCGGTGTCTTCCACCACGATCAACACGCGGTTTTCCCGCCTGCGCGCCCAGACCCGCACCGCATCGCCATCATCGCAAAACGACACGGCATTGGTGATCAGGTTGACAAACACCTGTGCGAGACGGCCCTCAAGCCCGTGGATCTTGATCGCCTCGGTCGGGAAATCGGTAATGAATTCAACGTTCTTCTCGCGCGCCTGATCACCAAGATATTCGGTGAGGTTGGCGAGGGTTTTGACGAGGTTGAACTCCTCCTCTTCCTCTTTCACCAATTCACTGTCGAGACGCGAGGCGTTGGAGATGTCGCTGACCAAGCGATCCAAGCGGCGCACATCATGCTCGATCACGTTCAACAGCTTTTCGCGATGCTCTTCCTTCTTGACCATCCGCATCGAGCCGACAGCCGAGCGCAACGACGCCAACGGGTTCTTGATTTCATGCGCCACATCCGCCGCGAACTGTTCATTCGCGTCGATGCGGTCGTAAAGCGCCGCCACCATGCCACGCATCGCCACCGACAAACGGCCAATCTCATCCGGGCGGGCGGCAAGATCAGGGATTCGCACCCGACCGGGCGACATTTTGCGCGCGTCGCGGTCGCGGCCCAATTCTGCGGCCGCTGCCAGATCCGACAGTGGATTTGCGATGGTCGAGGCCAGCACCAGCGACAAGCCGATGGAAACCAGCAGTGCTATCACGAACATTTGCAGGATCTGCTCGCGCTCATAGCTCACCAGACGGTCAATCTCACCCTCTGCCGAGGTCAGCACCACGGCACCGATCACCACGCCGCCCTGCAGCACCGGGCTTGCGACCGAAAACTGCGCGCCACCGTCCACGCCGCGCCCGGTGTTCACCGCCACATCGCCCGTCAGCGCACGGGGATAGAGATCACGCGCCAAGGTCTCGCCAGTGGCGGTGGTCCGCGTGCGATTATCGGCCCCCAAAAGGCCCGAGACCGCCGCCCATATGCCATTGAGAAGATCAGTGATGATGGTCTGGCGCTCATCGCGGACGGCATCGCCGGGACGGGCCTGACCAATGCTGTGCGAAACCAGCTGCCCTTTGGGATCAAAGACAAAAACCTCGACCCCCGGTGCCACAGCCAATCCCGTCAATGTTGTAGGCAGGGTGCCATTGGCGTTGGCGGCAACCGTTTCCACCACATTGGAGATCAACCGCGCCTCTGTCACCAAAGCCTTTTCGCGCTGCAACACCAGACTGTCGCGGAAGGGGTTCATGAACAGAACCCCCGCCACCAAAATCACCAGCGCCATCAGGTTGAACACGATGATCTTGCGCGCCAAAGGCGAGCGGTTCAACGAGACGATGCCGCGCCGCCCTCGCCCTTCGGAAAGCGCGCTGTCAGCGACAACCTCGGGCGAGACCCAGTCTTCGCCCAAAAGCAGCTCACCCGGTTTTTTCGCCGGGGCAGCGGTTTTCATGGATATGTCTGGCGCGGCGGTCATATCTTGGCGGTCATTCTTCGTTGTAACGATACCCAATGCCATACAGCGTTTCGATGGCCGCGAAATCATCATCTACCGAGCGCATTTTCTTGCGCAGGCGCTTGATATGGCTGTCGATGGTGCGGTCATCGACATAGACTTGATCGTCATAGGCCACATCCATCAACTGATCGCGGCTTTTGACAAAACCGGGGCGCTGCGCCAGTGCCTGCAACAGCATGAACTCGGTCACGGTCAGCGAGACATCGCGGCCCTTCCAGGCCACGGAATGCCGCAACGGATCCATGCGCAGATGGCCACGCTCCATAATCTTGGTTTCTTCGGTAACGGCAACCTCGCCGGTGGCAATCGCTTCGTTGCGGCGCAATAGTGCGCGAATGCGCTCGACCAGCAGCCGCTGGCTGAACGGCTTCTTGACGTAATCATCAGCCCCCATCCGCAGCCCCAGCACCTCATCAA
>NZ_JAXMJJ010000084.1:0-58691 GCF_034376685.1 Cypionkella sp.
CAAGGCGCGTCAGTTCCGGGTTAGCCTGTTCATTTGCCCCTTTGATGTGGGCCCAGAACTTGGCGACGCGCGGTCCCATCTTGGGCGCGACTTCTGTCAGCCAGATGGCGGTTTCCACAGCTTCGATCTGGCAGAAGAATGGGCGAATGCCCTCGAATTTGTGGTGTCTCCAGTGTTGCAGCAGACGCACCGTCTCCGGCGTCACCAGCCATTGATCAGGGTTTGGCAGGCCGCGCCAAGTTTCAACATAGCCCCGAACTTCATTGATGATTGGGGTGGGGTTGTATTCCTGACCCGTCGTCGAAAGATCGTCATTGGCGCCAAGCAGCAGGGCGCCCTGTTTCGTGTTCTGCCGTTGCTTTTTGGTTTTTGGAACAGGTGTGATGAGATCCGAGCGCCGACGGCTATCCAGGATGCGGTTCGTCGGCTGACCATCCGGATCAAGTTCCCAATGCCTGCCCGGATACGCATAAGGGGAATTCAGAATCGGTTTTTCGAAGAACTGCTCAGACATCCACGGCACCTTTTCCGAGGTTTCCCTTTATCGATGCCTTCTGCTCATCGATCCAGCGATCAATATCGTCGTGCTTGAATCGCCATTGACCGCGGACCTTGAATGCCGGAATCTGGCCGCCGCGCGCCATCGTATAGACGGTTTTCTCTGCAACCTTCAACAAAACAGCGACCTCTGGCAAAGTGAGAATAGGGTCAGACATGGACCTGCTCCCTTTCAAAATATTCAGACAAAGGCTGGCAGACTTTTCCAGACTTTACTAGGGTATGATTGCTGCGGTTTGCGCCGACAGCTGCGAAATATTGTTATCGAGTTGCACACAAACCCCAGCTTCAGCGGATGGTCATAGGTATTCTGCGATGCCAAGATGGGACCGTCGGTTTCTCAACATGCCAACAGGTGACCTGCCATGACGAAGATCGACCTTGATGACGTGACTGCAGCCCTTGATAAGCTGCCCAAGCTCTATCCCGGCCCCGGTGGCGTGGCAGGGGTGATGTTGGATGGTAAGGTGATTGCTGCCCGCGCGTGGGGTTATGCGAATGTTGATACCGCGCAGCCAATGACCACCGGCACGCGTCTGCCGATCTGCTCGATCTCTAAGCAATTCACCTGTCAGGTGCTTTTGGCCACAATGGGCGAGCCTGCCAAGCTGGATGGCAAAGTCGCTGCATTCTTGCCGCAGTTTACGGGACTGCTGCCAACCGTCAAACAGATGTGCGACAACCAGTCGGGCTTACGCGACTACTGGGCCTTGACGGTTTTGCAGGGTGCTTTTGCTGAACAGCCGTTCCGGCGCGAGGATGCGCTGCCGCTGATTGCGCGAATGAAGACCGGGCATTTCCCGCCCGGCACGCAATACTCTTACTGCAACTGCAACTTCCGCATCTTGTCCGAGATGATCGAGTCCGAAACCGGCTTGGCGCTAGATGTGCTTTACAAGCAGCACATCTGGGGTCCGGCCCAGATGAAAACCGCCGTGTTAACCGCGGACACCAGCCGCCCGGAAGACGGTGTGGTAGGTTATGAGGGCAGCGAAGAGACCGGGTTTTTTCCCGCTGAGAATGCAATCTATTGGGTGGGCGATGCAGGGATTTCAGCCTCGCTCTTGGACATGCTCGCGTATGAGGCTTGGATTGATGCCACGCGCAACGATGAAAGCAGCCTTTACCGGCGTGCTTCGGTGCCACCGAGTTTCGCCGATGGCAAGCCTGCCGCATATGGCTATGGGCTTTCCCGCGAAACGATCTCCGAACTTGAATTCACCGGCCATGGCGGTGCCCTACGCGGGTTCCGGGCGCATCGGTTGAATGCCCGCGCGGCGCGGTTGTCAGTAGTGGTGATGTTCAACCACGAGGCAGATGCACATGGCGCCGCAGAGGCTTTGGTTCATGCAGCGATGGGCCTAAAAGCTCCGGCCGAGCCGCCGTTGCCCGACGGCTGGGATGGCCAGTGGATTGGCCCGAATAGGTTGCTCACACGCGTGGAAAGTGCGCGCAACTCTGCCAAACTACGCCATGCCACTTCGGTCGAGCGCCTAACGCTGGCCGCCGATGGCACGCTGACTTCGCCGGGGGTGGTGCTTGCGCGAACGGCGACTGGCTTGACCCTGAAGCGCGCTAAGGACAACACCGAAGCCACATTGCTGCCTTTGGCGGTTATGGATAGCGCCAACGCGGTCGAGATTGCCGGGCAATATCAGTCGGCCGAGTTAGAAGCCACGATGGAAATTGTGGCGCGGGACGGCGCGGTTTATGCGCGGTTCAGTGGCCTGCTGCGCAGTGGTCGGATGGAGCGAATGGCCCCCGCTGGCCTTGATGTGTGGACAGTCGCCACCCGCAGATCAATGGATGCGCCTGCGCCGGGTGACTGGACGATGATGATAAAGCGAGATACCAAAGGTGCGATCGACGGGCTAATTTTAGGATGCTGGCTGGCCCGCGAAATTGTCTATCAGCGTGTCTGAGCAAGTTTGATGGGTTGCGCCAAAACAACCTGTCTGCTTAGTTTCACCGTTTAGACTTGCCGAATGCCGCAAGATGCAGTGCTAAAGTGCCTCCATTTCAACGAGTTGTTTCTCGGGTTTGGTTTCCGTTGTTGAATTGGTATTGGTATTTCGCTCAACCTTGACCGCTAATAGGGTGCGGCTGAACCATTACGGATTTCCAATGGCATCGAAGTCGACCCTCAATGCAAAGAATCTCGAGACGCTCGGTGCTGCCCGTCTGGCCGACCTGCTGATCGAGATCAGCACTGGCTCTGCGGTGGCCAAACGACGCTTGCGGCTGGAACTGGCCGGGGCGCAAAGCCCGAAAGAAGCGGGGCGCGAAGTGGCCAAGCGGCTGACCAGCATCGCGCGAGCGCGCAGCTTTGTGAACTGGCAAAACCGCAAGCCACTGGTCACCGATCTGCAAAGTCAGATTCGGGCGATCAAGGAGCAGATTGCACCCGCCGACCCGACCGAGGCGCTGGCGCTAACCTGGCGTTTCATGCAGATCGCCACGCCGCTGTTCGAGCGGTGCGACGACAGCAGCGGCATCGTCATTGGCGTCTTTCACGATGCCTGCGTGCTACTGGGCGAGATCGCACTTGCCGCCGGAACGCCGCCCGAGGCGTTGGCCGATGCGGCGATTGAGGCCCTGCGCGACAATGGCTATGGCCAATATGACGGGTTGATCGCCATCCTGACGCCTGCCTTGGGGGCCGAGGGTCTTGGCCATCTCAAGCAGCGGATTGAGGTGCTGGCCGCAACGCCGGTGCCTGTGCCCCCAAAAACCGAATGGGAGGCGGTGGGCTATGGCCTGGGCGGCGCGACCTATGTGCATCAGATGCAGGAACGCGCCCGGCAAAGCTTGGTGCGTATGGCGCTGAAGGACATCGCCGATGCGATGGGCGACGTGGATGCCTTCATCGCCCAATACGATCCCGCCACGCGCAAGGTGCCGAAGATCGCTGCCGAAATTGCGGCGCGTCTGCTGGCCACGGGCAGGGCAGGGGATGCGCTGGGGTTTGTTGAGCGGGCCGAGGTGGACAAGAGCCGCTGGATGCCGCACGAATGGCAGGATGCCCGCCTCGAAGTGCTGGAGGCGCTTGATCGCAACGACGAGGCGCAGGCTTTCCGTTGGGCCTGTTTCGAGCGCGATCTCTCGCCTGACTACCTGCGCGCCTTTCTGAAGCGGCTTCCCGATTTCGAGGATATCGACGCCGAGGACCGGGCCATGGCCTATGCAATGGCCTATCCCATAGCACTCTCGGCGCTGCAATTTCTGCTCCGCTGGCCCGCCTTGGACCGGGCTGCGCAGCTGGTTCAACAGCGATTCACCGAGCTGGACGGCGATCACTATGAAATCCTGACTCCGGCAGCAGAAGTCTTGGCCGCGCGCTTTCCTTTGGCAGCCACACTGGCCTTGCGGGCGATGATCGATTTCACCTTGAACGCCGGAAAATCCAGCCGCTACCAGCACGCGGCGCGCCATCTGGCCGAATGCGATGCGCTGGCCAGCCAGATCGAGGATTACGGAACCTTAGAACGGCATGCTGCCTACGTCGCCCATTTGAAGCGCGACCATGGCCGCAAGACGGGCTTCTGGGCGCACTTTGCTTGATGCCATGGCTCATATTGAGCCATGCCCATAGAGTGGCCTGATCAGATCAGATCAACCTTGAGCTGAATGGCGAGATCAAGGATCTCTTTTATCACCACGTTACTCTTAAATGGGCGCGTGTCCTTGAGTTCAAGCTTTGCACCTCGATCCCCGAACAAAACCATCGCCTGGCGCGCTGAGCTTTGGCGCGAAGGAAACCCGCGCGCCGAGGTTGATATGTTGCAGCTCGGGTAAATTCGGCTGTGCTGGTGGCAAAAGCGACTACGGTTGCTGCCGCCACGCTGTGCGCGGTGTCGGGAGGGCAGTTTGGACGGTGCCGCCCCACCTTGGCACTTTGATCCCGTCGGGGGGCGGTCACATCATCAGATCAAGATCCGGCCGCCGACGCAATCGCGGTAGTTCATAACTGATTTTCCGGGCGCAGGTTGATTTGCAGTTCTGCAAGTTTGTTCGCGGGAAAATTCTCAGCTAGGGCCTCCAGAAAGATCAATAAATCGTCTTGTCGCGGTTGACCAAAGGCCAAGCGGTAAATTGCAACGGACCGTTTTAGCCAAGAAAGACGGGTTTCTTCTCGACTAAATGGGAGCGACAGAATGTGACGCTCGATATGGTTCGGTCCCTCTAGCAGCCAAAACGGTTCAAGATCACCGGGTCGAGTGGCTTGGACATGTGCGAGTGCAAACATAAAAGCCCAAGGGTCTGCCGAGTTGTCGACCCTTAGAGTCGAGGCGAAGCCTTCGGCTAGGTTCAGTCGCACAGCGTGATTTTTGTAGCGGTGGACGCGGCCTTCGCGCTGTTCCATGTCAACCGGATTCGGAGGCAAGTTCCAATGAACGAGGCGATGGCAATAGGGGTGGAAATCTAAGCCCTCTTGTCCAACCGAAGTGGAGGCGAGAACAAAGGGGCGGAACGGCGAGTTGAAAGCGGTTCGCACGATGCCCGTGCGCAGAATGCCATCTTCGCTTTCCCCTTTGTTGGACAGCCGCATGGCGAAGCGGCCCCGCATTTTCAGCACGGCGTTGCTTATGCGACGACGCCCAACATGATAGTCATTCACCTCTATCTGCGCAGGGCGCAGGCTTAGTGCCTCGACGATACGTTCGGCCAGACCTGCAAGTCTCTTTTCGGGGGAGTGGCCAAGCAGACCCTCGGATTCCAGCAAAACATGGGCGTATTCGTCTAGCACGGATTGCAAGTCGTGTTCTACGGCATGGCGCAGCACCGCGCGCCAGTAGAAATCGGCGCTTTCCTCGCGCAGCAGGGATTGTGCTTCGGGTTGGTTGAAGAGCGTGCGAAAACCCATGGCGATCCGCGTTGCGGCAGACAGTAACGCGGGATGGTCCAGTTGCAACTCAGGGCACACGCGCGATAGAGCGCGCAGCGCGCAAGTCGCCGGGCTGCCAAGTGCCACTTCGACGAGATGCGAAATGAGTGCGGTATCAGCATGGATCTTCCTCGACCCAGCATTGGCCGCCAGCTTCAAGACGGTGAGATGTCCGGGCCAAGATTCTTCGTCGCCGATCTGGCTCACGGCAGGGCCTGAAAGCCACGCACGAAAGCTGGTCAATTGTAGATCGAGCGCTGCAGGCGCTGCCCAATCGGCGACGTCCATGCTGATGTCGGGTGCAGAGGCAACGAGCGTTTCCATGGCTGCTCGTCGCATGGCATCGGCACTGGCAGGCCGCGCGGTTAGATGCAGCGTCAGCGGATCAATAAGCTTGGCAAGGGTTGGTGAGGGGATAACCAGTTGCAGAGCACGGAGGCCAGCCATTCGGCCCTGCGCCTCGCGGAACTGCAAAGGCCTTGGGCGGGTGAAATCGAAATAGCCGTGCTTACCTTCGCCTAGACCCAGTTGACGCTCTGATTCATACGACAGCAGGGCCGCGATCGCATTGGGCACCATCGACCATTCCGAAAACACGAGGATCTTGCTCGCCCGAAGCGCGTTGCCGAAATAGGGCAGGGCGGGCGGCATCCAAAGCCGTCGGTTTAAGTCATTTTCACTCGCAAGCTCCATCAGTTTGCGCATCCTGCCGTTCGGGATCTGCAAAGCCGCGTATTTGTCCAGCTTGTCGCGGTCCAAATTGCAGCGGCGTGCGGCGCGCATAGCATCGCGTAGGGCTGCATCAGGTCCAGTGGACTGCGCCTTGATGTGCTCTGCTAACTTATAGTCGCGCATGAAGTTCAAAAGATAAGGCGCGGATTTCCAATATTCCACAGTGCCGGGGGCGTTGGCGGCCTTGGCAACAGCCGCGATGGCGCGGGCTTCCAGTAGATCCTCAGGGCGGAGGTCGATTTCGTGCCGGATCTCGCGCACCATGGCGTCTCTATCGGTGCTTTCCGAAACGCGCTCGGTTCGCGCGATGACGCGGCGCAGCTTGTTCTCTATGCCTTGCTTCAGATCATAGGCTGCATCGAAGCCTTTGGGCAGGAGTTGCATCGCCGTGCGAAAACGGTGCATTTCCGTAGCAATCTCGTCGCGCCGTGTCTTGCCCTCGGCCTTGCCGAAAAGAAATTCCAGCACCTCAAGGAACTCATTGTAATGATCGCCAGCGTCTGGCTCGTCTCCTGCCAAGGTCAACATCCTGTAAGGCGTGGCGGACAGCAGTAGGGTTCGCGTGGCATTGCCCGCCGCATCGGTGAAATCAAACAGTTGGCGGGCCAGATCTGCCGCCTCGCTGTCATCATGCAAAAGACCGTGAAAACGCTGGAATTCGTCAAGAATAATCAGATCCGGCTCTAACGCTGCGGCGCTAGTCCGGGCCAGCATACCTCGCAACTTTCCAATTATCGTCTCGCGGTCGCGACGCACATTGGCGTCGGGGCTGGTCGTGCGAAATCTTTCGGCGAGGGCCGTAATCTGATCGAGAAGACCGGGTTCCGCCTTAACCGCTGCGCGAAACCCTTCGGCGATATCTTGGTCCACCGGAGCCTCGGCGATGCGCTTTCGCTCCCATGCCCAGCCTGCATCGCCAGACCAGCCCTGAAACAGATGGATAGGCCCCAAATCGCTCGGCAGCATGTCCGCCAGCAGCCGCAGGAGCAGCGCACGTTCTACCGCCAGACCGCCTGAGGATTTAAGATCGAAGGTCGTGCCGGGTGTTAGGCTGATGAAATTCACTTTATTGTTGCGCAGGCTGTCACGTTTTCCCAGTTCCAAGGGCAGCAATGTCAACCGCGTCGGCAGGACCTGCGCAGCATCTTCCATCACATTCAGTCGCGCCAAGTTTTGCTCTGCAATTGCGCCATTCGAACAGATGTAGATGATATCAATCCGAGGCACCTTGTCCCAAAGCGCCTCGATCGTGCGAGCGATCACTCCTCGGGCAACCATAGTCTTACCCAATCCAACCTCATCCGCCACGAGGAACTGGCGCACCGAGTCGTGGTCGGTCATCAAGCGCCGAAACGCATGCTCAACCGTAGCGCGTTGAAAGGCCTTCAGGGGCGCAAGCGCCGGGCCAGAATTAAACGGGGGCAGGTCTGCGCCATCAGCCACGGTGTTTTCCTTTTGGCAAAGCTTGTTCAAACACCTGCCATAGCGTGACAAAGCGTTCAGGGATCACGGAATCGCCCTTGGCGTCCTTTGCATCTCTGAGGCGCGAAATCAGTCGCGCAATATCGCCAAGTTGGCGGCCGTCTCCAGACAGAGCACGCACCATGTCCTCAAGGATTGGTGCATCCTCGGCAAATCCGGCCATGCCGAAGAAAGCCCCGCCCTTACTCATTGCAAAGATCGCCTTGGCTGCCTCGGTTGTGTCACCCAGGAGCAGCCGGATATAGCGCAAGAAAGCCTCGCGGTTTTCGACGATAGTGCGCAGGATCTCGGCGCTGCGCGTCTCAGGCAGATCCCGCAGACTTGTTCCAAGCGAGAATATCTGCTCCTTCCCGGTGGCACTATCCTCAAGCCGGACACCTAGCCAACGGGTCACATCGCGCAGAGCGATGCGCCCCAACCCATGTGTTCCGCGCGTCAGTCCACCGGACAGGGTGATCCCATGCATCGCGCCAATGGCGAGGGGCCAAAGTGTCAAGCTCACCCCTTGTGGCAGAGGAGCCGAACGGGCGGAGGTCAAGGTCAGTTCTATAAGCCCGTCAAAATCTACTTTGCAGCGTAGAACGGGATCACAGCGCACCAATGCCTTCCGCCCGGAATCTAGTCGCGCCTCTGCAGCAAGTTCGGCAGCGGCCTCAGCCGGCGTCTCGGTGGCTGGAAACGGCTGGAAGGGGCGCAGAAAGCGGCCTAGCCGCTCGGGTGCCAATTGATCCTCGACGGTTCCAATCAGTCGGGATGGGCCTGACAGAGTGGCAAACACTTCTAAATTTGCACCCGACAGCAGTGCCGCAGCGGTCGCGTTGCCAGAACCCAGCGTGATTTCCGTCGTTGAATAGCGTTCGGTGACAAAGGCCTTGGCATGTAGCCCAACCGCCGGGGTCCCGCGGACTGCGGGTTGGGTAGTATCTTCGCCATCCTCGGTTTCGGCGATTTCGTCCAGCACGGTGACTTGTCCGAACCGTGCGAGCGTTGCTTCGGGCAACAGTGCCAGTTCTTCGCTACACGACAGAAGGCGTGCATCCTCGGGGGCGAGGCCTCGGCTTAGGATTTCAAGTGCATCGGCTGATAGGAAAGGTGAGATGATCCCGAGCTTGCGTCCGACTCTAGGTCGCCAAACGGCACTTCCCAGACCGTTGACGGCAAAGCTAATTTCGCGCATCGCCGCTGGCAGAGTCCAGATCGCCCTATCAATGTCATCGGCTAGGGTAGCGGCAATCGCGCGGGCACGCGGTGGTGTGGTGCGACCCGAGGCAAGATCGGGCAAACGGCGCAACAGCTCTGCTATTGGCGCATTGCCCGGCTCGGGTCTAGGGCCGGGCGCACCGTCTAGACAAAGAGACAGATCCCAACTGCGATCTGTGGTCAGGTTGCGCGACAGCAGCGCTAGCCGCAAAAGCGGCGGGCCGTCGCCTTGCAGCGTCGTGAATCGTAGCGCCCAAAGTTTGGGGTGAAATGCCCCGCCAGCGGGAGCGAGGACCTCAGTGATTGTGTCTTCAAGAAGAGCGGTCAATCGGCTCGCTTGAGTGGGCAGCGCTTTGATCCGCCCGGCCTCGCAAAAGATCACGATCCGCCCGGCGAGGCGTTCCAGCCCCTCAAGCAGAGCCAGCGGAGTGTCGAGAACCTGTTGCCTGCTCTCAGCGGCCTGAAAGGCTAGCGTAGCGGGGATGACGAGCGCGGTTTCGAAATCCAGCGAATAAGTCGTAGCAACGGCGGCATCGAGCCCGTATCCCGGCGGCGCACGCAGGATCTCGGAATATATCGCCCGGTTTTCGGGATCGAGCGCGGCATTATCCTGCGACATTGGCAAGGTCCCCGAGATGACTGGCGACGGTGCTCCAGCGATAGGTCAGCAGGCCAGCGCCCGACGCCCCGTTCCATCGGGAAAGAGCTGAGGCGTTTCGGAGGCGCGACTTTGAGCCCTTGAGGCGTATTTCGCGCATCTCGACCAAAGACCGGGCAGTGGAAAGGTCGGCCACGGCCCCGACGCTTCTCAGCGCGATCTCGCGCCAATCGCCGACAAAACGCATGGTCAAGGGTGCGATGCGGTGGGAGGTGTCTTCGGCGAGTGTCCAGAGTTCTGTAAGCTTCCAATCTGAGATGGAAAGCGTGCGCAGATCCTCCTGCCAGTCGGTCAAGGATTGGCGGTAAAGAGCCACCAGATCACGCCATTGGCTGTTCTCTGCCCCTTGCGCGGCGGCGGACTGTTCTGCCAACACCAGATTGTAGAGCAGTGAAGCCCCTCGCATGACCCGGGCAAAGCTCTCGGCCTGGGTGACGATGCCGCGATTGCGGGCTGACCAATTGGGGCGGTCAGAGTGCAGCCAAACCGCACTTACATCCAACTTGCCCTCGGTGTAGGTCGGTCGCCATCCCGAGAGCGCCAGAGTTGTTAGCAGCGTTTCTGAGGCAGTGATAACCAGCCGATCCTTCAAGAAGCTAGCCTCTTCGGACCTCAGAATGAAGTCGCATGGCTTCAAATTTGCCGGATCTGGGGGCATTTCGTCAGGCATATCGGGCAATCCTGAAATCCAAGCCGGACTATCCGGCGGCAGAGAAAGACAATCGGCCCGGCTGCCCGGCTCGGCACGGACGCCCCAGCGTTGCAGGCCCGCCCAGTAAACGTCGCTCGGCAGGCGCTTCAGCTGCGCGCGGGCTTCACTGCCGATGATGCCAGTAGTCTCACCGCCGGCAAGCAGGGCATCGATCAGTCGGATCTCATACCCGCGTGTAAAATCAAGCCGTGCTGCGGCGCTGCCTGTCCGGGAGGCCGCGAGGCGGAAAATCCACGGGACGAACAGCATATAGCGCAAGCGGGTCTGAATTACGCTGGTGCCCGGAAACATCAGATCAGCCAAGGCATCGCGGATGCTGCCGAGACCCAGTTCATCGCGTGATTCTTCGGTGCCAAATAGGTCCATGATCCGGCGTGTGCGGTCGCGGTCTGCTTGGTCGAAGTCGATCCATGCCAGAAAGGACATCAAGCTTTCTCCATCTCGGGCAGCGGGGCGATGGAAAGACGGCCCTCGTTCATCCAGTTAATTGCAATGCCGCGCAGGGGTTTGTCTGGCCAAAGGCGCGCGATCAGTTCTGCATAGGCGGCAAGTTGCGGCAGGTAGCCCGCGAAGCGCACGGCCGCATCGGGGCAGGGGCCGGATTTGTGATCAAGGATCAGCACCCCTGCCGGACCTTCGGCAAGGCAGTCGATTATCGCGTTGATTTCGGAGCCATCGGCAAATCGCTGTTGCAGGGGAAGCTCGAAATGCAACTGGTCGTAGCCTTCTGCTGTCAGCCAGTTGCGCAGGGCTTTTGCCTGCGCGTCGATCTGGTGGAGCGTTCCTTGACTGAGGCCGGTGGCGGCTGCAAGTTGCTGTGACAGATCAGGTCGCTCGACCAAGCAGCGGAAGGCGAGATGCCACGCGCTGCCACGCTCGGTGGCTTGCGCAAAGCCATCGCGCTGGCCGCCAACCCGCGCGCCGAGGTCGATGTGCTGCAGCGCGGGAATTTGCAGTGATTGCGGCAACAGCGATGAGGGTTGCTGCCGCCACAGGGTGCGCACGGACGGCAGGGCCGTTTCGGCGGCGCCAAAGCGGTGCCGGGTTTGCTGTGGCGGCAGATCGGGCAGCGGGAAATCCCGGTCTTTCGGCTCGTAAGTGATGCGGCAGGGCAGGGTTTCGCCGCAAATCGTGATGTTTCCCGGCCCAAGCGTCAGCCCGCTGCGGACGCGCAGCAGGTCAACCATGCGGGTTGGTCGGTCTTTTGGCTTTGACGGCTCTGACGGCAACACCAAGACCAAGCGATCACGGGCGCGGGTCAGGGCCACATAAAGCGCGCGGGCGGCGCGGTCTTCATCGACGGCAATCAGTTGATCGGCGTAGATTTGCTGTTTTTCGGGTGCTGCCAGATTTGGCAACCAGTCAAGGCCCGCGTGGTCAAGCACATGGGCGAGATCATCGAAGCTGTCGAATTCGGCCCGCAAAGAGCCGGGGCGTTCGGGGAATTTGAAATCCAGTCCGGCGACGATGGTGATCGGCCATTCGCGCCCCTTGGCGGCGTGCCAGGTTGACACCTCGACGCCGCTGGCGGTCCAGCCATCGGGGTCGGGGTGGCGATCCCAATCCTTGTCGGTTTGGGCGGCGATCCAGCCGAGGAATATCTGCACGCCGGTGCCATGAAACCCGGCGGCTGCTTTCAGCTCGGCGGCCATGTTGTCAAAGGTCTGCGCTTCGGCTTCAAGCCGGGCAAGATCGGCCAGCGCCTGCTCGGGTTCCGCGAGGCCAAGCGCCCAGTCGCGCAGACCAGCCAGCGCGATGATACGGGCTAAAGCCTCTGCAACGCTGCAATCGGCACCCACAGCCGCCAAGGCAGAAAGGGTTGCATGGGTGGGCAGCACGCCTTCGACCGCATTGCGCAAAGCATCTTCGGCGGGCATCTGGGCGGGGCCGAGCATCAGCCAACCAAGGGCTGCGTGCAGATCATCGGGATCGGCAGCGAAGGCCAAGGCATAGCGCGCGACTTGGGTGGAAGGGGCTGTCAGCCAGCCCTGCGCTTGAATGCGCACCGGGACCGCGCGGGCGCGCAAAGCATCGCCGACCCTGCCGCAATTCGCAGCGGTGTAGCAGAGCACGGCGATGTCGGAGGCGCGCACGGGCCGCAGGGTTTTGCTGGCCTTGTCCACAATCATCTCGCCACCCGCCAGAATGCTCGCCACCCGGTCGGCAATGCAGTCGGGGGCATGGTTTTTCTTGTCGGCCCAACTTGAGGGTAGGGCTATTGCCTCTAGCGCCACGGTGCCTGCCGAGGGGCGTTTGGGGGTCAGCGGCCCGTAGCCTTCGGGGAACAGCGCCGGGCCAATCGCGTTGACCAGCGCCATGACTTCGGGGACCGAACGCCAGTTGTGCGTCAACGGATCAACCATTTCCCGGTGCGCCGTTTGTAGCGCGGTGGACAGTCGTGCGTCTGCGCCCTGAAAGCCCATGATCGACTGTTTGGTATCGCCCACGATCAACGCGCGGCCCGCGCCTTCGGCCAATCGCCAGAGCAGGGCGAACTGCACCGGATTGGTGTCTTGAAATTCATCGATCACCACGCAGTCGATTTCACCCAGCACGGCGCTCAGGATTTCGGGGCGCAGACGGATCAGGGCTTCGGCCTCGGTGATCATGTCGGCGTAATCGACCAGACCTGCGCGGCGTTTGGCGCTGGCGTAGGAGCTGAGGATTTCTTGCGCGCCTACGACCAGCGCTTGCAGATGCGCGCGGGCATCGACCAAGGGGCCGGGGTGGTGCAGCAGGCCGTCGGCGGCCTCAATCACTTGCCTGGAAAGCGTATCATAACCGGGTGGCAGCGGTTTGGTCTGGCGCAATTTGCGCAGGGCTTGCCACAGTTTCCAATCGCGTGTGAGGGCATCGTTGAAGGCCGCGCGGCGCAGGTTGGTGTGATCGCGGGCGAAAGCCGTGCGTGCAGCGGTGTTTCCGGCGATTTGTGCCAGCGAATTCGGGAAAGCTTGCAATAGATCTTTTGCGGCCAGCACAAGCGCTTGCGTCAGCGGTTCGGGGGCTTGAGTTGCGCCATAGCCCGCGTCAAGCTGTGCCAGCGCCTGGGCAAGGATGTCGGGGTTCTGGCCACGCTCGCCCAAGCCCCGCAAGATGTCGATGGTGCGCAGCAGATCGCTGCGAAAGCAATCCTCGGCTGTGCTTTCGGTCATCGGATTCCAAGCATAGCCAAAGCGCGCCAGATCGCGCATCACGGGTGCAAGGCTTTCAGAGCGGGTCAGCTCCAACCTGATCAGCAGATCACGCTCGGCCTCGGTGACAAGGCGGCTGTCGGGAGAGCGACCTGCGGCGAAGGTGTGTTCGGTCAGGATGCGCTGGCCAAGCGCGTGGATTGTGCCGACCCAAGCGCGGTCGATTTCCAGCGCGTCTGAAACCCGGCCACGCTGCATCAGCTCGGCCCGGATGCGGCCGCGCAATTCCGATGCGGCGGCTTCGGTGAAGGTGACGGCAAGGATGCGACCGGGGGCGACTTTGCCCGCCTCGACCCAGTCGGCAAGGGTGTTTTCAATCCGCCATGTTTTGCCTGCGCCTGCACCGGCGGGCACAAGGGTTAAACCATCACTCATCATCAAACTCCTCGTCATCCTGTTCTGGCAGCATCAGTGCCAGCAAAAGCGCGTTGTCGCGCAGGGCATAGGCTTTGATGCCGCAGTCTTTGTCGAAGCGTTTGGCGTCGCCTGTGCTGTTCAAGACAATGGAGCCTATGCCAACCTCGGCCACCCGTTTGACAAGCTGCGCCATCGCAGCACCCGAGATATCTTCGGCGACGACTTCGGCCCCCGGAATACCCGCGCCCGCGCTTTCGACCAGCACGGTGCTGTCAAGCGTGGTGTGGTAGCCGGTGATCGGCGGGCGGCCTTGCGCCACTTGCCGGGTCAGATCGGTTTGGACGCTGGGGCGTTGCAGCATGGCGCGGTAAAGCGCCACCTGAAGATCCCAAGCCTTGAACATGCGATCGCGCCGCCCGCGCGCGCCAGAGCGTTTGTGGTCGATCAATAGTAGATTGCCATCTGGAAGCTGCAAAAGCGTATCGGCACGTCCGGCGATCAGCAGGCCGTCATGTTCGCCTGCCAGATCCATCTCGTTGCCCAGAACCACAGCGCCGCTACCGCGCAGGAAGCGCGCCCATGCCAGAACGCTCGACAGGGTTTCACATTCCAGCCCAGAACGCTCTACCGTCCATTGCGGGCCGGTCAGCCAAGGCGCCACGCTGGCGATGGCTTGGTCCAGCGCGATGGGGGTGGCGGTGGTCAGGGTGGCATCATCGGGAAGCGGGGCTGCAGCGGGAAACAGGTCTTCCAGCACCCGCCCGATCAGCGATCCTAGGATCAGCACATCCAAGGTTTCAGGCGCCCAAGTGCGGTCTTTTGCGCCCAACTCGTCCAGCAGCCATGCAAGCGGGCTGTAGAGGAGGGTTTCCAGACGCGAGGGAGATTGCGGGACAGGCGTGTCTTTCTCGCGCAGGCGCAGCAGATCGCCGTCAAGGTGCAGCTTGCCTGATGCGGGCAGTGCGGGTGCGCCGCCGTTTGGCAGCGGGGTGATCGCGGTGCTGCGCACAGGCCAACTGGCGGACGGTTCGGCGGCAAGATCGCGGATCAATCGCGCGGGGTCGGTTTGGCCCAGCAGGTGCGCGATCAGCGCAAGGCCGGTTGAGGGCGACAGCGCTTTGCCATCCAGACCACGGGCCGGCACAAGCAGGGTGGCCGCATCGCTTGCCGCGCCAAGCTGGCGGCGGAACAGTTCCAAGCCGCGTGCCAGGTGATGTTGGCGACCGAACAGACCAAGTCCGGTGTCGCGGCGGATCAGGGCAATCTCGGATTCGGTGAACATTGGGCTGTTGCTGGCAGGGCGCGGCCAGTTTGCGCCTGACAGGCCAAGCACGATCAGATGGCGGACCGGGCGCCATGGCAGGCTGTCGGCGTCAAACAGGCTGACGCCTTCGACGAAAGGGGCAGGGGTTTCGGGCTGTTGCGGCAAGGGTGCTACCATGCGGTGCAACAGGGGCCAGTCTATATCATCACCAAGGGTTGCGCGGATCGCGGCTACGCGCGGTGCAAGTGGCAGGTTGGGCAAGGCGGCGGCGACCGAGAACAGCCGTGCGATCAGTTGTTCGGGCGATGTGACGGCGCGGAAGGCATCGAACAGGCTGCGTTCCGGTCCAGTCAGAGTTGTGGCGCTGCGCGACCAGCCGCGGTCAATGACCTCACGCGCCATGTGGCGGCCGGACTCGGGGGGCCAAGGCATCAGCGGCGAGGAGAGCAGTGTCGCCAGTGCGGTGCGTGCGGCGGGGCCTTCAAGGACTGCCAGCAGGGCGGACAGCAATTCCCCCAGCAGATCGCGCGGGGCCGCGACGGGCTGGCCGGACAGCGACAGGCCAACGCGGTCAAAGGCTTCGGCCAGTGCTGCAGTATAGCCAGAGGTGGCCGGGACCAGCACTCCTATGTCACGGGATGCTGAGATTTCGCCTTGCTGCAGAAGGCTTTGCGCTAGGGCGGCGGCAAAATCTGCCTCGGCACGGGCATCGCGCAGGCCGTAAAACTGCAGGCTGTCGTCGGGGGCGATTGGCGGGGCTGACCGGCCTAGGTAGGACTGCACATGGCTAAGTGCGCCGGATTTGTTTTCGGTCGGTGGTAGCGGTTCAGGTGCTGCTGTGCCGTGGTGGCGGATCAGAGCCGCCGCCAGTGCGACCTCGACCGGATCGGCGAACGCATCGTCATTGGGGCCAAGCAGCGGCAGCGGCTCAAGGCAACTTGCGGCGTCTGCGCCAAGGATATGGCGAAAGGTGGAAAGCGCTTCTGGCAATGGATCGGCATCGCGCCACAGGGCGCGCAACGCGGTCAGATGGGTGCGGGCGCGGCAGTTTGGGAGGCGTTCGGGGGTAAGTTCGTCGAAGTTTAGGGCGGTGGTGGCCCGCATCACATTGGTGAGGGCGGTCTCAACAGCGCGGGTTGTGGCGTCAGGGGCAGCGTCAAAGCTGTCTGACCAAGGCGCTACACGCCCGGTTAGCAGCTTTTGCAGATCAACGGGTTGGCTTGCGGGCACCAGATAGGCGTCGCGCAGCAGACCTGAGGTCACGGGCCGTAGCGCACCTGTCAGCGGCGCGCGGGTCATTAACGGGGCAATGCGCATTCAATCAACCAGAATCAGAGAAAGTTATGATGCCATTAGGCGGCTAACGGGTGGCAAAATCTGTCACCCAAGTTTTGCTGACCCGGACACGCCCGCCTCGGGAGCGTCGATCACCGGGTAAAACGGGCGTCCCCAAGGCTCGGTGGGATTGTCTAGCATGATATCGGCGATCAGCGGCATCAGTGTGCCAAGGATCGCGGCGCTGTCTTTGACCTGCCCACGGTTGACATAGCTGCCCCAAGTTGTGCCGCCATGCACCAACTGACAGCGCAGCACATAAAGCCGATCAAACACCAAGCTGAGCATCTTTGCAGTATCGCCATCTTGCGTCGCCTTGTGGAACACCTTGCGCGACGCCTCAAAGCGGTCTTGCCAATTTTCATGGCCGGGGATGCCGTTGGTATGCTGCCAGAACGGGTGAAACACGAAGCGGTTCTCTAACAGCAGGCGCACCGGGCCGGTATAAGTGCTCCAGATCGCGCGATAAATCCGGCGGGATGTGTCAAGCCGCACCACACGGCTGAAGAAATCGGTGAAAGCAGCGCGTTCACCTAAGGGGATCGACTGAAACTCTGTCTCGTCGGCATAGGCCGCGTTGAAGGCGATCCAATGGAACAGGAAAGCCGCATCCGGGTCGTCTGGTTCTTTCTGCGCCCGCCCGATCCATGAAATCGCCCGATGCACGCGCAGGCCCATGGTTTCGGGGAAATCAGCGCGCAGATGGCGTTCTTTTTCCTTCAAAGCTGTGAATGTCAGCATACCCTATCTCGTCCCCATACAATCTTTACGCGAAATCAGTTGCTACGATAAATCAGGCGAAATCAGGGTGATAATTTCACGGCAATCCGTCAAAATCATCGCGGCGGTGGTTTTCGACCAATTTGCGCAAGCCCTCGGGGGCCAGAACCTCGACTTTATCGCCCCATTGATACAGGAACCAAGCCATTTCCAGCCAGCCAGAGGCTTCAAACCGCACGATCAGGCTGCCATCTGGCTGCGGTTCCAGCGTTTGGCTGGGGTGAAAGCGAAAACCCTGCGCATGGTCGGCCGCGTCCGGTGCGAAACGCCAGGCCACTTCGCCAAGCTGATCGGGATTCTGCCAGACTCCAAACGCCTGCGCTGCATGTGCTTCGATGGTGAAACCCGCGTCGATGGCGAAACTTGTCGTCAAGCACTGGGCTTCGTGGATACGGTCAAGCCGGAAGTTGATCAGCTGATCACTGCGGGACGGTTGGCGGGCGACCAGATAGGCGCGGTGGCCTAGCAGCAGCCCATGCGGTTCAAGCACGCGCGGCGCGGTATCCTTGTGATAGCGGACGCGGAGTTGGAACGGGCCGCGCAAAGCATCGGTGATCGGGGCAAGCACATCGGGCGGGATCACGGCGCGGGGGCCGGGGCGGGCGACATGGCCCATGGATTGCAGCAGTGCCTCGGCATCCGCTTCGGCGCGGCGGGCGTCACTGGGCCGCATCCGCCCGACCAACTCATCGCGCAGCATCGACAGGGTGTCGGCGTGGGGAATGCGGCCTTCGCTGCGGGCGGCGCGGATGGCCAGATCCAGCGCCTCTATTGCGGGTTCGGCGCGTGTCGCCAGGCGGGCCGGGCGCTGATCGTGCAGTCTCCAGCGGCGTTTGCGGTCGGGGCCGTCTTGGGTGTCGGTTTGGAACAGCGTCTCCATCGCATCGGTCATACGCTGCGCTGTGCGGTGCGAGATGGTGAATTCCGCAGCGATTTCTTCAAGGCTGACGCCGCCGTGGCGCGCTGATGCCATCAGTGCGAGACGCAGCAGATCCTGAGCTTTGGAAAATGACATCGCGGGTCCATGACAGGTTCTGACATGGCTGAACGCTAGACCTGATCGCACTGGTGGCAAAGGTGATTCTTTCGCCAAGCCGAAGGGGGCCAGAGGAAAAATGATGATCGAGAAGAGAATTGCCGAACTGCCAAGTATGACGGATGCAGCGCTGAAGGGTTTGTTGGAAAATACTGGGCGACCTGAAATGCGCGGGCGGGACGATGCGGCACGGCTGCGGACTGGGATAGAAGCCGAGTTTGTGCGGCGCCGTGTTGCCCGCATTAAGCGGGAGGGCGATCTGTGGTGGGAGTCACATGACGCTGATTTTCCGCAGTGTCACGGTTATGCCGACGCCGAAGCCACCCGCCGCGTTGCGACCATCCTGAAACGCACCACGCATAAAGCTGAAGACAAAGAGGTCTATTCGGTCGAGGTGATGGGGGTGGCATTGGCGGGGCGCTTTCACCATGTGGCCGACGCACGTGCCGCAGGCGCTGCTGCTTGGGCGAGCCTGAAATGAGCGATGATAAGGAAGCGTTTCTCGTCCGGCTGATTTTGTTCCCGTTCCGTCTTATCGTGTTTCTGGGCGATTTGGCTTGGGGGCTCTGCCTATTAATGCTGGGCGGCGGGCTCCTAGCGATACTGGGGCTATTCCTTTGGGGCCTGATCTTTCATCAGCCGTAATACGGCTCTCCACATTCACGCCCGGTTGAGGCCACAATGGCGTGTTTTGTCCGTTATATCCATTGATTGAGTGCCAAAGATATGAATGAAATCCCTGTTCTAACCCATGCCACCGAGCGCGACATCGACTTGCTATTGGTTGAAGAATTCGCGGCGTCGACGCTGTTTGCCTCCACTGTGATGAAAGCCATCGGATTGGGGGGGCTTGGCTTTGTGAAAGCCTCGGTTCTTCATTCGGTGCGCCGTATCTATAGTCGACGTGAGATCGACATTTCGGTGCGCGTGCAGACTGGGGCGGGCGACGTGCTTTTGTTGATCGAGAACAAGCTCGACACTTCGGAACAGCCCCGGCAGGCAGAATCTTATCGTGCGGAGGCTGAGGAACAGGCCGCAAACCATCATCTGGTGCGCACAATCCTAGTTTGTCCCAAGACCTACAGTGCGGAGAATCCGATATTTTCCAAGGGATTTGACCACGTCATGAGCTATGAAAGTTTCGCCGCGTTCTTCGAGGCTCGCGTGCTGCGCGAAACCGGAGAGTTGGCTGCGCGGCTGGGCCATCGCGCGCGGATGATGCGGCAAGCGATTGATAAGCAGCGCCGTGGCTATACACAAGTGATCCATCCGGCCAAACGGCAATTCACCGAACGCTACGTCGCATTGGCACGCGAAATTGCGCCAGAGCTGGTGCCCGGCCCGTCAATGTTGCGTGAAAGTGCGGCAGACAGTGTGACGATGATTTTTGGTCCTGCAAGCCTGCCGAATTGGGCTTTCCTGCCGCAGATGCGGATTGTGCATCAGTTGCGCGAAGGCAATGCCAATATTTGCTTTTACACTTGGGGCGATCACTTCAATGAAATGGTGGCGATGATCTCTGCCGATCTCGCCGGAACCGGCATCCGTGTCATCCCGTCGATCAACAAGCGTAATGCGGGCCGCGCTGGTCTGATGTTGGTTCGGGAAACGCCAAAACTGGATCACTTTATTGATTTCGACGCGCAGATTGACGCCGTGCGGACAGGCATTCTTGCGACGCGTGACCTGCGCGATTGGATTGCCAGCCGCGAGCAGACCGTGCACAGGTGGTCAAACTTGGTGCCGAAAGTTTAGGTTTCACAAGGACTTATGATTTTCAGCCGATGGTAATGCGAAAGCTACGCGTGCCATGACAAGAATTGACACCATTCAGTGCGATGTATCGGCTGACGGCTTGCGAAGTGATTCTCGGCGGTGATTTTAATAGCGAAGGAGCAGGCATGAGTGATTTCAAGCGGGCGGTAAATTTAGATGCTTTGAAGGCTGATCCACAGTTGAAAACGCATCCTTGGTTGCGGGAATTGTTGCTGCGCTGGCAGCCAGCCGGGACGGCGGCCCAAACTGAAAATTGGAAGCCCAAGAACGGAGATAAAAAATCGGAGGGAGCTCGGCCAGTTCAGCTGCGGCTTGCGATCCGCAATGGCTATGTGAATTTTTATTGCGGCGGACAATCGGTGGCTAAGGTTGCTTTCGGTCCAAAGATTACCGCGCGCATCCACAATAAATACCTTGGCGGTGCCGATGCGCAGAAATACACCCGTTTCGATACGATTGCGCAAGCCTTCCCGGATTCGGGTGATCTGGACTGCTGGATCCGCCGCACGCATGGCTATCAAGGCATCGAGAAGACATTTGTTGATCTTGTTGTCGGTGCGAATGGACAAATCATTGATCTGGAGATGGGACTTCCGGCCCTAAACGACGCCAGCGAACGGGTGGCTCCGCGCATTGATTTGGTGGCACTGGAGCCATCGGGCGATGGATGGAAAGTGGTGTTCTGGGAAGCCAAGCATGTGAAGGACGGGCGCATCCGTTCCACCACCACGCCAAAGGTTTTCACGCAACTCGCCAACTATGCGACATGGTTCGATGCGCCCGGATCGCTGGACGTGGTGCGAGATGCTTACCGGGAAAACTGCCGGGTTCTGGTGGCATTGCAAAAGATCGCCGCAGCGGTTTGGGCCAGTGAGGGCAAGACAATCCCTGATTTGGCTGCCGCCATTCGTGCCGTCGCGGCTGATCCGTCAAAGCTGGTGGGAATCGATTCGACTGTGCGTTTGCTGATCGACAACCGCCCTGATCCTGCTGACGGGAAGATTGACACACATTTCTGCACTGCTCATCTGCCCAGACTGACCGATCCACGCCACCTGCCCGAAGGCCAAAAGTTGGTTTCGGTGCATATGGTCAACTCAAATGATGCGCTGAAACTGCCTTGATCCGGAATACCTCAACGCAGCTTGAATTGACGGTGCATCGTGGCGGCTACCAAATTGGTGGCACTTGCATCGAGATCCGTCACCCCAATGGCGAACGGCTGATCCTTGATGCCGGGCAGCCGCTCGACGCCCCGAAAGACGCAACCGGGTTGCTGCCTAGGACGCTTGGTCTCTCGGGGCAAGCCACGGTGCTGATCTGCCACTCGCATCAGGATCATTGGGGGCTGATCAACGAGCTGCCATTGGCCTGGCCGGTGTGGAGCGGTGCTGCTTCGGCCAGGCTGATCGAGATCACTGCGGGGCTGGCGCGCGCCCCACTTGGGCGGGTGTTGAACCGCTGGAACAGTCGCGGTGCATTCAGCATTGGGGCGTTTCGGGTGACGCCAATCCTGACGGATCACTCGGCCTTTGATGCCTATATGCTGCTGATCGAAGGCGCTGGCCAGCGCTTGCTTTACAGCGGCGATTTTCGCAGGCATGGCCGAAAATCAGCCCTTGTTGATCGGCTTATGCAGGCTGGAATTGGCACCGTTGATCTGCTGATCCTTGAAGGCACCAACCTTGGAACCGACAAGCCTGTCATTTCTGAAGCATCGCTTGAGGCGGATTTCGTGTCACTTTTCAGCCGCGTGCAGGGTCAGGTGTTCTGTTGCTGGTCTGGGCAGAACATTGACCGCACCGTAACACTTTACCGGGCGGCGCTAAAGACGGGGCGGACTCTGGTTATTGACCTTTACACGGCAGAGGTGTTGGACACGATTGCACAAGGCACGCGCCTGCCACGTCCGGGCATGGATCAGCTGAAGGTTGTGATCACACGAGGTCTTGCAATTCACTACCGGAATTCCGGGCGTGGCGCGTTCGTGGATCGAATGGCCAAGTATGGCATGTCAGCGCGGGCGATCAAGGGCAGCCGGACTGTTGTGATGCTGCGCGATGGTTTGGTGCGCGACTATCGTGCCAGCGGCGTGGACCCGACTGCGGCGGATGCTGTGGTTTGGTCGATGTGGCGCGGCTATCTCGACAAACCCTCCACCGCAGTTGAGTGGTGCCGCAGCGGTGGCGCAGATTTACGGTATATTCACACCAGCGGCCATGCCAGCCCGGCAGATCTGCGCGCCTTTGCGGCATCCATCGCGGCACGTCAGATTGTGCCAGTGCATGGCACGAACTGGGACCACGAAGGACAAGGATTTACCGGTCTTGCCCGCGTTGCAGACGGTCAACCTGTCTATGTTTGAAGGGGATGATGCGCAGGGCCGGGTGCGTCTGCCCTTGATCCCGACCATCGTGATCGGTGATACGCATGCTGATATTGACACCTATCGCGCATTGATTGACCGAGAGGAGGCGCGCTTTGGCGGGCCGCTGCCGTCAATCCATGTCGGTGACTACGGGTTTGGCCATTTTTCGCCCCGCGAAGATCGCGAGGTGCAGCAGTTTCACCGCAGGCATACCAGACATCGGTTCCTGCGTGGCAATCATGACGCGCCCTCGCTGATCCATGCGGCACCGGGGTTTTTACCGGATGGGGCGGTTTCCGGGTCGGTTTTGTTTCTGGGTGGGGCTGACGGCGGTCTGCTCGGCGAGGATACCGAGATAACGGCACGGGCGGCCGACCACATTTTGTCACAACTGGACAAGGTCAAGACACAGATCAGGGTTGTGATCAGCCACGATGCTCCACAATTTGTGGCCCAATCGCTGCACGCAGACATGAGTAGCGACAGGGCCGTGCCGGGCTTGGAAATTCGCCCGACCCGAACCCGCGCCTTTCTTGCCGAAGTGGCGCAGATTCTAGCGCCGCAGTTGTTGATGTTCGGCCACTGGCATCACGGGTGGGGCGCGCAGTTTGATGACACGCATTTCCGGGCGTTGGGCTATCAGGAGAGTTTTGTGGTGCCATTGCCTTGGGATCCAAAGGTAACGCAAATCTTGTAGTCGGCGGCAAGCGTGCGCGATTGGCTGAAGGCTTGACGCGCTAAGCTTCGCCGTAGGGCCGCAAAGCCGCCACCAAGCAAACGCAAAGCACAGAAATTATTCTCGTGGCGCGGTTTGGCCATGCCAAAAAATGTCACCCTGTTCGGTTATTGCTGAAATTGCGGTCCGTCGAGACGATCGCCTCGGCGATTGATTTTGGGTAAATGTTGGAGAAGTAATGAAAATTCTCGACGGTCGCACATTGTTGTCAGGTTCAAACCTGAAGCGCTCTATGGGCTGCGCGCATGCAGCGATCCTAGCTATGGCCCCCGGGCGGGGCATCGGTTTGGGCCTGCTAGGGGACAGTGACGGTGCAGCATTGCTTCAAGGGAGGGCGATCCCCTATGTGTTTAAAGGATAAATTATGACCGCACTTACACAGTCCCGACGTATTATATTTTATGATGCCGAAGGCGTAGCGTATCAGCCGGTCCGACACGGTGACCGGGCGACGGGTAAATCAGTGTTTAAGATCAAGCCTAAGGGGGCGAGTAATCACGCCGATGCTGCAGTTCATACTGAAGATATCCTCGAGGTTGCCCGTGCGATGCTGGTTGACGGACTTGCGGCGCGTTGCAAGGCCTTGGCTGGTGGGCCTGTGAATTATTTGCGTTATGGGGCAGAAAAACTGCTGCGCTACGAGATTGGCCAAGAGATCGCCCAAGCGCTAGGTATTCCGAATGCCGGGAGAGTTGGCGAGATCGCCGTAACGTTGTCTAGGCAAGCTGTCGAGGAGGCGATTGATGCATATGAGAGATATCGGGCGACAGGGGAGCATGGCGATATTTTCAGCGCTTTTGGTGAGCCTCGAGATTATTGGGTGAGGTCAACACGCCTTCGATCCCGCCCTGTTTACCCAACAAAACCGATCGTCGCGTTTGCGCGCGCTGGTCGTGAACCTCAAGGCGGGTGGAGCCTTCCAACCAGTGCCGCTGCTCAGCTTCACAATTCAGGTTTTATTATCGTTGATAATGATGACAGGCCCGTTTCGCCTCCCGATAAGTATGAGCACTTGATTCGGGACGCCCATCGAATCCGATTATGTGCCTTGAATTACTACATTGCGCCCGCTCGCGAGCGCGGTGATGCGCAAGTTGTCATTCGGGCGGGGACTTTGAACAATGAGATGGGCTTAAGCGACGCTTGGCCCAATGTTTGCCAAGCGTTGCGTGGCCTTAAATTTCAAACTCTCGCAGATGTCCCTCCTCCTGATCAGGCAGGCCCGGACCAAAGCACTTCGACAACTTTTACTTACAATCTAATACAAGATGGGAGTGCCTCTAAAGTGACACAAGATACCGCATTCAAGCAGCCGTCTCCCACAAACACCATCCTTTACGGCCCCCCCGGCACCGGCAAGACCTTCGCAACAGCCTATGAAGCCGTGCGCCTTTGCTTGGGTGACGCGATTGCCGTGCCGTTGCGGGGCGATCGTGCTGGGCTGATGATGCTTTACCGAAAACTGGTCAGTGAGGGGCGCATCGAGTTTGTCACGTTTCACCAATCGTTTTCCTATGAGGATTTCGTTGAGGGGCTGCGACCGACCACCGACAAAGCCAAAGATGACACTGAGTCAGAGGCGCCTGCATCGGCTGGCTTCAGTCTGAAACCTTACGCCGGGGTCTTTAAGCAGATCAGCGAACGTGCGCGCCTTGACACGGGCAGCATAGCCGAAAGTCGGCTTGAGCGAAATCGGAACCTATTCAAGCTGAGTTTGATCGGAAGCGATTGGCGGGCACGACTGGCAAAATCACTTGAAGACAGCAAGATTTTTTGGGGATTTGGCGGCAAAGTCGACTGGTCGCCAGAGGAGTATGAACAGTTCGAGGCGATCAAAGCGCGGTGGCGCGACGACCATCCCGATGCGAATGGGCGTTATGCGGATATCAGTGGCACTTGGTATTTCAGAGCTGGCGTTGAAACCGGCGATTATGTCGTTCTCACCGTTGGCAAAAATCAGATTGTGGCGATCGGGCGCGTGACTGGTGCTTACGAGTTTATTGCGGCCGAGGAAGAATTCCCCCATGCGCGCAGCGTGGAGTGGATTTGGTCTGATTTCGAGGGCGCGGACAGATCGGCCTTCTATCCCGAACAATTCAGCTCGTTTCAGCCAATCTACAAGCTGGATGAAACGTCAATCGACTGGGACGGGTTGGAAAGCATTGTCTACAATCGTGATGCCCTGCCACCCACCATAGGGGCGCGTGACTTCGTCTTGGTCATAGATGAGATCAACCGCGCCAATATTTCCAAAGTGTTCGGCGAGTTGATCACTTTGCTAGAGGCCGATAAGCGTCTGGGGTGTCTAAATGAAGTGCGGTTGCGGCTGCCCTATTCGGCGACGAGTTTTGGCGTGCCGTCGAACCTGCATATTATTGGCACGATGAACACCGCTGACCGCTCGATTGCGCTGTTGGATACGGCGCTGCGCCGAAGGTTTACGTTTCAGGAACTTATGCCAGATGTGAGCGCCCTGCGCGCTGCTTTGGCCGCGCGTGGCCTTGATGCGGAAAACCTTGATGGCATCAATCTGTGCAGGCTGCTGACCACCCTCAATGAGCGGATCGAATATCTGTTTGACCGTGATCATCAGATCGGCCACGGTTTTTTCACCGGCTGCACTGACAAAGCGGGCGTTGAAGATGTGATGCGGCACAAGGTCATTCCGCTGCTGTCTGAATATTTCTACGACGACTGGTCAAAAGTGGCTGCGGTTTTGGGGGATCGTGCTGGTTCGGGGCAGACCTATTTCCTAGAGGCCAAGCGTCTTGCACCCCCCGACAGTCTGGCAGCAGATGACATGGGCGAAGAAAAATGGCGCTGGAGCGTCAGGTCAGACTTCGATTTTGCGAAATTCCAAGCGCCATGATCCGCCGCACCATCCGCGAATGGGAGAGTTTGCCTTACGGCGATGGCGCGCAGCAAATTCCGGCCAGTCTGGCGGATAAGCTTGCGGCTGTCGCTGCGGGATCGTCCTTGGCGGGCCGGGGCGGTGGGGGCGTGTTGGAGCATGGCCGCCACGCCTTGCGGGCGCGCGGTGTGGTTGGGGTGCTGGCGGTGCAGGGTTGCACGTTGGAGATACTGCCGAAAATTGAAATTCTCGCTGACACCCCAGCGGCACAGACCACCGATCAGCAGAATGCTGCGATCCGGCGGCGCTTGATCCATATGCTGGCGGTGGCACTTGATCTGAAGATCGACACCGGGCTGATCACCGAACTGGAGTTTCAGCGCGAAACTTTGCTGGAAATCCTGATCCGGATTTTCTGTGAAAAGCTCGCTGATGCGGTCCGTCAGGGTATGCCGCGCCGCTATCTGCAGCACGAGGATGATCTTGCGGCGCTGCGCGGCACGTTGAACACCACGCGCCAGTTCACCCGGCATGCGGTCAATCCGTCGCAACTGGCGTGCCGCTTTGATATTCTGTCCGAGGACATCACACTCAACCGCGTCATGAAGGTGGCGGTTGGCCAACTTTCGCGGCTGTCGCGAAGCCCAGCCAACCAGCGCCGCCTGCGCGAGCTTTCCTTTGTTTATGCAGAGATCACCGATGTTCCAGTCTCGGCGCTGCGCTGGGATGATGTTGTGATCGACCGCACAAATCGGCGTTGGCAGGAACTGTTCGGCATGGCGCGGCTTTTCTTGCAAAACCGGTATCAATCGACAACGGGCGGCGCGGGGCAGGGCACTGCGCTGTTGTTCGAGATGAATGCGCTTTTTGAAGAATATATCGGCCGTCTGCTGATGCGCGCGGTTGCGGGCACGGGCACCAGCGTTTCGTTGCAAGGCGGGCGGCTTTATTGTCTGGCGGCACAGGACAGCCAGCGCGGGCTTTTCCAAACCAAGCCCGATATACTTATCCGCTGCGCTGGCATCGTCACGCATGTGATTGATACCAAGTGGAAACGGCTTTCGGCGCGGATTGATGATCCCAAACAGGGGGTTGCGCAGGCTGACATTTATCAGATGATGGCGTATAGCCAGCTATATGGTGCAGCGCGGCTGACGCTGCTTTATCCGCATCACGCTGGGCTGGGGGACGTAGAAGCCATCCACGCGCGGCATCAGATTTCCGGGAGTGATGTGATACTAGAGACAGCCAGCATTGATGTGTCCGATAGCCGGAACATGCTTGATCGGTTGCGCCTGCTTTTGGCGGGCGGCGCATTCGTCACCGGAACAACGGAGTGAGGGCTTTGGCCATCGTATTGGATTCTGGGTGCCGGACTGCCGTCTACACGCGGCATGCTAGGCCAGCAAACTCCTGTGTGGCTGGAGTGGTGTGCGACGTCCGCTGGCATAATTTTGGACGGCTTGTTTTAGCGTCGCGCTTTGAGAAGGAAAACACATGAGCTATCGGTTTTTGCACACGTCAGACCTGCATCTGGGCAAGGCGTTTGGCGGTTATCCCGAAGCCATCCGTAACCGTCTGCGCGAGGCGCGGCATGGCTCTATCGCCCGGTTGGCGCAAGCGGCGCGGCAGGGCGGGGCGGCGACTGTCTTGCTGGCGGGCGATACGTTTGATGCGGAAACACCTGCGCCCGAAACGCTGCGGCACGCCCTGCGTGCGATGGCTGACGAGGGCGATATCACCTGGGCGATGATGCCGGGCAATCATGACAGTCTGGCGGCCACCGAGCTTTGGCGCAAGATCGCCGCCGATGGTCCTGCCAACCTGCGCCCGATCCTGACAGCCGATCCACTGCCCCTTGCGCTCAACGCCTATCTGCTGCCAGCGCCTTGCACCCAGCGCCGTCCGGGCCGCGATCTGACCGAGGCGATGGCTGCGGCAACGCCCGAGGCTGTGATCCGCATCGGCCTAGGGCATGGCGCGATCACTGATTTTTCGGGCGAGGAAGGCGTTGCGGGCATCATTCCACCAGATCGGGCTGCGCGCTCGGGCTTGGATTATCTGGGGCTTGGCGATTGGCATGGCCGGATGCAGGTGAACCTGTCGACGTGGTATTCGGGCACGCCGGAATGCGACGGCTTCAAACATGCGCTGACGCCGGGGGCGTTGCTGGTTGCGGTGGAGGGGCCGGGCGCTGTGCCGAGCGTGACCGTGGTTGAAACTGGGGCGTTGGTTTGGATCGCAACCAGCCTTGATCTGCTGCCGGGGGATGATGTGCTGTCCCGCTTGCAAGACAGTCTGCCCGCGCCACAGGGGCGGCGCGATCAGTTGATCCGGCTTGCCGCGACGGGCCGCCTGGCCTTGGCCGAACGCGCGGCGTTTGAGGCCGAGCTGGCGCGCATTGCCCCCGATTTCGGCTGGTTTTCCAGCGATCTTGCGGCTTTGGCGGTTGACGCGCGCCCCGATGATCTGGACCTAATCGACCGCGCTGGGGCGCTGCGTCAGGCCGCCGAGGCGCTTATGGCAGAGGCCAACGACTCAAGCCTTGCGCAAACAGCCCGCGATGTCGCCGCAAGTGCGCTGTCGCGGCTATATGCCTACGCGCAAGAGGAACGGCCATGAAGATCCGCGCGATTGAGTTAAGCAACGTCCGCCATTTCGCAGGCCGTCGCGCCAGCTTGTCGGGCATTGGCGATGGCATCACTGTGCTGTCCGAACCGAATGAATTCGGCAAATCCACCTTTTTCGATGCGCTTCACGCGCTGTTCTTCGAAAAGCACCGCAGCAGCAAAGCTCCGGTCAAGGCGTTGCAACCGCATGCGGGCGGTGCGCCGGAAGTCACGGTCGAGGTTGATCTGCCAGAGGGGCGCTTTCAAATCACCAAGCGCTGGCTGTCACGCGCCACCGCCCGCGTCAACGATGCCAATGGCCGCATTGTGGCGCTGGATGACGAGGCCGAGGCGTGGATATCGCAGCTGCTCGGAGCAGGGCTTGCGGGGCCGTCGGGGCTGTTGTGGGTCCGGCAGGGGCTGATGGGGCTGGAACCCGAAGGCCGCAGCGCCGAAGATAATCGCGAGCGCGAACGCGGCCTTGCGGCGCGGCGCGATCTGATGTCGTCGGTCGCGGGCGAGATTGATATGATGACCGGCGGGCGTCGGATGGATGGCGTGCTGGACCGCGCCAATGCGGCGCTGGCGCGGTTGGCTACCACAACCGGCAAGCCGAAAGCCGGTGGTGAATGGGCGCGCGCAGTGGATGAAGCCGCGATACTGGATGCGCAAGAACATGGTCTGCGCGCGAAGATGCTGCAACTGGGCGACGGTCTGCGGCGGCGCAGCGAGGTGATGCGCAGCCAAGCAGCTTTGGCGCATCCCCAAGCCGTCGCCGCGCGTGACACTGCTGTTGCCGAGGCGCGGGCGGCACATCAATCCGCTGTGGCACATGCCGAGAAACTGCTGGCCACCGCGCGTGATCTGACGCTCGCCGATCTGACGGTGGATGTCGCATCCAAAGATATCACCCGGTTGGAGCGCCTGTCTGAACGGGTGCGGGTGGCGGCTGCGGCGCAAAAAACCGCAGTGGACAAGGCCAGTCTGGCACTTACGCGCGCCGAGGAAATCTCAGCGAGGCATCGCAGCGCTGCTGAAACCGCCGACGCCGCCGCTGTGCAGGTGCGCGGCTTGCGGCAACGTCTGGCGGCCGCGCAAAAGGCGCAAATGGCAAACTCTGCCCGACAGAGAGCGGGAGAGTTGGCGCGCTTGTTGGCCCGCGCGATGGAATTGCAGCAGCACCTGCAAGCCGACCGTGCCTTGAGAAGCTTGTTAAAGGTCACACCGCAAGCCATTGCTTCAGCGGAAAAATCCCAGACGCTGCTTGATCGGCTGACCGCACAATCCGAAGCCCAAGCGGTGACGTTGCAGTTCAGCTATAGCGGGGCCGCGCGGGCGGTCACACCTGCGGGTGTGGTCGATGATGCGCCGCAAAAGTTGCATAATCCGACCGATTTCGATCTTCCCGGCTTGGGATGCCTACGGATTGACCCCGGCGCTGCACGCGGCGCTGATCTTGGCGCCGGCTTGGCCGAGGTGACGGCAGCGCTTGCCAAACACCTTGCGGGCTGTGGGGCGGCGGATCTTGCCGACGCCCGCAGGCAGCTAGCAGATGCGCAGCGGCTGGACGGGGCCTTGCAGCAAACCGCGCTGCTTTTGGCCGATGTCGCACCTGACGGCGTGGACGCACTCCGTCAAGCGCATGTCACGGCGCAAACCGAGGCGGGCGATGCGGACGGCCCCGCCGAAGACGCCGCCGCGTTGGAAGCCTTGGTCACCGCTGCGGAAGTGACAGCGGCCGAACAGCTGGCCACCGCCAAAACCGCGCATGCTTTGGCTGTGGCGGCGGGCGAGCATCGCGCCCAGACCGAGGCCGATCAGAAATCCGCCGAACGCGCGGCGATAGAGGCTGCGGATGAGGCGGGAGATCTGGCGGCTTTGGCCCAAGCCTTAACCGATCTGCGGGTGGCTTTGCCCGATTTGAAGCAACGCGCGGCAGAAGTGACGGCGCTTTCGGCGCGGCTTAAGGCCGACGCTCCTGATCTGGAAACGGCAGCCGCGCGGCTGGCGCGGGCAAGCTCTGCCAGCGATCAGTCGCGGCGTGAAGCCGATCTGCTGCGCGAGGAACTGGTCGGCCTGAACACCCGGATCGAGTTGTTGGCCGAGCAAGGCATCGAGGAAACCTTGGACGAGATCACCGGCACCCGCAGCGCCGCCAAAGCGCGTGCGGCGCGATACGAGGCTGAAGTGCAGGCGTTAAGCCGTCTGCGCCGCTCGCTGGAAGATGCCCGCGCCAAAGCGCGCGACGCATATTTCGGCCCAGTGATGCGTGAGTTGGAACCGCTGCTTGCTATCCTGCATCCCGGCGCCGCCTTGCAGATTGATGATCAAAGCCTGCTGCCGGTGGCGCTGACCCGCGACGGTCAGCCCGAAGCGCTGGATATCCTGTCGGGTGGCACCCGCGAGCAGCTGGCGATCCTCACACGGCTTGCCTTCGCACGGCTGTTTGCGCGCGGCGGTCAAACCGTGCCGGTGATCCTTGATGATGCGCTGGTTCACAGCGACGATGACCGCATCGAGGCGATGTTCACCGCCCTACACCGCGTGGCGAAAGATCAGCAAATTCTGGTGCTGACCTGCCGTCAACGCGCCTTTGCTGCGCTAGGCGGCGAGCGCGCCAAGGTGGTTGTGACGCCCGCATGACGGCTTTGGGTTGTGGCAATGCAGTGACAACCGGGGCAAAGAAAAAAATAGTGTTTTGCTAGTCTTGCTGGCCGAACGCCCACAATGCACGAATGAAATGCGCCAAAATTAGACAGGACCACATGCCAGATTTTATTGTTTTAGGTATTTTTGTTAAAGACCACATTCTTGCCTTTGCTTCCCTTTTGGTGGGCGATGCTTTTCCGGGGCTCGTGGTTCTGGCAATCGGCTTGGTGGCCCTGATCTGCGGGGCATTGGCCTACGCGACTTTCCAAAGACGTATCAATGCTGTGAACCGCCTGACCGCCAAGCTGGCAAAGCCAGAGGCTGGCAGCTCGTTGCTTCAGGGGCGTGAGACGATCTCGGCTTGGTTTATCGGTCAACCCAACGGCATCGCCACCGAGTCGTTGTCGGACGCTTGGCATGAGTTCAATGAGACGCTGTTCATTGATGAGACCCAAGGCGCACCTCTATTGCGCAATGCCGTGCGCCCGGCTGCGTTTTTCAATCTTGATGATCTGCATTTCGGCCCCGGCATTTATCGCGTGTTGCCCGGTGTGTTCGTATCGGTTGGCCTCGCTCTGACCTTTCTTGGCCTGATCGCGGCACTGACAGAGATGTCACAAGGCGACCGCATCGACGATGAAACGATGAAGCGGTTGCTCGGCATCGCCTCGGCCAAGTTCATTATGTCGCTGACTGGTCTATTTTGTTCGATTGTGCTGACCATCTTGTTGCGCAAGCGCACCGGGGCTTTGGATCACACTTTGCACAAGCTGTGCCGGGTCTTGGAAAAGCAGCTGACCTTTGCCAGCCTTGAAGAAATTGGCATGCGCCAGTTAGCCGCGATGGTGGAAGACCGCGAGCATCATCGCCAGCTGACGCTTCAGATGATCGCGGAAATCGGGGGACCGTTGAAAAACGAGCTGCCGTTGGCGATTTCAACGTCAATCAGCAACGCGATGCAGCCTTTGCTGGATAAAGTCAGCCAGCAGGGCTCGGACAGCATGTCAACGATGGCGGCGGATATTTCGCAGCAACTTTCCTCGGGTGTCGGCAATGCCTTGACGGCGGCGAGTGAACGTTTGGCCACAGCGGGTGACAAGATTGGCCAGCTTGCGGATCGGATGGATCAATCCTCGGGGCGGATGGGAACCGAGATGGAAACCGCGGTCGCTCGGGTGGCGCAAGCAGTGGATGATCTGCGCGGGGCGATGGCCAACACGGCGCAAAGCACTTCGGGGGCGTTTACTCAAGGTGCCGAGCAGCTTTTGGCGGTGATGAACCAGACACTGGAGGGCATCCGCGACAATACCTCTGAAGGTGCGAGGGCGATCTCGTCTGCGGCGACAGATATGCGCGATGCCGCAGGTGCAATGCGCAGCGACATGGAAAGTGCGGCGCAATCGGGGGCAGATGCGGCGCGGGCGCGGATGCAGGTCGCGGGGGATGAGGCCGGGGTCGCCATCGGCGCCGCAGGCCACTCGATGATGGCGGCTTTTGGCAAGGCAGGCGGCGATATTGCGCGCTTGACCGAGGAGTTGTCAGCCAAAGCCGGGGCGGATCTGGTGCAACCGATCGGGGCAATCGCCGATCAACTGGAAGATATGGTGACCGCACTGGCAGATAGTGCAACCGAGATGCGCCGCCTTGTGGATGGTGTGCGCGATGGTGCCAAAGCCGGGGCCGAGGCTGCGGGCAGTTTCCGTGGCGCATCGCAAGATCTGGTGGCGGCGGCGGGCCCGGTGCGGGCAACCTCGGAACGCATCGAGGATGCCTTGCGCCAAATGGCCGATGGCACAAGGGATGCCGTTGCCACCGTCACCCAAAGCGCGCGGGCGACGGCAGAAAGTGCCGCCCAGACACTTGCCACAGCACGCGAGACACTGGCAGCCGAGCGACGTGGCATTGATGCCTCCTTGGCCGCGGTCACTGACATGCTGGGGCGGATGCGCGGGCAGGGTGATCGGATGGACACCATTGATCAAAAGCTGGGAACGGCCTTTGATCTTTACACCAATCAGACCGAACAGGCGATGCAATCGGTGCGCAGCCATGTAGAAGAAATGTCCAAGGGTCTGAATGCTGCCTTGGCGACATTGCAGACCATTCTTGATGGGCTGCAAGAATTTCAACCGCAGCAGGTGCGCCGATAATGCGCGGCGGGGTGATCCGGCGTAGGCATGACGATGACGAAGAGGAATCCGCCTTCGTCTCGATGACCGATATGACCGTGGGGTTTTTGTTCATCGTCATCCTGCTGCTGGCATTTTTTGCCAGCCAGTATGATCCGTCGACCAGCGTGCCGCTTCCCGTGCATAAGTCCGTCATTGCCGAGCGCGATGCCTTGCTCCAACAACTCAGAGCGCTTGAGGAGAAACTGAAGCTTCAGGAGACGATCAACGTGGCCCTGCGGCAAGAACTGGATCAGACCCGCGCGACCGTCACCGAACTACGCGAGAAGATCGTGCAGTTGGAGGCCGAAATAGCCCAACTTAAAGCGCCTGATCCGCTGGAAACCTATATTAATCGTAGCCTTGCCGAGCGAAGAAGGATTCTGGAGACACTGCGCGATCGTATCATGATTGACTTCCCCGAGTTGGATGTGATCCTAAGCGAAGAATCCGATGCACTGCGCTTTCAGGGCGATGGGTTGTTCCGATCAGGCTCGGCTGTGTTGCGGCCAGATCGCGTCGTCTTTGTGCGCGCGGTGGCATCGCGGCTGGAAGAATTGTTGCCCTGCTATACGCTGGGAACAGGCTCGCGTTGGTCGGATGGCTGCAATCCCGGCCATGCTTTGATCGAGGCGGTGCAGATAGAGGGACACACCGATGGCGATGGGCAGGACTTTTCAAACCTCGTTCTGTCCACCGCGCGAGCCAACGACACGTTCCGCACTATGACCGAACAAGAGCCGGGGCTGGTTCAGCACTTGAACTTCCGCAATCAGCCAGTGTTGTCAGTGGCGGGCTATGGTCGGATGCGCCCGATCAAATCCAATGATACTGTTCAGGATAAGGCCGCCAACCGCCGGATTGACCTGCGCATCATCATGTATGTGCCAAGCAGGTCGGAAGAAATCGAAACCGTGCGCGCGGCCTTAAATGCCACGGTTGCGCCATGACCATTCCGCTATCAGAGCGTCTTGCAGCGCCGCGCCCGCTCTCGGCGCCAACAGCGCCGTCTTTCGCCCTGATCCAGCGATCCATCCAGCGGATCATCGACCGATATGATGCCCCGGCCACGCCGCCAGAGCATGAGGCCGAAAAACTGCTTGCAGAAATGCTGCGCCGTATTCTGGCCGATGACTGGCACAAGGTGCCGCTGAGCTTTGCGACCCGGGTTGCGGGCCTCGCATTCGCTGCCAAGTATCGTGAGAGGTCCGATCTGGCCCAAGTGCGGCAGTTTCTGCTGGCTGAGATCGTAGCATCTACTAAGGCGGGGTTCCTGAATCCGATGGTGCGGATTTATATGGAAAGCTATGCGCCGGGGGCCGAACATACCCGCGCGCTGGCCCGCGCTTTGGCAGCGGCGCGCAGCCGGACTGGCCCGCGCTGGCAGGTGCTGCTGGAAAATATCCCTGACCTCTTTGATGCTGATACCGCCCCGCGCAGCATCGCGGCACGGATGGAGGCGATGGACGATCCTTGGCACGGGCTACGTGCGATTGGCCTGCGTCAACCCCACGCGCCGGGCCTGATGGATGCGGCGCATTTGGCTTACCTCGCGCGGATCGCACCCCGCCTGGACCAACGTGCCGAGATCGACCGCTTGCTGGGCTGGCTGAAACCTGATGCGCAGACGGTGCGCAATGTCGGGGCAGGGGCCGCGATCACCGCGATGATGCGCCCGTGGATGCAGCGACAACCACCCAAAGAGATCATGGCCCTGCTGATCGACCGCCTGACCGAGAATTACGGCCACCCGCGCGTCGGGCGCCATGCCGCGTGGAACGAGGTAGATCCGGCGATGGAGGCGGTTTTTCTGCGCTGGCTGATGGGCGCAGATATTCGCTTTCTGTTCCGCGTCTTGACTGAAGTGGAACGCAATCACATGTGGGCGGATCGAGAAGATTTCTGGTGGACACTGCACGAACAGGGCCGAATTGACGAAGTTTGGATTGCGTTTAACGAGGCTGGCCATCGCGCAGCAATTGCGAAACTGCCCCCGGATGCCCGCCAAGGCGCGCGACGCTTTGGGCGGCAGGTTGGCGATAGGGATAAGTCGCTGCTGTTCATGCGGATCGGCGATAAGATCGTGATTGAGGGCACTTACAACTTCATGGTCCACGCTTTCGACGCGCGGAGTTCTGGCGCGCCGAAATTGTATCAGCCGCGCTACGATGTGTCTGACATCAGGGAAAAAAAGCCGGTGCTGTGGAAGCAGGTTCACTTGGGTGGCTGGCAAGGTAAAGTGATGAGGAATTTCTGACCATGTTCGAATTCACCTATTCCCCCGATGCCATCGCTTTACGCCTGCTTCCTGCCCGCAGCGGGCTGTTGGGGCGCTTGATGCCCGGCAAAGCACCGGATCTTGACCGCCTGACGCCCACAGACCGCCGTCTGGCCTTCGCATTGGCCGATCTGCGCACATTGGCGGAAACGCTCGACGAGCCGCTAGAGATTGTTGGCGACCGCATCACGCTCTCGCACCGTCTGGCCGCAAGTTTAGATGCTGAGGCCGCCACAGCGCTTGGCCTACCACCGTTGACCGATTTGACCCTGCGCACCGATGCTGAAGGCGTTCTCGGCAGCTCCGGGTTCCGCCTGCGCTATCAATGGTTGCGTGCGGGACAGCAGCGAATGCCGCGTCGGGCGGGGGCGATTTTGGAAACCGACCGCGGCCCGCAGCGTCTGCCGTTGTGGATGCTGGACGCGGTTGTTGTGGCCGAGGATTTCACCGCCTCGACCGATGACGCCGCCCATTGGGAGGCGTTGGCGCGGTTTCGCAAAGCGTTGGAACCCGGCGTGACGATGGCGGGCGACAATGATGCCGCCCGTGGCTCGATGACCGATTTTCTGCAGGGGCTAGAAGTTTCGCTGACTGACCGTTTGTCGATCTCGCCCGATGCGACGGGCGATGATTTTGAGGTGGTGCCGTTCTCGTCTGACCGTCTGGGCGACAATCAGCAACCCGCCGAGTCGATGGCCGAATTGGTGGGGGCTGACTTGCAGCAGTTTCAGCGCCGGGTCCGCGAACGTGGCGCGTTGAATGCGTTTCGCTTGGGACCGGGCCGCTTTCTGGTGGTGGATCGCAGTGCTGCCCCTGCGTTGCAGGTCATGGCCGAGATGCAGCGCGCCAGCTCTGAAGAGCGCCGTGCCTTCATCCGCAACCCCCGTGCGCGGATCACCGATGCGGTTGAGGCACGGTTGCGCGGGCAGGGCGGATTTGACGAATTGCCGCCTGCTGCCCAAGAAGAAGCCGTCGAGGCCGCCGCTGGAACGGCGTTTGTGGAAACCGAGGAATACACTCAGTTTTCCGACCGGGTGATGGGGGTCGAGGTTTATCGCGGCAACCCTCTCAAGGATTTTGACCCCAGCGGCACGACTTGGCTGCCGGAAACTTTTTCGGCGGAATTGCTAGAGCGTCTGACGGAACTGCCGACGCCCGATTTGCAGGCTCTGCGGGACCATGTTCAGGTGGTGGCGGATGATGCAGAGGCGCTCCGCCGCGACAGTGGTGCCGAGACTGCCCCGCCAGAAATTGACTTTGAAGGCATGCCGCTGCCCGCCACGCCGCTGACCCTGCAACTTTTGGATGCACGGCTGGCAGAGCGTCATGCCGCCGAAGCGCCGCCCGAAGACGATGTCGTTGACGAACCGGATGGCCCGGTTGTTCTGAAAACCGCCGAGAACTTTGATGATGTGACGTGGCATGCAAAGCTGAAACCGCGTCACTCTGATATGGCGGTGGTCGTGCCATCCAGTATCCGCACCAGATTGAAAGATCATCAGGTTGAAAGCCTAGGCTGGCAGATTGAGGCATGGAAGGTGGGGCTGCCCGGCGTGCTGAACGCGGATGAACCGGGTTTGGGCAAGACCTTGCAAACCATCAGCTTTCTGGTCTGGCTGAACGAACATATGAAGCGCAGCCCCAAACGTGGGCCGATGCTGGTGGTCGCCCCCACCTCGCTGTTGGAAAACTGGGAGCAAGAGGTGAAGCGCCATGTCGCAGCGCCCGGACTGGGCCATCTGATCCGGCTTTATGGATCGGCGACGGCAGGGCGCAAATTGGCAGGGGCGCGGGGGCGTGATACTGAAAGCGGCGAGGCGCGCTTGGATTTCTCCGACATCACCCGCGCGATTGATCAGGGTGCGGGCCATCTGACATGGGTGCTGACCACCTATACCACGCTTAGCAACTACCAGCACTCACTGGCCCGCATCCCTTTCGCCGTGGCGGTGTTTGATGAGATTCAAAACATCAAAAATCCCGGCACATTGGCCGCCAATGCCGGCCGCGCGATGAACGCCGATTTCCGCATCGGCCTCACCGGAACGCCGATTGAGAACAGCACCACGGATCTCTGGGCGATCATGGACCAAATTGCCCCCGGCGCGCTGGGATCGTTGCGCGATTTCCGCAAGAGTTATGCGGTGCCGGATGAGAGCAATATGGCCGAACTTTACGCCCGCACCTTCCGCCCGAATGGCAGCGCCCCCCCGCTGGCGTTGCGCAGGCTGAAGGAGACCGTCGCCCGCGATCTGCCCGCCAAATCGCGCTTGCTGCATCCGCGTGCCATGCCCAAGCTGCAAGCCGACCACTATGAAGAAGCGCGGGTGAAGCTTTCCAGCGGTGGTATGGGGGCGGCGTTGAAGATGCTGCACCATATCCGCAGCGTCTCGGTGCATCCGGCGCTGGCCGAGCCGTCAGAGCCCGCCGCGTTCATCGCGGCCTCCGGGCGTCTGTCAGCCACTTTCGACATCTTGCGCCGGATCCAAAGCCGCGGTGAGCGGGCGCTGGTCTTCATCGAAAGCCTGCAAATGCAGTATCGCTTCATCGAACTGGCCAAGGCCGAGTTTGGGATGGCGAAGATTGATCTGATCAATGGCGCCACCCCGATCACCAAACGTCAGGCCATCGTGAACCGTTTTCAACGCCATCTCGATCAGGACGGCGGCTTTGATTTGCTGGTGCTGGGACCGAAAGCGGCGGGCACGGGGTTGACGCTGACAGCCGCCACGCATGTGATTCACCTTTCGCGGTGGTGGAACCCGGCGGTGGAAGAGCAATGCAACGACCGCGTTCACCGCATCGGCCAAACTCGACCCGTGACGGTTCATGTTCCGCTGGCCATTCATGCGGGCTATCGCGCGCAATCGTTTGATTTGCTTTTGCAAAGCCTGATGCAACGCAAACGGCGTCTGGCCAGTGCAGCCCTTTGGCCGATGGGCGACGACGATGGCGACGTGTCGCAGCTTCAAAAGATGCTTCAAGGAGCGGTGGTAGCTGCAAGCGGTGATGTGATCGGAACGTCCATGGCAGCATTATTTGAGCGCGATGGCATAGAGGTTGCTGGTGCGGACCAACACGGAGCTTGGAGTTATGTTTAAATTGCCGAATCTCCCCGGAGCGACTGACACGGACTTGCCTAAAGTGCTCGCCGAGCTTTAAGAAAGATTGCTATGATGCAATGGTTTACCGCCGATTGTCATTTTGGTCACTTCAATGTCATCCCTTCCTGTGGGCGACCGTTCTCCGACGTAGCGGAGATGAACGCCCATATGCTAGATGCTTGCGTTGCCCGCGTTTTATCAGGCGATGATCTATGGGTATTGGGGGATTTTGCGATTGCCAAAACCGCAGACGGCGGGCGCGATGTAGTGCGAGATATCTTCCGCCGCATCCCGGGCAAGAAACATTTGATCCTGGGCAATCACGATCTGCCGTGGGTCAAGGAATTGGGCTGGGAGAGCATAGACGACTTCAAAGAAATCAAGATTGACGGTAGGAGGGTGTCGCTTTCTCATTATCCGATGCTGACTTTTCCAGGTGCCCGGCACGGCGCCATCCAAATGTTCGGTCATGTTCACCAAAATTGGCGTGGGTCACGCAACAGCGTCAACGTTGGAGTCGATGTCTTCGATTTCCGGCCCGTGACGCTGTCCGAAGTGTTGGATCGGGCTAAATTACTGCCGGTAAATGCGCACTGGGATGAGGTAGAGCCAGGAGTGACGGTCGATGGTCCAACAATTTCTTTGGGATGAGGCCGCGAAATGTTTCGATACGCTACATTTAAAGCGAAAACGGGGAAAGATAGATGAATCATGGAAAACCTTACAGCGAGCGCTAATATTTCGCCTGCAAACATAGCTGCTGGAATCGGGCTGGCCGACCGTCGTGAGATATGCGGCCTATTGGCGCTCCTCGAGGTATCAGGAGCCACAGAGATACTCAAAGGCCTCGCAGTAGCAACTCAGTCCAAACTCATGAAAACGCAGGCACCGGAAATTGACCGCCTGGCGCAGATAAGCAGTGCTTTGCTGAATACAGCCCGCTCGACCGACGCGCTTAGACTCCAGCTTTGGTTCGAGGTTTCACAAAATCTTGGGCTTCCGGATCGCATCCCCCTTTCGCTGCGCGGTATCAAAAGCGCAGCGGCTGCACTTGGTGTGCGCGCAGCCGAGTTATTGAAGCCCTCTGTCCTTGCGGCGCGTGTGACTGCTGCTGGCGAGGACACCAGCACCGCGATAAAATTCGGTCGGAAGCTTTTGAGGGTGCTTCCCAAAGGTCTGCGCAGTTCTCGTGATGAGAATGTCAGCTTTCAGGATGTCGCCGCCGCTGAACTCAAGGCACTGATGGACAAATTGAGCCAGGCCGATCTCAGCGGAACTGTCGACCCTGAGGTCGCCGCGGCTATTCAAAAAGGCCGGACAGCAATATCCACCGTGGCCGTCGCTGCTGGCGGTTGGGCCGCTTTCGCCTCGGCCGTGGGATCAGCGGGCTTCGCGCCCTTCATTGCCGCAGCGCAGCTTTCGGCGGTTATTCCCTTTGTCAGCGGTCCCGCGCTGGTTTCCTTCCTTGCCGTCATGACCAACCCAGTGACCGTCGTCGCCGGCACCGCTGCCTTGGGCTATTGGGCCATCAAAGGGCAGAGCGTATCGGCGAGAGAGACGGCAGCTGCTCGGGTTGCAATTCTTCTGGCGGTGAGGGGGCTGCAAGATCAAGACACCGGAATTGCCGCTCTGGCGAGTGTGCTTCGCCGTGGCCATCGCCTCACCGAGGCGGAGTTGAGCCACATGAGCCGAAATGCGCGTGACGGACTGATCTTACGTGGACGCCAGATCGAACGTCGGCTGTCTGGCGAGATTCCATCGCCAGCATCGTCAGCTCCAGGAACTTGGGGCATCCCGATAAAGCGGGCGGCGTTGCCCACGGACCTGGACGTCGGCGTAGTTGCAGGATTGACCGCCGGCGACATGCTTTACCATGCCGCAGCAATTGACCCGGCGGTGCTGAAGGCGGCTGATTTCTCTCGATTGCTCGAGCTCGACAGCCCGCTGGATCTGGCGGCACACGTGGAATCTTTCGCCGCAGCGGGCGCACAGATCGCAGTTCGAGGCTATACGGCTGAACAACTGGTTATGGCCAGCCTGGTCGAGCAAGGACACATCGTCGAACTCGCCGCCAGCAGCACGATGCCGGGATATGATCTGCTTGTGGATGGCAACGCCGTGCAGGTAAAATGTGGAGCGAGCCTGTCGCTGCTGCACGAGCACTTTTCGAGGTATCCTGATATCCCCGTGATTGCCGACGCTGACCTTGCCAGAATGGCTGAAGCGTCAGGTGAAGCATGGGCGCAACTGGTGAGTTCGGTCGAGGGCTTCGATCTCGGCCACGTGCAAAGCATCCTTGATAGGTCACTGAGCGCTGCCGAAGCATTGGGCCAGGGCGTCGTGCCGGTCTATGCCGTGATCGTTGGAAGCGCGCGTGCGGCGAGCAAGGCTTGGGCCGGAGAAATCCCTATCGAGGAATTGCCTGCCTGGCTGGTTCTTGATCTTGCCGTCCGGGGTGGCCTGTCGTCAGTTGGCCAAATTGGCGGCGCTTTCGTGGGCTTGCTCATGATTGGCCCCGCGGGCGCGCTGGTGATTGGGCCTGTCGTGGGTATTGCAGCGCTTTTCGGGACAAGCCAGCTTCACGGTCTACTCGACAGGGCAATCCGGAACCCTTGGCATGCGTCGGTCATGGAGACGGCTGGGCGCCTCCGACGCGCCCTTGTGAATGCCGGTAACCGGCGGCTGGATATGATGCTGGAACGCCAGTTCCGTTTGAGAGATTCCTCCCAGACCATGCCCATAGAGTTGATCAGCTGGCTCGACAGGCGCATGGCCGATGACGTGATACACGTTTGGGAGATTCTGGATGGATACGGGCCAGTTTCGACGCTCCGTGACGCAATTGAGCTATTAATCCACGCCTCTGCAATTGGGATGGCGGATCCGGACGTTCTTGCAGCACGCAGGCAACTGACATCGCTGATCGAAGCAAAACCCTCAACCATGGCATCGCTGCGGCAAGTCGGTGAGAAGATCACTACCCTTACCCAGTCAATTCCCCGGCGTGGTTGACTTGCACGGCCTATCGGCGCGATGCCAGAGTTCGCGGCGCCTCACGACAGTTCAGATCTTGGGTCGCGCGCGGTAGCGTGCGTGGCCGCGTCCATCTATCTTGACTGACCGCAAATTGAAGAGGCCAGATTTATGAATGACTTGTCGCCATGTCCGACATCCATAATTCTCGGGTCGCTCGTCGGGGTGGCGACGGGCGACTAAGGCCGCAGCGGTTTTTACAGACGCCCAGCCACCCGGTGCCAGCTCCGTGGCTGCGTCCAGCAAAGCCTGCACGATTATTGTGGAGGGCCAAGGAATTCTGCCGGTGATGATCCAGTCGCGGATCTTTGGCGAGTTAAGCTTTTCGGTCAAGATCTCGCCGACCCGTGCCCAGTCCGTTGTCCATTCCGCAAGTTGGTCGTCGGCGCGTTTGACACGATAAATGACGGATGCCAAGGCTTGCTGCGCCATGAGGCAGCCCTTCACGCTACGGAGGTCGTGTTCCTCGAGAAAATTGTGGACCAAGGAATTCCGTAGAGCGACCAGATCGCGGTGCTCGCCCTCGATCCGCGAAAACGCCTCGGTGGGGAGAACGATCTGTCGTGAAAAAGCGACACTGGTTCCGGGTGTGTTGTCCTCCGTGTCAGGGAGGCCTTCCTGTCCTGAGGGCGCGAGAACGGATCCCAGCATTTCGCCAACCAGAGAGCCCATGGTCTTCCGCCGGGTTTCGTTGAACCGCCTTGCCAAGCCGACCTCGAATGTCCCGATGGCGCCAGAGAACCGGTGCGTTGCGACGACGGCCTTCAGATTGAGCTCAAAGGCTTGCAGTAGTAAAACACAGTGCCCGTAGAGCCTTTCGACATCCCCACGCTGCGCAGACAGGGCGGTCCCCTCCGGTGTCATCTTGCTTCCCTTGATCCGTCGTCTTACGCACATTGCCCGAAGGTGCACCTTCGATCAACGGGGCACTGTTCAGCTCTTACATGGCCAGCAGCAGCATTTGCGAGAACCTACTGTTGCTGAGGGGCGCATCAAGCTTTTCGGTCCGGAGCGGACATTTGACACCTTAGCACGTCTCTGCACATCACCGTGAAGCAGCCACAGTGGATAGATCCAGTCAAAGCCAAGAGAGAGTGGTGATCCGGGGCCAACTGTTTGCCCACCGGAGCCAAAGCCTTCGTGCACACGAGTGCACCGGTGCACGCTTCGCTTTCGCTACGCCATCGCCAGTCCAACGGGTTCCGGTGCCAGCACTTCGCCAGCCGCGAGCAGCAGGTCTTCGCGAAACTGATCGGCCACAAGTTGCACTCCAACCGGCGTTGACCCCACAGGGGCAACGGCCACGCTCAACCCCGGCAAGCCCATGAAGGGGATGGTGATCATGGTCAGCTGCGCCTCCAGCACCGCATCAAAGCCTGCGGGCGACGCGACATCCTGACCATCAGGGAACGGCAACGCACCCGACACCGGGCACAGCATCAGCGGCCACTCCGCTAGGAAGGTCCGCCAAAGCCGGGTCAGGCGCGCACGCGCCTTCAATGTCGCCATCATGCCGGGCAGATCCATCTCGGGGCAATGGCGGGTCATCTGTGCATAGACGAAATTCGCATCCGGGTCGTTTTCGGCGCGCAACGCCGCTGTGCCATCCTGTCTGAACTCTGCCATCCAGAGCCGCAACTGCATGTCGCGCGCCTCGCGCAAGGGCGGCGGTGTGACCTCTTCAACCTGATAGCCCGCGTCGCTGAGTTTGGCTGCTGCGACACGCAGCGCATCGCGGATCGGTTGCACCAGCTGCATCCCATCGGGCGCCTCAACATAAGCGACCTTGCGTGGCACATCCGCCCCGCACAACGGCATCGGCTGCCACCACGGGTCTCGCATGTCGCGCGCGGCCATTGCAGCCAACGCCAGTCGCAGATCAGGGATAGAGCGCGCCAATGGCCCGGACACCGCCATCAACTGCCCCCCGATCAAGCGATCTCCGGCCGTCGGGTTGAAGGCAGGAACCCGCCCCAGCGAAGGGCGCAGGCCGTGCACGCCGCAGGCGTAGGCGGGGTATCGGATTGATCCTGCAATATCCGTGCCATGGCCAATCGCCCCCATGCCAGATGCCACCGCAGCACCAGCCCCACCCGAAGACCCCCCGGGTGTAAGGGCTGGATCGCGCGGATTTGTGGTGGCACCGTGCAGGCTGTTCCGCGTGAACCATCGCAAGGAAAAGGCGGGGGTGTTCGTGCGACCCACGACAATCGCACCGGCCTTGCGCAGGTTGGCGACCACGGGGCTGTCAGCCTCTGCCACTAACCCCGCCTGGCTGCGCAAACCGTTTGTGGTGGCAAAGCCAGCCTGATCGACGTTCACCTTGATCGTCACCGCAACGCCAGTCAGCGGCCCCGCAGCCTCACCACGGGCCAGAGCGTTATCGACGGCTTGTGCCTCTGCAAGGGCTTGCTCATCCATTCGCTGCACAATGCTGTTGAGTGCGGGGTTCACAGCCTCGATCCGCTCCAGCACCGAAGCGACCGCTTCCATTGCGGAAATCTGCCGCGCCGCAATCAAAGGCGCAATTTCGCTTGCAGTCAGTTTCCAAAGTTCGGTCATGTGATCTTTCCGTTAGGGGCAGCGACTGCTTTTGATGCCGAGGTGGCATGGGCAAGATGGCAGCCGAACCGAAGTGCGATAATCATTCGTTGCAGGAGGATGCAGGCAACAAGCGACCTTGCGTCGGCATCGTGCAACACCAAATCGCTGCCCTGTCAAATGTAGAAAGTTATTTCCAACCATGCGGAACCGGATCTGCCCAAGATAGTTAGAGCAACAATGGCCAACATTCGTGCCAAGCATCGACGGCTGCTCATTTCGATGTGTTGATAACACCACACTCTACCCAGCTGGAGGCTAGGCATGACCACTCTGACCGTGAACGGCAAAGAGGTGACGGTTGATCTTGATCCCGACACACCGCTGCTCTGGGTCTTGCGCGACGAATTGCGCCTGACGGGGACGAAATTTGGCTGCGGGGTTGCCCAATGTGGTGCCTGCACGGTGATGCTGGATGGGATGCCGCGCCGGTCTTGCATCACGCCGATTTCGACGGTGGAGGGCAGCGAAGTCACCACGATCGAGGGGATGCAGGGCCCCGAAGTGACCGCCGTGCAGGCCGCCTGGGCCGGAATTGACGTGCCGCAATGTGGCTGGTGTCAGTCAGGCCAGGTGATGTCCGCGACGGCGTTGCTGCAAATGGTCCCCAGCCCCACGGATGAGGATATCGACAACGCGATGGCAGGCAATGTCTGCCGCTGCGCCACCTATGTCCGCATCCGTGAAGCGATCCACACCGCTGCCAAAACACTCGAGGGTTAAGCCATGACCACGCAAACGAATGGCTTCAAGGCGACGCGGCGCGGTTTTCTGGCAGGCGGTGCGGGGCTGACCTTGGCCCTGATGCTTCCACTGGCACGTGGTCGGGCGATGGCTGAAACGGCTGCCCCCTTTGCGCCAAACGCCTTTATCCGCATCGGCACCGATGACACTGTAACGGTGTTGATCAAGCATATCGAGATGGGCCAAGGCCCCTATACCGGGCTTTCCACGCTGGTGGCCGAAGAACTCGACGCCGATTGGGCGCAAATGCGCGCCGAAGCCGCGCCCGGAAATGACGCGCTTTATGCAAACCTCGCCTTTGGCGCGCAGGGCACCGGCGGGTCCACCGCCATGGCCAACAGCTACATGCAGATGCGCAAGGCAGGCGCCACCGCGCGGGCGATGCTGATCGCCGCCGCCGCCGCCGAATGGGGCGTGCCTGCGAGCGAAATCACCGTGTCAAAGGGTGTGATCGGACACGCGGCCAGCGGCAAATCCTCGGGCTTTGGCGCGCTGTCGCAAGCCGCCGCGACGATGGAGATGCCCGCCGATCCGCCGGTGAAAGACCCCTCTGCCTTCACGCTGATCGGCACCGACCGCCCGCGACTGGACACTGTCGCCAAATCAAACGGCACGGCGCAATTCACCATGGATGTCTACCGCGACGGCATGCTGACCGTGCTGGTGGCGCATCCGCCGAAATTCGGCGCAACGGTGGCCAGCCTTGACGACAAGGCCGCGCTGGCCATTCCGGGCGTGGAAATGGTGCGGCAGATTTCCAGCGGCGTTGCGGTTTATGCGACCAGCACCTTCGCTGCGATGAAGGGCCGCGATGCCCTAAGCATCACTTGGGATGACAGCAAGGCCGAAACCCGCAGCTCGTCCGAGCTTTACGACATGCTGTCCACCGAGGCCAAAACCGGTGGCCGCGTCGTGGAAGAAAGCGGCGATCTTGCCGCCCTGTCATCCGCCGCCACGCTGCACGAGGCCGAGTTCCGCTTTCCCTATCTCGCCCACGCCCCGATGGAGCCGCTTGATGCGGTGATCGAGGTCAAGGCCGGGAAGGCCGAGATGTGGTTCGGCAGCCAGTTCCCAACCTTTGACAAGCCCACCGCCGCTGCGGCGCTCGGGTTGAAGCCGGAAGATGTCTCAATCAACGTGCTGCTGGCTGGCGGCTCGTTTGGCCGCCGCGCGCAAGGCTCTGCCCATCTGGCGGCAGAGGTCGCCGAAATCGCCAAGGCTGCGGGCCGGGATGGCTGTTTCAAACTGGTCTGGACGCGCGAAGACGATCTGCGCGGCGGCTACTACCGCCCGATAACCGTCCACCGCATGAAGGCGGGTCTGGATGCGGATGGTGCCTTGGTTGGCTGGGAAAACACCATCGCCAACCAGTCGATCATGGCAGGCACTCCGATGGCTGCGATGATGAAAGACGGCATGGACAGCACGTCTTATGAAGGCGCCTATGCGCTGCCTTACAAGGTGGGCGCACACCGGATCGGCTGGGCGCAGGCGCAAAGCCCTGTGCCGGTGCTGTGGTGGCGTTCGGTCGGCCACACCCACACTGCCTACGCGGTCGAGGTGTTTCTGGACGAACTGCTTGAAAAGGCCGGAAAAGACCCGGTGCAAGGCCGGCTTGATCTGCTGACCCCCGAAGCGACCCGCGAACGCGGCGTCATCGAAGCGGTGGCAAAACTGGCTAGGTGGACGGCGCGCACCGCCAACGGCAAGGGCTATGGCATCGCGATGGCGAAAAGCTTTGGCACCTATGTGGCGGAAATCGTTGAAGTCGAGGATCAGAACGGCTTTCCCAAAGTCACCCGCGTGTGGTGCGCCGTTGATTGTGGGGTGGCGGTGAACCCCAACATCATACGGGCGCAGATGGAGGGTGGCATCGGCTATGCCCTTGGCACCGCGCTGTTCAACGAGATCACGCTGGAACCCGGCGGCACCGTGGCACAGGGCAACTTCGACAGCTACCGGATGCTGCGCATTCACGAAATGCCCGCCGTGCAGGTCGAGGTCATCGCCAGCACCGCCGACCCGACCGGAGTGGGCGAGCCCGGCGTGCCACCGCTGGCCCCGGCCTTGGCGAATGCCTGGCGCGCGCTGACCGGCAAAGCCATCTATCAATTGCCATTTGCAGCCGCAGTCGCGTGAAAGGACACAGCATGAAAACCTCTTTTCGCGCCCTTGCGGTCCTGCTGATGGTGGCAGCACCTGCCACCGCACAGGAAACGCTGCAACCGCCAGCGGCTTTCGACGGCATCACCGATCAAACCGCGCGGTCTGCCGCGCTGTTTGAAGAAATGGGCAAGGTTCTGCAAAGCCCGCGCTGCCTGAATTGCCACCCCGTCACCGGCGGCCCGACGCAGGGCGACGATATGCACCCCCACATGCCGCCCGTCGTGCGGGGCGAGGCTGATTTCGGCGCACCCGGCATGAATTGCAGCACCTGCCACGGCAGCGAGAACGTCAGCTTTGCCACCGGGCCGGGCAGTATTCCCGGCCACGAGCCATGGGCGCTCGCCCCGCTGTCGATGGGTTGGCAGGGGCTAAGCCTGTCAGAGATCTGCGTTCAGCTCAAAGACCCCGCGCGTAACGGCAATCGCGATCTTGAGGCTTTGTATAAGCACAACGCCACTGATGGGCTGGTCGGCTGGGGCTGGGAACCCGGCGAAGGCCGCACACCCGCGCCCGGCAGTCAGGCCGAATTCGCCGCATTGACCCGCGCATGGATTGATACCGGATCAGCCTGTCCACAATAAAGCGCGACCATGGCTGCGCGCCACGCCGCGCCGCTTCACTGGGTTGCTAGACATGTTAGAACATGCCGTTGGCGTGAGCAAAATTACCTAGTTCTTGGTGGCAGATATGTTGAAAGCCAAGGGCCGCAACTACGAGAATGCGGCTCAGTGGGCCAGCCTCGCTGTGCGTGAGGGCAAACCTATTACGGCAGAGAACTGTCCCTTCTGTGCTGAATTCGGAGAAACCTATCGTGGCTTTGCTTTTATCATCAGGCTATCGGGTGATCCTGCATTTGCATTGTTGCGGCACCATCAAGCTGATCTCTCCCTCTGACCTGCCAGTCGATCCAAGTCCGAGAATGCTGCAGGATGAACGAACGTCCAGTTTGACCAACTGCTGCGGTCGCTATGCCGCAGCGCGGTCAGCTTGCTCTCCACCCGTTTTCTGTCATCAAGCTCCAGCTTAGCCGCGCCTTGCGTGAATGCCCGCTTTTCAGGTGTCGCTGCAAGAGCCACGCTGCTCCGCCGTCAGGCGGCTCTCCGCCCCTCATGTCGATCAGGCCACACACAGCTTGTTCCAACTCTAAAGTAGCAAAGCGTAGCTACGTCCGCATAGCTGACCTTATGGGGAGGATCAAAGTGCGGATCGAACGCATACCAATGCGCCATGGGCCACATCCTGTAGTTGTTGTTGACAAGATCACAGCGCGTCAGCGCAGCCCCGCCGCGTCAAAATCTTCTTTGATGATTTTTCGGGCCTCCATGACCGTCAGCGCAACGTCGGCCCAATCACGCAGTTTAACTGGATAGGATGCCTTGAGGGTTTCAAAATCTGACATCTCCCCAAGGCGATACCAGCGGGACCCGGTGCGCGCCCAAGTGAGGCCTTGATCCAATCCACAAAGCCGCGAGGTGGCGATCAGGGGGCTTTGGAGCAATGGATGACCGGAAGGGGTGCCCAGCAGGACCGCACCGCCAAAATACCGATCACGCGCGACAATCCAATTTGAGAGCGTTGGGGCGGTTGCAAGATCGGCCGCCGTGGGCCCGGCTTGGCTTTCGATCAGGGCGATTTTCCACGCGCCGTTTTGGAGGCGGCTCTTTTCTTGACTGAGAAATAGCTGCCAATCCTGCGTCCACACACAGCGTTCACCCGCGATGACGGGGCAAGCGGCACCGAACATAAAGGTGTCAAACGCCTTTTGCAGAACCGGTGGCACATCCGCAAATCGAATGGCGATTGGCACTCCATCCTCCGTGATCGGCGGCAGATTTAGGGTGCGCAGAAAATCAAGGTATTCAGCATCAGTCATCGGTGTCTCTTTTGAAAGGGTCAGAGGTTATGGTGCAGATGTCTTCCAGATACAGAGAGCGGTCAGGTTGTCGCTCACCGGGATATCCGATCCCAACATTGCGCAGATCGGTGCGCCCGACCGTGCCGCGGAAGCGGTGATGCGAATGGCCAAAAAACCAAATGTCAGGCTGATGGCGCAGGATGAGCGCTTTGAGATCGGAATAAAATGCCGGGCTAAGTTCGCCTATCGGCTCCGCGGCAACGGGATGCGGTCCATGATGCGTGATCACCACGGTTTGCCCCTGCTGGCCGGCAAAATGCGGCTGGGCAAGCATGGCTTCCAGCCAAGCCCGCTGGTCATGGTGAAGATCGAGCGTGTCTTGCGGCGTGATATCAAGCTCGCGAGGACGGATGACCTCATCCAGTTGAAGCAGTTCTTGCGAAGGGTCGATTTTGCCGATCGCGGAATAGTCGCGCATCCCGCGTCGTGCCAAGGCCATTGACCGCCTTGGCGTGCCCAGAAGGTCAAAGTCCGTCCAAAGCGTGCAGGCCAAAATCCGGGTTACGCCATGCAGCAGCAGGCATTTTTGCACGAAATGCGCGCCTGACGCTTCGATGCACGCTTGAAAATCGGTGTCAGCATCCAGCCGATGGCCGTAATAATCATGGTTGCCGGGCATGATGTAGATCTTTTGCACGGGCACATACCGCTTCAGAAATCCGAGACCCCTCGGCCAATTCTGCGCCAAGGCATCGACAAGGTCACCCGCGATGATCAGGGCATCGACATCCCAATTCAGTCTGACGTGTAAATCATGCGCCGAGAACGGATCGCGGTTTTGGCGGACGTAGTGGTCAAAATGCAAATCCGCCAAAACGATGATCTGCCCCGTGCGATACGGGATGGTGAGCGGGGTCATTGGCCGCCTTCCTTTTTGGTGCAGGGATCAACCCGGCGATTGGAAACTGCTTTGATCGAGATGGCCTAGCGCCAAGGGCGACCGCCATCGACGGGATCCGGCCAATTACGGGCTGGGTTGTTGGCGAGATCTCCGCCAATAATTAGAGCGTCCAACCTATCGAAGAGTGGCCCCAGGCCTGCGATCGGATCGATGCCGGAGTGCTGGCACAGATCAAGGTGCCAATCAGACGAAACCAAAACATGCATGTCAGCGACCCTCATCACAAGCGGCGCGATCTTCGGCAACAAATGCACGAACCTTGGTGATATAGGTCGTCATGAACTTGGCCAGCAGATCAGCATCATCGACCGGCTCAAAGCCGTCCAGTTCAAATTGCATGAACGCTGCGGGCGTGCCTGATGCTCCAAGACTATGTGCGAGTTCCGCCTCAAATTCAGCAAAGGGCTGTCCAAGTCGATACCACCTCGACGCGGTGCGCGCCCATTGTTCGTCGCGGCAAATCCAAAGCAGCTGTGAGGTGGTCATGGGGCCAATGCTAAGTCTCGGATGGCCACTTACCATGCCCCACAAGATAACACCGCCGCGCTTGGATACGAACGGACGCCAGTTATCAAGTGTCGGCGCAGCGGCGAGATCCGCTTCCGTTGGACCCGCTTCCGCGGTGGCGAAGGAGGCCAGAATCTTTTCTAGCCAAGCGCGCAGATCTGGGGGCAGTGTCATATGCTTAACTCCGGATTGAGGGGATGAGAGGGAACACCGCGGTTCAGTGTAGCAGCGGTGCACGCTCAAAATCGGCGGCGCGCTGCAGCATGCGAGCGGCGAGACGTAGGCTGGGGTTATGTCCGAGCACGGATGGATGGGCCAACACTTCGGCGATGGTCTCTATAGCGATATCGGACAGGACCCGCCTCATACCCTCGCGCCGCACGAATTGCGTCAACTCCGCGCGGGTGAGGTGCCGCAGCCGAATTGGCGGGCAGCGGCTCAGCAGGGGAGCGGGCAACAGATCGCAGGTGTTCGAGGTCAGGACCCACGCTACGTAGCTCATATTGAACTTAACTTGATAGTAAGGGCAGCTCCAATGCTCAGAAGTCAGCGGCTCCAACAGCGGCAATAGTGCCTCGGCCAGCCCGAAGATGTGGTCTTTCGTGGATATGGCTTGGCCCGCCTTTTCCACCTCGTCGATCACGATCACCGGGTTGGCGATCCGGCCTTGCAGCACAGTCTCAATCAGGCGCCCAGGGAAAGCACTGCCCCAGCCGCGTTGTGATCCGACGAGGCCGAAACTCGCGTTCTCGGTGGTAGCTTCAATCACTGTGGTCGGCACAGACAGCAGTTCTCCGAGCCGCCGCGCCCATCGGCTTTTGCCAATCCCGGGTGGGTCGTTGAGCAGGAGTGGCGGAATCTCGAGACCCGGCCAGCCCTCCTGCACGGACCGACGCATGGCGCGCCACACCACATCTGTGGCCGGGGCCATCCACGGCATATCCTCGTGCAGTGCCGCCGCAAGCTCATCGGCGCGATGTTCGTTAGGTATCGAGATCACGCTAACCCCCGCTTTCAGAAGCTCAAGCCGCGCGCGATCCTCCTTCTTCAGATGCTCCAATCCCGAGGTCGACTTGCGACGCTCGATAATGCGTTCGGCTCGGCGCCGGATGCGCGTTTCGTCCACATCGCTCAAAGAAATGCTCGGCAGAATGCCCGCGTCCGAGCTGCTGTCGACATCGTCCCCACCCTCAAAATGAACTAGGCGTTCCGGCGGCATTTTTTTGCGCCGCACATTTCGCAAGTAGCGGATGAAGCGATCTTCAAGAGAGAAGCGATCTTCTTTGGGATCGAAGAAACGGGCCTCAATAAAGGGGATTATAGTCATAGTGAAACTCCGGGCATGATGATGCCGTCGGACAGGAAGGCCCGGCCGCGTCAGAAGGAATGGTTCGGAAGGTCAGAGCCAAAAAGGCAGCCAGCCGCTTCTTAAAGCACTGCCGGCAGGTCCAACCGTTCCGGCGCGGTCAGGTGAGCCCGTTTGATGTGGAACAGATCTTCGGGAGGCATTGGTGCCATGGGTGCCGCGGCAAGTAGGATTAGTAGGTGTCGGGCAGCGCCCGGGGCGGACAATATTCTGGGTGCATGTAAGTATCCCAGGCAAGAGCTACGACCTTGAAATGGCGTATTTCATGCTGGACGGATTCACCTATCAAAAGGTCTGTGCGCAAATATACATTGGCGTTGAATCCCAAGGGCAGTTCTAGGGCAAAAATTGGTGCCATTGATCATAATTTAAACTGAGAAAGCCAGTCCATCTCACCTCCTGCTATCGGCCTGATTCCATTTATGAGTAAGGGCAGGCGGCGAAAGAGTCCAGCACTTTATTTTTATGCTATGGCATTGATAACATGCGAAAAAAATAAGAATTTATCTACTTTTCCCGTTAAGAAGATCAGGAGAAATGTGCGGTGCTTGGGGCTACTTTTTCCAAATCTTCATTCAAGGCGAGCGATAGAATGCGAAAATATAAATTCTAATCATTATTTTCGATTTGATTTATCTCCACGCGAGGCAAGCTATTTTAGTAGGGGGATTCAGCTTTCACGCATACTTCTTTGTGTAGGGCGCTGCGCAAACCCTTGCGGGTATGGCTTTCTGTCTCTGGCGGGGCTCATCGAGCGTCACATGACTGGAGGAAGAAAGCTGCCCGACCGATCACTATTCGCAACGGCGATCAGTGAGGATCTTGGCACTAGCAAGATGAATACATGGAGGATGCCAGCGACCGACCGAACTGACAATCCAAGCGCGCGATCATTATTCACATTCTGGGCCGGGGTAGTTTCTATAAAAAATGGAGAATGACGCGGAATATGCGAAAATTTTTCAGAGCTCTGTGCTTGGAAAAGCGGGTGAAGCCGAGCGGACCACTCCCCTTCGTGAGCGGTGGTTCTGCATTCATGGGAATTTATGCATGTCCCGCAGGCTGAATGTCGAAGACAGATGCTGTCAGGGCTTTTATGTCATAAGGACGTCGATCGTGTCGCCGCCGAGATGGGCGAAACCGTCAATCGGCTTCTTGATCTCGCCATCGGGATGGCGCTCGACGACGGCATAATCTGAGTCTACGGCACCGCCGAGGTCGACGTGCTCGCCTTCAGTCCGTTCGGTGTCGAAAACTTCTCGAGATGATCACCATGGAACGCGACCGGCAAATCTGACGTCGCTGCGGCCTTCACAGGATGTGATATCCATGGAAGAAAACAACATTCAATAGGCTTGTCCAATTAATAATTCGTGACGCTGAAGGATCGCAGACTCCCGAGTGCGCCATCCCAGACGTTTTAATCGACAAATGCCGGTTCGCTATTTTTCATCGCGGGATCTGATCGCAGACCCGACTCCAGCCAGCCATACGCGGTCTCCGCTTCCGATCTCGCGGAAACAGCGTCTGGACAGGCGGTGCGGGCTGGAATATAGTCTGTCTTGACAAGGCTCTTTGGTGAGCCTCGGGCCCTGCCAGTAGAGCGGATCGCCTTAAAGGTCATCTTCACAGTATAAATATCGACGCAGTTTGCTTTTTGCAGACATGGCTCGGGCCCTCCGCTCCCTGATGTGGTTTGCGAAATCTGTTTGATAACCTGATAGCGCATAGACCTGCGCGACTGATTGCATCAGGAAAAATTCAGAATTTCGCACAACATCTTCTGTGCGGATTGAACATGACATACGCTACAATTTCCGAGTTGGCCCGCCGCTGGCAAGTCGATCGAGCTACAGCTCGTATCGCTTTGGTGAAGGCCGACATCGCTCCTTCCATTTTTCACACATCTCCCCACTATAGCTTCGGGGAAATTTTGCGAAAAATCGAAAACGTTCCTGACGAGATGCATTCTGGAATGCATCTCTCCGATCGCCTTTTCTGTGCCAATCAACTGGCGGACCATCTTGGTGTGACCCCACAAACCGTGCGTAATTATGGGCGTGCGGGCCGCCTGCACATCGTGAAGATCACCGAGCGCACCGTCCGCTACATGTTCCCGCCTATGCGAAAATGCAAAAGTGAGACGGAATCTGTCGATCCTCCCTAAAAGTGAGGATAGGGCAAAAGGTGATGCATTCACCACACTAAGATGTTTGTCGAAGTGTAGTGTAGTGTCACACTCACCAGAGAAATAATCCATTAATCATATTGACTTGTAGGTTTAGACTATGACTATGCTTGTGACCATGAAAACCATCGCCGATGTAATCGAGAAAGTTCAGGCCGATGGCCTGTATGCACCCGCCTCTCAAAAGAAGGTTCTCGGGTCGCTACGCCGGATCCGGCGCATGCCCCAGTATGGCCTTCCCCTTGATCAGATTTCTGCAGATCTGGCGACGTTTGATGTGATGTGGGGCCATGGGCCTGCCCGGATGCTCCCCGTCGGATTCAAGGCAAAACAGGAATTTACCGTCTGGCGTTCTCAGGTCAGGGGCGCGATCGCCAAAGTTGTCGAGTCTGCAACCAATACCAAAGCCGTTGTGGTGCGGGACGCTTGGTATGATCTTGAAAACGAGCTGAAGAAGTGTGGGGTAAATCCCAAGAAACTCATTTCTGTCGGCGTGCTGGCTGAGGCGGCCAGAAAACGCTCGCTCAGCCCTGCACTGATCACTAAGTCATGGCTGCAGGAGCAGATCGACCACCCAGAGGCCATCGGTCGGTATCGGGCCCTGCAGGCTGCCGCCAAACTAATCAGCAAGCATCGCACTGAGGTTTCGGTCGAGATTTCAACCGCCTTCGACGGAACATCGATCTGCAAGTCGCGGTCGTGCTGCAAGCGGCTACCTCTTCCAGCTAAACTTGCAGCGGAATTCGAGGAGTGGCGCCAGCAGCGCATCGAAGGCGATCGCGTGGGGCATCGCCTGAAGCGTCGGGGCGCCTGCTCGACCGCCCGCGCCGATAAGATGCTCGACGGCGTATCCTATGTTTACACCGCCATGGTTACCGCCGGTCTCGTGAACTGCCCCGCTGAATGCTCGGTCGCAGATCTGGCAGACCCGTCTTTGCTCGAAGAGATCATCGAGAAAGAGCTCGAGCATGAGTTTCCATGGACTTCGATCATGGCCACGACCTTGTTCGAATATCTCAGCCACTGGAAGCTTTTTGTAGCTGGCGCCGGAGCTGACAGTGAACCTCTACGGGAACTGATTTCGGAGTATGACGCCTTTGAAAACGTCAAGACGATGTCCAGTGGCCGTAGGGACTGGTGCGAAGAATTTCTTGGCAACCGCACGAAACAAATCGCTTTCCTCAACCTTCCGGACACTATTTTTAGGGATGCCCGTAAGGCGATGTCTACGTTTGACAGTGCATCCCAACATCACAAAGCCGCAGCCATTGCAATGGGCATTGCGGCATGTGCAGCCGCCATCTGGACGTCGTTGCCCTTGCGCATTTCCACCTTGTTGCGACTGACCTATGGCGGTGTGGAGGCCGATGTTCAGCTGCACGGACCGCGCAAGGGCCTAGTTCTTACCACTCCTCCGACAATCGTGAAAAACAAATATTCTCACCGCTACATCACCCTGACGAGCAAGCCGGGAGGAGACCCACAGGAAATTGTCTCATGGTTCGTCACTACGGTTCGCCCGAAACTTATGGAGGCTTATCTGGCACCGGACCTCAGACGTCCAAATCTGCTCTTCGGCGGAATTTCCTATTCGCGGCTGAGTTCGATCTGGCGTGAGACCACCCTGGATAACGGCGTGCCGATGACACCTCACCAAGTTCGGCATGCACTCGCCACCATTATGGCCAATCAGAAGGGGGCTGATTATGCGATCATTTCCGCCTTGCTGGGCGATACTGAAGCGACCGTTCGCAAGAACTATGTTTTCGTCGACCAGGCTCAAAAGCACGAAGAAGGCCAAAATATTCTGGCGAACTTGCAGAACAATATTCTCAAGCGTGGAGTGAAGTAATGCCTCAGCGTAAATCCATTCCTTTTGAGATGTTTCCTCGCAAATTCAAGATGGCCATCAACGGCATGAAAAACCCGCGCCGCGGTCGCAAGCGGTATTCCGAAACGTCTATTCGCTCAGTCATCAACGCCGTTGGGCAGTATCTTTATGTCCTCGGGCGAGCGGGATTGCCTCCGGAATTGTCGTATGACGGACTGGGAGCTTTCGTAGACTATTTGGACGGTAGCGGCCTCCGCAACAGCACTTGCCTGAGTTACATGGCAGGGGTTCAGGCCGTCGCTAAAGAGGTAAAATATCCTGCAACAGCACGCAGGGTCATCTTGGGCGATTGCGCATTTTATCGCGACGCTTTCAAACTGGAGGTGCCGACCAAGATCAGAAAACTGGCAGCCAATCCGATCACTCTGGCTGACATCGGGCGAGCCGCTGTCAAGGCACGGGAACAGGCCTACGATGCGGCGACCACAACCCGCCGCCGCACCCTGTTTATTCGCTCTGGGGTTCTCGCACTTTTGTCGCTGCTTCCTGCCCGTATCGGAGACGTGACACGCCTTGAGATTGGGAAAGGTATCTCCCGGCAGGACGGACAGTGGAGGCTTCAAATGACGTCAGGGAAGACGGGTTATCGCCATAACGGGCCGTTACATGACAGCCTCACCCGCTATCTTGACGATTTGATCATGTTCGGGACGAAAGGGTCTATTGAGTTCCATTATGCGCAGCGGATGGGCACGCCCCTGTTTTCAACAGAACTGGGTGAGTTTCTGTCCCCAAGAACGCTTCCCTACAACTTCAAGGCAGCGACGGGTCATACCCCTCATATTGTCAGGACGCTGGTGCATGATGCTTTGGCAGAGCATGGGACCTATGGTGCCGATCTGGCGCGCATCCTGTGCGGTCAGACCAGTGTCGAAATTGCAAAAATCTATGAGGTCCATGCTGCGCGATTCCGGGCGCAGAAGGGCCAAAAGATTCTGGCAGAAATTCACCTGAAGGCACTTCAGAAACCAAGCTCAATCTCGATCGGTGGAGCGCGCATTTAAGCTTGTAACGCGACAACCACCTTGGCCGGTTTGGAGCCAATCGTGTTGGCGTAGATTGAGGTATCTGGTTCAGATTACTGCTTCGGTTTGGTTGTCGCTTAAGGTTGTCGGGTGGACATGATCCTGTGCCAGTTTGTTGGCAGCGGCGGTTCGTTGGTGCAAGCTCTCGGCGTTCATCTCGAAGACTGACGCGCGATGGATCAGGCGGTCGATGGTGGCGACCGTCACGGGTTTGTCAGGGAAGTTCTGATCCCAGCCATTGAAGGCCGGTTGGCGGCAATGGCGATGCTGCGGTGTCGAGCATCGCCGCCAGCCTCGATTACGGTGCCTCCCCTGTGCATAAAAACCCCCGCCCAAATGGGCGACACGTTAGCTTTTCCCAGCACAGGTCGTTCTTGTCGTGATGACCACACGACAAAAACTTGGCCAAGTTAGAAAACTTGTTCACAAACTTCTCTTCGGAGACCGCCTGCATCGTCCAACCGAAACCGTTCGAGGACATTAACTTTTTCCCGATAGTCAATCTCAAAGATTTCTCCACCAACCTCCCACTCATCGCGTGTGAAATCCAGGTGCAAGTCGCAGTCTGAGGCAACCGATCCAATGTGCTCGAAATTGTGTAGGCGCTGCTGCCAAGGGCTGCGACTGACCAACGCATTCCCGACAAGGTCAACATCTGGCACGGGATCAAAAGCATCCACGCAGAAACCACGTAGGTCGCGGGCCAAGCTCGCGCGCATGGAGTCGTCGGGAGGGCCATAAAATGGCACCGGGAGATTTTTCTCGGCGACTAGATGTTTCACCGGGCACCAAATAGAAGAGGCCACGTCAAAACCATCTGGCCGCCGATAAACACGATTTATCTTGCCGATTTCGCAGAATGACTGCTGCACTTCATCGGTGTTGAGCAAAATCAATGATCGAACCTTCTCCATTTCCGCATTCGAACTAGCATCGTGCTCAAGGCAGATTTTGTCACCCTCATCCATTTTCAGGCTCTGCACAGCTAGGACAAAGTCTATCAACTCAGATCGAAACCATTCGCGGCCACGTTCCTTGTCGAGCGCTGGAAGGCCAAGCTTAGCGTGTAAGCGAGCCTCGACGACAGCTGCCGGAACGTCGATGCAAACAAGGACCATTTCCTCGGAGCGATCAGCATGACTGATATGCCCCAATATTGGGGTCCAAGGGCTTTTCTTCATCCTCATTAAAGCATCTTTAGACCTACCAACTTTCAGCACGCTGAGGTCCTGTTTGTCGCGCATGCAGTAGGCCATACCCTTGAAGCCAGGTAACTCTTTCACCGCCCCGACCAGGCTATCGGAACAACTCACTGGTGCCGAGAGGCTCATCATGCTGGCAACTTCATTCGACGCTTGGATTAGGATTAATGAAGCATTCGGGTAATCAGTGAATGGCCATTTCCAGACATGGAGCCATGGACGTCGCCCCCAAGGTTCTGTTGCCTTCAGCTTTTCCCCCATAGTTTCTTCTCTCTCTAAGCCAATGCTAAGACTTTAATGGTAGGATCGGTCCTCGCGACGGCAACTGTGTGCCAAGGTCAGCCAACGCCCTCAGCGGCCACCTCACTTATTTCGGGCAGATCGTTCCACAAGCCATGCGTTTCACACAGAGTTTTTGAGCTT
>NZ_JAXMJJ010000085.1:0-34930 GCF_034376685.1 Cypionkella sp.
TGCGCCCGATGGTGGCGCGGGGGTTCAGCGAGGCGAAGGGATCCTGAAAGATCATCTGCATGCGCTGCCGCATCGGGCGGAACTCGCCCTCGCTCAAGGGCGCGACATCGCGGTCCTCGAACAGGATGCGGCCGCCGTCGCTGTCCATCAGCTTGGTCAACAGCCTCCCAAGCGAGGATTTGCCCGACCCGCTTTCCCCGACAACGCCCAGTGTCCGCCCGGGGGCGAGTTCAAACGACACCTCACGCACCGCCTGCACGACCCGCTGCGTGCCAAACAGCTTGCTGCCGCTGCGATAGGTTTTGACCAGGTTCTCGACCTTCAGCACCGGACCTGTCGCCGTTGTCTGCATCGGCACGCGGTCTGTCCCGGTCAGATGCGGGACGGCGGCGATCAGCCGCTGAGTGTAGGGGTGTTTCGGGTTTTTCAGCACGTCATGCGCGCTGCCCTGTTCCACGACATGGCCCTTTTCCATCACGACCACGCTGTCGGCAATCTCGGCCACGACACCGAAATCATGGGTGATGAACATCACGCTCATGTTCTTGCGGCGCTGGATATCGCGGATCAGTGCCAGAATCTGCGCCTGTGTGGTGACGTCCAGTGCGGTCGTCGGCTCGTCGGCAATCAGGATCGACGGCTCCAGCGATAGCGCCATGGCGATCATCACCCGCTGCCGCTGCCCGCCCGACAGGCGGAACGGATATTGGTGATACATCACCTCCGGCTCGGGCAATCCGACCTCGGTGAGCAGTTCGATGGCCCGCTCGCGACGCGAGGTCGGTGTACCGATGCCATGCGCGAGCATCGCCTCGTCAACCTGCGCCCCGACTGTCATCAGGGGGTTCAGTGCCGAAAGCGGATCCTGAAAGATCATCGACACCACCCGGCCGCGCAGGCTGCGCAGCGCCTCCGGCCCCATGCCGACGATCTCGCGGCCATCGAGAGTGATTGAGCCGCTGGTAACGGTGATCGCCTTGGGCAAAAGCCCCATTACGGTGTTGGCGGTCACCGACTTGCCCGAACCGGACTCCCCGATCACGCAAAGGATCTGACCGCGCTTCAGGTCAAAGGATATGTCACTGACCGCCGTGGTGCGTTCCATCCCTTTCGGCAAACTGACCGTCAAACCGCGCACCGAAAGCGCCGGGTCCTGATCGGCGATGGCATGGATGCCTGCATTCATGGACGTTCTCCCCTGCCGGTGGCTCTGCGGCCCACGTTGTCTTGATCGTCATGAGTTTGACGCATTCGGCGGTGAAGAGTCGTCAAAACCTGCCTCCCCGGCGGCACGATCAACTGATAACACGCGCTGGTCAGGCAGTTTATTCTACGGTTGCCCGATAGCGGTCTGGCCGCCTTGACGCTACGGCACCCAACCACCCCGATCTAGCTGCAAGGCCCCGTCGATCTGCACCTAACCAGACTTTCAGCGTGCTGCCGCATATTCGCGCAAACGGGGGGCATCAGGCCGCATAAAATTCTGCGCTACGCCGAATTTCATCGACCGCTCCTGCGTTGAGTTGTTAGAATGGCAAAGCGTGGGACAGCACAGCTCCCAGCCAAACAACCCGGCCGGATGCAGCATGCAAAGATTGCAGCCCCGCACCCTGCCGTGGCGAGATCAAAAGGACGGCCACCATGAAGCTGGACAAGATCGACGTCAGAATTCTGTCAGAGTTGCAGAAGAATGGACGCATCACCAATGTTGAATTGGCCGACCTCGTGCATCTGTCGCCCAGCCCGTGCCTGATGCGGGTGAAAAAGCTGCAGTCCGAGGGTTATATCACTGGCTATGCGGCGCAGATCGCCATTGGCAAGCTGGGGCAGTGCCTGACGGTGTTTACCGAGATCACCCTCAGAAACCACAGGCAGATCGATTTCGCCCGTTTCATCACCGCTGTCGAAAAGCTGGACGCGGTAATCGAATGCCACCTCGTGTCAGGCGGCTATGACTATCTGGTCAAGTTCATGACGGGCGGCATTTCGGAGTATCAGTCGATTATGGAACGGCTGGTCGAAATGGAGATCGGCATCGACAAGTATTTCAGCTTTGTCATCCTGAAATCGCCGGTAGTGAAGTCACATCTGCCGCTGGACTCCTTTGTGCACGGCGACTGACCGGCCATTGCCCGGCAGGTTGGCGAAAGTGGTTTTCACTTGGGGCCAGCCGGTATTCGGCAGGATATGCTTTGGCGCGGCGGACATCGGCGGCGGCGACTTGCACCGGGCGACTATCATGTCTGTGTCAAAGGAGATCGACATGACCCTACTTAAAACCATCGACCATAACCCGACCTTTACTCCCACCCATGCACTGCCGATGCCCGAGCGGCTGATCGAAGGCGCGCCTGAATTCAGCACTTGGGCCATGGACGAAGCCAAGAACGGCACTGTCAAATCCGGCGTCTGGAAGGCGACCCCCGGCCTGACCCATTCCATCAAGGGCGAAACGTTTGAATTCTGCCACATCCTTGAAGGCGTGGTCGAGCTGACGCAGAACGGCCATCCGCCGGTGATCTACCGCACGGGCGACAGCTTTGTGATGAAGCCCGGCTATGTGGGCACCTGGCGCACCATCGAAACGGTGCGCAAGATCTATGTGACCGTGGCCTGATGCCAGCCCGGCCCACGCGGCAGCCTAGCTTGCCGCGTGGTGCCCCAGTCGCCGCAGCATGGCGCAGCACCCTTCCAGCTCGGCCACGGTAATGTATTCATCGGGCCGATGCGCCCGGGTGATCGAGCCCGGGCCACAGATAATCGACGGCACCCCTGCGGCATGGAATAGCCCGGCTTCGGTGCCATAGCTGACCGATTGCAGCGCCAGCTTGCCGGTCAACCGTTCCAGCAGATCGGCCAAAACGCGGTCTTCGGGCGGCGGCAGGGCCGGATAGGAACTCAGCTCACAAGACGAGACCTGCACCTGCGGCAGCGCTGCCAGCCGGGCCAGAACCTGTGCTGTGATCGCCTGCGGCGATTGCCCGGGCACAGAGCGCACTTCCATCTGGATCACGCATTGATCGGGGATGATGTTGACCGCAGCCCCGCCCTGAACCACCCCGGCTACCACTGTCGAATGGGGCGGCTGGAAACGTGGATCAAACGGGCCCGCCGCTTCCAGCTTTGCCGCCAGATCGCGGATGAACAGCAGGATCTCTGCCGCCGGATAGATTGCGTTCACCCCCAGATCGGGCTGCGAACTGTGCGCGGCGCGGCCCTTGATGCGCAACTCCATCGCTTGCTTGCCCTTGTGCGACAGCACAGGCTGCAAATCGCTCGGCTCGCCCACGATGCAGCCAAGCGGCGGCGCGCACAGGCCGGGCAAGCGCGCGATCATATGGCCGACTCCGCGACAGCCGATTTCCTCGTCATAGGAAAACGCCAGATGGATGGGCCGGCGCAGCGCCATCGCCTGAAACGCGGGCACCATCGCCAGCATGCAGGCAAGATAGCCCTTCATGTCGCTGGTGCCGCGCCCGTAAAGCCGTCCGTCCTCAACCCGCAGCCGGAAAGGGTCCGAGGTCCAGACCTGCCCCGCAACCGGCACCACATCCATATGCCCCGACAGGATGTAACCCGGCACGTCGCGCGGGCCAATGGTGGCGAAAAGATTGACCCTGTCGCCCTCTGGCCCGGTCAATACGGCGCAGTCCACGCCGTACCGCGCCAGATAGGCCTGTACATAGCCGGCCATACGGGCATTGGGGGCACCGGGCAGAACTCCAATGGCGACAAGATCGGCAAGGATTGCTTGGGGGGTCATCTTTTGCTCCTGCGGTTTGGCCCATCATCACCGATGCCCGGCGCAGATGCTGCCGAACCGCACCGCTCCGGCGCAATTCCTTGCGGAAGCCGTGGCCGATGCTGGCAGCGCGGCGCTTTCGGTTGAAACTGGCCTTGCCACAGGGAATTGCGGGGCGGCAGCATCAATTGGCACAATCGTCTGCATCAACGCGCCCCCCGGCGCAATCTGCGGACGGAACGCGGATACAGTTTCGTCCAGCACATTATACCGGAGGCCGCCCCACATGACCTATCGCATCGCCCTGATCCCCGGAGACGGCATTGGTACTCAGGTGACCGAAGCAGCCATAGAAGTGGCGCAAAAGGCCCTACCGGAGCTGGCCTGCACCAGTTTTCCATGGTCCTGCGACCATTATTTGCAGACTGGCCGCATGATGCCCGAGGAAGGCATCGCAACCCTGCGCGGGTTTGACGCCATCTTTCTTGGGGCGGTCGGCTGGCCCGCGCGGGTGCCGGATTCGGTCTCGCTGCATGGGCTGCTGCTGCCGATCCGCAAGGCCTTTGTGCAATATGCCAACATCCGCCCGCACCGCCTGCTGCCCGGCGTACAGGGGCCGTTGCGCCGCGAAGGTTTCGACATCCTGTGCATCCGCGAGAATACCGAAGGCGAATATTCCGGCGCGGGTGGCCGGGTGCATGTCGGCACGCCCGACGAGGTGGCCGTGGAAACCGCGATCTTCACCCGCGTCGGGGTGGAACGCATCCTGCGCTTTGGGTTTGAGCAGGCGCGGCTGCGGCGGGGCAAACTGGCCTCGGTCACCAAATCCAATGCGCAGAAACATTCCATGGTGTTCTGGGACGAGATCACCGCTCTCGTCGCCGCTGATTACCCGGATGTCGCGGTCAGCCATTACCATGTTGATGCGATCTGCGCGCGGATGGTGATGGCCCCCGAAACGCTGGATGTCGTGGTGGCGTCGAACCTGTTCGGCGACATCCTGACCGATCTGGGTGCCGCCATACAGGGCGGGCTTGGTTTTGCTGCTTCGGCCAATATCAACCCCGGTCGCACCGCCCCGTCGATGTTCGAGCCGGTGCATGGCTCGGCCCCCGACATTGCCCATCTCGGCATTGCCAACCCGATTGCCGCGATCTGGTCGGTGTCAATGATGCTGGACCATCTTGGCGAGGCTGCTGCCGCCGCCCGGATCATGGCGGCACTCGAGGCCACCACCGCGCGGGGCATCGGCACCGTGCCGGGGCAGGACCGCACCGACACCATAACCAAGGCCGTGCTGGCCGCACTGGAGTAAGGAAATCATCATGGATACCAAGGTTTTCACCGGCCCCTCCGGGCTGAAAGATATCGGCCTGTTCCGGCAAGCGGCGCTGATCGGCGGCCAATGGCTGCCCGCCGCCAGCGGCGCTGTGGTCGAGGTCAACGATCCGGCGACGGGCCACGTTCTGGGCACCGTCCCCGACATGTCGGGGGAGGAGACGGCGCAGGCCATCGCCGCCGCCGAACTGGCCTTCCAGTCCTGGCGCAATGTGCCCCATGCCGCCCGCGCCGCAGCCCTTGAACGCTGGTTCGCGCTGATGGAAACCCATGCCGAAGACCTCGCGCTGATCCTGACGCAAGAGCAGGGCAAACCTTTGGTCGAGGCGCGGGGCGAGATCACCTATGGCGCAAGTTTCGTCAAATGGTTCGCCGAAGAAGCCCGGCGCATCGAGGGTTCGGTGATCCCTTCGCCTGCCGGCGATCGCCAGATCGTAGTGATGAAAGAGCCGGTCGGCGTGTCGGCCATCGTGACACCCTGGAACTTTCCCAATGCCATGATCACCCGCAAGGTGGCCCCGGCGCTGGCCGCAGGCTGTACGGTGGTGATCAAGCCATCCGAATTCACGCCCTTCTCGGCGCTGGCGCTTGGCGTGCTGGCCGAACGCGCCGGAATCCCGGCCGGGGTCATCAACATCGTCACCGGCATGCCGGCCGAAATCGGGGCCGAACTGACCGCCAGCCCGGTGGTGCGCAAGCTGTCGTTTACAGGATCGACGCGGATCGGCTCGCTGTTGATGGCGCAATGTGCGCCCACGGTAAAACGGCTGAGCCTTGAGCTGGGCGGTAACGCGCCTTTCCTGGTGTTTGACGATGCCGATATTGATGCGGCAGTCGAAGGCGCGATTGCCTCGAAATTCCGTAACGGCGGGCAGACCTGCGTCTGTTCCAACCGGATTCTCGTGCAGGCGGGCGTCTATGATGCCTTTGCCGAAAAGCTGGGCGCGCGGGTGCGGGCGATGAAAGTCGGCCCGGGGCTGGACCCGGGGGTCGATATCGGGCCGATGATCAACGCCCCGGCGCTGGACAAGATTGCCCGCCATGTGGCGGATGCGACGGCCAAGGGTGCTGTGATCGCGGCGCAGGCCGATGTGCCCGCGGGCGGGCGCTATGCGGCGCCGATGGTGCTGACAGGAGCGACCGAGGCGATGGAACTGGCACAGGAGGAAACCTTTGGCCCGGTGGCACCGCTGTTCCGCTTCGAGACAGAGGAACAGGCGGTCCGCATCGCCAATGGCACGCCCTTTGGCCTTGCTGCCTATTTCTACACCGACAGCCATGCCCGTGCCTGGCGGGTCGGTAAGGCATTGGAATTCGGCATGGTCGGGTTGAACACCGGCATGATCTCGATGGCCGTTTCCCCCTTTGGCGGCGTCAAGCAATCCGGTCTGGGCCGCGAAGGTGCGCGAGCCGGGATAGACGAGTATCTGGAGACCAAGTCCCTGCATATGGCCGGGTTGTGATCCGTCACACCCGCCCTTGTTCGCGGGCGGGTGTGATCACCCACCATGGGGATTACACCGATGATGGCGCGGATAGGCGATACCTGGCTCCTTGGCAGTTCCTGCGGCGGATCGGGGGCGGAACAGCAAAAGATTGTGCCACAACGCCGCCTGCCGCTGAACCTGCGCCGCGTGATCGCATAAATTCTGGGCAACATGTTCAGCAAGCAGGCCCCGATGTCCGCCACAATCACATTCGACACCTTTGCAACCGCACATCTCGAGGGGGCGCTGCGCCTGTCGCAGGAAGCGGGCTGGCCGCATCGGCGCGGGGATTGGCAGTTGCTGTCGCGCCTCAGCCGGGGCGTCGTGGCGCTGGCGGCGGGCAACGTGGTTGGCACGGCGCTGGCCACACCTTTTGGCGATGTCGCGATGGCCAATATGATCATCGTCGATGCAGGAATGCGTGGACGCGGGCTTGGCCGGCAAGTGATGACCCGCGCAATGGCCGAGGTCGGGGTGCCGGAATGGCGGCTGACGGCGACGGATGATGGCTTACCGCTGTATGAAAAACTCGGCTTCGTCGCGACAGGCCGCGTGCTGCAGCATCAAGGAGTGCCCATGGCGCAAGCGCTGCCAAGCGGCGTCGATTGGGCCGACGCGGCGGATATGGAGGGCATTGCTACGCTGGATCGGCAGGCAACGGGAGCCGACCGTAGAGATCTTCTCGTCCGGCTGATGATCGAGGGGCGGTTGGCGGTTATCCGCAAGGGCGACGATCTTGTCGGCTACGCGTGCCTGCGGCGTTTTGGCCGGGGCGATCTGGTGGGGCCGGTGGTCGCTGAAACCGCCGAGATGGCACAGCGGCTGATCAGTTTCCTCATCACCAAAGCACAAGGCGGCTTTCTGCGCGTCGACACCACCGAGGCGGCGGGGTTGGCCCCCTGGCTGACCGCACAAGGCCTAGCCCCGGTGGGCGGCGGCATATCCATGCAACGCGGCGGGACTACCCTGCCCGTCGTCCCCCTCCTGTGCTTTGCCCTTGCGGCCCAGGCGTTCGGCTGAAACTTCCAGGAGTACCCAATGTCCAGCAATTCCCTCATTGAACTTGACCGCGCGCATCTCGTCCACCCCGTCGCCTCATGGCGCGGTCATGAACAGGCCGGTGCCCGCATCCTGACTTCGGCCAAGGGGGCCACCGTGACCGATGCCAGCGGCCAGACGCTGATCGACGGCTTTTCCGGCCTTTGGTGCGTCAATGCGGGCTACGGCCATGAATCGGTGATCGAGGCTGCTACACAGCAACTGCGCGATCTGCCCTATGCCACTGCCTATTTCGGCCTCAGCTCGGAACCGCCAATCCGGCTGGCCGCCCGGCTTGCCGACCATGCGCCGGGCGATCTGGACCATGTCTATTTCACCCTCGGCGGATCGGATGCGGTGGATACAACCGTGCGCTTTGCGCGGTACTACTGGCACGCCCGGGGATTGTCGCAGAAGGATCAGTTCATCTCTCTGGAACAGGGCTATCACGGATCGTCCACAGTCGGGGCGGGGCTGACAGCACTGCCGCTGTTCCATGCAGGTTTTGGCATGCCGCTGGACTGGCAGCACAAGATCCCCTCGCATAGCGTCTATCGCAACCCTGTGGGCACTGATCCGGCGGCAATCATTGCGGCATCGGTCGCGCAGTTGCGCGCCAAGGTGGACCAGATCGGTGGGGCGAAACGGGTCGCCGCCTTTTATGCAGAACCGATACAGGGCTCTGGCGGGGTGCTAGTGCCACCACCGGGCTGGATGGCCGCGATGCGCGCCGTCTGTACTGAACTCGACATCCTGTTCGTCGCCGACGAGGTGATCACGGCCTTCGGGCGCACCGGCCCGCTTTTTGCCTGCACCGAGGAGGGCATCGTGCCCGACATGTTGACCACCGCCAAGGGCCTGACCTCTGGCTATCTGCCGATGGGCGCGGTGTTCCTGTCGGACCGGATCTATCAGACCATCGCCGATCATGCCGGATCAGCGGCGGTTGGCCATGGCTTCACCTATTCGGCACATCCGGTTAGTGCGGCCGTGGGGCTTGCGGTGCTGGATCTTTACGAAGGTGGCCTTCTGGACAATGGCAGCGTCATGGGCGCGCGGTTGCAGGCCGGGCTTGCGACACTGGCCGACCATCCGCTGGTGGGCGATGTGCGGGGCCGTGGCATGCTGGCGGCGGTAGAGCTGGTGACCGACAAAGCGAAAAAGACCCCCCTGCCCGTAGCCGCCCTGCCCGCAACGCGGATCTTTGACCGGGCCTGGCAAAACGGGTTGGTGGTCCGCGCCTTTGCCAATGGCACGCTTGGCTATGCGCCCCCACTGTGCTGCACCGTCGATGAAATCGACGCCATTGTCGAGCGTACCCGGCTGACATTGGACCAGACGCTGGAAGACCCGGATGTGCGGGGGGTGCTGCGCTGATGGCCGTCCTATATCTGTCCGATCCCGAACGCGGGGCGGTGTTTCGTGCAGCCTTTGCCGTAGCACTGCCCCACATCGCCTTTCACATCGGCAACGCTCCCGATCCGCTGGCGGTGCGCTGGGTGATCACATGGACGGTTCCAACCGATTTGGCGCGCTACCGCAACTTGCAGCTGATCATTTCGGTTGGCGCCGGTGTGGACCAGTTCGATCTGGCGGCGCTGCCGCCCGGCGTTGGCGTGGTGCGGATGCTGGAGCCGGGCATCCCGCAGCAGATGCAGGAATACATCACGCTGGCCACGCTGGCCCTGCACCGCGACCTGCCCGCCTATCTGGGCCAGCAGCGCGCCGGGGTGTGGAAAGCCGGACGCAACCTGCCCGCCGCAGAGCGCCGGGTCGGGGTGATGGGCCTTGGCCAGCTGGGGCGGGCCGCACTGGCGGCGCTTCGGCCGTTCGGCTTTCCCCTTGCCGGTTGGGCGCGGAGCGCACAGCAGATCGAGGGGGTGGACTGCTTCACCGATCTGGACGTGTTTCTGGCCCGCACCGATCTGTTGATCTGCCTGCTGCCGCTGACGCCGGAGACAGAGAATATCCTTGATGCAAAGCTGTTTGCCCGTCTGCCGCACGGGGCACGGCTGGTACATGCCGGGCGTGGACGGCAGCTGGACCATGACGCGCTGATCGCGGCACTGAACACGGGGCAACTGTCGGCAACGGTTCTGGATGTGACAGCACCCGAGCCTTTGCCACAGGGACACCCGCTCTGGTCGCATCCGCAAGTGATCCTGACACCGCATATCGCTTGCCAGACCCGGCCCGGCGACGGCGCGCTGCATGTGATTGCAGCGATCCGCGCCGATCTGGCCGGAGATGCGATTCCGGGGCTGGTAGACCGGACACGCGGCTACTGACGACCGGCGGCGCGATGGAACCGCGCCGCCTGCCTTGCCAGTTCAAGCCGGATTGTATCCGAGGATGGACTTGGTCTCGAGGCATTCTTCCATTCCGAAGACGCCGTATTCACGACCATTGCCGGATTGCTTGTAGCCGCCAAAAGCGGCGTGGGCGTCCCATGCGGGGTGGTTGATATGCACCTGACCGGACCTGACCCGGAGCGCCACGCGACGGGCGCGGTCCAGATCGGCGGATTGCACATGGCCGCCCAGACCAAAGACCGTGTCATTGGCGATGGCGATGGCCTCGTCCTCAGTCGCATAGGGCAGGATGCACAGCACCGGTCCAAAGATCTCCTCTTGGGCAATACGCATGCCGGTCGCAACACCCGAGAAGATCGTCGGCCGCGCATAAAGCCCGCGCGTGACGCCCTCTGGATGCCCCAGCCCGCCACAGATCAGCCGAGCCCCTTCGTCTATGCCGATGCGGATCATCTGCTGTACCCGGTCAAACTGCGCGCGGTTGGCGATGGGGCCCATGGTTGTCGCCGGATCGCCCGGATTGCCGACGACAATGGCGGCGGCATGGGTGCGGGCCAACGCCTCCACCTCGGCCAGCCGCTCGACTGGGACGATCATGCGGGTCGGCGCGCTGCACGACTGGCCGACATTGCGCAGGGCCGAGGCGATGCCAAGCGGCACAACCCGGGCAAAATCGGCGTCGGGCAACAGGATGTTGGGCGATTTCCCGCCCAGTTCCTGCACCACGCGCTTGACCGTCACGGCGGCGGTCTGTGCCACCAGCACCCCGGCGCGCACCGAGCCTGTGATCGAGACCATGTCGATGCCCGGATGCGACGCAATGGCAGCACCGACCTCAGGCCCGGTGCCATTGACCATATTGAAGACCCCGGCCGGGGTGCCCGCGTCATGCATGATCTGTGCGAAGACCAGCGCGCTCAGCGGCGACATTTCGCTGGGCTTCAAGACCACGGTGCAGCCAGCAGCGATGGCAGGGGCGACCTTGGCGGTGATCTGGTAAAGTGGCCAGTTCCAAGGCGTGATCAGGCCGCAAACTCCGATCGGTTCGCGGACAATGGCCGTTGGTCCCCGCAGAGCGATGAATGGATAGTCCGCCAGCACCTCGATTGCGGCGCGGATATGGGCGATGCCAAAAGGCACCTGCGCAGAACGGGAGAAGGCAATTGCCGTGCCCATTTCCAGCGTCATAGCCTGCGCCAGTTCCTCGGCGCGCGACTCCAGCAGCGCCAGTATGCGCATCAGCAGGGCACGGCGTTCTGCCGGTGTCGTCAGGGAAAAGCTGACGAATGCCCGACGCGACGCCTCAACAGCACGGTCAACGTCGGCAGCAGTACCGGCAGCGATGGTGCCGATCTGCATTTCCGTCGCCGGATCAACAAAGGCAATGACGCCCGCCGTTGCTGGGTCGACCCAAGCGCCATCGATATAGAATTGCTGAGTTCTGGTCATGTCCACGCCGGGTCTCCTTCGTTGCAGGGCGGTGCCTGACATCAGTGCAAATAGTCCTGAAGCTTATAGTAGGCGCCAACAAAGGGCAGGAACCATGGCGGGCCGAAATGCCCCGGTATGGCCGGCCAGTCGAAATCGCCCCAAGGGTTGGCGCGGGTGTTGCCGTCCATCACCTCTGACATGATCTGGCCCATGTAGGTCGCCATGTGGGTGCCGTGTCCGGAATAGCCCATAGAGTAGAACAACCCCTCGCGTTCGCCTGCGCGCGGCAGGCGGTCGGCCGTCATGTCGACCATGCCGCCCCAGCAGTAGTCGATCCGCGCATTCGCAAGACTGGGGAATATCTCCACCATCGAGCGCCGCAGGATCGCGCCGCTTTTGACATCGGAACTGGCGTTGGACCCGGCAAAGCGGGCGCGGCCGCCGAACAGCAGCCGGTTGTCCGGCGTGACCCGAAAATAGCTGACGAAGTTGCGGGTGTCGGTGGCGTTGCGGCGGCCGGGCACCAGAGCGTCAAGCTGATCCTTGGACAAGGGCTCGGTGACGATCAGGAAGGCCCCGACCGGCACGATGCGGCGGCGGAACCACGACAGCGGGCCGACAGCCGACGTGCCAGTCGCCAGCAGCACCTGTCTGGCGTTTACCGAACCGCGCGGCGTGGTCAGCCGGTGGGCTTGGCCGTTCAGCCGCTTGATGCCTCTCACCGGGCTGTTGTCATGCAGCCACGCGCCATGCCGGGCGGCGGCGGTTGCGAGGCCATGCACATATTTGCCCATGTGCATCTGCGCGGCGCGCGGAAAGATCAGCCCGCCGAAATAGCGGTCGGTGCCAACCTCGGCACCCATGTCGGCGCGCGACACCAGCCGCGCATCCGGGTCGGCCCCCTGCACCATCAGCGCGTGGGAACGCACCAGCTTGTCGTAATGCGCGGGCTTGGCGGCCATCTTCAGTTTGCCGACCCGCTGGAAATTGCAGTCGATGCCTTCCTCGCGGATCAGGGTTTCGACCGTATCAACCGCAGTGTTGAAGCTTTGATACAGCCGAAGCGCGGTCTCTGCGCCCAGCTTGCCGACCATGCCGGCATAGTCCTGCGCAAAGCCGTTGTTGCACATGCCGCCGTTGCGCCCCGAGGCGCAGCCGCCAATTCGATCAGCTTCCAGAAGGACGACGCTCGCACCCTTCCTCGCCAGCGCAATGGCGGCGGAGAGGCCGGTAAAGCCGCCGCCAACCACGGCCACGTCATAGTCACCTTCCACCGGCCCCTTTTCGGTGCCAAGGAATTCCGGAGCCGTGTCGTGCCAGTAGGGAACGAGTTTCATGGATGCTACCTCAGCCAAAGGATTGACTGGCCAGAGCAAAAATCCGCTCTGGCCCTGAAATTGCGGGGCGCTGCCCCCGGATCATGGTGGTGACCTGATCGACCTCGGGCAGACCCTGTGCCGCCAGCCACGGGCCAAGCCCGCTGTCGCCGCCGATGTCGATACGCAGGGTCTGGCCGTCATTGCCGTTCAGGAAATGGCTGATCAGCGCCTTGGCATCCTCTGCCCCGGCCGCGACCACCGGCCCGATTACGCGGCCCTCGCCAAAGGGACGGCAGATCGCATAGCCCTGCACCCGGCCATCCCGTTCCATCACGGCGACGCTGCTAATCTCGAAGAACACCGCGATCATGCTGCCACGCCCGGCCCCCAATGCGCGCTGGTCCATCTGCGCAACCGCAGGCAGATCGTTGGCGGTGGCAGTGCGGACATGGCGGCTGGCGCCCCTTTTGCCCGGACCCGCAGGAATTCGGCCCCGATGCTGGTGGACGGTGCCGACGGCCCTGAACCCAAAGCTCTGGTACAACCGCATACCCTCGGCGGTGGAGTTCAGCAGGACAGCGCGGTCGCCGGTCAATTCCAGCAGACGTGTCAGCAGCGCCCGTCCGAGCCCGCGTCCTTGCATAGACGGTGCCACGATAATGCTGCCGCAGGTGGCAAAACCGTCACCATAGGGCCAGCAAAGCGCCGATCCGATCACCCGTTCCTCCGCCTCGGCCAGCACCCCCTGCCCCAGCGTCTGAGCGATGCGCCAATCCTCCAACCGATACGCCCAGCCCGCCCCACGCGACAGCTGCAGCGCGCTTTCCAGATCGCGCGCATCACCAGTCATCCGGCGCAGGGTAATGGAAGGTCGGGCTTCGGGAGACTGGGTGCCTGGTTGCAAGATGGAATTCACGGGTATCTCCTCAGGCCTTGCAGGCGGCGATGGCGTCGATCTCGACCAGATAGCCGTAGTGCAGCTCGGGCACCGGCACGACCGAGCGCGCCGGGCGCACATTGCCCAGCATCTGCGCATAGACGGCGTTGAAGCGCGGCCAGTTGGCGACATCGACAATGTAGACCGTCACCTTGAGCAGGTCTTCAACCGATGCACCGGCGGCTGCGGCCACCGCGATCAGATTATGGATCGCCTGCCGCGCCTGTGTTTCAAAATCCGCCTCCGGATGGTGGCTGCCGTCAGGGGCGACGGGCAGCTGGCCCGAAACATAGACCAGCCCGGCATGCGTGATCGCCTGCACGTAGTGACCCGCAGCGGCGGGGGCATTCGGGGTCGAGATCGGGGTAATGTGCATAGCGTTCATCACCAGCCTCCGAAACGTGGCCAGATGGCGTCAATGTTGCGGCTGCCGCTCTGCAGGACATGGTAGCGGTCATGCTGGGCACCCGTGGCGCAGGCGTGGTTGGGCAGGATGCGCAGGCGGGTGCCGATGGGCAGATCGGGCTGTGTGGCGCCGGACCCGGGTCGAAGGGCGAGGATGCCATGCTCCTGATTGGCATCGGCCATGATCAGATCGGCCAATGGAGTGCCGTCTCTATCGCACACCAGCCCATAGCCCTGATCGACCGCCTGTTTCGACGTGCCACGGTCCCGCGACATCGCCATCCAGCCGGCATCTACCAGAATCCAGCCCTTCTCCGGCTGGTGCCCGATCACCGTAGCCAGCACGGAAATCGCAATATCGTCGATCTGGCAAACGCCGATCCCAGCCATGACCAGATCGAAAAACACAAAGACCCCAGCCCGCATTTCGGTCACGCCGTCAAGGTTTTCGGCGAAATGCGCAGTGGGGGTAGAGCCGACGCTGACCACCGGGCACGCGTGTCCGGCCTCGCGCAGGATCGCGGCAGCCTCGACCACGCTGGCCCGCTCGCCCTCGGCGCAGGCGCGCAGGGCTTTAGCACCGCGCGCGCCATAGCTGTCGCCGGCATGGGTCAGCACTCCGCGCAGCTTGGCACCGGCTTCCAGCGCCTCAGCAATGGCCAGCAGCCGGTTGCGGTCGCCCGGCAGCACGCCGGAGCGGTGTCCATCGCAGTCGATCTCGATCAGCGCCGGAATGGCATCACCGGATGTGCGCGAGGCTTCGGCGACAGCCCTCGCCTGCGCCACGGTATCAAGCGTCACCGCCAGATCCACCCCCGATGCCCGCAGCGCCAGAACGCGGTTCAATTTGTCGGGGGCGATGCCCACCGCATAGGTGATGTCGGTGACGCCAGCGGCGGCGAATTCCTCGGCCTCCTTCAGCGTCGAGACCGTCGCCGGGCCCGCCGCCGTGGTCATCACCCGCCGTGCCGCATCGGGCGATTTGGCGGTCTTGAGGTGCGGTCGCAGGGTGGCACCAAGGCCATTCATCCTCTCGCGCAGCCGCGCCACGTTGCGGTCCATGCGGTTGCAGTCGAGAACGAGGCAGGGCGTTCCCACGTTATCCAGGGTCATCTCAGTCTGGGTCGTTTCTTGCAGCAGGGACATTTTTTCATTTCCGCGTTTGAGAGGAGGCAAGTTCGGCAGTCAGGGGCGGCTTCATTGGTCAAGTTCGCGCAATCGCGCCCGTCATCGGCTGTGGCGCGACCAGGCTATTCGGTCCTGCAATGCGTAGCCCTGGATCACCGCCGGCATGAACCACGGATTGCCACGGTAGAGCGGGACGGCGGCGGGCGGGCGGAAATCAAAGGCGCTTTCGGCCTGATCGGTCTGACCCATCAGTTTATGCGCCGCGCGCGTGCCAAGCCACGGCGCCCAGACGACCCCCGACCCGCAAAAGCCGGTGGCATAGACCACGCCATTCTTCTCAAATATCCGGGGCAGCATGTCGCGGTTCATCGCCACATTGCCGAACCAGCTATGGGTCAGCCGAACCCCCTCCAGCTCGGGGAACAACTCGATCAGCCCCCGGCGCAGGCGCAGCGTCGGGGCGGCAGGATCACCCGTCCGCGAACTGTCGCGCCCGCCCAAAAGAATGCGTTTTCCATCCGGAGAGGGGCGGTAGTAAAAGCCAAGCTCGCGGCCCTCACCGACCATCATCCGCTTTGGCATCAGCCGCGTGATGATCTCGGGCGCAAGCTCTTCGGTGGCGATCATGCGCGAGCGCACCGGAACAAGACGGCGGCGCAGATAGGGCGCCGCGCCGTCGGTATAACCATTGGTGCAGACCAGCACTTGCCGCGCCTTCACCACCCCCACCGCCGTGGTGACCCGAAAGCCGCTGACATCACGGTCAATCGACATGATCGGCGTGTTTGAATGCACCGTCAGACCGGCGGCAAGCGCCACGCGCAGCAGTTCGGCATGGAACTTGGCCGGATGCAGACCGCCGGTATCCTTTCGGACCGTGCCACCCCGGTAAAAGTCTGTGCCGATATAATTGCGCTGCTCGGCATGTGGCACAGCATAGGCCTCAATCCCCAGCCTTTTTGCCAAAGCCTCGGCATCGCGGGTCTTGGTTTCATACTGTCCGAACCCAAGGGCGCCGCTGAAGGAGCCAACCTGCTTGAAATCGCATGCAAGGCCCTCAGTCGCGATGAAGTCATACAGGAATTCACGCGCCACCTTGCCTTCGGCCTCTATCGCCAGCGCCTTGCCTTCGCCAAAGCGTCGGTTGATCGTGGCGCTGTCAGGGCGGATAGAGCCGCTGGTCATGCCACCGTTGCGGGTAGAGGCTCCTTCGCCCGGGTTCATCGCATCGAAAGCCGCAACCGAGCGCCCAGCACGCGCCAGTGCCAGCCCGGCGGAAAGCCCGGCATAGCCAGCCCCGACGATCACCACGTCAAGCTGTTTGGCAAGGGGTTGGGACGACACCTCTTTGACCGGCGCCGCCTCCCACCAATAGGGCGTGTTCTTGTCGGCGACTTTGGGTTCTGGCATCGGCGTCACTTCTCTTTCGGGATTTGGGCCCTGGCGGCTGATTGTCCCCTCACGGAACAGAATGACCGCTTGGCGGCGGCAGGATCCTCCGCTTACGCACCTTTTGGCGACATCTTGTTGCGAACATCCGCCGCAAACCGCAGGGATGGGGCAGCGTAAATCTATGGCGACAGGATTCTTGGGAATCCGGCGCCCTAGCGTGCAAATGGTTTGGAAATGGGATCTGCTGCGGGCAGTTGCCCGATCTCACCGCATTGCAGAAATGCCGCGAAACCACGGCGGGCGGTCTTCAGAGTTGCGTTGGCACGTCCACAGCGAGCAGGCTGAAGCGCCACGGTGCTGCCTCAGTAGCCTTAGATGATCGCCGAAGGGGCTGTGGTCAACTCAGGGCGTGCCCAGCCAGTGCATAGACCCAAGGGGCAGTAGCCGAGCGGTTCAGGAACCTTCGGCCCTTGGACATCGTGATGGTCGTCTCGGTGAGAGCAAGGCCGCAATGCGTGAGGAGGTCTGTAAAAGGACCCTTCTCTTCGCGGGTGTCGATCCGCACCTGACGCCCCTTCAAAGCCTTCAGGTGCCATGTCGCCAGCTGGATCGCATCGTCATCATTGCCGGCGACAATCGGACCGATCACCTGCAGCCCACCGAACGGTCGGCGCATGGCATAGCCAACCACCTCGCCGCTCCGCCGCAGAACGCAAGTCACCGATATTTTGGACAGCTGTGCCAGCACCCGCGAGCGGTTAACGCCAAAGGCTTGCGTATCGCAAGCCGTAATCTCGTCGATCTGGGCGGCGGACACCTCAGTCAGGGTTCCGTCGGTCGAAGCCACCGCAGGCAACCCGGACACCTTGCCGCAGTGCATGAAAACAATCGCCTCCTTCTCGAACCCCAGCGAAAGGTAAAGTGGATAGGCGGCCTTTGTCGAATTCAAGGTCAGGTTCCGGGCCTTGCAACGGTCCATCACCTGCGCCATCAGCCACCGGCCCGCACCCTGCGCCTGCGCGCGGTGAGTCGTGATCACAAGGCCGACCGTGGCAAAGTCTTCGCTCTGCGGAAACCACATCGCGCTGCCGAACACACGGCCGATCTCGTCAACCACGGCGATGCCTTGCCCTACCTGCCGCAGAAAATCCCAGTCATCGGGCCGGTGCGACCAGCCGACGCCCGCAGACAGGGCATGCAGCAGATGCGTATCGACGCTGGCTATATCTGTCGCGACCAGCTCAAAGGATTTCACGCGAACGGATTTTCCCATTTAAGTCTCCTCCACCGGCAACCTGATCGGCAAACTCCCCGGTCACTTTTCCGGTGACGAATTTGGCGAGGCGACGCCACTCTGCCACAGTGTGGCGCCAGCGCGCCAGCAGGATAAACCGCAGTGGGGCCAGCATGCCACATCTTATGCTAAACTGGTGCGGCGACCAGCAGAAATGCGTTGCGGCGCCCGGGGCCTGTCGCCGTGACGGACGATCGCGGCGGGGCCTCACACCGCCTTGAAGCGGATATGCGGCTGGCCCCTATGCGGGCCGCTGATCACCTCGGCCTCGACCCGGAACACGTCGCGCAGCAGCGTTTCTGTCAGCACCGCTTCGGGCGTGCCGCAGGCTACCACCGCCCCGGCCTGCAACACCACGATCCTGTCACAGAACATCGCGGCAAGGTTCAGGTCATGCAGCGCCACGATGCTCGTCAGGTCAAGGTCGCGCACCATCCGCAGGATCTCGATCTGGTGGTGGATGTCCAGATGGTTGGTCGGTTCGTCCAGAAACATCACCTGCGGCGATTGTGCCAGCCCGCGGGCGATGTGAACCCGCTGCCGCTCACCGCCCGACAGGGTTTGCCAAGGTTGCGCTCGGCGGTCGGCCATGTCCACCCGCTCCAGTGCCGCGGTCACCACGGCCTCATCCGTCGCCGTCCAGCCCGACAGGGCCGAGCGATGCGGCGTGCGACCCAGCCGCACCACATCGCGCACCGAAACATTGGTATCCGTGCCAGCGTTCTGCTGCACAAAGGCAACCTGACGGGCAAGCGCGCGGCGCGGCACGCGGGCGATGTCTTGCCCCAAGATTTCCACGCGCCCAGAGTGAGGCTGCTTCAACCCCGCCAACAGGCGCAGCAGCGATGACTTGCCCGACCCGTTCGGCCCGATCAGGCCCAGCGTCTCGCCCTTGGCCACAGTCAGCGACACATCGGCGACAATGGTCTTGCGGCGCACGCCCCAGACCAGATTCTGTGCGGAGATGGTCATTGCTGCGGCCTTGCCCGATAGAGGATGATGGCAAAGAACGGCACGCCCACCATGGCGGTCACGACGCCGATGGGAATGGTCTGCTGCTCCGCCACCACGCGTGACGCGATATCGGCCAGCACCAGAAATATGGCCCCCACCGCTGCGCAGGCGGGCAACAGGCGCAAATGCATCGGCCCCACAATATAGCGCGCGGCATGTGGCACTACGAGGCCGACAAAACCGATGGTGCCCACCATGCTGACGATGGTGGCCGTCATCATCGCCGTGACACCGAACAGGATCAGCCGGATGCGAGCGACGGGCACCCCGAGCGACGCCGCGTCTTCGTCGCCAAAGGTAAAGGCATCCAGCGATCGCGCCATCACAAGGCAGATCGCAAGGCTCAGAAACACCACCACCACCAGCAACTGAAAATCCGGCCAGCGCACGCCGCCGAAGCTGCCCAGCAGCCAGAACATCACATCGCGCGCCTGCTGGGCATTGCCCGAGGTGGTGACGATATAGGCGGTCAGCGCGTTGAACAGTTGCGACGCCGCCACCCCTGCAAGGATCGTGTGGTTCGGCCCGCTGGTGGCCCCGTTCGACAACAGCGCGACCATCGCAAAGGCCGCAAAGGCGCCTGCAAAGGCGCCCATCGACAGCGAAACACTGCCGGCCCCTATGCCCAGCACGATCACCGCCACCGCCCCAGTGGATGCCCCCGCCGACACGCCCAGCACAAAGGGCTCGGCCAGCGCGTTGCGCAGCAGCGCCTGCAGGATCGCGCCGCAAATCGCCAGCCCAGCCCCGGCCAGCGCCGCGACCAGCGCGCGACTTAGCCGCAAGTCCCAGACCACACTTTGTTCTATGGGCGGGATTTCGGCTGTTGTCAGTCCCAGCCCGTTAGTCACGGCCAGAAACACCGTGCCGACCCCGATGCTGTAGTCGCCAATCGCCGCGGCCATGGCCACGGCGACGGCGAGCACTACCATGGCAAGGCCCAGAAGCATTGCCAGCCACCCCGCCCCTGGCTCCTTGTCGTCCGCGATGCTCACTTCAGATCGAAGGCCTTGAGTTGCTCGGCCAGTTGCTCGGCGCCATAGATCGTATTGATCGAGGGGTTCATCGACGCCCCGCTGATCACCGCGATCCTGCCTGCCTTCACCGCCTCCATCTGGCTGACTGCCGGATCGGTGGTGAGGAAGTCGATCTTGTTCTGCGCCTCGTCCAGCCCCCAACGTTTACGGTCAACCTGCGCCGCGACGATGACGGTCGGATTGGTGGCCATGATGCCCTCCCAGCCAAGCGCGGGCCACTCTGCCTCGGTCTTCAGCGCGTTCGAGCCGCCAAGAAGATCGGCGATATAGGCCGACGGGCCATTTCCGCCGGTCAGATAGGCGTCATCTGCGGGCGAGGGCGAAGAGAACCAGAACAGAAAGGTCAAACCCTCGCGTTTGGCAAATTCAGCCCGCAATTTGGCCTCGCGCGCCTTGAAGTCCGCAATCAGCGCCTGACCGCGATCCTGCACGTCAAAGATGCGCGAAAGGTCGTCGATTTCCTGATACAGCAGGTCCATGGTCCACAGGTCTTTCCGAATACCATAGACACTCGTCGCCTTACTGCCGTTGGCGTTCTCGGTATCTGCTTGCGTGGTGCAGGCACTGGGCGACAAATAGGTCGGGATGCCAAGGTTTTCAAAATCCTCGCGCTTGGCCACCTTACTGTCCGGGCCCATCAGGGTAACAATCATGGCGGCGATGAAATCCGGTTGCTTGGACAGAACGCCTTCCAGCGTCGGGAATTCCACCGTCAGAACGTCGACTTTGTCATAGGCGGCCTCAAGATCTGGCAGCACCCTGTTCGGCCAGAACGCGGTGGCCGCCATCCGATCTTCCAGCCCCAACAGGAACAGGATCTCGGCACTGTTGTGGCCGAGGGCGACTGTGCGCTCAGGTGCCTTGGCAAAGGTAACCTTTTGCCCGCAATTTTCGATGGTCAGCGGGTAGATGGTGGGCTCTGCCAAGGCAGCCGTTGCAAAAAACAGCGCGGCAATGCCGCCGAGAGCCGCGAGGCCTTTGATCAACACAGTATCGTTCCTATTCTGACAAAAACAGTTGGTTTGGCGTAAGCCGCCAGGGGGCGAATTTCAAGAGTGATCTTGTCGGAAATCTGCGCAGCGCTGAGTATCAACCATCTGCAAGCTAATCACCTTATCGCAGGTCGCGTGCAGCAAGGCCCGGTCGTGGCTGACCAGCACGATGGCCATTTTCCGTTCCTTCGCGATACTTGTCATCAGGTTGATCGTTTCAGCCTGTGTCACGGGATCAAGCCGCGAGGTTGGCTCGTCCGCGAACAGTAGCACCGGATCAAGCAGCAGCGCACGCATGAGGGCGATGCGTTGCAACTCACCGCCCGAAACGGCCGAGGGCAGCCTGTCCAGCAGGTCGGGGGACAGTTTCAGCCGGTCCAGTAATGGCGCGATACGGGCGCGGTCGATCTGGTGGCGAGCGATCAAATCCTCCAGCCCCAGCCGCAGGGTGATGCGGGCGGGAAAGGCAGCGGGCGGGTCTTGCCACAGTTTCTGAAACCCCAGGCGAGGTGTTGTGGGGTCACGCCACACCTCGCCCTGATACGGCAAAACACCGAGAAGCGCGTTGCCAAGGCTGGATTTGCCGCAGCCTGACGGGCCGGAAATGCCAAGGATCTCGCCTGGCGATAGGGTAAAATCCACTGGCTGGAACAGAGGCCGTCCACCGCGTGCAACGGTCAGTCCCTTGGCTACCACCACATCGGTTGTCTTGGCGGCTGGCATACGGCGCAGCCAGTGCGCGGGGTCGGCGGCGACCAGTGCGCGAGTGTAGGGGTGTTCGGGTGCGCTCAGAACGCGGGCGGCGGGGCCGCGTTCAACCACGGTGCCGCCCTGCATGACAAGGATCTCACCCCCCAGCCCGGCAGCCAGCGTCAGGTCGTGGGTGATGGTCAGCAGGCCACCATCTGCCAGCCCTTGTCGCAGCAGCGCCAGCACATCGTCGCGCCGGTCGGCGTCCAGCCCCTTGGTCGGTTCATCTGCGACGGTGATTTTGGCCCCACCGGCGCGGGCGGCGGCAAAGGCCAGTCGCTGCGCCATGCCGCCCGACAGTTGCCAGGGGAAGCGGTCGCCCGCGCCGTCCAGACCAAGGGCGGCAAGATCGACATAGGCCTGCGCCTTTGGGGCCGGATGGGCGGCGACAAGCTCATGCGCCTCGGCCACCTGGGCTGCGGCGCGCATCAGCGGGTCCAGCGCCAGCCACGGCTCTTGCGGAAGAACCGCGATGCGACGGCCCCAAAGCACGCGGTTGCCCTGTGGGTGGGCGGGATCAAACACATCGTCGCCGACCTGAAGCCGCCCCGACGCAACCAGCCCCTTGGGTAGCGAGCCAAGGATCGCCTGCGCTAGCAGGCTTTTCCCCGATCCGCTTTCGCCCAGCACCGTGACCGCCCGCCCCTTGGGCAGCGAAAGCGAGACAGGGTCAACCAGACGATCTACTCCGGCTTGCACGGTGATATCTGTTGCACAAAGCAAGTTCATTTGCGGGCTCCGGCAATCAGGTTCAGAGACAAAAGCAGGGTAAAACAGGCCAGCACGGGCTGCAGCAGGGCAAAAGGTGCCTCGCGCCAGCTAGGCAGCAACTCGACCATCATCAGACCAAGTTCGGGTGTAGGCGCGCGCATGCCCACGCTGACGAAGCCAAGAGCTGCAATGGCGGCGATCGCGTTGGCCACGCCAAAAGCCATGGCGGTGCGCAGCATCGGGCCGATCTCGGGCCACAAGATGCGGCGGAAGATCCACCACGGGCCAAAGCCTTGCAGGGTTCCAGCCTCGACCGCAGGGCTTGCCAGATGGCTGCGGGCTGCCGCACGGGTCAGGCGGAAGAACTCGATCCACTGAACGGCGGCAAGTCCGGCCCAGAAGGCGAGCGCGGTGGAGGGCAGGATCACCCCCATCATCAGCACCATCAACAGCGCTGGCAGCGCCAGAACGCTGTCGGCCACCAGCGACAGGGCGCTGTCGATCCAGCCGCCGCGCCAGCTTGCCAAAGCGCCGAGCGCGATACCGATCAGCGCCGCAGTGGCGGTGGCGGCAAAGGCCAACAGCAAAGACAGCCGCAGCGCATGGGCCAGCCGCGAATACATCGAACGGCCCAAGTGATCATAGCCAAAGGGCGCCACCGTATCGGCCCCCGACAGGGCCTTCATCAGGGATTGTTTGAAAGGCCCCAGCGGATCGGCCCAGGGGGCCAGCAGAGCAAAGGCCACGAGCAGGGCCAGCAGGGCCCAACCGATACGGGAAACAGTCATGCCTGCACCTCTCGCGGGTCGATGCGCCGGACGATCAGATCGACCACCGCATTCAACAGCACAAACCCAAGCCCCATCACCAGGGCCGTGCCCTGCACCATGGGGACATCGCGGTGAAACACCGCATGGATCAGCGCATGGCCAATGCCGGGCCAGCCGAAGATCGTCTCAACCACCACCACGCCTTCGGCCAGCAGCACGAATTGCAACCCAAGATAGGTCACTACTGGTGCGCCGATGTTTCGCAAGCCGTGACGCCGGAAGACCTGCCCTTCGCTCAGCCCCTTGGCGCGGGCAAAGGCGTAAAGCGGGCTTGCCGCAACGTCTGCCATCGCATCGCGCGTGATCCGAGCTGAGGCGGCGGCAAGACCAAGCGCAAGCGTAAGCGCAGGCAAAATGAAATGCGTCAGACTACCATGGCCAGCCGAGGGCAGCAGGCGCAACTGCACCGCAAGCACCACGATCAGCACCAGCCCCAGCAAGAACTGCGGTACCGCGCGAAAGCCCGCCGCCACTACCAGCAACATCCGGTCAAAGGTGCCGCGCGCATGAAGTCCTGCGTGAATCCCCAAAGGCGGCCCGATCAACAGTGAGAATCCAAGGGCAGCGGCAGCCAGTTGCAGACTGGCCCCCAGCTGATGCGCAAGCTCCTGCCACACCGGCTGACCCGACACCAGCGATCTGCCCAGATCAAGCCGGATCAGATCGCTCATCCAACGCAGAAATTGCGCCACGGGGCCAGCCTCCAACGCCAGTTCGGCGCGCACGGCATCGGCCAGATCGGCGCTGACCAGATCATAGCCATAGCGCGCGGCGGCGATGCGGTAAGCCATGTCACCGGGCATGGCCTGCATCATCAGGAACGACATGATGCCCACGACCAAAGCTACGCCTCCCGCCTGCATCAGGCGGAAGGCAACGGCGCGCAACAGCGGTTTCACTCAACGAACTCCGCCGATTTCAGCCCAAAGGTACGCTCGTACGGATCGATGATGATACCCTTGACGCTGTTCGAGACGGCGGCGGTCTGCTGATACCAGGCAATGGGCAGGACCGGCAGTTCGGCGTGTAACGTCGCCGCAAGGGCAGATTTTTCGGCGTCGGTCCCACCCTCGGCCGCCAATTTGCGCAGGGCGGCGGCGAAATCCTCGTTTTCCCAGCCCATCGCGCCCCAGTCGCCGTTCGGCGTGTAGTCCTGCATGAAGGTGCCCACCGGATCAGGCACCAGGCCGAAGTTGCGCGCGAACAGCGCCATCTGCAGCGTGCCAGCCGCGTGTCTGGCCGGGATTCCCGACGAATTGGTCGCATTGATCGTGACAGCAATGCCCACCTCGCGGAACAGCTCTCCAACACAGCGGCGGTCAGGGGCAGTTCCGGGCGGTCTGGATAGGTCAGCAGCTCCACTTCAAATCGCTGGCCGTCCTTTTCCAGAATGCCGTTCGCGCCCTGCACCCAACCGGCAGCGGCAAAGGCAGCCTTTGCCCCCTCGGCGTCATAGTCCAGCGGCGGCAGCGCGGCATTGTGCCAGCCGCCCATCGCGGGGGGCAGCATCTGGCTGGCCGCCGCCGGATAGCGCAACACGGCCTGCGCGAGCCCGGCCCGATCGATGGCCAGCGACAGCGCCTGCCGTTCTTCCACAGTGTCAAAGAACGGCAGGGCGTTGTTCACCTTCAGGATCAGCACGCGCGGCATCGAGACCGATTGCACGGTGACGTTGTCAACCGATTGCAACCGCGTGACCGACGCTGGATCGAGATTCACTACCAGCTCGGCATCCCCCGCCTCCGCCATCAAGGCGCGCGTCTCGGCCCGGGTCACGCTGGTGTAATGCACCGCTGGAATGCTGGCGGCTCCGCCCCAATAGGCGTCAAAGCGCTCGGCCTCCAGGGTCATTGGCGGTTCCAGCTTGGTCACTTTGAAAGCACCCGTCCCGATCACCGCAGTCACAGAGCCGTCTGTGGCATAGGCCGATGGGGCAAGGATGCCCGTGCGATATTCGGCAAGGAATGCGGGTAGGGCCGCGAAGGGCTCGCTCAGCGTGATCACTACATTCTCACCCTCGGCGGAGATCAAGGCGATGGGGGCTTTGACCAGAACACCCTCCTTGGTCTTAGACCAGTTCAGCGCATTCGCCGCCGCTTCGGCGGTCAGCGCGCTGCCATCGTGGAATTGCACCCCCTGCCGGATGTGGAAGCGCCAGACCAGCTTGTCATCCGAAACCGTCCAACCTTCCGACAGACCCGGCACTAGTGCGCCGCTGGCATCGGCATTTACCAGCGTTTCCATCACGTCCATCTTCAGGAAGATATCGCCCGACAGCACGGGATCGGCCGCCCTGATCTCGAAAGGCGCTGCAATATCCAAAGCAGCGGTGTCGGCCAGCGCAGCGTGTGGGATGAAAGCTGCGGTCAGAAGCAGGATAGCAATGGATCGAGTCATGGCGCTCTCAGATATGTAATACTATTACATTCACTTAGCTAAGCAAAGTTTTGACTGCAAGGTCGCATCGGAGATCCTGATGCGATAAGTTCGAAACGGTCATAGGGTGGCGCGGCGTGCCAACTGGGGCCACTCCGGACGCACCACCGAGCCACTCTGCCCATACCGGACGTTAAGGTGCAGTTTTGATTGAGACGTTGCATTTCCAACGCTGCCGAAAAAGCAAGGCTCAGTAGCAATGCGGACATTCCCTTCCGATCGCTGCACGGCCTCATCCTCGTTCCCTTTAATGGAGTGATCTACGTGCTCAATCAGTCGTGCAGATTTTGGGCTATGGCGTCGTTTGAAATACCGGGGGTAGATTTGAAATCTGCGGCTGCCAGCAACGGCCGCCCGTGCTCAAAGGTTAGGCCGTCGCCAAATGGAAGGTATGAATCTTGCCCATCGCCTCGTCGTATGGAGGGTCCGAGGCTAGTCGATCCCACAACGCCAGCTCCCTGCGAAAACCGACATGTATTCACGAGTCTGTGTGAAAACCGCTAGCAAGCGACTTCCTCAGTGGGCTTTGAATGAGCTATTTTCATAACTATCTTTAGAATTATGAATTTTACGCAATTATCTGGCAAGTGTATGCCATCGCTTTTCCGGCATCATAAGCGACATTGTCATGCTCAATCTCTCTGCAAAACATTCGCGATTGTACAATTTGGCCATGGATCGCATCTTGATCCTCGACGGCGCGATGGGGACGCAGATCCAAGGGCTGGGTTTGTCGGAAGAAGATTTCGCCGGACATGGCTCTGGGCACACCTGCCGCCACCATTCTGAGCATCCGCAAAAGGGCAACAATGATCTGCTGATCTTGACGCAACCGCAAGCGATTGAGGATATCCATTTCCGCTATGCCATAGCGGGAGCGGATATTGTCGAGACGAACACGTTCTCCTCGACCACCATCGCGCAGGCGGACTATGGTCTAGAGGCGGTGGTGCACGATCTGAATGCCGAGGGCGCGCGGATAGTGCGTCGGGCTCTGGATAGGGCAACGGCGATTGATGGCCGACCGCGCTTTGTTGCCGGCGCCATCGGGCCGACCAATCGGACTGCTTCGCTGTCGCCCGATGTGAATGATCCTGGTTATCGCGCCGTGACATTTGACGATCTGCGCATTGCTTATGGCCAGCAGCTGCGGGGATTGATGGAAGGCGGCGCGGATATTATTTTGATCGAGACTATCTTCGACACGCTGAACGCCAAGGCGGCGATCTTTGCCTGTTTCGAGATATTCGCCGAACTGGCTCAGCGCCTGCCACTGATGATTTCGGGCACGATCACCGATGCCTCGGGGCGCACATTGTCGGGGCAAACTCCGACCGCCTTCTGGTATTCCGTCGCCCATGCCCGACCCTTCACAGTTGGATTGAACTGTGCACTTGGTGCAGCAGCGATGCGACCGCATCTGGCAGAGCTGGCGGGCGTCGCACCAACTTTCATCTGCGCCTATCCTAATGCCGGGTTGCCCAATGCCTTTGGCCAGTATGATGAAGGACCGGAGGAAACCGCAGCGCAAGTGGCCGATTTCGCGCGTGAGGGATTGGTGAATGTGGTCGGTGGCTGCTGCGGCACCACGCCCGAGCATATCCGCGCTATTGCCGATGCCGTGGCTGCGTTCCCGCCGAGAGCCGTACCATGACCCGCCATCTGCGCCTCTCGGGGCTGGAGCCATTTGTTCTCACCGCCGACATCCCCTTCGTTAATATCGGGGAACGTACAAATGTCACAGGCTCTGCCCGATTCCGCAAGCTGATCGTGAACCGCGACTATGCCGCCGCATTGGAAGTGGCGCGCGATCAGGTCGAAAACGGCGCGCAGATCCTTGATATCAACATGGACGAAGGGCTGATCGATTCCAAAGCCGCAATGGTTGAGTTTCTAAACCTGCTCGCCGCCGAGCCTGATATTGCCCGTGTCCCGGTGATGATCGACAGCTCGAAATGGGAGGTGATCGAGGCCGGTCTAAAATGCGTACAGGGCAAGCCTGTGGTGAATTCGATCAGCATGAAAGAGGGGGAAGAGGCGTTTCGCCACCATGCAGGGCTGTGCCTCGCCTACGGCGCTGCGGTGGTGGTCATGGCCTTTGATGAAACCGGTCAGGCCGACAGTTTCACCCGCAAGACGGAGATCTGCGCCCGCGCCTATCGCATTCTGGTTGATGAGGTGGGCTTCCCGCCCGAGGATATTATCTTTGATCCCAACATCTTCGCCGTGGCGACAGGGATCGAGGAACACAACAATTACGGCGTCGATTTCATCGAAGCGACGCGCTGGATCAGAGCGAACTTACCGCATGCCCATATCTCGGGCGGCGTATCCAACCTGTCGTTCAGCTTTCGCGGCAATGAACCTGTACGCGAGGCGATGCACGCGGTGTTTCTGTATCACGCCATCCAGGCTGGTATGGATATGGGCATCGTCAATGCCGGGCAGCTGGCGGTCTATGATCAGATCGACCCTGAGCTGCGCGAGGTCTGCGAAGATGTTGTGCTGAACCGCAGCCCCGAGGCAACCGAGCGAATGCTCGAGATCGCGGATCGCTTCAAGGGCGGCGGTCGGGAAGAAAAAGTCCGCGATCTGGCATGGCGCGATTGGTCCGTGGAAAAACGGTTGGAACATGCGTTGGTAAACGGCATTACCGAGTTCATTGAGGCCGATACCGAGGCCGCACGGAAGGTGGCCGAACGTCCACTGCATGTCATCGAAGGCCCGTTGATGGCGGGAATGAACGTCGTCGGCGATCTCTTTGGCGCAGGCAAGATGTTCCTGCCGCAGGTTGTGAAATCGGCACGCGTGATGAAGCAGGCAGTGGCGGTTCTGCTGCCATATATGGATGCCGAAAAGGCCGCCAATGGTGGTGAGGGGCGACAATCAGCCGGGAAGATCCTGATGGCTACGGTGAAGGGCGATGTGCATGACATCGGCAAGAACATCGTCGGCGTTGTCCTGGCCTGCAATAATTACGAGATCATTGACCTGGGCGTGATGGTGCCGCCGCAGAAGATCTTGCGGGTGGCGCGAGAGGAAAATGTCGATGCCATCGGGCTATCGGGTCTCATCACGCCGAGCTTGGACGAGATGGTACATCTTGCTGCCGAGATGCAGCGCGAAGGCTTCACCATTCCCCTGCTGATCGGTGGTGCAACCACGTCTAAAGTGCACACGGCTGTCAAGATCGCACCGCGCTACACCGGGCCTGCCGTCTATGTGCTGGATGCCAGCCGCGCCGTGGGGGTAGTCGGCCAATTGCTCAGCCCGACTCAGAAAGCGCCTTTTGTCGCGAATATCCGCGCCGAATATGCCGAAGTGGCCGAGCGGCATGAACGCAATGAACGCGCGAAACTGCGGCTGCCACTGGCGCAGGCGCGGGCGAATGCGCTGCGGCAGGATTGGACAGATTACCGCGTGCCCGCACCTCAGTTCCTTGGCGCGCGGGTGATCGACGATTGGGATCTGGCCGAGATCGCCCGCTACATCGATTGGACGCCATTCTTCCAGACATGGGAGCTTAAGGGCATCTACCCGAAGATCCTGCAAGACGAGAAGCAGGGCGCGGCCGCCCGTGGACTGTTCGCCGACGCGCAAGTGATGCTGCAACGCATCATTGGTGAGCGTTGGTTTGGCCCGCGCGCGGTGGTGGGCTTCTGGCCTGCCAATGCGGTAGGCGAGGATATCCGGCTTTATACCCGCGAAGATCGACAGACCCAGCTTGCCACGCTGCACACCCTGCGCCAGCAACATACGAAACGTGAAGGTAGGCCAAACGTCGCGCTTGCCGATTTTGTTGCGCCAGAAGGCGGCGTTGCAGACTATGTCGGTGGCTTTGTCGTCACCGCGGGTCCAGAGGAAGCCGAAATCGCCGCACAGTTTGATCGCGTGAACGACAATTACTCAGCGATTTTGGTCAAAGCTTTGGCCGACCGCTACGCCGAGGCAATGGCCGAAATGCTGCACCAGCGCGTGCGCCGCGATCTGTGGGGGTATGATTCCGACGAAGGCTTCGCGCCAGATGAGCTGATCGGCGAGCCGTATCGTGGAATCCGTCCCGCGCCCGGCTATCCGGCACAGCCGGATCATACCGAAAAGCTGACGCTGTTCCGTTTGCTGGATGCCGAGGCCGCGACAGGGGTGATCCTGACCGAAAGCATGGCGATGTGGCCGGGCTCATCTGTTTCGGGTCTGTATATCGCACATCCAGACGCTTACTATTTCGGCGTGGCCAAAGTGGAGCGCGATCAGGTACAGGACTACGCCGCTCGCAAGGGACAAACCATGGCAGAAGCTGAACGCTGGCTTGCGCCGATCCTGAACTATGTGCCGCCGCCAACTACCGGAAAGATCGCAGCTGAATAGTCGCCACTATATATTGACATCCGCCCATCACAAATTGCTAATGGTGGGGTCAAGGTTCCTCCGGGGCGACTCGGAGGTGAAAAGGGAAGTCGGTGCTGCCGCAAGGCAAATTCCGAAGCTGCCCCCGCAACTGTAAGCGGCGAGCGAAGCTGATATGCCACTGGGGGAACCCGGGAAGGCCAGCCGAGCATCGACCCGCAAGCCAGGAGACCTGCCCTGACAACAGAAACGAAACCGTGCGGCGGGCATGGCGGCGTGATCAAGGTAGCAGATCGCTGCCCGATCCGTAGCTTTTCCCGCAAGACACCTCTCAAGGGACAGGCCATGACCGTCACCGTTTATTCAAAGCCCGCCTGCGTGCAATGCACCGCCACCACCCGCGCGCTGGATGCCAAGGGCATCGCCTACAGCCTGATCGATCTGACCCAAGATACACAGGCGATGGAGCGCGTGGCATCAATGGGCTATCGCCAAGCCCCTGTCGTGGTGGCAGGCGATGCACATTGGGCAGGCTTTCGCCCGGATATGATCGGACGCCTGGTCTGAGATCGTGGCGGGGCTGGTCTATTTTTCGTCTGCCTCGGGCAATACGGCGCGCTTTGTGGCAAGGCTTGGGCTACCTGCCCTGCGCATTCCGGTCCGGACCGATGCCACAATGCCAACCCCCGTCGAACCCTATGTGTTGATCTGTCCCAGCTATGCCGACGGCATGGGGCGCGGAGCGGTGGTAAAACAGGTAATCGCCTTTCTGAACGATTCAGCGCGACGGGCGCTGATCCGCGGCGTGATCGCCGGAGGCAATCGCAATTTTGGCGATCACTTTGCCTCAGCGGGCAAGGTGATCGCCGCCAAATGCAACATCCCCTTGCTCTATCGCTTTGAGTTGGCAGGAACCGAAACCGATATCGCCCATGTTCGCGCAGGGCTTGAAAAGTTCTGGAGAGAATATGCTTGATGCCGTGAAACCCGAGATGGATTACCACGCCCTGAACGCGATGCTAAACCTGTATGACGATCAGGGCCGCATCCGCTTTGACGCAGACCGTCTGGCCGCGCGGCAGTATTTCTTGCAGCATGTGAACCAGAACACGGTGTTCTTCCATTCTCTGGATGAAAAGCTGGGCTATCTGGTTACCGAAGGCTACTACGAAGCCGCTGTGCTGGATCAGTATTCACGCAATTTCCAACGCAAGATTTGGGATGCTGCTTATGCCCGCAAATTCCGTTTTCACACCTTTCTCGGCGCGTTTAAGTACTACACCTCTTACACGCTGAAGACCCGCGACGGTCAGCGCTATCTGGAACGTTACGAAGACCGGGTGGTGATGGTCGCGCTGGCCCTTGCGCGCGGCGATGAAGTCTTGGCGTTGCGCTTCATGGATGAGATCATTTCGGGTCGCTTCCAGCCCGCAACGCCGACTTTCCTGAATGCGGGCAAAGCGCAGCGCGGTGAGTTGATCTCGTGCTTTCTGCTGCGCATCGAAGACAATATGGAAAGCATCGGGCGTTCCATCAACTCGGCCCTGCAACTCTCCAAGCGCGGCGGCGGCGTCGCTTTGATGCTGACCAACCTGCGCGAAGCCGGTGCGCCGATCAAGGGTATCGAAAACCAATCCTCGGGCGTGATCCCAGTGATGAAACTGCTGGAAGACAGTTTCAGCTATGCAAACCAGCTAGGCGCACGGCAGGGGGCAGGCGCAGTTTACCTCAACGCGCATCACCCCGATATCCTGCGTTTTCTGGATACCAAGCGCGAGAATGCCGATGAGAAAATCCGCATCAAGACGCTAAGCCTTGGCGTGGTGATACCCGACATCACCTTTGAATTGGCGAAGCGTAACGAGGATATGTATCTGTTCTCGCCGCATGACGTGGCTAAAGTTTACGGCGTGCCCTTCTCGGAAATCTCGGTCTCCGAGAAGTATGCCGAGATGGTTGACGACAAGCGCATCAAGAAACGCAAGATCAACGCGCGGGAGTTCTTCCAGACCGTGGCCGAGATCCAGTTCGAGTCCGGCTACCCCTACATCATGTTCGAAGACACGGTGAACCGCGCCAACCCGATTGCGGGACGCATCACCATGTCCAACTTGTGTTCGGAAATCCTGCAGGTGAATGAGGCCAGCACTTTTAATGACGATCTCAGCTACAGCCACCTTGGCAGCGATATCTCCTGCAATCTCGGCAGCCTGAATATCGCGGCCACGATGGATGGCCCGGACTTCGGCGCGACCGTTGAGGCCGCGATCCGCGCGCTGACGGCGGTATCGGAAATGTCAGCCATCGACTCGGTGCCCTCAATCCGGCGCGGCAATGATGAGGCCCATGCGGTGGGTCTTGGCCAGATGAACCTGCATGGTTTTTTGGCGCGCGAGCGTATCCATTATGGCAGTCCCGAGGGCGTGGAGTTCACCTCGGTCTATTTTGCAGCCATCGCCTATCACGCCATCCGCGCCTCTTGCCTGCTGGCACAAGAGAAGGCGGCCGTTTTCAAAGGGTTTGAGGCTTCGACCTATGCTGACGGTTCATTTTTTGACCGCTATACCAATCGCGATTGGTTGCCTGAGAGCCCCGATGTGGTGCGGGTCTTCGACGGCATCACCCTGCCGACGCTTGAAGATTGGGCGGGCCTGAAGGCCGACGTGATGCAACACGGCATTTACAACCGCAACCTTCAGGCGGTGCCGCCCACTGGCTCGATCAGCTATATCAACAATTCCACCTCTTCGATTCACCCGATTGTCTCGAAGGTCGAAATCCGCAAAGAGGGCAAGATTGGCCGCGTCTATTATCCTGCCGCCTTCATGAGTAATGACAACCTCGAGTACTACCGCGATGCCTACGAAATTGGCCCCGAGGCGATCATCGACACCTACGCCGCCGCCACCGAACATGTCGATCAAGGCCTGTCTTTGACGCTGTTCTTCCCCGCCGATGCCACCACCCGCGACATCAATCGCGCGCAGATCTACGCTTGGAAAAAGGGCATCAAAACCATTTATTACATCCGCCTGCGCCAAACCGCCCTTGAAGGGACGGAAGTGCAGGGCTGTGTGTCCTGTACATTGTGAGAACTGCGATGAAAGATCAAATCACTCCCCGCGTCGCGCCCCTTGCCGTACCGCGCGCGATCAACTGGAACCGTCTGGAAGATGACAAAGACCTCGAGGTCTGGAACCGACTGACGGTGAATTTCTGGCTTCCCGAAAAGGTACCGCTGTCGAATGATGTGCAAAGCTGGGCGACATTGCGCCCCGAGGAGCGTGAACTGACAATCCGCGTGTTCACCGGGCTGACGCTGCTCGACACAATTCAGAACACTGTCGGCGCACCTGCGCTGCTACCCGATGCGCAAACCCAGCATGAAGAGGCGGTGCTGACCAACATCGCCTTTATGGAAGCGGTTCATGCACGCAGCTATTCCTCGATCTTCTCGACACTGTGTTCGACCAAGGAAGTGGACGAAGCCTTTCGTTGGTCGGAAGAAAACCCGCATCTGCAAGCCAAGGCACGAGCGATCCTGGCGGATTATGCACCGGGCGCAGACCCGCTAAAGCGCAAAATTGCAAGCGTGTTTCTGGAAAGTTTCCTGTTCTATTCCGGGTTCTATCTGCCAATGTACTGGTCCAGCCGCGCCAAGCTGACCAACACCGCCGATCTAATTCGCCTGATCATCCGCGACGAGGCGGTGCATGGCTATTACATCGGCTACAAATTCCAGCGCGCGCTTGCGGGCGAGCCCGAGACACGGCAAGCTGAATTGAAAGACTACGCTTTTGCGCTGATGTTCGACCTCTACGACATCGAAGCGAAGTACACCGCAGAGCTTTATGACGGCATCGGTCTGACCGAAGATGTAAAGGCTTTCTTGCACTATAACGCTAACAAAGCCCTGCAAAATCTTGGCTATGAAGCGCTGTTCCCCCCCGCCGCCTGCGAGGTGAACCCGGCCATCCTCGCGGCATTGTCGCCCGATAGCGAGAACCACGATTTCTTCTCAGGATCAGGCTCCTCCTATGTGATCGGCAAGGCGGTGGCGACTGAGGATGAAGACTGGGACTTTTGAACCACATTTGCCAGACGCTCCATGGCTTGTTGGCAGGCGGAACTACCTGCAACTCCACAGAACGGATGCCCAGGCGCGTCAGAACCTGCAGCCCCGGCAAGGTCAGCTTTGCGGGACGAAGCCGCCGCTTCCTATTGCGCGAGGCCTGTCCGCTTTGTGTCAGCGGTATTTATGGATCTGACAGTTGTTCAGCATGAAGCCTATGATTTCTTGAAACGCATTGCCGTGACCAACGATTGCAACCGTCTCACTGGTGATGTCGATGTCCTCAAGGTCGGCGACGAAACCAGCCACACGCTTTTGAAACACCGGCATGGGTTCAACCGGTACTTTGACCTCTGCATCATCCTGCGCATGCCACCACCGGAGTGGTAGATGGTCGAAGGAAAGATTTGGGAAGTCAGCACGTAGCTCTCCAGGATGCCGACCAACGTCGCCGCTGTATTTCAGAAGCTCGTGATGCCCATGCCTGACTTCAATAGGTGCAATCCCATCAAAAATCGTCTGCGCAGTTTGAATGGCGCGTGTAAGTGGTGACGTGATGACGCGTGTAACTTCCAAGTCCGAAATACTCGTTCTTGCGTCTGCAGCTTGTCGAAATCCAAGTTCGGTGAGCGGTGCATCAAAGATAAAGGGATCCGCCGCACCTTCTTGATAGGCAGCATTGAACTCTGACTGTCCGTGCCTGATGAAATATATCGCCATGGAGCAAGTCCTTCTCTTGGCCAGGGTTTTGATCGTGGTACTTGCCACACCGCAAGAAATCTATGTCCTCTCGATGCAGACGCTAGAAAAAATTGCAACATTGGTCACTTTGGGCTCAAAGCGACCGTCTGCTATGTGGGACGAAGCGGTCACCTGATAGTTTGCAAATAGTTCTGGTATCTCGCGTCAACTCGATCT
>NZ_JAXMJJ010000086.1:0-72867 GCF_034376685.1 Cypionkella sp.
GACATGGGCACCATCGTTCCGGCCATCTCGGGGCCCAAGCGCCCGCAGGACTATCTGCCGCTGACCGATGCGAAAGCCTCGTTCGCCACCGAAATGGCGGCCTCGTTCAAGCGCCCACTGGGCACCGAAGTGGCCGTGAAAGACCATGATTTCACCATGTCGAGCGGTAAAGTGGTGATCGCCTCGATCACCTCTTGCACCAATACCTCGAACCCCTATGTGATGATCGGCGCGGGGCTTGTGGCGCGCAAAGCGCGTGCTTTGGGCCTGAAATCAAAGCCTTGGGTGAAAACCTCTCTCGCCCCTGGCAGCCAAGTTGTCAGCGAATATCTCAATGCCGCAGGTCTGCAAGAAGACCTCGACGCGGTGGGCTTCAACCTTGTCGGCTATGGCTGTACCACCTGTATCGGCAACTCTGGCCCGCTGGACCCTGCCATTTCGGCCGCGATCACCGAAGGCGATCTGGTTGCCACCGCTGTTCTGTCCGGCAACCGCAACTTTGAAGGCCGCATCAGCCCCGATGTGCGCGCCAACTATCTGGCCTCGCCGCCTTTGGTCGTCGCCTACGCGCTGGCAGGCGATATGAACATCGACATCACCACCGAGCCTTTGGGCATGGGCACCAACGGCCCGGTCTATTTGAAAGACGTCTGGCCGACCAACAAGGAAATCTCTGACCTTGTCGAAGCCACCGTCACCCGCGCCGCGTTCCAGAAGAAATACGCCGACGTGTTCAAGGGCGATGAAAAATGGCAAGCGGTTGAGGTGACGGATTCGGAAACCTACGACTGGCCGCCGACCTCGACCTACATTCAGAACCCGCCCTATTTCAAAGGCATGCCGAAAACGCCGGGCGTGATCAGCAACATCCAGAACGCCCGCGTGTTGGCTTTGCTGGGCGACCTGATCACCACCGACCACATCTCGCCTGCTGGGTCGTTCAAAGCTGGAACGCCTGCGGGTAAGTATCTGACCGAACGGCAAGTTCCGGTATCCGAGTTCAACTCGTATGGCGCTCGGCGTGGCAACCATGAAGTGATGATGCGCGGCACCTTCGCCAACATCCGCATCAAGAATGAGATGCTGGACGGCGTTGAAGGTGGCTACACCAAGGGCCCAGACGGCGTGCAGACCAGCATTTTTGATGCCTCTATGGCCTATCAAGCCGAGGGCACGCCCTTGGTGATCTTCGGCGGCATCGAATACGGCGCAGGCTCCAGCCGTGACTGGGCTGCCAAGGGCACAGCCCTGCTGGGCGTCAAAGCCGTGATCGCGGAATCCTTCGAGCGTATCCACCGCTCCAACCTCGTCGGCATGGGGGTGATCCCGTTCGAGTTCACCGGCGGTGATACCCGCAAGACGCTGGGCCTGAAGGGTGACGAAGTGGTCAGCATCGACGGCCTTGCAGGCGATCTCAAGCCGCTTTCGACCGTGCCCTGCACTATCACTTATGGCGATGGCACCGTAAAAGTCATCCAGATCAAGTGCCGGATCGACACCGAGATCGAGATTGAATACGTCGAACACGGTGGTGTGCTGCACTATGTTCTGCGCGATCTTGCCTCACGCTAAACGCACGACTCAGCTCTAGATTGCACGCCAACAAGCACCCTTCGGGGTGCTTGTTTCGTTTACTTGATCAGAAATACGGGTAAATTCCCCAGTTATTGCGTTCATATCGGAAGCGCTGCGTTTCCAAATGTGAAACAGTTTACCGTCTTTTCACGACAAACCGTGGACAATCCGGGAGCAGCGCTTCCTGCAGAAAGGCCCCGCATCTTCTAAAATAACTAATAAAATCAACGGCCTTAGTAAAACTGCGCAACGGCGGGCCTCGCGGGTTTCCCCGACAGCCCCCAACAACAGCAAAATGAACACTGCCCGAAGCATTAATACATCCCAAGGTTGTCATTTGATTCAATCGCCGCTTCGATTTACATAACACACAGATATTTTATCAACCTAAAGGCGACTTCTCGCCTCCGCCCGAGGAGATGCTGCCATGCCAGACCGCACCAGAGACATCGAGCTTTACGAAAATGAGGGCGCGCTGCTCACCTTGGGGTCTAGTCAGGTCATCAGCTTTACCAACTTCGACAGCTCGAGCTCTGCTACGGTCACTTTTGACGATTCCGCGCCCAATAATGGCGCATGGAACTCGGGTGAAACCGCGACCATCGGGGATGATCCAGCGACCGTTCTGGGCACGGGGCTGTCTTATGCCGGGGTCAAGGTGACCATTCTGGGCATCACTCTGGCCAATATCCAACTCAGCACTCCGGTGCAAACTGCCCTGCTGGATGTCAACGGCACCCAGATGCTGCATTTCTATAACGCCGATGGTTCTGAGGCTGACCCAGCCGCCCTGCTGGATTCTCTGGCCACACAACTGGTGACCGCACTCAGTAGTGGCATCCCACCACTGTTGCAGGGGGCGGTGAAAGCCATCCTCATGAATCCGCTGCAATTCGTGCAGAACAACGCCTTGCTGACCATGACGCTGACAGCAGGCGGATCGGTGCCTTTTGTGCCCTGCTTTACAGCGGGCACGATGATCATGACCCGCAAGGGTGAGGTTGCCGTCGATAGACTGCGCGTTGGCGATGAGGTGCTGACGGTGGACAAAGGTTTCCGCCCGATCCGCTGGATCGGCAGCCGCACCCTGAGCGCCCGGCAGTTACAATGTGCACCGCAACTGCGCCCGATCCGCTTTGAAATTGGCGCCTTGGGCAATGGCCTGCCGCTGCGCCCGCTGGAAGTCTCGCCGCAACACCGCTGTCTGATCCGCTCGGAGATCGCGCAACGCATGGTTGGTGCGCGCGAGGTTCTGGCCGCCGCCAAGCATCTGCTGGCGGTTGAGGGTGTCTCGGTGGTCGAGACCAACACACCAGTGACCTACTTTCACATCTTGCTCGACAGCCACGAGCTGCTGATTTCCAACGGTGCGGCGACAGAATCGTTCTTCATCGGTCCGGTGGGCATGTCGTCGATGTCAGCCAATGACCGGTTGGAGATCATCACACTGTTCCCCGAACTGTCCACCGAGGAGGCTCATCTTGTCATGCCACCTGCCCGCAAATTTCTCGTCGGTCACATCGCAAAATCCATCGTCGCCCGCGCCATCAAGAACACCAGCCCCGTCGTCGAGCCGCGCAACTACACAAGTGCCTAAGCCAGACGACAGCGAGGGCAGCCGCAAGAGTTGGTGGATTCTGCCCTGTATCGGCGGTGGCGCGGCGGTCTGGGCTTTGCTGATCTACAGCATCCTCCCCTGAGCTTCAGACCGGACTTTTGCATATTGCGCAACAGTTTGTTTCTCCTGCTATGCTCCGTAACATCTGCAACCTTATGTTCTTGTTAAGTTCTTACGGGCATTCTGAGGATATCCGCTCAGAAAGATGCCTCGATGCCGCAACGCTTTCCACCCCTTGCCCCGCAAGAACCAATGCGCAGCCGGTTTCCCGCAGTGGTGCAGGCGCTGCCTCTTGGCGAGTTGGGTCTTTTCGCCCTGATCGGCCTTGTGCTGCTGCTGGCTTGATCAGCCACCACAGGCCACCGCACCCGCAGGCAACGGCCACAGCGTGAACGCAGCGCCATCTGCCGCGCGGCAGGTCAGGATCGGGCGATTGTAACCGTTGTTGTGAAACAGGCACTCCACCGTGACACCGGCTTGCGTTCCCGTCATCAGATTGGTGACCTCGAAGGCCGGACCGAAGCTCATCGTCAACGCGGCCCCGGTGCAGCCCGCGATCACCACACCCTGCCCGTCCGGGGCAATCGTCACCCGGTCGTTTTGCAGCATCGCATCGCCGCCCTGCCGCCCGATCCGCTCATAGCTGCCGCTGAAATAGGCTGGCCCCGGCGTGCCGGGTTTTGCCAGAACCGGGCTTGCCGCACATAGCAAAAGCATCAGGGCGGATACGGCCCTCACTCCGCCAAGGCCTTCTCCAACTCGGGCCGGAAGCGTTGCAGGTAGTCGTCGCCCACCATCGGCCCGATGAACTTATAGGCCACCGAGCCATCGCCGCGCAGAATGAACGTCTCGGGAGGCGCGGTCACCCCCCAATCCAACCGGGTCTTGCCCTTGGGATCAAAGGCAATCGCCGCAAACGGGTTGCCATCATCCGCCAGAAACGCCGCTGCATCATCCGGGCGGTCCATCATATTGACACCAACGACATGGATACCTTCGGCCGCCAGCGCCTTAAGCGTCGGATGCTCGGCGCGGCAAGGCGGGCACCAGCTGGCCCAAAAGTTCACCACCGTCACCTCACCCGTCCGCAGATCAGCATCGGTCAGGGCCGGAAACCCCGGCAAGACGCCCGCATTCAGGCTCGGTGCCTGCTTGTCGATGAACATCGACGGCAGCGCATTCGGATCGCTGCGCTGCATGCCTATGTAGAACGTCGCGGCCAGCCCTGCGAACAACAAGGGCGGCACAAACATCAGCCATTTAGCCATTCTTCTTCTCCTGCCGCGCCTCAACTTCATTCAGCGCGCGCTTGACCCGCGCGCTTTGCCAGATCGACAGCGCCACCAGCGCCACAATCAGCACCACCGAGGCCGCATAAGACCCAATCACCGCGCCCGCATATTTGCCCAGCTCCATCATGCCAACCGCTCCCGTGCCAACAGCGCAGACAACCTGCGTGCGCGGATTTCAGTGCGGGTGCGCAGCAGCACCAGCGTCAAGAACAGCAGGATAAAGCCTGCGATGCAGACATAAAGCGGGTTGGAATACACATCCGCCACATGCTCCTCGCGGTCCAGCGACAGGCTTGCACCCTGATGCAGCCCCTGATTCCAGAACAACACCGCATAGCGTGACAGAAACGCGAACACCGATCCCACGATGCAGAGCACGCTGGTGAGGTCAGCCGCCGTATCGGGGTCTTCGACCGCCGCCCACAAGGCAATATAGCCAAGATAGAACAGCGCTAGGATCAGGAACGAGGTCAGCCGTGGGTCCCAAGCCCACCACGTCCCCCACATCGGCTGCCCCCAGATCGCCCCGGTCACAAGGCCGATCAGCGTGAAGGTCAGCCCAATCGGCGCCGCCGCCTTGGCCGACAAAGCGCTGACATGGTGACGCCGGATCAACCAGATCAGCGATGTCACCAGCATCATCATCCATGCCGAAATCGCCATCATCGCGCTTGGCACATGCAGGTAGATGATCTTCACGGTCGAGCCGAACTTATCCGCATCCGGGGTGAAAAACGCGCCCCAGACCAGCCCGACCACAAGGCACAGCACCGCCGCCCCGGTCACCCAAGGCAGCAGCAGGCTTGAGGTCTGCATGAACCGCTTCGGGTTCGCATATTCCCAGATCGACATCGTCATCCTCATCTTCGCACTCGTAGCACGCCTACCTCAGCGCAGGTTGACGCGGATTGCCGCAGCCGAGGCAAACGGCAGCAGGGCCACCGCCCCCGCCGTGATCCCCGCCAACAGCGCCAAGGGCGTTGCTACCGCCAAACCCTGCCCGCCGCGCTTCACAACTTCGGCACCAAAAATCAGCGTCGGCATATACAGCGGCAGCACCAGCAGGCTCATCAGCAAGCCGCCCCGCTTCACCCCCACTGTTAGCGCCGCGCCAAAACTGCCTATTACCGACAGCGCGGGCGTGCCCAATGCCAAACTCGACACCAGCCAGACATATCCCGCCACCTCAAGGTTCAGCAGCACCCCCAACACCGGCGACACCGCCACCAGCGGCAGGCCCGTCACCAGCCAATGCGCCAGCGATTTCACCGCCACCACGGCCTCTAAAGGCATCGGAGAGGTCGCCAGCAAATCCAAGCTGCCATCCTCATAATCCAACGCAAAAATCCGGTCGAGCGACAACAGGCAGGCCAGCAGCGCGCCCACCCACAGAATCCCCGGCGCGATCCGCGCCAAAACCGCAGGCTCCGGCCCCACGCCCAGTGGCACAATCACCGCCACCAGCAGGAAAAATGCCAGCCCAAGGCCAAAGCCGCCGCCCGCCCGCATCGCCAGCCGCAAATCCCGGATCAGCAGCGCGATCATCCGAAAGCCTCGTCAAAGGCGCCAATCCGGCCACCCGCCGCAGGGCTGCGCGCCTTGAACGGAGTCAGGTCCAGCACTTCGGCCTCAAGCCCCAGATCAATATGGCTGGCAATCAGCGCCGAGCCACCGCCGCCGAGATGCCGCGCCACCACGCCCGCAAACAACGCCACCGACGCCGCATCCAGCGACACCGTCGGCTCGTCCATCAGCCAGATCGGCCTGCCCGTCACCAGCAGCCGCGCCAGCCCCAGCCGCCGCTTTTGCCCCGCCGACAGATGCGCGGCCCGGCGGTTCGCCAAAGCCTCAAGGTTCATCGCCGCCAGCGCCTGCGCCACCTGATGCGTGCCGTAGGTCGCCGCCCAGAACGCCAGATTTTCCGCCACCGTCAGCACGGCTTTGACGCCATCGGCATGGGCAGCATAGGCCATAGCCTCGGCGCCCACCGTCACCTCCCCCGCCAAAGCGGGTTGCAATCCGGCGAGGGTGCGCAGCAAAGTGGTCTTGCCAATGCCGTTCGGCCCGCGCAACACCAGCGCCCGCCCCGGCATCAACCGGAACGTCACCCCTTCCAGCACCGCCACGCCGCCACGGGCGACGGCAAGATCATTGACCTGCATGTCCATGCCTCACCCCTAACCCATCGACCGCCTTGCGAAAAGGCCCTGCGACAGCATGGCCTTCCCGCCGCACGCCGCTATATTGCCCCGAAACAGGAGGCTATCATGACCCTATCGACCACGCCTTTCGGGCGCACCGGCAAAACCACCACCCGCATGGGCTTTGGCGCTTGGGCCATCGGCGGCACATGGGGCGAAGTCAGCCTAGAGGATGCCAAAGCCGCGCTGCACGCCAGCCTTGATGCGGGCGTGACTTTCATCGACACCGCCGATGTCTACGGCGATGGCCGTTCCGAGCGGATCATCCGCGAGGTTCTCAGTGAACGCAAAGGCGCGCGGCCTTTTGTCGCCACCAAAGCCGGACGCCGCCTGAACCCGCACACGGCTGAGGCCTACACCGGCGCGGCGATTGAAGCGTTCATCGACCGTTCATTGCAAAACCTTGGCGTCGACTGCCTCGACCTCGTGCAACTGCATTGCCCGCCCACTCCGGTTTATTCAAATCCCGCCATGTTCGAAGCCCTCGACGCCATCAAGGCCAAGGGCAAGATCGCGGCCTACGGCGTGTCGGTGGAAACCATTGCCGAGGCGATGACCGCCATTCAGAACCCCGGCGTGGTCTCGGTGCAGATCATCTACAACTTGTTCCGCCAACGGCCCGCCGAGGAATTTTTCAAAGCCGCGAAAGCCAAAGATATCGCCGTGATCGTGCGGGTGCCGCTGGCCTCGGGTCTGCTCACCGGCAAAATGTCGGCGCAAAGCCAGTTTGCCGCCGATGATCACCGCAGCTTTAACCGCAATGGCGAGGCGTTCGACAAGGGCGAGACCTTCTCGGGCGTGCCCTATGACGTCGCTCTGCAAGCGGTCGAAGAACTGCGCCCGCTGGTGCCGCAAGGTGCCACGATGGCCGAATTCGCGCTGCGCTGGATTTTGATGGAAGATGCCGTGACCGTGGTGATCCCCGGCGCGAAATCACCGGCGCAGGCGCAGGCCAATGCGAAAGCCGATGCGCTGGCCCCGCTGCCGCCCGCCACAATGGAAAAGGCGCGTGAAATTTACACGCGCCTGATCGCCCCGGAAGTGCACGCTTCTTGGTAAACTAAACCACAAAAAGGGCCGCTGCAATGCGGCGGCCCTCGCCCAACAAGACGTTATAGGTGCGGCAGGCGGCAGGCGTGTTCATCGGCTCCACCCCAATGCCCTGCGCTTCCAAAGCCTGCCGGAACGCTTTTGGCACCACCGACACTTCCGCGCCCAGCCCCAGCAGCAAAACGTCAATCTTGCCCACCAGCGAGAGCGGCCCGGCCAGATCGTCAAACCCGCCCCAAGCCCCGGCATCCCATGGCGTGATCAGGCTTGGCCCGCGCAGCACATGGGTGCCGACCCGAAAAAACGCCGGCCCATAGCTTTCAATCGCCAAAGCCGCGCCATAGGTGATTTCGGTCAGGCGCATGATCTAGGCGTCGATATTGGCGAATTCGTGATCCGACGGCTTGCCACCTTTCGGCTTTTCGCTGCGGTCCAGCCCAATCATCAGCACGATATTCTTCGCGACATAGACCGACGAATAGGTGCCCAGCAGAACCCCCATGAAGATCGCAAACGCGAAACCGCGGATCACATCGCCGCCAAACACCATCATCGAGCCGACCGCGATCAGGGTGGTGATCGAGGTCATCAGCGTCCGGCTGAGGGTTTCGTTCACCGACAGGTTCATCACATCGCGCAACGGCATGGTCTTGTATTTCACCAGATTTTCCCGCAGCCGGTCAAACACCACGACTGTGTCGTTGATCGAATAACCCAAAATCGTCAGCAAAGCCGCCACGATGGTCAGATCGAACTTCAGCTGGAAGAAGGCGAAAATCCCCACCGTGATGAACACGTCATGCAGCAGCGCCAGCACGCCACCCAAAGCGAACTGCCACTCAAACCGCATCCAGATATACAGCATGATGCCAATCGAGGTGACCGTCATCGCCAGGACCGACGAATACACCAACTCGCCCGAAACCTTCGGCCCGACGGTTTCTTCCGAGACAAACTTGATCGCCGGATCCAGCTTGGTCAGCGCGGCTTTCACCTCCGCCAATTCCGTCTCACTCACCGCCTGATCGGCTTCTTCCGACGACAACCGGATCATCGCCACATGCTGATCGGCGCGGAACGACGGATCGAACACTTCAGTGATCACCACATCGCCGATTGGCAAACCGCTCATCGCCTGCCGGTAAGCCCCGACATCAATCGCTTGCGACGAATCGGTGCGCAAGGTGGTGCCACCCTTGAAGTCGATGCCGTAGTTCAGCCCCATCGTGCCCCAGAACAGGAACGCCGCCAGCATCAAGACAATCGAGCCGCCAAAGGTCAGCCACTGATGCTTGAAAAAGTCAAAGTTGGTCTTCTCGGGTGCAAGTCGCATACGCCAAGCCATAGGGAAGTCTCCTTACACCACGATTTCTTTAGGCTTGCGCCAGTTGAACCAGAACTCGATGATCAACCGCGTCACCAGCAGTGCGGTGAACACCGAAGTGATAATGCCGATCCCCAAGGTCACCGCAAAGCCACGCACCGGCCCCGCCCCCAGAAAGAACAGCACCGAGGCGGTGATCAGCGTGGTGATATTGGCATCGACAATCGCCGACATCGCCCGCTCATAGCCGATCTCAATCGCCCGCGCCGTGGTCTTGTGCACCCGCAATTCCTCGCGGATCCGCTCGAACACCAGCACGTTGGCATCCACCGCCATGCCGATGGTCAGCACGATCCCAGCGATCCCCGGCAGCGTCAGCGTGCCGCCAATCGTCGACAGCACCGCGAAAATCAACGCCATGTTGATCACCAGAGCAATATTCGCGAACACCCCGAACAGCCCATAAGATGCCAGCATGAACAGCGATACCGCCACCACACCGATGATCGCCGCCGTCTTGCCCGCATCAATGCTGTCCTGCCCCAGTTCCGGGCCAATCGTGCGCTCTTCCAGGAAGTTCATCTTCGCAGGCAAGGCCCCAGCCCGCAGCAGCACCGCAAGGTTGGTCGATTCCTCCAGCGTGAACGTGCCGGTGATGATGCCCGAGCCACCCTGAATGGCGCTCTGGATCGTCGGGGCCGAAATCACCTTGTCATCCAGCACGATCGCAAACGGCTGGCCGATATTGGCCGAGGTGTATTCGCCGAACTTCCGCGCACCCGAGACGTTGAACTTGAAGCTGACCGCAGGCCGGCCGTTCTGGTCAAACGACGGCTGCGCATCGGTCAATTCCTCGCCCGCGACCACCGGCTCATCGGCGACGATGTAATAGACGTCCTTCTCATCCGACGAGGCCAGCAGCGAATTGCGCGGCCCCGGATCGGTCGCCGGATTGGTCGTGCGCCCCACCACGGTGTTGAAGGTCAGCTTCGCCGTGGTGCCGATGATCGCTTTCAATTCGGCCGCCGAACCCAGACCCGGCACCTGAATCAGGATCCGGTCGGTGCCTTCGCGCTGAATCGTCGGTTCCCGCGTGCCGACCGCATCGACGCGGCGGCGGATGATCTCAAGGCTTTGCTGCATGGTGCGGGTATCCGTCGCCACCCGTTCGGGCTCTGACAGTTGCACGACAATCTCTTGTCCCTCGGTGGTGACTTCCAGATCGTTCTGGCCCACCCCGGTCAGGCTGACCACCGGGGTCGCCAGTTCCTGCACCTTGGCCACCGCAGCCGCCAGACCATCGGCATTGCTGACCGAGACCCGCAACACACCCGGCACCGACGGCATCCGCCGCACGGCGCCAACCTGATCGCGCACCTCACGCAACGCATCGCGCACTTCCGGCCACAGGCTGTCGATGCGTTGCGCATAAACGTCCGAGACCTGCACTTCCGCCAGCAAATGCGCGCCGCCGCGCAAATCCAGGCCCAGATTGACCAAGGCCGAAGGCAACACGGCGGGCCATTTCGCCAGATCCGCGCTCTGTTCGGGTGTCGCCACCCCGGCAGTCGCTTCAATCGCGGTGGCGGCGTCGTTGTGCAGCTCCACTTGCGTGTAAAACAGGTTGGGAAGCGATGCGAGAATGCCCCAGGCGCAGAGCGCAAGGATCAAAAGGCGCTTCCACAGCGGCGAATAGAGCATGATGTTCTGTCTCAGGTTAGGGTCGGGATCGTCGAAGGCGGGCCAGCAGACTCAGACTTCAGACAGCTTTCGCTGGCTCGGTCTTGTTCATCACCTGCGAAATCGTGTGACGCGGCATTTTCACCTTCACGCCCTCGGCAATCTCGACCTCAAGCACGCCATCATCGCCAACCTTGGTGACTTTGCCGATGATGCCGCCCTGGGTCAGCACCTGATCGCCGCGCCGCAGACCGTCGACCATCGCTTTCAGATCTTTCATCTTTTTTTGCTGCGGGCGGATCAGCAGGAAATACATGATCGCAAAGATCAGCACCAAAGGCAGGAACGAGGCAAAGGCCGAACCTGCACCAGAAGCACCAGCGGTTTGCGCGAAAGCGGGGGTTACGAACATGGAAGTCCTTTCTGCTCGGGGGCACGCCCCCTGATGGATCTTTCGGGGCTATTTCCCCTGATTTGTCGGCGGGCACCCTACCCGCGCTCCGTGGGATAGGCAAGCCAACGCCGATCTAAGCGCTTTGGCACGACAAACCAGATCATAGGGTCATTTTCAGCGCAGATTTCTGCAAATTTCTGCGCAATCATGCTTGATACGCTGGAAAGACCGCGCCCATCTCGGGCCGCAAGGAGGCAACCATGCCCTATGTCAAAGTTGAAATCGCCAAAGGCATCGCCTCGGTGGAACAGAAGCGTGCCGTGATCCGGGGCATGACTGACGTTCTGGTCAAGGAACTCGGACGCAACCCAGAGTATATTTTCGTGGTGATCGACGAGATTGACACCGACAATTGGGGGCGCAAAGGCCAGTCGCTCAGCGAGCTTTGGCAGTCAGCCAATCCCGATGCGGCAGACCCGGTTACAAAAACCGATTGACCCAAGGCAGGCGCTGCAACGCCGCCGTCAACGCCCAAGCCAAAGCAAACGCGAACAAAGCCGCAAAGCTGCGATCCACCGTCTCAGAGAACAGCTTGAACGCCACCAGCATGGTTGCGGGGTGCAACAGATAGATGCCAAAGGCAAATCCCGCCAACCACGTCGGCCAGCTTCCCTTGATATTCAGCCGCCAGATTGCCTCGAACACCACAGCCACCAGGATCATCTGCACCGAGGCAAATTCCGGGCTGTGGTAATACAAAATCCCGCTGACCACCGCAGCCGCCACAATCACCGGCCAAACCAGCCCCATGCGTTTGCCCACAGCCAAGATCGCGCCAAACCAGAACAGCGGCAGCGAAAAGAACCATTGCGGCAATGGCTGCGGGAAAGTGCCGGGGTTGATGAACCACGCAGCCGGGGCCAGTTCTGCATGCAACAGCCCCAGCGGAACCGAGACCACAACCAGCAGCGCTGCCGCCAGATACATCCGCACCGGTCGGTCAACAAAGCGTGACACCCACGGAATTGTGACCAGAAAGATCATCACAAACGGCAAGAACCACAGATGAATTGACGGCCCGATCAGCAACGTCCAAGGATCCGAAAGCAGATGAAACGGCTCATCCGAGACCACCTCGAACACCAGCCGGAAAAACACGCACCAGAACAGCCACGGCAGCGCGATCCGCTGCGCCCGCGACAGCCAGAACCGCTTGCCGTCAGAGCGTTCAAACGACCCCACCGCCAGAAAAGAGGTCAGCACCAGAAACAGCCCCAAAGCCGTGTAGCCAATATCGGCATAGGGCGCGCGCGCATGATCCCAGACAATGCCAAAGGCCGCGATAAACCGCGCAAGGTCCACCGACCGCCTGTAACCCACCTTGACCGCTGCTCCTGCCACGCCCGCTCCTTGCCTGTTCCATCGGCCTTAGCTGATTGCCTACCTCAAACCTAGAGCAAGTTCGGAAACGATGCGTTTACAAGCCAAGCCCAGACCGCCACCGACAAAGCCGGGTCTGGCGCAGGTTAGACTGCCTGTGTTGGTTAACAAAAGCAAAACCTTTGCCCAGAAGCCCTTGATATTGCACAAACGCAAGCCCTGTCCACGCGTGGACACGCCTCCCTTCCCCTTCGGCTGCAAATCGGGCATAACCTGCACATTCCAGTTTTCAAGACGAGGCCCCCATGCACGACATCCGCGCCATCCGCGAGAATCCCGCCGCCTTTGAGGCCGCTCTCGACCGCCGTGGCCTGTCGGGGATCTCGGCCACCATCCTCAAGCTGGATGAAGCCCGGCGCGGCAAAATCCTCGCCTCCGAAACCGCGCAAGCCATGCAAAACGCCGTCTCGAAAGAGGCAGGCGCTGCCAAGGGTCGCGGCGATGAGGCCGAATTCAACCGCCTGCGCAGCCTTGTGGCCGAAAAGAAATCCGAAGTCGCCGCCCTCGCCGCCGAAGCCGAGCAGTTCGACCGCGAGCTGCGTGATCTTCTGCTGGGCCTCCCCAACCTGCCGCTGGATGAGGTGCCCGATGGCGCCGATGAAGACGGTAACGTTGAGATCCGCCGCTGGGGCAACCCGCGCAATTTTGAGTTCACCCCGAAGGAACACTTCGAGATTGCAGGCGTCAAACCCGGCATGGATTTCGAGACCGCCGCGAAACTGAGTGGCGCGCGTTTCGTGGTGCTGAAAGGTGCGGTGATCCGCGTCCACCGCGCCCTGTCTCAGTTCATGCTCGACACCCACATCGAAGAACACGGCCTGCAAGAAACCTGGACCCCGGTTCTGGTCAAAGAAGAGGCGATGTATGGCACCAATCAGCTGCCGAAATTTGCCGAAGACAGCTACCAGACCACCAACGGCTGGTGGCTGATCCCGACCTCGGAGGTCACCCTGACCAACACCGTCGCAGGCGATACGCTTGACGCCGCCGCCCTGCCGATCCGCATGACCGCCCACACCCAATGCTTCCGTTCCGAAGCGGGCTCTGCGGGCAAAGACACCTCGGGGATGCTGCGCCAGCACCAGTTTGAGAAAGTCGAGATGGTCACCATCTGCACCCCCGACACCGCTTTGGCGGAACACGAGCGGATGACCAACTGCGCCCAAGCCATTCTTGAAAAGCTGGAAATCCCCTACCGCACCATCGTGCTCTGCACCGGCGACATGGGCTTTGGCGCGCAGAAAACCCATGACCTTGAGGCATGGTTGCCCGGCCAAAACAAGTACCGCGAGATCAGCTCGGTTTCCACCTGCGGCCAGTTCCAAGCCCGCCGGATGAACGCCCGCTTCAAAGTGCCGGGCGGCAAGCCGGAATTCGTCGCCACCCTGAACGGCTCGGGTCTGGCGGTTGGCCGCTGCCTGATCGCGGTGCTGGAGAATGGTCAGCAAGCCGATGGCTCGGTCAATCTGCCCGTAGCACTGCATCCCTATCTGCGCGGCAAGACAAAAATTTCGGCGGCAGGCGTTTTGGAGTGAACCAAACCCCGGATCATGCGTATCCCTTCTATGAAACGCATGATCCAACCCGCCCTGCTGCTTGCCACGCTGGCTTTTGCCGCGGCCCCCTTCATCACCCCGCCCTTCATGGGCTACGATCCGGGCATCTTTCCGGTTCGGATTGAGCGCCCCTCGGTGCAGCCCGCAGGCTATGCTTTCGCGATCTGGGGGCTGATCTATCTGTGGCTGATCCTGCATGCCGCCTTCGGTCTGATCAAACGCCGCGATGATCCGGCTTTCACCAAACCCGCCCTGCCGTTGGCGGTCGCCGTGGCTTTGGGCACGGTCTGGCTTGCCATTGCCCTTGCCGCGCCGATCCCTGCCACGCTGGTGATCATCGGCATGGCAGCCCTTGCGATCTATGCCTATGTGATCGCCGACCCCGATCAAGACCGTTGGCTGCTGGCCGCCCCGCTCGCAATCTTCGCGGGCTGGCTCACCGCCGCAGCCGCCGTCTCGACCGGCGTGATTTTGGCAGGCCACGGCGTTCTATCCGACACAGCCTCGGCCCTCGTGATGCTGACAATCGTGCTGGCGATTGCGATCACCGTGCAAGTGAAACGGCCCGATATGCCGATCTACGGCGCAACCGTGACTTGGGCGATTGTCGGGATTGTCGTGTCGAACTGGGGTCTAAACCCCAGCGTTGCCTATGCTGCGCTTACCGGGGCGGCGGTGATGGCCGGGGCCACCGTGGTCAAACTGCTTCGCTAAGCAAAGTCAGCCGCCAAACCAACAAAAACGGGCGCTGGTGATGCCAACGCCCGCTCAAATCCAAACCCCAAAGCCTATTGCCCGGTGTTCTTTTCCTTGTGTTTCCGCAACCGGCTAGGGGTGTGGAACTTCGGATTGCGGAACGGGTTTTTATCGGCCTGTGAGCGGAAGGTGATGCGAATAGGCGTCCCCGGCATGGCGAAATGCTCGCGCAGACCGTTCACCAGATAGCGGCGATAGCTGTCGGCCAGATCATCCGGGTGGCTGCACATCACAATGAATCCCGGCGGGCGCTGCTTCACCTGCGTCATATAACGCAACTTGATGCGGCGGCCTTGCGGCGCGGGTGGCGGGTGCGATTCGACCATCGCCCCCAGCCAGGTGTTCAGACGGTTGGTCGGAATCCGGCGGTTCCACACCGCATGGGCAGCCAGAATGGCATCGTGCAATCGGTCCAAACCACGCCCGGTCTTGCCCGAAACCGTGATCATCGGCGCACCGCGCAGCTGCGGCAGCAGGCGTTCGAACATCTCTTTCAGCTCGGCCAGCTTTTCCTGCTTTTCGTCCTCAAGATCCCATTTGTTGATGGCGATTACCACCGCACGGCCCTCGGTTTCGGCAAAGTCCGCGATGCGCAAATCCTGCACTTCAAACGGAATTTCCACGTCCAGCAGCACCACGACCACCTCGGCAAAGCGCACGGCGCGGATACCATCCGACACCGACAGCTTTTCGAGTTTCTCATTGATCCGCGCGCGTTTGCGCATCCCCGCGGTGTCAAAAATCTTGATCGGCGTGCCCAACCATTCCGCCTTGATCGAGATCGCATCGCGGGTGATCCCCGGCTCTGGCCCGGTCAGCAGGCGGTCATAGCCCAGGATCTTGTTGATCAGAGTCGATTTTCCGGCATTCGGGCGACCGATCACCGCGATTTGCAACGGCTTCTTGGTGGTCGGGCGGAAAGCCTCGACATCTTCTTCAAGTTCAGCCTCTTCCTCCGACACATCGACTTCGGTATCCGGCGTATTCTCGGCCTCACGCTCGGCAAATTCGCCCTGAAGCGGCAACAGCAGACGATAAAGATCGTCCATGCCCTCGCCATGTTCGGCAGAAATCCGCAAAGGCTCGCCCAGACCCAAAGACCAGCCTTCAATCGCGCCCGCATCGCCGGCTTTGCCTTCGGCTTTGTTCACCGCCAAAATCACCCGCGCGCCTTTTTTGCGCAGGATGTCGGCGAAGGTTTCATCCGAAGGCGTCACGCCAATGCGCCCGTCGATCACAAACAGGCTCACGTCAGCCATATCCACCGCGCGCTCGGTCAAGCGCCGCATCCGGCCTTGCAAGCTGTCGTCGGTGATTTCCTCAAGCCCCGCCGTGTCGATCACGGTAAAGCGCAAATCGAACAGCTTGGCATCGCCCTCGCGCAAGTCGCGGGTTACACCGGGTTGGTCATCGACCAACGCCAGTTTGCGCCCGACAAGGCGGTTGAAAAGCGTCGATTTGCCCACATTGGGGCGGCCGACGATGGCAAGGGTAAAGCTCATTTCAGGCGTCCGGGTATAACTAAGCTGCCCCCATACACGCCCCGCGCCTTAACGGAAAGCGTGAAGTTGGCCGTTGCCACCGACCACGAACAGCAAACCCTGCGCCAAAGCCGGGGCAGAAGCCGCACCGCCGGGGATCTCAACGCTGTAAACCAGATTGCCATTGGTCGGATCAAAGCCGCGCAAGCTGCCGTCAGACGAGGCCACAACGATACGTCCGCCCGCCAGAACCGGCCCGTAATGTGCATAGATGGCGCGGCGTTTCTTCGGCTTGTCCTTGACGAAATACGGCATCTCCACCGACCAGATCACCTCACCTGTGCCTGCATCCAGACGCACCAGACGGGCTTCGTCGTTGACGACAAACACCGAGCCCCCAACCACCAGCGGCGGGTTCAAAGCGCCTTCATTGGCCGTCCAGATCCGCCCGCCCGTGGTCATGTTGATCGCCACCGTACGGCCAGCCGCCGTGCCCAGATAAACCGTGTCCCCCACGATCACCGGATCGCCCGTCACATCGCCCATCGCTCCATAGCTGCGCCCTAGCCGCTGCCCCGAAACCCCCGCGTTCCAGATCGGATCGCCGGTTGCGGCCTGAACTGCCGAGATCTGGCCACTGGCAAACGGCAGCACCGCCTCATTGTCACCCACCGCAACCGAGGCCGTGCCAATCATGCCACTGGCATTCGGCGCGCCCGGCTGTTGCCACACCTGCTTGCCGGTATCGGCTGAAACCGCCATTGCCGAGCCATCCCGGCCCATCGCATACACCACGTTGCCTGCCACGGTCGGCGCCCCGGTCAGCGGGCTGTCAAAGCGCTGCCGCCAGACGATCCCACCGGTGCTGGCGTCCAATGCCACCAACTCGCCATAGCCCGAGGTCGCGTAAACCCGGTTGCCAGCAGCGGCCAGACCGCCGCCAACCACTTTGCTGCCTTCTCCCGAATCCGGCGTGATATTCGCTGTCCACAGCGCCGCGCCCCCGGTCGAAACCGCCGTGATCCGTGCCGTGGCATCCATCGTGAACACCCGTCCACCCGCAACCACCGGCGAAGCCGCGATCCGCGCCCGCTTGCTGGCACCCGCACCGATATTCGTGCTGAACACCCGCTGCGGATTGGCGGAAAGCGCACTGTTGCCCGCAGCATGGCGCGCATTGCCGCCGCGATGGCCCCAGTCGGCATTGGCCGCAGCCCCCGGCAGCGCGATCGGCACCGAGGTGTTCAGAGGCTCCGACGCGGGTGCAACCGGGGCTGCTTCGCCCTCGACCGCCACAGAATCCTCAAGCGGCGCACGCACCGCAAAACGCGTCCCTTCCAGGATCACGTCTTTCTTTTGGCACCCAGCCAAGCCGATGCACAGCATCAGTCCCGCCATCCCGATCTTGCCGCTGGTCATCACGCGAAACACCCCTACATTCATTCCTTGACGCCCGAAGGGCGGTTCAGCCCGCATCCGCAGCCGGTTCAGCTGCAGCGCCCGCCGCAGGCTCAGGCGGCGTGCCGCCCAAAGCGGTGATCATCTGCCCTGCCCGCGCGCGCAAGCCGCCCGGAGCCTCCTGATCCTGTATCAGCGCGACAAGTGCCGCAATCGCCGCGTCTTTCTGACCGTTTTCGATCAGCAGATAGGCCAGTTGCTCGGACGCCAGGGGGCGAAACGCCCGCCCCGGCACGGCAATTGCCTCAAGCGCTGCGCGACGATCCGCAATCGGCTGATCCTTGCCCGCCAGCATCACCCGGCGCAACACCGCCAGATCGCGGTAGATCTGCGGCTGACTTTGATCCGCTGCCAGTTTGTCCAGTGCCGCCAAAGCCGCCGCTTTGTCGGTGCCGGCATCGGTCGCCAGCAACAGCTCTTTCAGCGCAAGCTGGCCACCATCCGCCGGGATCGCCGCCATCGCTTCTGCGCGATCTTCCGGCGCGCCCAGATCCACCGCATCCAGCACGGCATCGCCAAAGCTTTGCGCCCGCGCGGCAGCCGTGGCCTTGCTCCATTCGGTGTAGGCCGCACCGCCCACCACGCCCAGCACGATCACCACACCGATCCAGCCATATTTGCGGAACATCGCATAAAGCCGATCCCGGCGGACCTCTTCGGTGACCTCGCTGATAAAGCTGTCCGGGTTGCTCACGCTGGCCTCTCTTTCGCGCCAAAGCTTGCGGCCTTTGGCTTTCATCTTGGCCCCGCCATTCTGCGGGATCTCTTGGCCCTGTCTTACAGGCAAAGCCCGTAACTTGCCAAGCCCCGCGACAGTCCAAGCCGCCAACCCTGCCGCAGGCCAAGCGGTGGCTGATCCCTAATCCGCGCAGATCAGGCAAACTGCCGCGATTAGGACGAATTGTTAACATATTTGCGTGAAATCTTTCGCAAACCTGTCCTTATTGCCAGAGTTGTTTGATGGAACCCGCGATCCTTGCCAATATCTTCCTGTTTCTCGGCGCTTTGGGCCTGAACCTCGGCGTCGGTAGCTCGGATGACGAGTCTGATGGCGGCCGCTCAAACGAAGATCCGCTGTATGACCGGCAAAACTACGCCGATAGGCATGACGGCACCGATGGCAATGACACTGTCAGCGCAGAGTCTGACAATCAGGCGTGGTTCCTGCACGACGGCGATGATGATCTGACCGGATCTTCGGCGGATGATTATGCCAATCTTGGTGAGGGCGATGACGCGGCTGAAATGGGCGCGGGCAATGATATCGCTCTGGGCGGTGCGGGCAATGACAGCCTTGCAGGCGGTGTCGGCGCAGATTCGCTGTTTGGCGGCGCGGGCAATGACCAGCTTGAGGGCAATCTTGGCGATGATGGCCTTGCGGGTGGCGACGGCAATGATCAGCTGTGGGGCGGCACCGGCAATGACATTCTGAACGGTGGTCTGGGCGATGACACGCTCTCCGGCTTCATGCCGGGGGCCGCAGGTGCTGGCGGCATGAACGGGGTTGAGGGCCGCGATCAGCTTGTCGGCGGCGATGGCAATGACCTTCTGCTGATCGGCCGCGGCGATATTGCCCAAGGTGGCGCGGGCAATGACACGTTCAATCTCGACACCCGCTGGAACGATGGCACGGCACTGACCCATATTCTTGACTACAATGCGGCGCAGGATCAGATCCTGATCAGCTATACGCCGCAATATTCCTCTGACAGCTCGGTCGAGGTCGCCCCGGTGATGACGCTCACCCACACCACCGATGGCAGCACCGAGATTCGCATGAACGGCGCGATCGTCGCGCAGTTGGACGGCGTGGATGATTTCGACCTGAACGACATCGTGCTGGTGCCCGACGCCGCCACCGATACCCAATATGTGCCCGGCAACTACACCGAAGAGCAGCAAGGCACCGATGGCGACGACAGTCTGAGCGGGGGCAGCGATCCCACGGCTTGGCATCTGGAGGGTGGCGCAGACCACCTGACCGGCTCGTCAGGGGCAGATTATGCCGATCTTGGCGCGGGCGACGATGATGCCGCGATGGGCGACGGTAATGATTCGGTGCTGGGCCAGGCCGGCGATGACAGCATCGACGGTGGCTTGGGCGCTGACACGCTGCGCGGCGGCGACGGCTTGGATACGCTGCATGGCGGTGATGGCGCGGACCGCATGGCAGGCGATAGCGGCAATGATCTGATGTCAGGCGGGGCCGGGGCTGACAGCCTGCTTGGCGGCGGTGGCGACGACACTCTGTCAGGCTATTCCGACACCCATTCCGCCGAAGCCAGCATGACAGGGAATGACGGCGCAGACACCCTGTCAGGCGGGGATGGCAATGACACGCTGATCATCGGTCGCGGTGACACCGCCACGGGTGGCGCAGGCGCGGACCGTTTTGAGATCGAGGGCCAATGGGCCGATGGCACCGCCGCCGCGACGATCACCGATTACGCCTTCCAGACCGATCAGCTGGAGCTGCATTACACCCCGCGCTACGATGCCGACCACGTTGAAATCCCGCCCGTCGTCACCGTGACGCAATCGCCCGACGCCATTTTCACCGCGATCCGTCTCGATGGTGTGGTCGTAGCCAATGTGATGGGCAGCCGTGCGGTGGGCTTGGGCGAAATCGCACTGGTGCGCGAGGAATAGCACCTAGGGTGCCGCCACCTGCGCCTCAATCATCCCGATCCAATCCGCCCGCCCCGGATCAAGCCGCCCCTCTGCCTGCAATGCCTTCAGCACCACCAAAGCCTCACGCAGGCGCTGCTTGGGGTCATCCTCATAGATCGCCACCCGCACAAGGCTGGCCACCAGATTCATCTGGCTCTCCACATTACCCGGATCGCGCGCGGCCATCGTTTGCGCAATCGCATAGCTTTGCTGCACCAGATCGCGCGCCCGCAAAGGATCGCCCTGCATCAAGGCCACGTCGCCCAAACGGTCCAATGTGCCCGCCAAATCCTGCTGATGCAGGGCATTGGCCGGTTCCGCCGCCGTCAGCGCCTGTGAAATCGCAAGGGCCGCCGCAAACCGCCGCTCGGCCTCGGCAAAGTCTTTGGCCTTGAAAGCAAAATCCCCCAAGCGCGACTGCGCGACTGCCACGCTACGCTGCCAGTCGCCATTGGCAGGATCAAGCGCGGCCAGTTTCATCCGCACCTCCAGCGACCGGGTGTAAAGCTGCACCGCCTCGGCTGGCGCGTCCAGCGCCGCGCGGGCCTCGCCCAATTTGGCATAGCCCATCGCGAGATCGCTTTGCCATTTGGTCTGCCCCGCATCCTTGGCCACCAGCGCCTCAAGCAGAGCCACTTCCGCCTTGAACCGCAGCTGCGCCGCCTTCGGATCATTCAGCGCCAGAAACACATCGCCGATCTTGTCGAGACTGCTCGCCAGATCACCCCGCAGATCATCCCGCTCGGGCAGCCGCGCCAGCAGAGCCTGCCGCAGCGCCATCGCCTCATTGTAAACCACCAAAGCCCCGCGCGGATTGCCCGCCAGCTTGCGCAAATCGCCCACCCGGTCCAGCGACAGCCCCTGATCGCGCCGCACGTCATCGCGGGCAGGATATTCGATCACGAGCAGCCGCAGCACAGCCAGCCCGGCCTCTTGCAGCGCCAAAGCCGCCGCCAGATCGCCGCGCAACTGCGCCACATCACCCAGTTTGGATTGCACGACGAACATATCATGCCGCCATTTCAGCGGCGCGTTGGGCCGTACGGCCAGATCTTCATCCACCACCAAGGCGGCGCGAAACTCTGCCTCTGCCGCGTCCAGATCACCTTGCAACAGCAGCATGTCGCCCACATTGACCCGCGCCACCGACCAGTTGCGCAGGAAATCCGCATCTTCGGGGCTGGTCTGAACCCGTGCCGCCGCCACCGCCTCCCACGCGCGATAGCTGCGCAGCGCAAAGCGGGTATTGCCGATGTTGCGCAACAAATCGCCCTGATCCCACAAAAGGTCGGTGTAGGCCTCACGATCCGCGCGCGGCAGCGCTGCGCCCTCCAGTTCCGCATAAAGCGCCAAGGCGCGGGCCAGATCGGCCATCGCCAGATCGTAGCGCAAATCCGCCTTCGCCGCCGACGCAGCCAAAGCATGGGTCTGCGCCTCGGACAACGTCCTTGCGCGGTAATTGTCACGCAACGCGTCCCGCGCCTCGGCATCCAAGCGCGCCGCCTTGTCCAAAGCCGCACGCGCCAGATCAAACGCACCCAGATCCAGCGCCTGTTCGGCCTCTGCCCGAAACGCGGCCACCTTCGGATCATCCGCCGCCAACAGCTGCACCTGCGCGCGAAACCGCAGGAACGACTCCGCCGATTGCACCAAGGCTTGCGCCCGCGCAGCCCTGTCCTTTCCCGCCAGATCCGCCGACATCAGCGCGCCATATAGCGGCGCCAGCGGCATGTCCTTTTCCCGCGCCAAAGCCTCGACTTCCGCGCGCAATTCCGCTGGCAAGCCCGCCATCGCCACCAACAGCCGATCGCGCTCGCCCAGTTCCCCGAACTGCGCCGCGAAAAACAATTTCGGCAAGCCGCTTTCGATATAGGGCAACTGCTTGCCCCGGCTGCGGTCATAGACATCCTGCTGCACCAAGGTCAGCGCCGTGCGCACCTCGACCCCCGGCGTTGCAAAGTTCCGCAACAAGGCTTCGGTGAACGGGCTGTCCTTGCCCTCACCATCCGCCGCGACCTCGCCGGGGGCTGCCGAGAACGCAAACAACACGCCGTCCGCACGGCCAACCCGGCCCAAACCGGGGCGCGGCGCATCAACAGCATCGTCCAAAGCCACAGCCGAGCGCCCCTGCCCCGTGGCCCCACCACCCCAAGGATCTTCCCGGCAGGCATCCAGCAACACAATGCCAATCGGCGCAACCGAGGCCAAAGCCGCCTGCACTTCCGCCAGTGGCAAGGCACTGTCCGCCACCGCAGCCGCCGTGCCCGCCTGCGCATCCACGGGCAAAAGGTAATTCACCCCGGCAATCTCAACCCCGTGGCCTGCGTAAAACAGCAAAGCCACATCCGCCCCCGCACCATCCTCGCGGAAATCCTCCAGCGCCCGGCGCATCCGCCGCAGATCGCGGTTGGTTTCAACCGTAACCTCAAAGCCAAGCCCCGACAGCAAGCCTTCGACCGCCACAGCATCATTCACCGGATTGTCCAGCTTGCGCAGACTGCGGTAATCCTCTGCCGCCAGCACAAGCGCCACCCGCCGTTCGGCCAAGGCCTGCACGGGCAGCAGAAGGCAAAATATCAAAAACAATCGGGGCAGCATGAAATTCACCGAACAGCGGTTTTCTTTCAATCTTGTTCAGATTGAAAGAAAACCAAGACAAGATCAGCCTGTGAATAGTGTGTTCCTAAGGTGGTTCATCCTGCCCCTAAAACCGAAGTCCGTAAAGCAAAGCCTCTGGCGCAGCTTACGCCGCCTCTGCGGCTTCTTCCTCGGAAGATTGCCGCGCCCACATCGCCGCGTATTTGCCATCGCGCGCCAGCAACTCGTCATGCGTGCCGCGTTCTGTCACCACGCCATCTTCCAACACCAGAATGCAGTCTGCATCGGCAATCGTCGACAAACGGTGGGCAATGGTGATCACCGAACGGCCCTGCCCCATTTCGCGCAGACTTTCCTGAATGCTCTGCTCGGTCTGGGTGTCCAGCGCCGAAGTCGCCTCATCCAGCACCAAGATCGGCGGGTTCTTCAGCAAGGTGCGCGCAATGCCAACCCGCTGCTTCTCGCCACCCGACAGCTTCAAGCCACGCTCGCCCACCGTGGTCTGATAACCATCCGGTAGCGAGATAATGAAGTCATGGATCTTCGCCGCCTTCGCCGCCGCCACAATCTCGGCCTCGGTCGCATCGGCACGGCCATAAGCGATGTTGTAATGCACGGTATCATTGAACAACACCGTATCCTGCGGCACCACACCGATCAGCCCGTGCAGGCTGGTCTGCGTCACATCGCGCAAATCCTGCCCGTCGATCCGAATGGCTCCGCCGGTCACATCATAGAACCGGAACAACAGCCGCCCAATCGTCGACTTGCCCGAGCCCGAAGGCCCGACCAAAGCATAGCGCTGCCCGGGCTTCAGCGTGAAACTGATCCCCTTCAGAATGGGCCGCGACGGATCATAGGCAAAGCGCACATCGTCAAACGTGACCTCACCGCCCGTCACCTGCAATGCGCCAGCCCCCGGCTTATCGGTGACTTCTTCCGGCTGCCCCAAAAGATGAAACATCGCCGCCATATCGACCAAAGCCTGTCGGATTTCGCGGTAAACCGTGCCCAGAAAGTTCAGCGGCATGGTGATCTGCACCATATAGGCGTTGACCATCACAAAATCGCCGACGGTAAACTGCCCGGCCTCAACCCCATAAGCGCTCATCACCATCACCAGAATAAGCCCGGTGGTGATGATGAAACTCTGCCCCATGTTCAGCACTGACAGGCTCTGCCCAGTGCGCACGGCAAAGCCCTCATAAGCCGCCATCGCGCCATCATACCGCGCAGCTTCCCGCGCCTCGGCGTTGAAATACTTCACCGTCTCAAAGTTCAGCAGGCTATCAATCGCCTTCTGGTTGGCGTCGGTGTCCTGATCATTCATCTGGCGACGGATTTGCACCCGCCACTCGGTAACCTTGAACGTATAGGTCACATAAATCGCAATCGTTGCCACCACGACCACCGCATAGGTCCAGCCGAAATACAAAGCGAAGATGATGGACACCAGAGACAGCTCCAAAATCAACGGCCCAATCGACAGCAGCATGAAGCGCAGCAGGAAATCGACCCCCTTCACCCCACGCTCGATCACACGGCTCAGCCCGCCGGTTTTGCGGGTGATGTGATAGCGCATCGACAAGCGGTGAATATGGGTAAAGGTCTCCAAAGCCAGCTTGCGCAGCGCGCGTTGGCCCACCCGCACAAACACCCAATCGCGCGCCTCACCAAAAGCCACCGAACCGAAGCGCGCCAGACCATAGGCAATCGTCAGGCCGACCGCACCCAAAGCAAGCATCGTCGCTGCACTCGGGTCTTTGCCGACCAAAGCATCGACCGCCTGCTTGTACATGAACGGCATGGTGATCGACACCAGCTTGGCCGCCAGCAAGAACAGCAGCGCCGCGACCACCCGCACCTTGATCCAGGTCTCACCCTCGGGCCACAGATACGGTGCCACCCGCTTCATCGTCGCCCAGCCACCGGCATGGCCGTCAGTGTCATTTGCCGGGCTGGCCGTTGTCGAACTGGCTGTGGCCGCGCTGGCCTTGACTGTCGTATTCCGCATCACTTGATCCCTCATCGCAGGGGCCCAAAGGCCGCACCCGCTTTACCGACCCCGCTTTATCCGCTACACCAAGATAGTTCAATGATTCATGAGCAGTTGAAACGTGGAGAAATCCCAAGCCCTCGCCGCCCTGTCCGCGCTTGCCAATGGGGCAAGGCTGGATCTGATGCGTCTGCTGATGCCCTTGGGCGATCAGGGACTGGCCGCAGGCGAGATCAGCCGCGCGCTGGGCCTGTCGTCGTCTCGGCTGTCGTTCCATCTGGCGGCGCTGGAGCAAGCCGGCCTGATCCGCTCGCGCAAACTGGCGCGCAACGTGTTCTATTCGGTCGACGCTGCCGGCATGGGGGCGACGATCAGCTTTCTTCTGAACGATTGCTGCATGGAACACCCCGAGGTGATGGCCTGCTGCCGCCACGGCCAAAGCGTGGCGGCGCCAATTATAGCACCCGCTAAGGAGCCGCAGGAATCGTAAACACCTGCCCCGGATAGATCAGGTCAGGATCTTTGATCTTGTCCTTGTTAGCCTCAAACACATGCACATACAGCACGCCATCGCCAAAATTCTGCTGCGCGATGCCCCACAGCGTATAGCCCGGCTGCACCGTGACAGAAACCGGAGCCGTTTTTGCAGGGGCCACAGCCGCAAGTTCGTCTGCCGCAGGTTCAGCGGCAACAGGAGCGGCGGCGGCGGCGATGGCAGCAGCAGGCGCAGTTTCTGGAACAGGTGCTGGGTCAGGGATCGCTGCGGCGGCGTCAACAGGTGCGGCCTCGATAACAGGTGCTGTATCCGCGGCGGCGGTTTCAACCGCAGGTGCGGCATCGCCCACCGCAACCTCTGCCCCGGCAGCAGGTGACGCCGGAGCCACCTCGGCAGCAGCATCCGCAGCAGTCGGAGGTGCAGGAACAAGCTCAGGCGCAGTGTCCTCGGCCACGTCCACCACACTGGCTGCCGCGTCCACGCTGATCTCAGGTGCCGCCGCAGCAGCAGCCAAAGCCGCCAAAGCCTCACGTTTGAACGGCGTCTCAAACCGCGACGTGACCGTGCCATCCCCCGCCAACTGATCCACCCGCAGCGTGTAAATCCCAGCCGCCACATCGGCCAATGTTGTGGCCCAAGCCCCCTCCGGCCCCGCCATGACATCCGCAATCGCAGCACCGTCCAGATAGACCCGCAAGCCCGCGCCCGCCGCAGCCCGACCGCCCAGCATCACCGCACCATCGGGGGCGTAGCTGATCGTATCCACCACCACATGCGCGGCCATCTCGGCAGGTTCCTCGCCTGCGGACTGCAAAACCTTCACCCCCTCAGGCGCGACCAACACCGCCGCCGGGGCCTGCAACGTGGGCTCTGCCGCACCTGCCGCCGCCACATCCGTCGCGCCAATGACCGGAGCCAGCGCCATCCTCTCAGGCCCCCGCACCGCCACGCCATCCGCGCCCGTCGCCTGCAATGTCAGCAGCCGCGCAACCGGGCTGGGCGGCAGATCGAACAATGCCGCAAACTTGCCCTGCCCGTCTGCGACAGCCTGCGCCACCTCGACCTCATCCACCAGCAACGCCACCGTCGCCCCCGGAGCAGCCACCCCCGCCACCGTCGCAGCCCCATCCGGGGCCACGCGCGCCACGTCAAAGCGCGGCAGAATAGCCGCAGCCGCATCAACCGGGGCCTCACTCGGGGCAACCCCTTCCGCAACCGGGGCAGCATCGCTCGCAGCGGCTGCTGGCTCGGCCACCGCAGTTTGCGCCGCAGCAACTTCTGCCGAAGCCGCCGCCGCCGCGCCCTCATCAGCCGCTGGAACCTCAGCGACAGGTGCAACCACCGCCACCTCATCTGCCACCGAAGGCTCACCCTCAGGCGCACGCAAAAATCCGAAATATCCCGCGACGGCCACCACCGCCGCGCCTCCCACCAGCACCGCCCCACGCGCCGCAGCGCTCAAGCCATTCCAACCAGCCATCGTTTCCCCCGATCTGGGCCTGTTCCCGGCCCTTCTTTCTTTCGTCATGGAACCGCTATATCAGGCGTTAAAGCAACAATTTTCGGATAGATATGCTCATGGCCCGTGCTCTGCCTTCGATCTGTGTCTTCTGTGGCGCGCGTCCCGGCCACAACCCGGCCCACACCGCCGCGGCCCGCGCGATGGGCGCAGCGATTGCGGAACAAGGCTGGCGCTTGGTCTACGGCGCGGGTGATGTGGGGTTGATGGGTGAGGTCGCCCGCACGGCCCAAACCGCAGGCGCGCCCACCTTCGGCGTCATCCCCACCCATCTGATGTCTGCAGAGCGCGGCAAGGGCGATCTCAGCCAATTGGTGATCACCGAGGATATGCACGAGCGCAAGAAGGTGATGTTCATGAACTCGGATGCCGTCGTGGTGCTGCCGGGCGGTGCCGGATCGCTTGATGAGTTTTTCGAAGTGCTGACCTGGGCGCAAATCGGCTTGCACCGCAAACCGATTTTCCTGCTGAACTCGGAAGGCTACTGGACCCCGCTGATCGCCCTGCTTGATCACATCATCGCCGAAGGCTTCGCAGACGCTTCGATCAAAGGCTATTTCACCGCCATCCCCGATGTGCCTGCATTGACCATTGCCCTACGCGCCGCCTTGGCCTGAGGCCTCTCGAAAACAGGCAGAAAAGTTGCGCCCGCTCAGGACAAATCCACCACGGTAATCTCGGGGGGCACACCAAAGCGGATCGGCAGACCCGAGCACCCAAGCCCACCCGACACCACCAGATCGCGCGCGCCCTCGCGAAAATGCCCATAATCAAACCGCTGACCAAACCGCGACGGCACCACCGGGGCCCAAGGTCCAAAGCGGATCTGCCCGCCATGGGTATGGCCGGAAAGCGTCAACGCCACCCGGTCCGGCACGGTGATGAACTGATCCGGTTCATGCGCCAGCAAGATCGCCGGATCATCCCCCGACATCTGCGCCACCACCCCCGGCACATCTGACATCCCAATAATATCGCGGCGGTTCTCGCGTTGAAAACAGGCTTGGCTTTCGGTGCCGCCCAACCAGAACGCCGCCCCGGCCGCCCCCAGCTTGACCGCCCGATTGGCCAAAACCGGGATGCCAGCCGCCTCAAGCACCACCTGCGTGTGGCAAGGCCCCGCCCTGCGCGCCATCGCTTCGCGGTCATCCCACCAATCATGGTTGCCCGTCACTGCGTAAACTCCCAGCGGAGCCCGCAACCCCGCCAAAATCGGGGCCACCACGTCAATCGGCACCTTGCGGGTCTGAAACCGATGCGAGGCCCGGTAATCCCCCATCAGGGCAATCAGATCGGCACCTTGCGCATTGGCAAGCTCGACCACCCGCGCCACCCGCCGCTCATCCATGCCAAAGCTGGATGCGTGCAAATCCGCCACCATCGCAATCCGCAGCCGCTGCCCGCGCCGCCACCCCGCTGGCTGCAGCGCCCAGTTTTGCACATGCAACCGCAAAGCCGCTTCTGCCACAGAATAGCCTCCCATGAAAAAGCCTGCCAGGGTTCCCCCCAGCAGGCTTTTCAAAAATCCACGCCGACTGATCATGGTCGGAATGTCATCGCGTTACAGCTTTGCCGCAACCGCTTCCCAGTTCACCAGCTTCTCAAGGAAGTTCGACAGATAAGCCGGGCGCTTGTTGCGGAAGTCGATGTAGTAGGAATGCTCCCACACATCACAACCCAGCAGCGCGGTCTGCCCGAAGCACAACGGGTTCACGCCGTTCTCGGTCTTGGTGATCTTCAAAGCGCCGTCCTTGTCTTTCACCAGCCAAGCCCAGCCCGAACCGAACTGACCAGCGCCTGCGGCGGCGAAATCTTCCTTGAACTTGGCAACCGAGCCAAACGCCTCAACCAGCGCCTTTTCCAGATCACCCGGCATGGCTTTGCCCGCAGGCCCCATCACTTCCCAGAACAGGTTGTGATTCCAGTGCTGGCTGGCGTTGTTGAAGATGCCATTCTGAGCGACCGAACCGGCGACATAGGTGCCTTTGACGATCTCTTCCAGCGACTTGGACTCCCACTCGGTGCCCGCAATCAGCTTGTTGCCGTTGTCGACATAGGCCTTGTGGTGCAGATCGTGGTGAAATTCCAACGTCTCTTTCGACATGCCAAGGCCTGCCAAAGCGTCATGCGCATAGGGAAGATCGGGAAGGGTAAAAGCCATCGGATTAACTCCTGTTCAGATGTGCGTTGCCCTCTATAAGTGACTTTGAAACGCCAAGGTCAAGGGCAACTGCGGCATTTCCCGACTTCTTTACTTATTCTCGCGCAACACCTTGGCAGCCGTCACTTGCTGACCGTGCAGCGCCCCTCGCTGGAGAAGTGGTTGTCATACCCCACGGGCGTCACCGTCATCGACAGCCGACCGTCCTTGAACACCCGCGCGCGATACTGCCAGGATGTTGTATTGGTTGGGCCTTTCAGCGATTTCAGCCGCCAGTCAAACACAGCGCGCACATCGCTTTCCGACTGCAACTTGCCTTGAATAGGCTTGCCGACGGTGCTCATGATGATCGGATCATTGACCAATACCTCACCCGAGGCTTTGTCATACGAGATCACATATTCGGGCTGGATCACCGAATCCGAGCGGCCAATGACCGGTTTGCAATTATAAATCACCGGCTTGGCGCTGGCGGCACCTGTGGCCAGGGCCAAGGCAATCGCAACCATGCAACCTTCAACAAACGACTTCATATTCACATTCCCTGTTTGAATAGCCCAGAAATCCGACGCATCGCGACTGACAACGGCTTAGCCTTTGGATTTCGACTTTTTGGCCTTACCGGTCTTTTAGTCAGTGACTTCGCATTTGCCTGAAGCGGTAAAGTTTATCGCCTCGCCCGGCACGCCTGCGGCCATAGCAGTCATTTTTGCCGTCATGGTTTTGGGATCAAGCGTATTGCGATAATACATATTGGCCGTCGCACCATACATGTCTTTCACCGGAATTTTCCAAGTGAACAGAAGCTTGTCGCCTCTGGCCTCAAGCTTGGCATCCTGCGGTTTTCCAAGCTTGTATTTGATATAGCCATCAATCACAGCCGCTTCTGGATTCCCCTGCTCGTAAGCGAATATATAGCGGTCCGTAATGAAAGACTTTTCGTTCGTCTTATACGTACAATCCACAACTTCGGCGTGCAGAGACGACGCCGCACACATAACGGCGCCAAGCGCCAAACCAAATTTGAACATCATTTCCCATTCTGATCATGCCTGACCTGACGCTAGCGGAGCAATTGCCCGCCAGCAAGATTGCTCAAATGGGAAATCAATGAAATCTGATCGAAACGACGTCAATCCAACTCGCTGCCCGGTATCGCAGAATGGCTCAGCAAGCCCATGACATAAGCGGCAACCGAGCGGAAACACACCAGCGTATAGCCGTCGCCGTCTTTCCAGAACGCCGCTGCCACTTGCGCGGCACGGGTGCGGCGCAATTCCTTCGGCCCCAGGGTCGCGAAATCCACCGGGGAAAGCTTCGCCAACACCTGATCGGCCTTCGCCCCCTCAATCCGAAATACCGCGCGGGCATCCGACAGCGTCACTGCCAGATGATGCTGACCGCGCAAAGCCTCGGCAATCGCCGCCAGCGCCGCATCGGTTTCGCCATAAGGCAGCATCAGCAGATATTCATCCGGGCTCATCCAGCCCGCCGCCTTCTCGCCCGCAATCTCGATCTGGCGCGGCTCTGGCACGCCCGTGCCCACCGCCGCCATGATTGCCGCCGCCAAGCCCGGCAGATCGGATTTGGCGCGCAAGGAAATCATCCCAACCGGGCCAATCTCCCGCACCTTCGCAAATCCGTCAAACGAGGCATGTCCTAAAGCGCTGACCACATTAGACATTATTCTTCTCCCCGTCTTTGTCATAGAACACCGGATCAACCACCTTGGCCTTCACCACACCGCCGGTGATCGTGGTAAACTCCACCACATCGCCAATCCGGTCCAAGCCACCCTTGATCAACCCCATCGCAATGCCCTTTTTCAAGGTTGGCGAGTAATAGGTCGAGGTCACCCGACCTTGGGTATTGCCCTGCCCATTGGCGTTCTTGCCCGCCGAGGGAATATAAGCGCCGTCCTGAATGACCGAGCCATCCAAAGTCTCAAACCCAGCCAGCTTCCAGCGATCCGGCGAGGCCAGGAAATTGCGCTCCTGCCCGCGCTTGCCCAGGAAATCAGCTTTCTTCTTCGAGATCGCCCAACCGAGGTTCAAATCCTGCGGAATAATGGTGCCATCCGTCTCATCGCCGATCATGATAAAGCCCTTTTCGGCCCGCATGATGTGCAGTGCTTCCGTGCCATACACCATCGCGCCAAACTCAGCGCCCGCCGCGTGCAAAGCTTCCCAGAACGCCAACCCCATGCTCGCCGGAACTGCGACTTCATAGGACAACTCACCCGAGAAACTGATCCTGTACACCCGTGCAGGAAAGCCGCCCAAGGTGCCATCTGCCCATTGCATGAACGGCAAGGTTTCCTTGGAAACATCCATCCCGCCCAGTTTCTCCAGCACTTTCCGCGCATTAGGGCCAACCACCGCTACCTGAGCCAGCTGCTCGGTCACGTTGGCGGTGTAAACCTGCCAATCCCACCACTCGCATTGCAGCCAATCTTCCATCCAAGCATGGATGCGATCCGCCCCGCCCGAGGTGGTGTGGCAAAGCCAGGTATCCTCATCAATCCGCGCGACAACGCCGTCGTCTGACAGGAACCCCTGCTCGGAACACATCAACCCATAGCGGCACTTGCCCACCGGCAAAGTGCTCATGACGCCCGTGTAAAGCATGTCCAGAAACTTGCCCGCATCCGGCCCTTTGACGATGATCTTGCCAAGCGTCGAGGCATCCAGCAGGCCCAGATTGGTCCGCGTGTTGATCACCTCACGATGCACCGCCTGCTCATGGTTCTCACCCGCGCGTGGGAAGGTATAGGGCCTGCGCCACAGACCTACAGGTTCGAAATAGGCATGGTTCTTCTCATGCCACGCGTGCATCGGCGTCTTGCGCAACGGCTGGAAGATATCGCCGCGCGACTCGCCTGCCAAAGCGCCCAAAGTTACAGGCGCATAGGGCGGGCGGAAGGTGGTGGTGCCGACCTGCGGAATCTCTTCATGCAACGCATCAGCAAGCACGGCGAGTCCATTGATATTGCTCAATTTACCCTGATCCGTCGCCATGCCCAAAGTGGTGTAGCGCTTGGTATGCTCGACCGAAGTATAGCCCTCGCGCGCCGCCAGCTGAACGTCCGAGACTTTCACATCGTTCTGATAATCCAGCCACATCTTGGCCTTCAGCTTCGGCCCGGCACCCTGCGGCATGATCCAGACCGCTTCCATATCAGCCTCGGGCGAGGCTTCCGCCATCGCAGCCACAGCCTCGGCCTTGAAGCCCGCAGCCTCGGCAGCAGTTTGGCCACCCTTGGCCGCATCGACCAAAGCCTCAGCCGCCGTCATCGCACCATTGGCGTTACCCACTGGCACCACCATCGCCAAGCCATCCTGCCCGGTCGGCGGACGCGTCGCATCGGGGCGGAAATGCGCATGGGTCTTGTCCCACACCAGCTTACCGCCGCAATGGCTCCACAGATGCACCACCGGAGACCACCCCCCCGACATCGCCACCGCATCGCAGGAAATCTCTTCCAGAACAGCGCCTTCGCCTGCCTGCACGCAGAGCGACACGCCCGTCACCCGCTTGCCGCCCTTGACCTTGGCAATCGCGCGGCCCGCCTCAATGCGAATACCCATCGCACGCGCTTTCGCAGGCAAGGCCCCGGTCAGAGTAGCACGCGCATCAACGATACACGGCACCGCAAGCCCCGCCTCCTTCAGTGCAATCGCGGTGCGATACGCGTCGTCATTGTTGGTCACAACAACCGTGCGGTCGCCCGGCGACACCGCATAATTCACCACAAACTCGCGCACCGATCCAGCCAGCATGACGCCCGGAATATCATTGCCCGCAAACGACAACGGCCGCTCAATCGCCCCTGTCGCCGTCACGATCTGGCTCGTGCGAATCCGCCACAACCTATGCTTGGGCCGCCCATCGCCCGGCGTGGTATCGGCGATCTTTTCTTCCGCCAGCACATAGCCGTGATCGTAAACCCCAGCCCCCATCGTGCGCAGCCGCATCGTCACATTCTCAAGTGCTGCAAGGCTTTGCACGGCGGAGTTAATCCAAACCTCAGCCGGTTTACCCTCAATCACATCGCCATCGACAGGCGCACGCCCACCCCATTGCGCCGATTGTTCCAGCAGCATCACCCGCGCACCAGAGGCCCCCGCGACCAGCGCTGCCTGCAGACCCGCAATGCCGCCGCCAATCACCAGCACATCGCAGAAGCTGTAGGTATACTCATAGCGATCCGCATCGCGCGCGGTCGGAGCCTTACCCAAGCCAGCCGAACGCCGGATGATCGGCTCGAACACATGTTTCCACGCAGCCCGCGGCCACATGAAGGTCTTGTAGTAGAACCCCCCCGGCAGGAACCGCGCCAGAGTGTTGTTGATCACCCCCACGTCAAATTCCAGCGTCGGCCAGTGGTTCTGGCTGGCCGCTTCCAGCCCGTCAAACAATTCCGTGGTGGTCACGCGCTGGTTCGGTTCAAACCGCCCCTCACGCCCCAGACCGACCAAAGCGTTCGGCTCTTCCGGCCCCGCCGCCACCAACCCACGCGGGCGGTGATATTTGAAGCTGCGGCCCAGCAGCATCTGGTCATTCGCCAGCAGCGCCGCCGCCAGAGTATCCCCAGCCAAACCGCGCATCTTCTTGCCGTTGAACGAAAATTCCTGCGGAGCCGAGCGGTCGATCAGACGACCACCTTTTGAGAGACGGGTGCTCATTTGTAGCCCTTCCAGTCCGGCCGTTTGGCCTTGATCTTGTCTTGCAGATCGGCAGGCGGTGCCGAAGTTTGCGCCGGATAGGTGCCGAACACCTCCAAAGTGTTGGTATCCCGCGCCGCCAAGAACCACTTGCCGCAGCCATAGACATGCCGCCACCGCTCAAAATGCACCCCTTTGGGGTTCTTGCGCGCGAACATGTAGTCTTCAAACTCGGTGTCCGAAGACCCCGGTCCAAACCGCTTCAGATGCGCCTCGTAGCCGGGGCTCAGTTCGGTTTCTTCGGCTTTGACGCCGCAATACGGACATTCCAGAATCAGCATAGCGTCATCCCTGTTGGCAATTTGACCGCAGCAGCCGGGGCCATCTGCGGATACGAGAAAAGGGCGGACACCGCACGGTGTCCGCCCAAAATTAGGTTATCAATACTAGCCCGCAGGCCCGCAGTGTTACGGGTTAGCAGGGGCTGCCGGAGGCGTGGCAGGTGCCGGGTCAGCGGGCGCAGGCGTGACTGGATCAGCGGGCGAGGGAGTGACCGGATCGGCAGGAGCCGGAGCGATGGGGTCAGCCGGGGCTGGTGTAACGGGGTCAGCCGGAGCTGGGGCCACTGGATCAGCCGGAGCGGGAGTTTCAACTGTGACAGAGTTGGTCGTGCCGTTGTTGTCCGCCGCCGTGGTCGCTCGGTCGCCAAAGACGAACCAAAGCAGCAAAGCCACCGCGACGACAAGACCGCCGACGATAAAGCCGATGTTGCTGGATTTGGTGACAGGCACATTACTTTCGGGTGGGCGATATTGGTCAGACATGATGCAGTCTCCTTGCAGAAGGTATCTGCCAAGATAACGCGGCTCAGCCCGTTTTGGTTCCACAAGGGCGCAAAACCCGCCATCAATGCGCCACCCCAGCCGCCACTGACTCGTCAATGAACTGGCCTTCCTTGAAGCGCCACATGTTGAACGCCTCGGCCAAAGCCCCCGGCTCGCCCTTCGCCATCAACTCGGCCATCGCCCAGCCAGAGCCCGGAATAGCCTTGAAACCACCGGTGCCCCAACCGCAGTTGATGAAGCAGTTCCCCAACGGCGTCTTCGAGATGATGGGTGAGCGATCGCCGGTCATATCGACAATCCCGCCCCATTGCCGCAGCATCTTCAGCCGCGAGATCATCGGGAACGTCTCAATCAGCGCCCGCAGGGTTTCCTCGATATGGTGGAAAGACCCGCGCTGGGTGAAGTTGTTGAAACCATCGGTGCCGCCGCCGATCACCATCTCCCCCTTGTCGGATTGCGACATATAGCCGTGCACGGTGTTGGCCATCACCACCACATCCATGCAGGGCTTGATCGGCTCCGATACCATCGCCTGCAAAGCCACCGCCTCAATCGGCAAACGGAAGCCGGCCATTTCCGCGACCTGGCCGGAATGCCCCGCCACCACCACGCCCAGCTTTTTACAACCGATGAAGCCCTTGGTGGTCTCAACCCCGGTCACAACGCCAGCCTCAGACGTAACGCCCTTCACCTCGCATTGCTGAATAATATCCATACCCATATCGGAACAGGCCCGCGCATAGCCCCAAGCCACCGCATCATGCCGCGCCGTGCCACCGCGCGCCTGATACAACGCCCCCAGCACCGGATAGCGCGGCCCGTCGATGTTGATGATGGGCACCAGTTCTTTCACCCGCTGCGGCGAAATCCATTCGGTCGCCACGCCTTGCATGTTGTTGGCATGCACCGTGCGCAAATATCCCCGCACCTCATGATGGGTCTGGCCCAGCATCAGCAGGCCACGCGGGCTGAACATCACGTTATAGTTCAGATCCTGCGACATCGTCTCATACAGGCTGCGTGCCTTCTCGTAGATCGCAGCCGAGGGGTCTTGCAGGTAGTTCGACCGGATGATCGTGGTATTCCGACCAGTATTACCACCGCCCAGCCACCCCTTTTCGATGATCGCGACATTGGTGATGCCGAAATTCTTGCCAAGGTAGTAGGCGGTCGCCAGACCATGCCCACCCGCCCCGACGATGATCACATCGTAGTGCTTTTTCGGCGCGGGTGCTGCCCAAGCGCGCTCCCATCCAAGGTGATAATTCAGCGCCTCTTTGGCGATGGCGAAAACCGAATAGCGTTTCATGGGCTGGCCCTCATATCTTCCGCCGCTTATCGCGTGATCCCTGCTTTTATCCCGCAACAGCAGCGGCACAATCGGGAAAATTGCGACATGGCTGGCGGTTTCAGCCAGATCACCGCCCTGCGGCAGAATCCCCCCTTTTGTGCAGGGGGCAAACCGCCTACATCGGGGCCAGTGTGTAAGGGGCGGATGATGCAGGATTGGATCTTTTGGGCGGCTTTGGTGGCGCTGACAATCGGAGTCGGGGCGATCCTGCTGCAAGCCTACCGCCGGGGCGATGCTAGCAGCGACAATGACGCCGCCCTGAAAGTCTACCGGGATCAACTGACAGAGGTCGACCGCGATCTCGCCCGTGCCGTGATCTCGCCCCCCGAGGCCGAGCGTCTGCGCACCGAAGTCTCGCGTCGCCTGCTCGACGCCGACCGCGCGCGAAAATCTGCCCCCGCAGCCGGCAGGTCGGGCAAGCTTTGGCCCACCGCCCTTGCCCTGATCCTCGCCGCAGTGGCAGCGCTTTACACCTACGACCGCATCGGTGCGCCCGGTTATGGCGACCTGCCGCTGACCGATCGCCTTGCCATCGCCGATCAGGTCTACCGCGACCGCCCGAGCCAAGCCGCAGCCGAGGCAGCCGCCCCAGTGCAGCCCAGCCCCGTGCAGCCCGATCCCGAATTCACCGCCCTGATGGAAAAACTCCGCGCCGCCGTGATCGCGCGCCCGGACGACGCGCAAGGCCTTGCCCTGCTTGCGAAAAACGAGGCCCAGCTTGGCAATTACATCGCCGCCCGCACCGCCCAGCAACATCTGCTGGATCTGATGGGCGACAACGCCTCGGCCAATGATCACGCGGGCCTTGCCCAGACCATGATCTTTGCAGCAGGTGGCCTTGTCACCCCCGAGGCTGAAAAACACCTGATCCGCGCGCTGGAGCTTGATCCTACCAACCCGCTTGCCCGCTATTTCTCCGGCCTGATGTTTGCCGAAATCGGCCGCCCCGACCGCGCCTTCGCGCTGTGGGAACCCTTGCTGCGGGAAAGCCCCCCTGATGCACCGTGGATCGCGCCCATTCGCGGTATGCTGCAAGACACCGCCGATGCTGCGGGCATCAAGTATCAACTCCCCGCCGCCAAAGGCCCCAGCGCCGAAGATGTCGCCAACGCAGGCGAGCTTTCCGCCGCTGATCGGCAAGACATGATCAAAGGCATGGTCAACCAGTTGGAAACCCGCCTGACCACCGAGGGCGGCCCGGTCGAAGAATGGGCCAAACTGATCACCTCGCTGGGCGTGATCAATGAAAAAACCCGCGCCAAAGCCGCCTATGACAAGGCGCTGGCCGTGTTCCAAGCTGACGATGCCGCCTTGGGTCAGATCGAAGCCGCAGCCTCGACCGCCGGAGTCACCCCATGATCCTGACCGACATCACCGAATTCCTCGCCGCCCTGCCCGCCAACCGCGCCATCTGCGGCCTTGATCTTGGCGACAAGACCATCGGCATCGCGGTGTCTGACCTGCGCCGCAGCGTTTCAACCCCGATCCACACCGTCCGCCGCACCAAGTTCACCGAAGACGCCGCCGCCCTGCTGAAAATCCTCACCGAGCGCAATATCGCCGGCATCATCCTCGGCCTGCCCCTGAACATGGACGGCTCTGAAGGCCCCCGCGTGCAATCCACCCGTGCCTTTGCCCGCAATCTGATCAAGCTGACCGACCTGCCAATCACCTTCTGGGATGAACGCCTGTCCACCGTTGCGGCCGAACGCGCTTTGATCGAAGGCGACACCTCACGCAAACGTCGCCGCGAAGTCATTGACCAAGTCGCCGCAGGCTATATCTTGCAAGGCGCGCTGGATCGGCTCAGCTACATGGGCCGCACCCCACCAGCCCCCGAACGGGACGAGGACTGAATGGACGAAGTCTGGAAACGCGAAGAAATCCAAAGCCCCTGCGTCAAGCTGTGCGTCGTCCATCCCGAGGCCCGCATCTGCGTCGGCTGTTTCCGCAGCATTGACGAGATCGCCAGCTGGTCCCGCCTGACGCCCGCCGAACGCAAAGCCATCATCGCAGACCTGCCCTCCCGCGCCGGAACCCTCAGCAAACGCCGCGGCGGTCGCATGGCCCGCCTTGGCGGCAAAGATTGACACGATTCAACGCTCCAACGCTTTCCCCATAGCCCACCGGACCTAGATGGATGCGCTGAAGCGCCCAGACCTAGCTGACCAGCAGATCATCCGCCAGCGCGGCCTTGGTGGTGTTCAGCACGGTCAGAACATCGCCAGCGCCAAAATTGAACACCACATTCGCACCATATTGCATCGCATGGCTCAGCGCCTGCGCCGCCGTCGTCACCCCGGCAAAGCCGCTCAGCACGATCGTATCCACGTCATTCTCGAAATCCATCACCCGATCCGCGCCATAGGCTTTCTTGAAAATGAACTGATCCGCCCCCGCGCCCCCGGTCAGCAAATCCTGCCCGCCACCGCCATCCAGACGGTCTGCGCCCGCACCGCCAAACAAGCTGTCTTGCCCGCCAAGCCCGTTCAAGCGGTCATTGCCCGCCCCGCCGATCAGACGATTGTTCAACGCATTGCCGGTTCCGGTGAAATCCCCGGTGCCTATGAAGCTCAAATGCTCCACTTGTGTCTGCGCCTCAAGTCCCGGACGGTTCAGCGCGTAAATCCGCGCTTTGCTCAGCACCGTATCGATGCCCTCACCTACCAATTCGCGCACAGAATCAGCGGTTTGGTCGACGATGTAGACATCATTACCCATGCCGCCATAAAGCTGATCGCGCCCGGTGCCGCCATCCAGCGTGTCATTGCCGCGCCCGCCAAACAGCGCGTCAATCCCCGCGCCACCGATCAAATGGTCCAAGCCATCCTGCCCGAACAGGAAATCATCCCCCGCCAGACCCGAGATCAGATCATGCCCGGTGCCGCCATACAGAAAATCATTCGAGATCGCGCGCCCGGTGATCGTGTCATTGCCGCCATAGCCAAAGCCAAAGCCTGCATATTCCGCTGCATCGGTGCCCGGCTCTCCGGCCGCGATTTCATAGGCTTCATTGCGCAATTTCATCTTGACCATGCTGACGCTGACCACTTCGCCTGCCGCCTCATCGGCGGTGCCGCGCTGACCTAGCGAGAACGCATTCAACGCATGGGCCAGAGAATGTTGGTGCCGCGCGGTCAAACTGCCATCCGCATTGATCACCATCAGGCTGGAGGCCCCGGTCTGCAGCCCCGGAAACCAGCCCAAGCCCATCCCCTGCCCGGCAAACCATTCATAGCTTGCGGTCGAGAGATCATTTTCATCCAGCGGAACCTTCGGATCATCCACCTTGCCATCTGCATTGGTCTCGGTGATCAGCACCGCATCCCCGGCAACCGGTGCAAACAGCGTTGCCAACAAGGCAGTCAATTCTGCAGTGGTGGTCGGCAGATCGGTGCCCATCCAGCCGGGATAGAGATGCGACGACCACACCAGACTGTCGCCCACGCCGGCGCGCAGATAATCCAGCGCCGAGACGCCATCAATCATCGTGCCCGCCAGCGTCAGAAAATCACCGTTATAGCCCCAGCCGCCGACCAGTATTTTGCCCTCGGCCCGCGCCTCAATCAACTCGGTCAAAGCAATCGCATGATCGGCGTAAAGCTTGACGAAATCGGTCTTGTCGAGATCACCCTGCGTGCCATTGGCGCGCACCGAATGCTTGTAGCCAGCGGATTCGTTCATCAGCTCCCAACCGTAGACCGCATCCTCCACCGCTGGATTCTGGTCCATCCAGTCGAACAGTTTGGTCCAGGCCCCGGCGACATCGCCATAGTTTTCTTCAAGCGCGGCATAGGCTTCGGCATTCGTCAGCGCGGGCCAGCCTTCAATATTGCGGCCAATGTTCTGCGCATCGCCGCCCGCGTAAACCATCGTCAGCTGATAGCCCGCAGCCGTGGCCGCCGCCAGAAAACGCTCCATCTGCGGATGCAGAGAGCCGTCAGCGTTGAAGGAAAACTCGTTGAACTGCACCCGCAGATTGTTCACCAGCGGCAGCGCGGTTTTCATGCTGGCGACGAATTGCTCGGGGTCGCCATACATGTCTTGCGGGATCAGTTGCACCGGATCTTGCCAGGTGCCGCCCGAACCGTCCGCCGCCTTCATCACGATGTTGATCATCGCAATCGAACTTGTCGATGTTCCCGCAGTCAATGCCATGCCAAGCAGCCTTCTGAACTCATGCGCCCAAACCGCCCGACAAGAAGCCCCCCAGCCCCCTGCAAGCGCAGAATGATCGCTGCCGCGCAACCAGCGCACCAAGGATCAATCTGCGAAAGATGTGGCGTAACTTCGTGGTAAAACTTGGGCAATTTCGCGCAGATGGCACGGCCATTTTGCACGAATGTATGCAGTGTATCACTGCAACCTAAGGTTGCATATATGAATAATCTCTAAATTCAGAACAGTAACGCTCTGATTTTCCTATGTTAAATTTGGTCCCGAGTTGGGACCAGGCCCAAAACCTACCAGCCCAAAACCTTGCGCAGCATATTCAATGCCACCAGCGTGATGAACACCGCAAAGGCCCGTTTCAACGGCTTCGGATCCATCGCATGCGCCAGCTTCACCCCCCAAGGCGTGGTCAGCATGGTCGACCCAATCACCACAAGAAACGCCGGCAGATTGACCGCCCCCACCGTATAGGGCGGCGCATTTTCAATCGGCACGAATAGAAACCCCAGCACCGAAGGCGTCGCAATCAACACCCCCAGCCCGGCCGCCGTGGCGACAGCCCGGTGGATCGGCACGCCATAAAGGCTCATCAACGGCACCCCAAACGTGCCGCCGCCAATCCCCATCATCGCCGAACAAAACGCCAGCACCGACGCCATGATCCCGCGCGTCGGCTGCCCCGGCAGTTCAGTGCCCAACCGCCAGCTAGGCTTGCCAAACGCCATGTAAAGCCCCGCCAACCCCGCCAGCACCCCGAACACCACCTGCAACACCACCGACTTCACCAGCGCCGCCACCAACGTCCCCGCCAAGGCCCCCGCCACAATAAACGGCGCCCATTCGCGCAGCATCTGCCAATCCACCGCGCCCTTCTTGTGATGCGACGCGACCGAACGCGGCGAGGTCACCACGATCGTCGCCAGCGATGTCGCGACACAAATCTGCATCAGCTGCGGCCCGTCATAGCCGAGATGGGTGAACGCATAGAAAAACGCAGGCACCAGCACGATGCCGCCGCCCACCCCCAGCAACCCAGCGACCACCCCGGCCACCCCGCCGATCACAAATAACAACGCCACCATCGGCAAGAGTTCAGAAATGTCAGGCATGGCGGCTCCTCTTTCGGATACGAAACATCCGCCCAGACTTAGCCGGACTTCGCGGCGCATACCAGCCGTTCAGACCTTTCCCTCCTGCACAATCCCAGTTAAGTCTCACCTCTTGTCTGACATTTGAGGTCACCCATGCCGAAATCCGTCTCGCTCATGCGCTACTCTTTGATCCTTGGCCTTGTCGCAGCCGTCGGTCCGTTCGCGATTGATATGTACCTGCCCGCGATGCCAAATATCCAAAGCGATCTGGCCACCACGATGCAGGCGGTGCAGTGGACGATTGTGGCGTATTTTCTGGCCTTCGGTGTGGCGCAGCTGATTTATGGCCCTTGGGCCGATCAGGCGGGCCGCAAACCTCCGATGTATGCGGGGCTTGCGCTGTTCATGATCGGCACGGTGATCTGTGCCGTAGCCCCAACGGTGGAAATGCTGATCTTCGGCCGCTTCATCCAAGGCATCGGCGGCGCGGCCAACATGGTCGTGTTGCGCGCGATGATCCGCGATCTCGCGACCGGAGCCGATGCCACGCGGATGATGTCCACCATCATGATCGTCATCGCCATCTCGCCGCTGTTGGCTCCGCTCTCGGGCTCAGCGCTGATGGCGTTTGGTTCATGGCGGTTGGTGTTCTGGGCCTTGTTGCTGGCCGCAAGCCTCAGCTTCTTCATGATCTATTTCATGGTGGATGAGACTTTGCCCCCGGAAAACCGCCAGCGCTTTGACCTGATCACCATGCGCAAAGGTTTGGGTGTGTTGTTCACCGACCGCGGCTTTCTGGCGATGACCTTCCTTGCGGGCTTTGCTTTCGCCAGTTTCTTCGTCTTCATCGCCTCGGCCTCGTTCGTCTACACTGGGCAATTCGGCCTCAGCCCGACGCAGTTCTCCTTCGCCTTCGCGGTCAATGCCTTCGGATTTTTCGCGGCGTCACAGTTTGCCGCCACCATCAGCCGCCGGGTTGGTGCGAAGAGGATGATCGTGCGCGCGACCACCGGCTTTGCGCTGGCCACTTTCGGCCTGTTCGCACTGGCCTTGCTCGGCTTTGCCAATCTCTACGTCACCATTGCCGGGCTGTTCTTGGCCAACATGTTCCTTGGCGTCGTGCTGCCGACAGCACAAGTGCTGGCACTCGAAGAACAGGGCGAACATGCGGGTTTGGCGGCGTCTTTGGGCGGCACCATGCAGATGGTCGCGGCGGGGGTTCTGGTGGCGGCAACCGGGCCGTTGATGGATGGCACCGTGGTGCCGATGCTGGGCGCGATTGCTTTGTGCGGCGTGATCGCCTTGGTGCTGTCGCGGCTGATCCCGCGTCACGCGGCGGTGGCAGCTGCCTGAAGTTCGGCCAAAGCGGCGTCTAAAACATCCAAGCCAGCGCCGGGTTTGTTGGCCCGTTCCGACAACACCCGGCGCCATCCCCGCGCGCCGGGACGCCCGCTGAACAACCCAAGCATATGTCGGGTGATCTGGTGCAACCGCCCGCCCTGCGCAATGTGATCTAGGATATAGGGCCGCATCGCCTCAACAGCGCCGAAGGCATCCAAGCCCGAAGCCTCACCCCACAAAGCATCGGCCCCCACCAGCACCGAAGCCGGATCATGGTAAGCCGCGCGCCCCAGCATCACCCCATCGAGCCCCTGATCCAGCAGCGATTGCGCCTGCCCCAGCGAGGTAATCCCACCGTTGATACAGATCGTCAGCTGGGGAAACGCCGCCTTCATCCGCAGCACGAGGTCATAGTTCAAGGGCGGAATCTCGCGGTTTTCCTTGGGGGAAAGCCCCTTCAACCAAGCCTTGCGGGCGTGGATGATAAAATGCGTCACCCCCGCCGCCGCGACTCTTTCGATGAAATCCGGCAGAACGACCTCGGGGTCTTGATCATCGACGCCAATCCGGCACTTCACCGTCACCGGCACATTTGCCTCAGCGATCATCGCCGCAACACACTCGGCGACTAATGAAGGCCGCTCCATCAGCACCGCGCCAAAGCAGCCCGATTGCACCCGGTCTGACGGACACCCGACGTTTAGATTGATCTCATCATAGCCCCAAGCGCCCGAAATCCGGGTCGCCTGCGCCAACTCGCGCGGGTCCGAGCCGCCTATTTGCAGCGCGATTGGATGTTCCTCGGCGCTGTAATCCAGCAGGCGGTTTTTTGGCCCATGCAGGATGGCGGCAGCCGTCACCATCTCGGTATAGAGCATCGCGCGGCGGGTCATCTGGCGGTGGAAGAACCGACAATGCCGATCAGACCATTCCATCATCGGCGCCACCGACAGGCGGTGCGCCGTGGAAAGATCAGAATTTTGCGCGATGCTTGACACGTTTCAACCCGTTATAAGCCGACCATGCGGCAATGCAGCGGGCAAAATAGCGCCAAGCCGACAGGAAGCCAAGCCGCTTCGACCACCAGCGCCGTTTAACGCAACCTTGCACCCGCGGCATCGAACAAACGCGCGCGGGTCGCATCAAAGTATAGATCCAGCGTCGCACCGGGGCGCGCGGTGGTTTCGCGTTGTTCGGCCACCACAGCCTCGCCATTGCCAAGGCGCGCATGGATATAGGCCGTCGCGCCCAGTTTTTCGACCACTTCAACGGTGATGGGCAAACGGATGCCCTCGGTCTGGTCAAGATGCTCGGGCCGGATGCCGAGTTGCACAGCGGCTCCGAAGGCGAGGGGCGTTTGCAGCGCGGGCAAAGGCACGGTGATGCCGCCCAGATCAAGCCCCTGCGCGGTCACCGTGGCGCTCAGAAAATTCATCCGGGGTGAGCCGATAAAGCCCGCCACAAACGCATTGTCAGGATCATCATAAAGCTGCATCGGGGGGCCGACCTGTTCCACTCGCCCCGCCCGCAGCACGACGATTTGATCGGCCAGCGTCATCGCCTCGGTCTGATCATGCGTCACATAGATGATGGTGTTGCCAAGTGCCTGATGCAGCTTGGCAATCTCCACCCGCGTCTGCACCCGTAGTTCGGCATCCAGATTGGACAGCGGCTCGTCGAACAAAAACACCTGCGGATCGCGCACGATGGCGCGGCCAATGGCGACGCGCTGGCGCTGGCCGCCCGACAGTGCCGCAGGCTTACGCTCCAACAATGGCTCCAGTTGCAAAATCGCGGCGGCTTTGGCGAGTTTCTCGGCAATCTCGGCCTTGGGGCGATGCGCCATCCGCAACCCAAAGGTCATATTCTCGGCGACCGTCATATGCGGATACAAAGCGTAGGATTGGAACACCATCGCCAGCCCGCGCGCCGCGGGATCGGTGTCATTCATCCGCACGCCGCCGATGTTCAGCGTGCCCGAGGTGATCTCCTCCAGCCCCGCAATGCAGCGTAGCAGGGTGGATTTGCCACAGCCCGAGGGCCCGACGAACACCGTAAACGCGCCCTTCTCGATGGAAAGCGAGACATCGCGGATCACATCCACCCCGCCGAAGCGCTTGCACAGATTGAGCAATTCGATTTGCGGCATGGCTTAGCCTTTCACTGCGCCAACGGCGATGCCGTCAACGATCTGGCGCTGGAAGAAGATGTAGATCGCGATGATCGGCGCTGCGGCCAGCGCAATCCCGGCACACAGCAGCGGCACATTGGTGGTATATTCACCGCGCAGAGCCGCGATGCCGACCATCACCGTGCGTTCCTTTTGCAGAACGAGCAGCGAGATCAGCACGTCGTTCCAGCAATAAAGCGTGTTCAAAATCCCCAGCGTCAGCAGCGCGGGCTTGCCCATCGGCAGCATCACATTCCACCAGATTTGCAGCAGAGACGCGCCATCCATCCGCGCCGCCTCGACCAGTTCGCGCGGCAGGCGGGAATAGAATGCGGTCATCAGATAGACGCAGAACGGCAGGAAAAACGCGGTATAAGCGATGATCAGACCGATCCGGGTGTTGATCAAATCCAGCGCCAGCATGGTGCGATAGAACGGCACCAGCACCACCTGCACCGGGATCATCAGGCTGGCGAGGATCACGATGAACAACGCCCGCCGATACGGAAACCGCAGCATCGCCAGCGCAAACCCGGCCATCGACGAGGTCAGCAAGAGCAATGCCACCGCCCCGGCCGTGACCGTCACCGAATTCAGCAGATAATCGCCCAGATGCGACCGCGTCCAAGCGGCGAAAAAGTTTTCCAGACTGGGCGCATCAACCACCCCAAAGCGATCCAAAATATAGCCCTTGTTGGTTTTCAGCGCATTATTGACAGTGAAAAACACCGGATAAATGCACGACAGCGCCAGCAGCGCCATCGGCACACTCGCCGCGCGCAGCAGCCATTTCTCATGCCTATTGCGGATCGCCATGCCTGCCCCCTACGCGTTCGCGTTGCGCGACATGATGCGGATCTGCACATAGGCCAGCCCCGCCATGCCGACAAACAACACCATCGAAATCGCCGCCGCATAGCCGGGCCGGTTCATCTTGCCCTGCTCCATCCAGATCAGAAACTCGGGCAATGTCGTCGCCGTCCCCGGCCCACCTGCGGTCAGCACATAAATCAGCCCAAACATGGATGTCAGCACGCCGATCGTGGTGACAACCGCGACAAACTCCAGAATAGGCCGCATCGCAGGCAGGATCACATGCCACCAGATTTGCCCCGGTTTGGCGCCATCCAGACGCGCAGCCTCAACCAATTCACTCGAAACCGTCGACAGCCCCGCCATGAAGATCAGCACCGACATGCCGAACGTCGCCCAAAGCTGCACCGCGATCAGGCAGGCCAGCGCCGTCGCACCCTGCCCCAGCCAATCCACCGCCTCAATCCCAACCGATCTCAGCGCCGCATTCAGGCTGCCATCATAGCGCAGCACCACGTTGAAAATCGAGCCGATGATCACCGCCGACAGCACCGCCGGAAAGAAATACACCGCGCGGAACAGCTTGCCGCCCGGCACGCCCTGATGGATCAGGATCGCCAGCAGCAACGGCAACATCACCCAGATCGGCAGGGTTGCGAGCAGGATCAGCGTGTTGATCAGGCTGTCATGGAACGCCGCATCCGTGGTCAAAGCCCGGTAGTTGTCCAGCCCTACGAACTTCGCCCCTCCCGCGCCATCGCCAGAGGTGAACGACAACAAGAACCCCCAAGCCAAGGGAAACATGCGGAAAATCGCGACCAAAGCCACGGCGGGCAGCACGAACAGGATCGCGATGCGTTGCTCGGATCGGTTTGCCATTGGGGCCTCTTGCAGAAGAAATGGGCCGCCCAACACCGGGCGACCCAAGGGAATGAACCAAGCCTACTGCCGCGCGGCCTTCGCCACCACGTCCATTGCCGCCGCCGCCTCGGCTACCGTGGTCTCACCATTCAGCAACAGCTGGCTTTGACGGTGGATTTCCTCCAACTCCTGCGCCGTCGCATTGGTATGCGCCATCGGCACCACATCCGTCGCCAGCCAGCCAAAGATCGTCTTCGCCGCAGGGCTGGTCACCGCCGAAGTGTCCATCTTGGTGTTGGCGGTCACAGCGCCCGCATCGTTGAAGAACACCTGCAACACTTCGGGGGCCGCCAGCGTCTTGGCAAATTCCACCGCTAAATCGACGTTTGGAGACTTCGCGTTCACTGCATAGCCAATCCCCCCCGCCGCCGGAATTTTCGCAGCCGCGCCACCGAGCGCAGGCAGCAGGAACACCCCCACATTTTCCGCCCCCAACATCTCATCAAACGATTTCCAATGCGCTACATCCGAGATCAGACCGATGGTGTTGGCAGACTCGCCGCGCATGAAGCCTTCATATTCATCCATGAACTTCGCGGTAGAATTGGCCCCCTTCGGAAACCACCCCGCCGCATTGGCATCGACCCAGGATTGCAGCACCGCCAGCACCTGCGGACTGCTCCACGCCAGCTTGCCCGCCGCGAAATCCACCTGGTCCTGCGGCGTCCACAAGCTGGCTGCAATCGCCGAGAACCAGAACTCCATCCCGAAGCCTTCCTTGTTGCCAAGGGCGATGCAGGGCACCGTGCCTTGTGTCACAAAAGCCGCGCAGATTTTGCTCAGATCGTCCCAGCTTTTCGGCGGCACGTTGGGGTTCAGCCCCGCAGCCGAGTACAGCGCCTTATTATAGTAAACCACAAAGCCCTGAATGGTCAGCGGAATGGCATAGATGCCGTTTGCATCCGAAAACTCTGGCAGCCCCGCCAGATCAGCCTTCATAGCACCGATCTTGTCATCCAGCTTAACCGCGTTCTCAAACCGCGCCCGCCCTGCGCGCCACCGTTCAGCAAGAACAAATCCGGACCGCCATCCGAGGCCAAAGCCGTGCCAAGCAACGTGTAATATTGATCATTCGGCTGCATGACAAACGTCACGGTGTCACCCGGATGCGCCGCTTCAAACACCTCTTTCGCCTTCTGAAAATACGGCGCTGCCAACGGATCGCCAGATTTCCAATCCCACACCATCAGTTCCGTGGCGAAAGCGGGCAGCGCCGTAGCGGCCAAAAGTGCGGCAGTTACAAGGGTCTTCATGCGTCATCCTCCCGAGATGTCGTGGCGCGGATCAGGCCGCCCCTCCTGAAAGCAGCAGTCGTTAAAGCGGTAAGCGTGGGTTGGCAGGTGCCGCACCAAGCTGGTCGCGCGGCAGCAGATGCGGGCGCGCCCAGGTCGCACGTGTGGTTTCAGACAGGATCAGCCCGTGGCCCGGACGATCCGGCGCAATCGCATAACCATCGCTGATTTCAATCGGTTGCTCGACCAGATGGTCAAAGTTCTGGAACGAATATTCCAGCCACTCCACCTCGGGCAAAGCGCAGGCCATATGCACGCCGACCTCCAGAAACGTGTTACCCAGTGAGACCGGCACGCCCAATTCCGCCGCGAGCCAACCAATCCGCATCACATCGGAAACCTGCCCATGCACGTTCAGCAAATCGGTGCCCTCTGCTGCCAGCAGCGCGCGCTTGCCCGACAGATCGAGATATTCGCCCGAGTTGATCTGCGTCCAAGGGGTAGCTTGCCGCAGTAACCGCAGCCCCGCGAAATCATGCCGCAGGATCGGGTCTTCCACCCACAACAGATCATGCCCGGCATCGCGAATGGCGGTGATCTTCATCAGCGCCTCTTTCGCAGCCCACGCCTCATTCGCATCCGCCATGATCTCCGATCCCGCAGGCACCACCGCTTTCAACAACGCCAATCTATGCAGATCGCGGGCGAAATCAGCGTGACCGACCTTGATCTTGAACGCCCGGTAGCCACTCGCCGCCGCATGAGCGAATAAGGCCTGAAACGCGCCGTCATCCAGATGAAAATCCAAACCGCTGGCATAGGCCCGCACCCGATCCCGCGTCGCCCCCAGCATCCGGTGCAACGGCAGCCCCGCCTCTTTCGCCGCCAGATCCCACAGGGCCACCTGCAATGCCTCATGAAACGGCAGTGAAGCGCTGCGCTGATTGCCGCCGCGCGGACGGCTGACCCGGTGCACCAAACCCAAGGCGGTTTGTCCGACCAGCCCCGGCCAAACCTCGGCCCGGAAAATCCGCTCGATCTCGGCCTGATCCGGCAAAGCCGAAAACAGCGTCTGCACAAAGCCCAAACCCACCGCGCCCGAGCTCGATACCAGCTCCAGCGCCGCGACATTGGCGTCATCCGCCCGCACTTGGCTGTCGCCAATCACCCGGTCGCGTGCGAATTGGAACCTTGTGATACGAAAATCGGCTAGACTCATTTGGACGACTCTCTGATCGCTTTACATTTGCTATCTGATCTATCAGTTAAAACATCTGAACTGTCAATGACGGAACGTCCCCCATGCCGCCCAAACCAAAACCCGACACCAGCCCCGCCCCACGCCTGTCCGAACTCGCCTATGAGCGCATCCTCGAAGGCCTGTTCGCCCGCCGCGTGCAGGTCGGTGCGTTCCTGTCGCAAGGCGAACTCTCCGCCCTCGTCGATGTCCCAATCGCCCCGCTGCGCGACGCCTTGCGGATGCTGGAGGCCGAGGGCGTGCTGACCATCCACCCCCGCTCTGGCATCCAATTCGTGCGGCCGGGGCTGGAGTTGACCCATGCCACCTATCAATTCCGCAGCATCATCGAACGCGCCGCCGTGCGGGTGTTTGCCGAAACCGCCGACGAAAGCCTGTTGGAAACCCTGACCACCCGCCACACCGCCCTGATCGCGCAGATCGAAGCCCACGGCGTCACCCCCGACGATCTGACAGAGGTCGATGCAGTGGAACAACTGATGCACGCCTCGGTGATCGGCATCATGCAGAACCCTTTGATTGATATCTCTTATCGACGGATGATGAACTACCTGCGCCTGCTGCGGCTGGATCGAAAATTCACCGCCCCGATCATCCTGCGCACCCTGCGCGAGCATATTGAGATCCTATCCGCCTGCACCCGCCGCGACGCGGATGCAGCCGAAGCCGCCCTGCAAGCGCATCTTCACGCGGCAATCCAGCGCAATATTGGCTTTATGTGATCCGGCGCAGAAACTCCGCCTGCTCGGCGGGGTCCATCTGCACCACATGGCTGTCCTCGGGGTAAGCCCCCGAGGCGACATCGCCAATGAACTCGCGGTAAGCGGCAACCCGTTCGCGCTGCAGCCGATCAAACTCGGCGGCAAAGTTGCGATAGACCTTGGCATGGCGCGGTAGATGGCCCCGGTTTTCGCCCAGGATGTCCTCGGAAAACAGATACTGCACATCGCAGCCCGGCCCTGCCCCCATCGACCACAGCAGGATATTCACCCGCCGGCTGATCTCGGTCGCAACCTCAACCGGCACCACCTCGATCTCCACCGCAAACGCGCCCGCAGCCTCATAAGCCTGCACTTCGGCCAGCAAAGCCACCGCAGCCTCCGCCGTCTTGCCCACCGCCTTGAAGCCCCCGGTCCAGGTATTGCGCGACGGCACCAGCCCGACATGCCCCACCACCGGGATATGCTCATCCGCCAAGAATTTCACCGTCGCCAAACTGCCCGAGCAATAGATTGCATCCGCCCCCGCGTTCAGCATCTGCCCCGAAAACCGCAGATAATCCTCGCGCGTACCCGCCGAGCGGTGATCCACCCCCGTCATCGAAAACAGGCTGGGCGCGACCTTCCGGTAGTCAGGGTGCGTCACCAGTTCCGACGGCACCGACACCACATCAATCCCCGCTTCCTCGGCGGCCGCCGCTTCCTCCAGCGTGAACAGCCGCAGCATGGTCAACTGACCCTTGCCCTTTTTCGCCCGCAAATCGGCGACCGTCGGTTTCTTGCGCATGTCCCTACCCCAACTCAATTTCAACGCGGTCGCCCACCACCCGCACCGGATGCCGCTTCAGATCAACGCAAACCGGCGCGCGCAACGCGGCCCCAGTGCGGTAGTTGAACCGCCCATTGTGCTTGGGGCACTCAATCGTGTCACCATCCACCAAGCCATTGCAAAGATGCACCTTTTCATGTGTGCAAAGCCCGTCCGTCGCGTGAAACGTGCCATCCGGCGCGTGATAGATCGCATAGGTTTCCCCCCCGTGATCAAACCGGATCAGGTCTTCCGCGTCGATGTCATCCACACCGCAGGCATCAATCCAGGCCATATCAGACCCCTTCTCTGGCAACTTCAATTTCATGGAACTCATCGCGATAAGGCCGCGCCGTGGCTGGCAAGGCTTTGCGCGCATAGTGCGTCGGATCTTTGCGCTGCCGCAGCAACGCCCGCGTCATCTCGACATAAGCCGCAAAGATCGACGGGTTTGGCGCGGGCAAATCATGCTTGATCACCTCATGCAGACGCGGCAGCGCGTGATACGGCACCATCGGGAACATATGGTGTTCAACATGGTAATTCATGTTCCAGTATAGCCAGCGGCTGATCGGATTCATGTAGACCGTCCGAGAATTCAAGCGGTGATCGACCACATCTTCGGCCAAACCGCCATGCTGGATCAGCCCGGTCATATACATATGCCAGCAGCCATAAATCCGCGGCCCGCCAATCAGCATCAACGGCAGCCAAGACTGCAAGCCAATCGCCAGCAAGATCGTCGCGGCATAGATGCCCATATGCAGCCGCGCCCAGAACACCGCCTTATGACGTTCCGACTCAGGGATATAGGTCTTCTCACCCTCATTCAGCCCGACAAACGCATGCCGCGCCAAGGTGCGCAGATCGTAGAAAATGAACGGAATCCCGATGAAATTCAACGCCGCCATCACGATGCGCGGCGGGCGCATGAAGCCGATTTCCGGGTCCAACCCCACAATAATCGTGTTGGTGTGATGCCGCGCATGGCTCCACCGCCACGTCGTTGGATTGCGCATCACCATGAAGCTGGCTATCTGGTAAACCCCGTCATTCATCCACGGCGTCTTGAACGCAGTGCCATGCCCCGCCTCGTGCCAGCGGCTGTCGCAGGCAGAGCCGTAAAGCAGCCCATAGACGAAGAAAAACGGCACGCAGGCCCATGAGCCCCAGAATAGGCTGCCACCAATCCCGGTCAAAACCAACAGCCCCAGCCAGATCACCGTATCGCGGATCGCAGGCCCATCCTTGCGCTGCATCAGCTCTTTCATCTGCTTGCGCGGCACGTCCGAGTGATACCATTCCGCCGAAGCCAAGCCGATTTCCTCGGCATGCGCACGGCTTTCGCCCGTCAGGCTATAGTCGCGGGGGGAATAGATGCGGGTGAAAATGCTCATGGCATGGTCCTTCGTCTGTAGCCCTCAGCGCCCGCTCAGGTGCGGAAACTGGCCAGAGGGCGTGGGAAAATCATCTTCGGGCTGCGCCGCGATGGCGCGGATAGCGGCCTCGGATCTGGCGATCTGTTCCGGCCCATCCAGCACCTTGAACCGGGTCTGATAGGCGCGACTGTCCTGCGGCCCCAGCCAGATCATCTCGCCCCGATCGCGCGCGGCTTGGTTGCCCAAAACATGATGGGTCGAGGGTTCAATCCCCATCACATAAGCGCCGGATTGGTAATATTGCCACTGATAGGCGCAGGGGAATTGTTCCTTCAACATGGTAACTTCGATGCCTAAGCCAATGCGATCATTGACCAAAGCTACTGGCACCTCGCCTGCCGCATTGGCCGCCATCTCATGCTGCCAAACCTGCTCGGCAAAGCCATTGCTAGGGGCCGGTGCGGTTTTATATCCCACCCCCTGCACCCGATACCGCCCCTCATGCGCCGCCCAAATCACATCCTTGATCGGCGCGAGATAGCGCGCGCCTTCCTCCAACACCGGATGGCCGATGTTGATGTGGTAGAACATCATATGCGGCGTTTTGAGGAACCCCTCATTCACCACGCGATCGATCAGCCGGATTTCATCACCGCCCACATCCGCCTCAATCCGCCGGTACAGCACCAGATTCTCGCCAAACACCGTGGCCTGAGAAATCACCCCCTCGGCCCAGAGGATACACCGATCCACCTCCCAAGCCTCGCCATATCCCGTCAACCGCGCTGGAATCGTAGACACCCGCCCGTGCAGACCGTGGCTCGCCGTCTTGCGCCCCGGATAGTTGTAGCTTTCGGTCGAAACCACCTCTGGCCCCAGAATGTGATCCAGCCCACAGGTCACCAGAAACCCCGAGAAACTGCGCGCCCAGCCAAAACCACCCTCGGCTTCCACATCATGCAGCCCCGGATGCCGAAACCCCGCCGCCGAGTGCCAACCCACAGCCCGCCCCTGATGCTCGACCTCAGCAATATCCATCGCCCGGTCCACCAGCACAGAGAACCGCAAGCCCGACCCGGTGCGAAACTCCAGCATCCGCAGGCCACGCTCCAGCCCGTCGCCCAACGTCATCAGCCGCACACCGGCAAACTGGCTCAGGCTGCCTGCATGGGCCGCAACCTCGCCCCGAGTCATGGATTTTCCGTAAAGCTGCGGCACTGGCGCAATCTCCTGCAAAGAACCGGGCGGCATGGCCTGCACGCCGCCCGGAATATCTCAAAGCCCGTGGGCCGTGAATTTTCCGTCCATGAACGCCTTCGAGCGCGGCACGTCGGCCTCGTCCAGATGCTCGACAATCATCGGAATGTTCGGGTGCTTTTTCGCCAGCAGTTGCAAATAGAGGTCGTAGTTCAAAGACCCCGTCCCCGGCGCGTTCAGCACAATCTCGCCCACACCCCGGAAGGTGTGCGAGGCCAGCGCCTCATCATCGCCAATATCCGCGTGCTTTTCAGACTTATCATCGCCGGCCCGCGCCACATCCTTGGCATGGGCAATCTTGATCTTGTCCGACAGCGTGTCGAACACCTGATGCAGAATTCCGTCCATGTTATCAATGTTGTGCGACTCGAAGTAGTTGGTCGGGTCCATCAACAGCCCCAGCCCCGGATGATCGACCTGTGCGAACATCTTCACGGTTTCCTCAACCGAGCCCACCACGTTGTTCACATAAGTCTCCAGCAGGAACATCGAACCGTGGTCGTAAGCCTCTTGCGCCAGTTCCGCGATGATCTTGCGGCAGGCTTCAAAGCCTTCCTCGGTCTTGTTTTTCGGGTCAGACATCCACTCGGATTCGGTGTTGTAGGTGCCGGTTTCCGAGATCACATAAGGCGAACCCAGCGCCCGCGCGTTGCGGATGATGTCCTTCAGACGGTCCACATTGGCTTTGCGATGCGCCATATCCGGGTGGATGATATTGGTATAACCCGAGATGCAGCTCACGGGCAGATCATGCGCGCGAAAGGTGTCGCGCACCTTTTTGCAGTTCGCCGCCGTCAGATTGCCGTGGCTCAGGTCAATGTCCTTGAAATGCAGGTCCAACTGCACGGTGTTAAAGCCGTGGCTGCGGATTTTCTTGGCTGACTCTTCCAAGCCATACGGGAAATACCCCGAAAAAATACCCAGTTGCATCATGGTGAAGTTCCTCCCTCAGTTCGTTGAAATTTCAGACAATTTAACGGTGCGCCCCTCTGCGATTGAACGGTAACCCGCCTCAATCAACGCAACCGTCTTGACGTTATCGGCCACCGAAAGCGCCGGTGGCGTGCCAGTTTTCACCGCATGTTGCAGCTGCTCCATCACGCCGATGAAAGCCTGCGGAAACCACATGCTGTCCCATGTCGGTGTCAGCCATTTGCCCCCCGTGGCAGTCTGCGAGGCATAGCTCAGCGTCGACGCCGTCCCCGTCGGCCAGCCAATCGAGCCCTTGGCGACCCCCGCCGTCCCCTCCACCCGGAAGGTGATGCTCTGGTCGTTGTCGTAGCCTTCCGCGCGCGGGCCTGACCACACATCCTCAAGGCTCACCGCGAGCACGCCCGTTTCAAACCGCAGCGTTGACACGGTAATTCCGTCCGAATGTTCAAACGTCGTGCGCGGGTCTTTGCGGGTTTGCGTGGTGATCTCTACAGGTTCGCCAAACAAAAACCGCAGCACGTCCAGATGATGCACCGACATATTCGCCAGCGTCAGCCGGTCGTAACCTTCCAGAAACCCCTGCCAATGCGGGATTGCGTGCATGTCGATCTGCGCGAACACAATCTCACCCAGATCGCCCCGGTCGATGATCTGTTTCAGCACCCGCATCGACTGATCATAGCGCATGTTCTGGTTAACGCTGAGAACCTTGCCCGCCTTCGCCGCCGCATCGCGTAACGCAATCGCATCTGCGAGGGTCAAAGCCAGCGGCTTCTGCGCCAGTATCGCCTTGATATGCGGCTGCTTCAGCGCCGCATAGATCAGCGCAGGCTGCTGATCCGGCGGATAGGCAATGTCCAAAACCTCAATAGAGGGGTCCGCAATCAGCGCCTCTGGCGTGGCATGAACCTTCGCAATCCCCCAGCGCTCCGCCACCGCCGCAGCCTTGCTTTCGGTCCGGCTGGCAATCGCGCCCACCTTGAACCCCGCCTCATGGTAAGCCGCCAAATGGCACTCCGCCATGATCATGCCCGCGCCAATGCAGCCGATCACCAGATCCTTGGTCCGCACCACCGGATCGGGCTGAAACCCCAACGCGTCGCTCATATCCTGTCCCCTCCCAAGGATGGGGCTGCGGATTTAGGCAGCGCCTCACCACCAGCCCCGAAATACATCACCTTTGCCGGATCGCAGCCGAGGCCCACCAGCGCCCCCACCCGAATATCCGGCTGCCCGCGCAGCATCGCCCGCAATGGCTGCGCGCCAGCGGTCAAAGTCACCACCGTGTAGCCGCCAAGCGGTTCAACCTCGGAAACCGTCGCAGGTACCCCCGCGCCGCCTTCCCAGTGCGACACCCGCAAATCCTCGGGCCGCAGCCCCATCTCCGCCACGCCCGCCTGAGCCTGTGCCGAAACCTGCAAAGCCCCCGCCGCCGCCTCAAACCCCGCGCCAGTAGCTTGCACGGGCAAGATATTCATCACCGGGCTGCCCAGAAACCGCGCCACATAAGTCGTTGACGGATGGTCATAAATCTCCACCGGGCGGCCAATTTGCCGGATCGCCCCGTTCTGCAAAATCGCCATCCGGTCGGCCACCGACATGGCTTCTTCCTGATCATGCGTGACATAAATCAGTGTCCGCCCGGCCTCGCGCTGGATGCGCTTCAACTCCACGCGGGTCTCCTCGCGCAACCGCGCGTCCAGTGCCGAGATCGGATCATCCATCAGATACGCCGCCGGATCGCGCACCAAAGCCCGCGCAATCGCCACCCGTTGCCGCTCACCACCCGAAAGCTGTCCCGGCATCTTGTGCAGGATATGGCCGATATGCAGCTTTTCCGCCGCATCGCGCAGCCGCGCCTCAATCTTCGCAGGCGCTTCGCGGCGTTCCACCAACGGAAACCGCACATTATCCGCCGCCGTCATATGCGGGAACAACGCGAGGTTCTGGAACACCATCGCGATATTCCGCGCCGCTGGAGACACCTCGTTGACCGCGCGACCGTCAATCAAAATCTCACCGCTATCCGGCTTTTCCAGCCCCAAGATCAGCCGCAAGATCGTGCTTTTTCCTGACAGAGGCGGCCCGAAAAAGCAGAAGAATTCATTGTCCGCCACGGTGAAACTGGCATCATCCACCGCCAGCACCGACCCATACCGCTTGGTCACATTGCGAAAGGCAATCTCGGCCATGTTACTGCCCCCTCAATGCAGCACCAGAGGCGGCATCGAACAACCGCACGGCACTTGGATGTGGTGCAAAGTGCAACGCCCGCCCCATCTCAAACCCGGCGTCATTTTCAAACACCGTTTTGGCGCTCGCCGCGCCCTCGCCCAGATGCAAAATCGTCCGCGCGCCGATGCGTTCGACAAAGCTGATCGGCATCGCCATGCCCTGCCCTTCGCCCACCCGAGCTGCCTGTTCTGGCCGAAACCCGAACACCACATCGCCCTTCGCCTTGCGCGCCGCCGCCGCCTGTTCCGGTGCCAAAGGCAGTGAATGCCCCAAAGCCCCCAGATCAATCGCCATCGAACCCGCCACGTCAACCGGACACCCAGTCAGCAAATTCATCCCCGGTGATCCGATAAACTTCGCCACAAACAGGTTGGCCGGATCGTTATAAATCTGCAGCGGCGTGCCCACCTGCTGCAACACGCCATGATCCATTACCGCAATCCGATCAGCCATCGTCATCGCTTCCAACTGGTCATGCGTCACATAAACCATGGTCTGCTTGAAGCTGCGTTGCAGCCCTTTCAGCTCGGTCCGCATCACCGCCCGGAACGCCGCATCGACATTCGACAACGGCTCATCCAACAGAAAAATCGCAGGCTCCATAATCGCCGAACGCCCAATCGCCACCCGCTGCAGAATGTTCACCGACAGCCCCGCCGCGGGCCGATCCAGCATCGGTGTCAGTTGCAGCAACTCGGCCATCGCATTGGTCCGCCGCGCCACCTCATCGACTGGCCTGCGCGTGGCGCGCAAACCGTAAGACAGATTCTGCCGCACCGTCATATGGGTAAAAATCGCGTAGTTCTGAAACACGAACCCAACGCCGCGCCGCCCCATCGGCACCCCCGCCATATCGCGGTCGCCAAACAAAATCCGCCCCTCGGATGGCACCTCCATCCCCGCGATCATGTTCATCGTGGTCGACTTCCCACAGCCCGACGGCCCCAACAGTGCCACGAATTCGCCATCCGCAATCGTCAGATCCATTGTCTTCAGCGCGGTAAAGGCCCCAAAGCGTTTCACCAGATTTTCCAGCCGGATCATGCTCATGGCCGCACCCTCGCCATCCGTTTCAAGGCCCAGACACAGACCACCGACAGCACGATCAGGATCGCCAAGGCAATCGCCGCGACATAGCCCCAGATCAGATCCTGCGTGGCGATTTTATAGATGTAGACAGAGATGGTTTCCGTTGCCACACCCGGCCCGCCCCCGGTCATGATGAACAAGGTGTCAAAAACCTTGAAACACTCGATCACCCGGATCGCCAGCGCGATGCCGATGATCGTCTTCATCCGCGGCAGCACAATCGAGGTAAACCGCTGCAACGGATTGGCCCCCAGCAAGGTCGCCGCCCGCACCTGATCTTCGGGCACGCCCACCAAACCTGCGAGCAGTATCAAGAACATCAGTGGCGTCCATTGCCAGATGTCCGCCACCATCACCGCGACCAAAGCCAGGGTCGGGTCCGACAGCCATGCAATCGTCACCGGGCGCCCCGCGAACATCGCCAGAATGTCATTCACCGGCCCGCCCGACTGGAACAGCATGAAAAACATGTAGCCCGCCACCGCTGGCACCACCATCATCGGCATGATCAGGATCGAATAGAACACCCGCTTGCCCTTGAAATCGTCCATGAACAGCGTCGCCAGCCCCAGCCCCAGCATGAACTCAATCGGCACACAAACCGCCATCACAAACGCCGTGCGCCCCAGCGCCGCCCAGAGACGGCCATCGCTCAACAGATCGCTGTAATTGGCAAAACCATTCCAGAACTGCCACGCCTGCGGCCAGCTTTGCCCCGACAACGGCGACCAATCGGTCAGCGAAATATAGGCCTGCATCAGCAGCGGAAACACCGAGATGAACAGCACCAGCACCTGCGCAGGCAGGGTCAGCCGGAAGCCCAAACGTGAGGATTCGTCCTTCATTGCTTCAACGCTCCAAACGTCAATCCGCGCACCAGATGCTTCTGGATCAGCACGCCCAAAACCACCGGCGGCACCGCCGCCATCAGCCCCAAGGCCGCCTTGGCACCATAAAGTTGCCCGGTCATCGAGGAGGAAAGCGAGGCCATATAGACCGGAATCGTCACCCACTCCCGCGTGGTCAGCAGCAGTGCGATCAGATAATCCGACCAGTTCAGGATGAACACGAACAGCGCCGCCGAGGCCAAAGGCGCGCGCATCATCGGCAAGGTGATCCGCCAGAACACCCGCGCCCGGCTGCACCCTTCGACCAAAGCCGCTTCCTCAATTTCCTTCGGCATGTCGTCGAAAAAGGTTTTCATCAGCCAGAACGCGAACGGCAAAGTGACAATCCCGTAGACCAGCGCCAGCCCCCACCAGGTATCGGTCATGTTGAAAAACGCCCACATGATCATCACTGGCGTCATCACCGCCATCGGTGGAAACAGCCGCAACTGCACCAGCGCCAACGGCAGGTTCGCCCCCGAGCCAAACCGCGACAGCCCATAGGCCGCCGCTGTCCCCGCCGTCATCGCAATCACCGTGCCAATGCCCGCCGACAGGAACGACGCCAGGATCGGCTTCAACGCGGTGCGGTCCAGTGCCACGATCAGCTCGGAATTGCTGACGCCAAACACATAGCGGAAATTGTCCAAAGTCGGGGCTTTCGGCCACCACGTCAGTGCCGCCCCCGTCGCCTGCCATTCCGGTATAGGTTTGAACGCCATCGAGGCCATCCACAGGATCGGGATCAGCGTGACGGCCACCGCCAGCAGGATCATCGTGTATCGAAATGCCTCAAAGGCCAGCGAGCGGGTCATTTTTCTTCCAAACATCATAGGGTTGGTCGGCGCGCAGGGTCCGCGCCGACCAAAGATCAGGGTTAAAGCGGGAGAGCCTTAAACCGGATCAAGCACCGTCGGCCAAGCCGCCTTGTTGGCTTTAATCGCCTCGATAATCTTCTCTTCACCCGTGCGCCGGGTGATCTTCGCCCAAGCATCCGCCGTATCTGCCATCGCCTGCGCCGCCGTTTTGGCACCCGTCAAAGACGCCATCAGGTTCTCATCCAGCGCATTGTGGAACGCGGTTGCCCCCGGATAGTTGATCGACGGCACCGTGCGCGCGACCGTCTCGCGCACCACATCCATGTGGTAAGCGTGATAGGTTTCGCGCACCAACGGATCGGCGAAATCGTTCAAGCTGAACGGGTCGAAATAGCCGCCCGGATTGGCCGTCATCCACGAATAAATCCGCGCCGAGCCCAGCCATTGCAGCAGCAGATACGCCACCTCAGGATATTCCGACTGCGCCGAAACCATCCCGGTCAGGCTGAACCACAAAACCGAGCGGCTGACGATCTTGCCATCCACTTCCGTCCCCGGCGGCAGCATAGACCCGATTTTACCCGTCACCGTAGACCCGGTATTGCCCGCATTATCCAAGAACTTCGGCAGGTTGGAAAACGCGCAAGTCATCGCCGCTCCACCAGAGGCAAAGTTGCCATACTGCTCCGGCCAACCCCAGCTGATCGCATCCGGCGAGTGGTGCGACAGGCTGTCGATATAGGCCTGCGTCGCCGCCACCCCGTTTTCCGAGTTGATCAGCGGCACCCCATCATCGCCAAACAGGAACTGGTTCGGCGAGGCCATCGAGGTGAAGCGCTGATACCAGTTGGTATAGCCCCAGCCCTGATTGCGCAGATCGGTCGAGCCAAACAGCCCCTTGTCCGGGCGCTGGAAGAACGCCGCGACATCGGAATGCTGCTTCCATGTCTTCGGCGGCGCCAGATCGTAGCCGTATTTATCCTTGAACGCCGCCTGCTCTGCCGCATCGCCGAACAAATCGGTGCGATAGACCCAAGTCTGGAAATCGCCGTCCAACGACACACCATAGGTGCTGCCGCGATATTGGTTCAACAAAGCCACGCCCTGCGCGCCGTTGACATAGCCGCGCTCGGGATCATCCCACTGCGGTTTGTGGGCCTCAACATAGTCGTCCAGCTTGGCAATGCCGCCCGATTCCGCGAGATCCCCCAGACGGTTCCAGTCGGTCGAATAGATATCATAGGCCCCACCGCTGGTGGAAATATCCTGCATCGTCTTGGTGAATTCCTGCCCGTTCGGCAGCCCGACGATCTCCAACGTGATCCCAGTTTCTTTCTCCCACAGATCCTTGATGCTCGGTGCCCCAACCGGAAAAGGCTGCGTCAACTGCCCGATAGAGCCATCCGACAGCGCCATCACGATCTTGGTCGGCGCTTTGCCCGCGCCCTTCAGTGCCTTCACCGCCTCAATCGCCCGACCTTCCGGCGTATCCGGGCCATATTGATAGCGCTCTGCCCCCGGAAACCCGGTCGGACCACCGATCATGCCTTGCGCCAGCGCATCTGCGCCCTCGGCCCGCGCGGGTCGGATGAAGCGCGGAGCAATGCCGATTGCCGCGCCATAAACAGCCAGTTTCCCGCCGCTCGTCAGTAACTGACGCCGCGACATGCGACCTGTGTGATCCATTTTGTCCCTCCCAAGACAGCAAAGCCCATGCGTTGATGCGCTTGAATGATGTTTTATGATTATATCAATCATTTCGTCAACATCATAAAACGCCAACTTGATGATGTAGAGTGTTAGGGGAATGGCAAAATTTGCAGCTGACTTACGCTATACCACTGTTAGTTATTATATTTCCTCGATACGGCAGCAATCAGCCTCCCTGCGGAAAAATACCGAGCTCGCAACCACACACCACAAATCAATCAAAATACATCATTTACAGATCACTTTTTCAATGCCACTAAGGGTCACCCAACCAAAGCGACCGCAAAAGCATGAACACCCAAACCCCGATGCCGCGCGCCACCCTGCAAGACGTCGCGCGTGAGGCCAATGTCTCGTCCGCCACCGTCGACCGCGTGCTGAATGGCCGCGACGGCGTGCGGGCGCGCACACGAGAGGTGGTTTTGCAAACCGCGCGGCGCTTGGGCTATATCTCGGAAAGCAGCACGCCCGAGAACTCCGCCCAGACACCCACCACCATCCAGCTTGCGTTCCTTCTGCCCGCAGGTACCAACGCTTTCATCAACACCCTGCACCAGCAGATCGAAGCACAGGCCGCCGCCCGCCCCGATCTATCGGTTAAAATAACCCGCATCGAAGGTTTCAACCCGCAAACCGTCGCCGCCCACCTGCTTGCCCTGCGCGGCCAGGTCGCAGGCGTCGGCCTGATCGCGCAAGATCACCCGCTGGTGCGTGAAGCGATCCGCGCCCTTGCCCAAAGCGGCACACAAGTGCTGACCCTCGCCACCGATATCCAAAGCGTGCCCCGCCTTGCCTATGTCGGCATCGACAACCGTCAGGCGGGTCGTCTGGCGGGCCAACTCATGGGCCGCCTGCTCCCCGCCAACCAACCCGCCAAAGCCGCCCTGTTCGCAGGCTCGCTCGCCTATCGCGGCCATGAGGAACGCGAGATGGGCTTTCGCCACATCCTGCGCGAGGAATTCCCCCATATCCAGATTCTGGAACTGCGCGAGATCATGGACGACCGCCAGCGCGCGCGCGCGGAAACCAGCGCCTTGCTCAACCAACACCCCGACCTCGCCGCGATCTACAACGTCGGCGGCGGCACCTCGGGGATTGCCAGCGAACTGCGTGCGCGCGGCCTTGAACATCGCGTGGTATTCGTCTGCCACGAGGCCACCGAAAGCAACAAAGCCTTCCTGCTCGACGGCACCGTCGATGCGGTGATCGACCAGAACCCCCGCGTCGAGGCGCGCGAGGCGCTCAACCTGCTCGCCGCCGCCGCGCGCGGTCAGCCCTACACCTATATCCCGCCGCGCCTGCAACTGGTGTTGCGGGAAAACCTGCCGGATGAGTGATCAAATCCAGCCCAACACCCGCCACCACAGATAATCCAGCGGCAACAGCACCACCACCGTCACCACCGCCAAGCGCAGCAGCACCCGCGCCAATGCCCCCAGTTTCTCACCCGAAAGCTGCATCGCCACCACCAACGGCGCCACCTGATACGGCAGCAGCACGCTGGAAAACCCCAGCACCTGCGTCATCAGCACCGCCTGTAAACTGAACCCACTCGCCGTCGCCAAATCCTGCGCCATCGGCGTCAGCACCGAAGGCACTGACGGCACCGTTGTCACCACCCCCGTCAGCATCGACATCAGCGACAGCGAGGCGAAGTTCGTAGCCGTCCCGCCCGGATGCAGCGGCAACAGCTCTTGCAAGCCCTGCCCGATCAGCGCGCCCAAGCCCGAAGCGTTCACCAAAGCCCCCACCGCCAGCGCCCCCGCCACAAACAGCAGCAGCCCGAAATCCACCGACGCCTTGAACAGCGCCGGCGTCACAACGCCAAAACCGGGGCTCAGCAACACCACCGCCGAAGCAAGCCCGACCCAAGCCGCGTTCACCCCATGCACCTGATCCGTCATCCACAGCCCCAGCGTCACCAGAAGCACCGCCGCCACCCGCATCTGCGCCGATCTGTTGGCCGGGTCAGGTGCCGCTGGGGCTTCCACCAGATGCGGGGCCACCTCCGCCGGAAACATCCGCAACACCATCCAAGCGGTAACTGCCGATTTCACCACGCCCAGCACCGGATAATGCAGCGCCAGATAGGCCATATAGCCAAAATGCGCGCCGTAAATCGTCTCTGCCGCGCCCGACAGCACCATATTCGGGATATTAGCGGGCAAAATCGCAAAGCTCGGCATGTTGCAGGCAATCGCCAGCGTCACCGCAATGCCGATCCTGCCGTTCGATCCCGGCGCAAATCCAGCCCTTGCCGCCAAGGCCATGCCAATCGGCACCAGCACCACCGCGCGGCCCACCGACGACGGCATGATAAAGCCCAAAGCCATCGCCACCACGGTCAGCCCAAAGATCATCCGCGCATAACCGCCATCCAGCAGCGGCCCCAACACCCGCGCCATCCGCACGCCCAGACCCGAGGCACTGATCGCCGCTCCAATCACAAAACCGGAAATAATCAGCCACACCGCCGTCGAGCCAAACCCCGCAAACACCAGATCCGCCGGAGCCAACCCGAACACCAACACCACCGCAAACAAGATCAGGCTGGCGAAGTAATTCGGCACCACTCCACTGGCCCAAAGCCCCAGCGTCACCAACACCACCGCCAAAATCTGCGCCTGCACCGCACTCAATCCCGCAGGCGGCAGCAAAGCCAACCCCAACGCCCCGGCAACCAAAGCCACCACCATCCCCTGTTTCACCGAAATCCGCTGCATCGCCCGCTCCAACTTGCCCATGCCGCCACCCTAGCCGACACCGCAACAATGCGTTAGATCACCATCATGCCAGAACATATCGCCCACACGCCAAATCACGCGCCAAGTGCCACCGGCTTCCTGCGCGACCCCAATCGCCCAATCCTGGCCTATGGCCGCACCATGCAGCCACAACACGGCATTGCCCCGCACCACCATCCCCGCGCGCAACTTTTGTGGGCGCAGCGCGGGGTGCTGCGTATCCGTGCCGCCGATGCCACATGGATCGTGCCGCCCAGCCATGCCGTCTGGATCCCCGGCGATGTGCCGCATCAGGTGCAATCCGATACCGAAACCGAAATCCGCAACCTCTACATTGACCCGACGCTGTCCCTGCGCAGCACAAACCAAACCTGCGCCGTCCTCAGCCTCACCCCACTGATGCGCGCGCTGATCCTGCGGCTGCACGGTGAAGACACTGCCGAAGCTTTCCCGCCCCGCCTGCTGCGCCTGACCGCCGTGATCGCCGATGAGATCGAAACCCTGCCCGAGGCCCCGCTGCACCTGCCCGGTGGCCACGACCCCCGCCTCGTACGGCTAACCCGCCACCTGATCAACCATCCCGATGATCCCCGCAGCCTGCCCGACCTCGCCCGCAGCACCGCCGCTAGCCCCCGCACTTTAGAGCGTTTGCTCCGCCTCGAGACCGGCCTCAGCTACCGGCAATGGCGCGCCCGCCAACGTCTGCTACTCGCCATCGAGCGGCTGACGCTTGGTCAAAGCAGCGCCACCATCGCCTATGCCTTGGGCTACCGCAGCCCCAGCGCCTTCACCGCCGCCTTCCGCGCAGAGTTCGGCACCCCACCGCAAAGCTTCCTGAAACAAACCAGCACGTCATAACGGCAAAGGCTGCACGCCAAGCCACTAAAATTTATCTAAAATTTGCTTTCAGACTGGCTCAAATACTCTCGGGGTCCGGGGGCGAGCCCCCGGCCTTCACGCAGCAAACCGGACCTATTCGCCCGGCAACTGCCGCACAGCCCCCGTAGCCGCCGAGGTCGCAAACAGCCCATAAGCCCGCAACGCTTGGCTGACTTTGCGCGCTCGCGGCTTCGCAGGCTTCCAACCCTTGGCATCCTGCGCTGCCCGCCGCACCGCCAGATCCGCTTCTGACACCGCCAGATGAATCGTCCGCGCCGGGATGTTGATCTCAATCCGATCACCCTCCTCGACCAAACCAATCAAACCACCCGAAGCCGCCTCAGGCGACACATGCCCGATCGACAGGCCCGAAGTGCCGCCCGAGAACCGCCCATCGGTCAACAAAGCACAGGCCTTCCCCAGCCCCTTCGACTTCAGATACGAGGTCGGATACAGCATCTCCTGCATCCCCGGCCCGCCTTTAGGTCCCTCATAGCGGATCACCAGAACGTCGCCTTCTTTGATCCAGTTCGACAAGATCGCCTCGACAGCCGCGTTCTGCGACTCGAACACCCGCGCAGGCCCCGCGAACACCAGAATGGAATCGTCCACCCCGGCAGTTTTAACAATGCAGCCCTCAGGCGCGATATTCCCCGACAACACCGCCAGCCCGCCATCCTTCGAGAACGGAGTTTTCGCCGAACGAATAACCCCTTTCGTCCGGTCGGTATCCAGCTCCGCCCATTTCCGGCTCTGGCTGAACGCCACCTGCGTCGGCACCCCACCCGGAGCCGCCAAGAACAACTCGCGCACCTCAGGATGATTGCTGCGCGAGATGTCCCAATGGTCAATCGCCGCCCCCAAGGTCGGCGCATGCACCGTCGGGCAATCGCGGTTCAACAGCCCCGCCGCATCCAGCTGGCCAAGGATCGCCATGATCCCACCGGCGCGGTGCACGTCCTCCATATGAACGTCCTGCTTGGCAGGCGCGACCTTGCAGAGCACCGGCACCTTACGGCTCAAAGCATCAATATCGGTCATGGTGAAATCGACGCCACCCTCATGGGCCGCCGCCAAGATATGCAGCACGGTATTCGTCGACCCGCCCATCGCAATATCCAGCGCCATCGCATTCTCAAACGCGCCCTTGCTGGCAATATCGCGCGGCAGCAGGCCCTTCTCGTTGCCCTCATAGTGCCGCTTGGTGATATCGACGATCACGCGGCCCGCCTCAAGGAACAACCCCTGCCGCGCCGAATGGGTGGCCAGCGTCGAGCCATTGCCCGGCAACGAAAGCCCCAAAGCCTCGGTCAGACAGTTCATCGAATTGGCGGTGAACATCCCCGAACACGACCCACACGTCGGGCAAGCCGCCGCCTCAATCTTCGCCAGATCCTCATCCGACACCGACTCGTCCGCCGCCGAAACCATCGCATCGACCAGATCGAGCGCCAATTCCTTGCCGTCGATCACCACCTTGCCAGCTTCCATCGGCCCGCCCGACACGAACACCGCCGGGATGTTCAGCCGCATCGCCGCCATCAGCATGCCGGGAGTGATCTTGTCGCAATTGGAAATACACACCATCGCATCCGCGCAATGCGCGTTCACCATGTATTCCACCGAATCCGCGATCAACTCGCGCGATGGCAGCGAATACAGCATGCCGTCATGCCCCATCGCAATGCCATCATCCACCGCTATGGTGTTGAATTCCTTGGCCACCCCGCCCGCACGCTCCACCTCGCGCGCCACCATCTGCCCCAGATCTTTCAGATGCACATGCCCCGGCACGAACTGGGTAAACGAGTTCACAATCGCAATGATCGGCTTGCCGAAATCGCCATCCTTCATCCCCGTCGCCCGCCAAAGCCCGCGCGCACCCGCCATATTGCGGCCGTGAGTGGTGGTTCTGGAACGATAAACAGGCATGGCTGATCCTCATAGCTGGGCGTCCCGCGAGCCCGCGGAAACCGACGCCCCCTTATTGACCCTACCCGCCGCCCGCTTCAAGGGTGCAATCGCACCCCACCACGCATTTGAGCCTGCTTTTCGGGCATATCCGGCATGCAGGCCGCCACCAACAGGGCAGAAGTTTGAACTTGTGGATAGATGTGTTCGGCTGTGCGCACGAATGTGCGATCAACCGAAAGTGCATCAACAGCAGCTAAAGGCCCATGACCGAGACGGCGACGTTTTACATACACAACTAAAGGGCAGCGCCAGACCGCCGGGTGGGCGCCGCCACAGATGTTCTAGGCGCTTTATGCCTCAGCCAATCCCCCCATAGCTTCTAAGCGGTACAGCGCAGAAGCGCCCGCCCGAGGGGGCGGTCGGGCGCTGCCCGGCGGCGCTAAAGCGCCTTGATTCCGGGCGGGTTGTTTGCCTGCAACCATGAAACCGCGATAGTTCTGAGATCGCCACGAAAGACGCCAAACATCCCCCAAATCCACCCCTCCCGCTGTCGCCCCCAGACCTTCCCCCACTGCACAAATCCCCTATAACCACCGGCAGAGGAGACCCCCATGACCACCGCCCGCGCCCGTCTGTCCGCACGCAACCCGCAAGCTTACGGCTTTGCCGTCACCCTGCTTGGGGCGTTGTTCTTCTTCCCGGATGCTTTGGTGGTCCGCCTGATCGACACCGACACCATGACCATCGCGGTCTGGCGCGGCATCGCTGCCGCTGTGGTCACCTTTGCAGGTCTGGCAATTTTCGGCCGCGCCAGCCTGCCGCATTGGCGCGACCTGCTGCGCTGGCCGTCGCTCACCATGATTTTCCTGCAAGGCATAGGCTCGGTGTTCTTCCTTGCCTCCTTGGGCCAAACTTCTGCCGCCAACGCCCTCTTGATCCTCGCCACCGCCCCGTTCATCGCCGCGCTGATGTCATGGGTGATCCTGCGTGAGCGCATCGACACCCCGACATGGGGCGCGATCTTCACCGTCTTCGCAGGCGTAGGCATCATCGGCGCGGGCAGTTTGGGCGGCGGCCACCTGTCGGGTGATCTGTTTGCGCTGGCCAATGCCGTGGTCATCGCCGCCTATTACGTCGTCATCCGCATGGCCCCGCAAGGCAACCTGATGCCCGCAATCGCCATCGGCTACCTGCTCACCTCTGCCATCGCCTACCCCTTCGCGCCAATGGCCCCGCTGAACCTCGATCAAGCCGCGCTGATCTTCATTTCCGGTGGCGTGATCCTCGCCGGAGGCTGTGCCCTTCTGCAAATCGGCCCGCGCTACCTGCCCGCCGCCGAGGTTTCGATGATCACCATGCTGGAGATTATCGCAGGCCCGGTGCTGGTCTGGCTGTTCATTGGCGAAAATCCCGGCCTGAAAACCCTGATCGGCGGCTGCGTGATCCTGATCGCGATCACCGCCCACAGCCTGCTGAAACTGGCGCAAAGCCAGCGCGGCCAGCCTGCCTGATGCGCCTGCTGTTCGTCCACGCCCACCCGCACGCGGACAGCTTCACAGCCGCATGCCGCGACACCGCCATTGCAGCCGCCCGCAGCGCAGGTCATGAGACAAAATTCATCGACCTCTACGCCGAAGGTTTCCAACCAACTCTGCGCCAAGACGAATGGCTCAGCTACCCCGACCCCGACGCCATCGACGACAGCCTCACCCCCCACATCGAAGCCCTGCAATGGGCCGAGGGCCTGATCTTCACCCACCCGACATGGTGGAGCGGCCCACCCGCCATCCTGAAAGGCTGGCTCGATCGCTGCTTGCGCCCCGGCATCGCCTTTCACGCCTCCGCCAACAGCTTCCGCCACGGCCTGCCCAACATCCGCCTGCTCGGCGTGATCACCAGCCTCGGGGCCTCAAGCCTGCAATACAACCTCCTCCTCGCAGCCCCCGGCAAGCGTCAATTCCTGCGTGGCTTGCGCGCCTGCACCAACCCACGTTGCAAAACCCTCTGGCTCGCCCACTACGCCATAGACGCCAGCACCGAAGCCTCCCGCGCCCGCCACCTTGCGAAAATAGCGGCGCGCATGGCACAGATTGCGGTTTAACGCAGCCAAACCACCAGCACTGCTTGCCGCGCGCCCCCCAAGCGTTTATCAATGGCGCATCACACAAGGGCAGACCGATGCGCATTCTGATCACCAACGACGACGGCATCAATGCCCCCGGACTTGTCACGATGACCCGTATCGCGCAGGAAATCGCCGGGCCAAAGGGCGAGGTTTGGACCGTCGCCCCCGCGTTTGAGCAATCCGGCGTCGGCCATTGCATCAGCTACACCCACCCGATGATCAACGCCAAACTGGCCGACCGCCGCTACGCCGTCGAAGGCTCGCCTGCCGATTGCGTGCTGGCGGGCGTGTTCGACGTGCTGGAAGGCGCGAAACCCGATCTGGTGCTGTCCGGCATCAACCGCGGCAACAACTCCGCCGAGAATGTCCTCTATTCCGGCACCATCGGGGCTGCGATGGAAGCTGCCCTGCACGGCATCCCCGCGATTGCGCTGTCGCAATACATGGGCCGCGACACCGATGATCTCGACGACCCGTTTGAGGCCGCCGCCACCCACGGCGCGAAAATCATCCGCACCCTGCTGGACAAGGGCCTGTGGACCACCGACGATTACAGCATCTTCTACAACGTCAATTTCCCGCCCTGCACCGCGAAAGCCGTCAAAGGCCACAAGGTCGCCCCGCAAGGTTTCCGCCGCGACACCGCTTTCGGCATCCAGCCCTACACCGCGCCTTCCGGCAAACGCTTTCTCTGGATCAAGGGCGGCCCGCAGCACACCCCCACCCTGCCCGGCACCGATGCCGCCGTGAACCTTGACGGCTATATCTCGATCACCCCCCTGCGCTGTGACCTTACCGCGCATGACACCCTCGCCGACCTCACGAAGCGGCTCGGATGATGGAGAACGGCCTGCCCGAAGATGAGACGGCGGCCGAGCGCAAGATGCGATTCCTGTTTGCCCTCAGATCCAAAGGCGTCACCGACGCCCGCGTCCTTTCCGTGATGGAGAAGGTTGATCGCGGCCAGTTCGTGCGCGGCCTGTTTGCCGAGCGCGCCTATGAAGACATGCCGCTGCCGATCGCCTGCGGCCAGACCATCAGCCAGCCCTCGGTGGTCGGCCTGATGACGCAAGCCCTCAACATCAACCCGCGCGATACCGTGCTCGAAGTCGGCACCGGCTCGGGCTATCAGGCCGCCATCCTCGCCCACCTCGCGCGGCGCGTCTATACCGTCGACCGCCACCGCCGCCTTGTGCGCGAAGCGCAAGAGCTGTTCCGCGACATGGGCCTTGTGAACATCGTCGCAATGTCCGCCGATGGCAGCTTCGGGCTGCCCGATCAGGCGCCGTTTGATCGCATCATTGTCACCGCCGCCGCCGAAGATCCCCCCGGCCCGCTCTTGGCGCAGCTGAAAGTTGGCGGTATCATGGTGGTGCCCGTCGGCCAATCTGATACAGTGCAACACCTGATCAAAGTTACCCGACTGGCAACAGGCTACGACTACGAAGAACTTCGCCCAGTGCGTTTTGTGCCACTGGTGGAAGGTATCAGCGCCGATTAAGACGCAATGAATGTAACCCCGGAACAACCGGGCTTGGTTAAAGAGGCAAGTATGACCCTTTCGCGCCTTCCCATTCTTGGCTTATCCGCCCTGCTGATGGTCTCCGCCTGCGGCAAGACCCGCCCCTTCGATTGGGATCTGCGCGCGGGCAACGGCGCGTTGGATACCTCGGATGCCGCCCTGCGCGCCACTGATCCGCGCCCGCAAGCCGATGCGCGCGGCGTGTTGTCTTACCCGACCTACCAAGCCGCCGTCGCCCAAAGCGGCGATACTGTGGCTTCGGTCGCCGCCCGCGTCGGCCTGCCTGCCGACCAGCTTGCCACCTACAACGGCCTGCGCCCCACCGACAGCCTGCGTCCGGGCGAAACCCTCGCCCTGCCCGCCCGCGTCGCCGCAACCCCGACCAGTACCACCGCCACCCCCGGTGCGGTCGATGTCAGCTCTATCGCCACCACGGCACTGGACCGCGTCGGCACCACCACGCCAACCGCCACGAGCCCGAGCAAACCCGCAGGCACCGAGCCTGTGCGCCACCAGGTCAAACGTGGCGAGACCGCCTTCTCGATCGCGCGGATCTACAACATCTCTGCCCGCTCGATTGCCGATTGGAACGGCCTCGGCCCCGATCTTGAAGTCCGCGAAGGTCAGTATCTGATCATCCCGACCGCCAATGCCTCGCCGCCGCCGAAAGACCCGGTTGCTGTCACCACCGTCCCCGGCGCAGGCTCGCCCACGCCCGAGCCGCCCTCGGCGAAAAAACCGCTGCCCGCAGAGAAACCCGCGAAAGCCAGCGAGAAACCCGCCCCTGCGGTTGATCTCGGCACCGACCGCACCGCCGCCTCGGCCTCGCGCTTTGCGATGCCCGTCAGCGGCAAGGTGATCCGCGCCTATGTGAAGAAGAAAAACGACGGCATCGACATTGCCGCCGCCGCGGGCACCTCGGTAAAAGCCGCAGCCGATGGCACCGTCGCCGCCGTCACCAAAGACACCCAAGGCACCCCCATCGTGGTGATCCGCCACGCTGATGGCATCCTGACGGTCTACGCCGGGGTCGATGGTCTGAAAGTCGCCAAAGGTGACAAAGTCACCAAAGGCCAAGGCATCGCCGTGGTCCGCGCCGGCGACCCCGCCTTCGTGCATTTTGAGGTCCGCAAAGGCGTCGATTCCGTCGACCCGATGTCCTACCTGCAATAACCGCAGCCAGCGCCCCCTTCGCTTTCATAGTGGCCCACATACTCCCGCCGGAGGCGCCTTGTTTACTCAAGCTGTCCCGGCTGGACGCTCAAAACTTGCCAGGATGTCAGCTTTACCCCGCCCCGATGCCAGAAAGCGTTAGATTGCTGCGCATACTCAACCAGACCGCCCCAAAAGAAACGGTGCTGCCATGACCCATCCCGCATACGAGACTGTTGCCCGCGTCCCGACCGTCAGTGAATATCTTCGGTTGCGCGCTTTGGCGGGCCTCAGCGCGTTCTCCGAGGAAGCCGCCACCAAGGGATTGGCGGGCACATTGTTCTCAGTGGTTGTCGAACACGAGAACAGTGCCGTTGGCATGGGAAGGCTGATCGGCGACGGCGGCTGCTTCGTGCAAGTGGTCGATATCGCCGTCGACCCGCGCTTCCAGGGGCAAGGCCTCGGCAAGGCGATCATGTCCGCGTTGACGGACTATATTGCCAACAGCTTGCCAGCTTCGGTCTATGTCAGCCTCATCGCCGATGTTCCAGCGCACAAGCTCTACGAGAAATTCGGCTTCAAAGAGACAGCCCCCAGGTCTCTGGGAATGGCGCGGCGGGCTGGCTAACCAGAATCCGTTGCATCCCGCGCGACAGGCACCATGCCATCCTGCAGGATCCGACGCGAAGAGCCCGACATGTCGATTGCTGCGCGGTGAACGAACGGCAACTATCAGCCTGAGGTCTCTAATCTCTTGGCCAAAATGCCTGCCAACAGCACGGCCATCACGAGGAAACCAGCGCCTCCTATCCAAGCACTTTGCAGCGAATAGCTCTCCGCAAGGCCTCCAACCGCCATCAGACCAATTGCTGCACCCAACTGCTGTACGAGAGAGCGCAATGACAGCATGGTAGAACGTTGATGGTTCTCGACACAGGAATGAAGGATGCTACTGGCTGGCGTTTCCGTAGAGCCAAGGACGACAGAAAAAAGAATGAAAACCCCGACAAAGCCGACAATGCCTCCTTGAAACGCCAAGGCGATCTGGAGAGCCGCGAGGCAAGCAAAAGCCGCGGAAAGCGAGATGGCATTTCGGCGCTTGAAGATCTGATTGATGCGTGGCGACAGCGCCGCACCGAATGCGATTGAGAAGAAGTAGGTCGCCGTCAGCACACCAATTGCAGTATTGGCGTGGCCTTCGCTCAGCATACCCTTAACGTGGGTGGGCCAGAACACTTCGATCGGGTTCGTTGCCATCAAAAACAACGTTAACGCGAGTAAAAGCATCGACAGGGAAGGATGCTTCAAAGCAAGGAAACCAGCCTCCTTTATCACTGCAGGAACGTTCGTGAAGCCCTGCGTGAGCGCGTTGGGATTCAGCGGGCGAGGCTCTTCTGTGATGGCAAATAGGGTGTAGAGAAACAACACAGTCATCATGATGAAGCTTGCAGCGTAGGAGACATCGTAAATGCTGAACCCTAGCCTGATTGCGGTTGCGCCGAATGCGTCGGGCAACAGGCCCCCGCAAATCGCACCGAAGGCCAGACCCATTGCGTTGGCCCATTGGGCCTT
>NZ_JAXMJJ010000087.1:0-17059 GCF_034376685.1 Cypionkella sp.
CCCCCCCCCACGGCAGGGTGTTACAGGCTGGCTTCCATCGCGGCGATGATCGCATCGCCCATCTGGGTGGTGCTGACCGGCGAGCCGCCTTCGGGGCCCATCAGATCGGCGGTGCGGACGCCATCGGCGAGGACTTTCTCGACAGCTTTTTCGACGCGGGTGGCTTCTGCGCCCATGTCGAAAGAATAGCGCAGCGCCATCGCGAACGACAGGATACAGGCGATCGGGTTGGCTTTGCCCTGCCCGGTGATGTCGGGAGCGGAACCGTGCACGGGCTCATAAAGCGCTTTCGGGCGGCCATTGGCTTGCGGCAGACCAAGGCTGGCCGAGGGCAGCATGCCCAAGGATCCGGTCAGCATCGCGGCCATGTCCGACAGCACATCGCCGAACAAGTTGTCGGTGACGATGACGTCGAACTGCTTCGGCCAACGGCAAAGCTGCATCGCGCCATTGTCGGCATACATATGGGTCAGCGCCACGTCGGGATATTCCTTGTCATGGATTTCCTGCACCACATCGCGCCACAGGATGCCGGATTCCATCACATTGGCCTTCTCCATCGAGCAGAGCTTGTTGCTGCGCTTGCGGGCCAATTCAAAGGCGGAGCGGGCAACACGGGCGATCTCGGATTCGGTATAGCGCTGGGTGTTGATGCCGACGCGCTCATTGCCTTCCATGAAGATGCCGCGCGGTTCGCCGAAATAGACGCCCGAGGTCAGCTCGCGCACGATGACGATATCAAGGCCCGCGACAACTTCGCGCTTCAGCGACGAGAAATCGGCAAGCGCGTCAAAGCACTGGGCGGGGCGCAGGTTCGAGAACAGGTCCATCTCTTTGCGCAGGCGCAAAAGACCACGCTCGGGTTTCACGCTGAAATCGAGTTTGTCGTATTTCGGGCCACCAACGGCGCCCAGCAAAACCGCATCGGCTTCCTGCGCGCGGGCCATGGTTTCATCGGTCAACGGCGTGCCGTGGGCGTCGTAGGAGCAGCCGCCGACCAAGCCTTCGGACACGTCAAAGGTCACGATGCCTTTGGTGTCAAACCAGCTGATCAGTTTCTTGACCTCGGCCATGACTTCAGGACCGATGCCGTCGCCGGCGAGGATAAGCAGGGAGGGATTTGCCATCATAGGCTCCAGGTTTGAAGGGTTGCGGGTGGCCTAGCCAATGGGGGGGGCAGGGTCAAGGTTTAGCGCCCGAAAATGGGCGGCAAGTGCATCAAACACCCGGCGAATGCGGGGGGTGTGGCGCAAAGCCTCGGGCGCGGTCAGCCAGATCGGCAGGGGTTGCAGATGCAGGAAGGCAGCGGTGCGGGTGACGGTGGGGTCGGCATCGCCGATGATGGTCTGCATCCCGCCGAGGCCGAGGCCCGCGCGCACCAGCGCCCAATAGACGATTTGGTCATCGCAGCGGGTCGGGAAATCCTCGCGCCGGGCCTGAAACCCTTGCGCCGCCATCATCCGCAGCATCAGGTCGGAACGGTCGAAGCCTACGAAATCATGGTTCAGGATGGTTTCCGGGGTGATCGGATCGGGCCTATGGGCGAGGTAGCTGTGCGCGGCGTAGATCGCCATCGGGATGTCGCAGAGATGGGCGGTGATCAGATCGGGTTGCGTCGGGCGATACATCCGCAGCGCGATATCGGCCTCGCGGAACAGCAGGTTATCCGAGGCATCGGTGGGGGAAAGTTCGATCTCGATGCCGGGTTCTTCGCGGCGCAGTTCGGCTAGAATCGGGGGCAAATGATACTGCGAGACGATGCGGCTGGCAGTGATGCGGACCGGGCCGTGCAGGCTGGTGTCGCGGCCAGCCACCGCCAGCGCCAGTTTCGCCGCCGCGTCGCGCATAGTGCGGGCGTGCGGGATCAGGGCTGTGGCCTCGGCCGTGGGGGCCAGTCCGCGCGGTTGGCGGGTGAACAGGGGTAGGCCGAAAGCGGCCTCCAGATCTGCAATGTGGCGGCCTAAAGTCGGTTGGCTGAGGTTTAACTGCCGAGCAGCTGCCGAAAGCGAGCCGGTTTCTGCCACGGCGAGGAAGGAACGAGTGAGGGTCCAGTCAAGATGATCCATGCAGATATGAATAGCACATCTGCGATGGGTGCCAATGTTATGAATGGATGGCTGCTGCTAATTTCATTCTGCAACATAAGGAGACGGATCATGGCAGTGGTTTTGGTGGCAGGGACGTCGGGGCTGTTTGGTTCCCATGCGGCAAAAGCGTTTGCGGCGGCGGGCTGGGAGGTGCGGCGCTATCAGCGCGGCACCGATATGGCGCAAGCGGCGCAGGGGGCGGATGTGATCGTCAACGCGATGAACCCGCCGATGTATCACGATTGGCAGCGTTTGGTGCCCGCGATCACCGCGCAGGCGATTGCGGCGGCGCGGGCCAGCGGGGCCACGCTGATCGTGCCAGCGAGTGTGTATAATTACGGCAACCAGCCAAGGCCGTGGGGGCCCTCGACGCCGCAAAAGCCCAACACGCGCAAGGGGGCGGTGCGGGTGCAGATGGAGGCGGAGTATCGCGCCAGTGGTGTGCCGGTGATCCTGCTGCGCGGTGGCGACTTCATCGATGCGGCTGGAAAGACGCAGGGCATGGGGATGGCGTTGCGCGGGTTGGCAAAGGGCAAGATCATGGCGTTTGGCGGGGCGGATGTGCCGCGCGCCTATGCCTATCTGCCGGATATGGCACGGGCGGCGGTGGCTTTGGCCGAGGTTCGCAGCACCTTGCCGCGTTTTGCCGACATTCCGTTTGCGGGGCTGACGTTCAGCATGCAAGAGCTGTCAGACAGCTTTCAGCAGCAGAGTGGGCAGGTGTTTCGGATCTCGAAATTTCCATGGTGGCTGTTGGGTTTGGCGGCACCGTTCTGGGAACTGGCGCGGGAAATGCGTGAGATGCGCTATCTCTATGAGCTGCCGCATCGTCTGGATGGCGCGACGATGCAAGCCGTGTTGCCTCAGTTCCAGACCACCGGATTGGCCGAGGTGGCGGCGGCGCAACTGCGCTGGGCGGGGCTAGGGCGCAAGGTCAACCCAGAGCGGGCGATGGCGTGAGGCGGTTGTCAGGGTGGCGGCGGTGGGGTCGGTATCTGGCGGCCAGACCACGCCCGAGGCTGTGATCTGCAGATCTTTTGAGGGCAGAACAATCTCCACCCGCAACCCGCCGATCTTGGGGTAGAGCGCGGTATCCAGCGCCGGATCACCGGTCTGGCCGGGATCATGCCGGGTGGACCCGCCGCGCGGGCGTGGGTCTTGCAGCGCGGCATGGTGCAACAGCGCCGTGACCGCCTGCTTGCGGCCCGCGCCATCGGCGGGGTCGAGGTTGCTTTGGCCCAAGATCACAAACGGCGGCTCGGGCGGTTTGAACGGCAGGTCGCCCGCCAAAAGGTGCAACCAGAACGCGGTCTCATCATGGTTGCGCCGGCCATTGCGGTCTTCTGGCCCATCGAAGACCGGGGGGCTGGCGTAGTAGGCCAGCAAGCGCAGGGTTTTGCCATCGGGCAGCTTGACCGGCACCTCATATGCACCGGTGGTGGAGAGAAGCTGGCTTGGCGGCGTGTCGGGCAGCATCAGATTTCCGGGCAGATCGACCCATAGGAACCCACTGAAATCGCGAATGTTTTCAGGCTCAATCGGAAGGCGCGACAGCACGGCCATGCCGCCTTCACCCGCCCAGCGGCCATAGGCTTGGGCATCGCGCGGCTCTCCCAGAATGCCGTTGCCGTCCAGATCAAGCCCAGTGGCAATGCCGGTATTCGGGCGCAATGGCAGGCGGTAAGGATAGGGTGCGCCAGCCTCAGCCAGCCGCTTTTCCAGTGCCGCAAGGGTTTCGCCGTGCAGATCGTAGTCGATACCGGTCAGCACCAGCACATCGGCATCAAGGCTTGCGATCACCTGAATCGCGGCCAGTTGCGCGGGGTTGTCACCGCGCTTCAAGGCTTGCAGTGCAAGGCCGGGGCCCTTGGCCCAAAGGTCGATGTTATAGGTGGCGACGCGCAGATCGGCCAAAGCGGGCCAAGCCCACAGCCAGATCAGGCATGCATATAGCGCTTGCCACCGCCGCCCGGCATATTCGCCGCGCGGGTTTCGGTAATCATGTCGGCGACGCGACCCATCGCAATGCCGCGCATGAACAAGCTGGCGGGAAGGAAGGCCCATGCCGTCATCGTCCAGATTAAGGTTTGTGGCGACGACAGCGTCAGCGGTTCAAACCCGGTCGACGCAATCTTCACCACCGCTGGGATCAAGAATGGCAGCAAAAACCCTAACGCAATGTTAATGCGGGCATCCCGCGTCAGCCGTGTGACCACATCTGCCCCGGCGGTGGGGTCGAAGGTGGGCAGATTGACCCAGACATTGAAGGCGCGCCTGCGGGAGGGCCAGCGGCCTGCCTTCAAGAGAATGACAAAAATAGAGAGCGAAATCAGTGAGATCAGATACGCCATCCCGGCGGCGGTGCGCACAGCGGCGACCTGCTCGGCGGTCGAATCGTCGGCAACCATCAGGGTGGCCAGCCGCACCGGGCTATAGGGGAAATCCATCGAGATCCCGATTAATGTGCCCACGGCAGCAAAGAAATCGGTCAGCGTGGAGGGCATGATGTCGCCGCGCGCGATCATCGACAAAGAAACGACGGTGGCCAGCAGCATGAGGAACCGCACGCGGTTGAACGGCGGGGCATCGCGGAATTCAACAAGGCTGGGATAGGTGGCGTTGTATTCCACAAAGGTCAAAAGCCCAGCGAACAGCGCCACAAGCGCCACCATCTGTTTGGCATCTGCTGTCACGTCGATCAAAAGCACGGAGGGCGAGGCAACCAGCACCATCACCAAAACCATGCGCACAATCGCGCCTGTTAGCCGCGAAACCACTGCCCTGCCACCCTTCAATCGGTCTCGTCTGGAGTTTTGCCAGGCAAGGATCCCGAAGATATCCCGCACTTTAAGGCGGGTTGCCTCAATCTTGCCCAATTCTTGCCTTCTTTCAGTCTGTACTGCAACCGCTGGGTTAATGATCGTCAAGGACTGTGGCAATTCCGTGTTCAAGGTGTTGCAGGATTGAATCAAACTTACGGTAACAAAAAGGCCACCCCGCAGGGTGGCCCTAGATATAGTGGTTTGTGTGGCTTCAGGCCCAAGGATGCAGGGCGGCGTTCTTTTTCTCAAAAGAATCAATGGCCGAGGCTTTTTCCAGCGTCAGGCCGATATCGTCCAACCCATTGATCAAGCAGTGCTTGCGGTGGCTGTCGACGTCAAACGCGAACACCTGACCATCCGAGGTGGTGACGGTTTGGGCGATCAGATCAACCGTCTGCCGGGCGTTGGCGCCTTTTTTCGCGTCAGCCATCAGTACATCGACCACGTCCTGCGGCATCACGATCGGCAGGATGCCGTTCTTGAAACAGTTGTTGTAGAAGATGTCAGCGAAAGAGGTGGCGATCACACAGCGGATGCCGAAGTCGAGCAAGGCCCAAGGCGCATGTTCGCGCGACGAGCCGCAACCGAAGTTGTCGCCCGCCACGATGATCTCGGATTTCCGATAGGCGGGCTGGTTCAGCACGAAATCGGCGATCTCGCTGCCGTCGAGATTGTAACGCATCTCATCGAACAGATTGACCCCAAGGCCCGAGCGCTTGATGGTTTTCAGGAACTGTTTGGGGATGATCATATCGGTGTCGATATTGACCAAGGGCATCGGTGCCGCGATCCCGGTGAGGGTGGTGAATTTATCCATCTTTACAGCTCCTTAAACCGTCTCAGTCATCATCTCGCGCACATCGGTCAGATGACCGGTGATTGCGGCGGCGGCGGCCATGCCGGGGGAGAGCAGGTGGGTGCGGCCTCCGCGGCCCTGACGGCCTTCAAAGTTGCGGTTTGAGGTGGCAGCGCAACGTTCACCCGGAGCCAGTTGATCGGGGTTCATCGCGAGGCACATCGAACAGCCCGCCAGACGCCATTCAAAGCCCGCGTCGATGAAAATCTGCGCCAGACCTTCGGCTTCCGCCTGCGCACGCACAAGGCCCGAGCCGGGAACGACCATCGCGCGGATGCCGTCTTTCTTCTTCTTGCCCTTCAGGATCGCCGCCGCAGCGCGCAGGTCTTCGATCCGGCCATTGGTGCAAGAGCCGATGAACACGGTGTCGATCTTGATATCGCTCAGCTTTTGGCCGGGAACGAGGCCCATATAGTCCAAAGCGCGCTGCACGGCTTCGACCTTGCCGCCGGTGAAATCGGACGGCGAGGGCACGACTGCGGTGATCGGCAGAACGTCTTCGGGCGAGGTGCCCCAAGTGACCAGCGGCGCAATATCTTCGCCTTTGATCGTCACCACCTTGTCGAAAAACGCGCCTTCATCGGTGTAAAGCGTTTTCCAATAGGCCACCGCAGCCTCCCATGCGGCACCTTTCGGCGCGTGCGGGCGGCCCATGCAATAGGCGTAGGTTTTCTCATCCGGGGCGATCAGACCAGCGCGCGCGCCGCCTTCGATCGCCATGTTGCAGACCGTCATGCGGCCTTCCATCGACAATTCGCGGATGGCTTGGCCACAATATTCAATGACATAGCCGGTGCCGCCGCCAGTGCCGGTCTCACCGATCACTGCCATGGTGATATCTTTGGCGGTGACGCCGGGGCGCAAGCTGCCGGTGATTTCGACCTTGAAGTTCTTGGCCTTGCGCTGGATCAGCGTTTGGGTGGCCAGCACATGTTCAACTTCCGAAGTGCCGATGCCATGCGCCAGCGAGCCGAACGCGCCGTGAGTCGCGGTGTGGCTGTCACCACAGACAACGGTCATGCCGGGCAGGGTCCAGCCTTGCTCGGGGCCGACGATATGCACAATGCCTTGGCGGACATCCGACACCGGGTAGTAGTGGATGCCAAAATCCTTGGCGTTCTGGTCCAAAGCCGCCACCTGAATGCGGCTGTCTTCGGTCATCGTCGCGGCATTGGCGCGATCAAGCGTGGTCGGCACGTTATGGTCCGGCACGGCAATGGTTTTTTCCGGCGCGCGCACTTTGCGACCGGTCATCCGCAGGCCTTCAAAGGCTTGCGGGCTGGTCACTTCATGCACCAGATGGCGGTCGATATACAAAAGGCAGGTGCCGTCATCGGCTTGGTGGACGACGTGATCGTCCCAGATTTTGTCGTAGAGAGTCCGAGCGGTCATGGCTCTGGTCCTTGGCTGTGGCGGTTTAGGCCGGGGGCTTGGAATGGTATGGAAGACGCGGAGCGCCCGCGCGGGCGGTGACCCAGCTTTAAAGTCGGGCGAGGATATTGCGGGTCATGCCGAAAAAGCGGGCCGGAAGCCGTGCATGATCGGTGATATTGAGATAAATGAACCCTTGCATGGCCAAGGGAATTACGCCCTCTTTGCGTGAAATGCAACTGCCGCCGGGGTGGGGGCCGATGAGAAAGAGGTGGAAATGCGAGCTTGGATGCGCCTTGCGCTGGTGGCGCTGACCGGAACGGTGCTGGCGGGGCCACTGGTTGGCGAAACGAACACCGGCACTTTGTTTTTAGATTTGCCCAACGGCGTGGCGCTTCAGTCCGAGGGGCATAGTCTGAGGGTGGGTGCCTGTAACTGTGGTGGCGCTCACTTGGCGTCCGAGAAGTTCCGGCTGGAGATCGTTGTTAAAAGCGTGCTGAAAGATGGTGGCCTGCACTATATCCTTACGGTGCCAGCCAAGCAGATGCCTCGGCTGGAGCGGCGGATGGCTAAGACTGACGCGGCGCGGGTCGATGAAACCGCAGAAAAATCCTACGGCTTTAATCCTTTGGTCAAACTTTGCCGACAGCGCGATCAGCTGCAAAAAGCAGGTCCTGTGGTTTTGGGGCTGTTGAATCGGGACGGCGCAAAGATCGAAGGCAAGACGCGGACCTTTATACTGACCGAGAAGGCCAATGTCCCGGACTGCGCCGCCTGATCTGGGCGAGGCCGGATCGCCTCGCATCGGATGTGCTTGTTGCAAGAAAAGCCGATATTAGTAGGTGTTGAAACGTCCGCGTTCGATTTCGCGCTCACGGCATTCCAGATCATAGATGCTGACAGCGCCGTTCAGGTATTCAAGTTCTGCTTCATGGCGGGTTTTGCGACGCGGCAGCAGTTTAAGAAACTTATTCATGGTGTTTACTCCGTTGTTCCCTCCCTGCCATAATATGCTGCATTGCAGCGTGAATGTGTAGCTATGCGGAAAGTATTGCCGCCATGCGGTGGGCGCATGGCTTTGTGCTCGTTTTTTGGTCAATGCTGCTGTCCTAAAGGCAAGCCATGCCCTTGCGAAGCCACGCTTTGCAGGATAGACGCGCGCCTTCGCCCGCCGTTGAGATTGTTGCCCTGCAATGATAGGCTGGCTTCAGCCCTGTGCCGGGGCCGCATCGGCGCGCTATTTGGAGGACGTTGTCCTGTCGCATTCTGATCCCGCCACCGGCCTTCCGGTTGGCCCGCGCGCCACCCGCGCGTCTGAAGATTACACCGCCGAAGATCTGCTGGCCTCCGTGCTGGCCTCGGTCGATGACGATAAAGCCGAAGACATCGTGCAGATTGATCTGCGCGGCCGCTCGGATGTGGCCGATTACATGGTGATCTGCTCGGGTCGCTCATCGCGGCAGGTTGGCTCGATTTCCGAAAAGCTGGCGGATCGCTTGAAAGAGCAGTTCCATTTGTCGGCCAAGATGGAAGGCAAAGAAACCGGCGATTGGGTGCTGATTGATGCGGGCGATGTCATCGTCCACGTCTTCCGCCCCGAAGTGCGCGAGTTCTATGATCTTGAAAAGATGTGGCTTCCGGGCAGCGCGCATCGCGGGGCGTAAGTCTTGCGGCTGCATGTATGTGCGGTGGGGCGGCTGAGGGCAGGCCCCGAGCGCGATCTGGTGGATGACTATTACACGCGGCTGGACCGCACCGGGCGGCCTTTGGGGCTTGGCCCGGTGGCGGAGCTTGAGGTTGAGGACAAGAAGAACCTTGGCATGGCGGCGGAAGCGGTTTTGCTGGAGCGGGCTATTCCCAGCGGCGCATTGATCGCGACTTTGGATGAGCGCGGACGGGTTTTGTCGTCACCGGAGTTTGCCGAGATGCTGGCAGGCTGGCGTGATGGCGGGCGGCAGGATGTGGCCTTTGTGATCGGCGGCGCGGATGGCATTGACCCCAGCCTGCGGGCAAAGGCGGGGTTTTCCTTGAGCTTCGGGCGCATGGTGTGGCCGCATATGCTGGTACGGGTGATGCTGGCGGAGCAGTTGTATCGGGCTGCGACGATTCTGGGCGGCGGGCCGTATCATCGGGCTTGAGGGGGCGGGGATGAGCGACAGTTTTCGCGTCATGCAGGCGGTCAGCGACCTTGTTCATCATGTGAAACCTTTGCTGGCGCAGCATTTGGCTGCTGTTGCCGAGGCGTCAGGGATGACGCTGCGCGAGGCGGGTGAGGCATTTGCGCGGCTGCGCGATGATGGCTTCCGGTTTCAGCGCGACGAGACTCTGCCGTTGCTGGACGGGTTGGAGGCGATTGCGATCAGCCAAGCCGAGGGCTTTGATCTGGCCGTGGTGGTCCTGCTGGCGGATGTGTTGCAGCGGCGGCAAGTGTCGAGATTGTTGGCAGAGGTTTGGGATGAAGCCTGCAAACGTTTGTGGGGATGGCCTGCGACTTTGCGGGCGGCGGCGGCGAATGGGTTGCGTCGGGCGGTCGAATTGGGCGCTATCCCCTTGGCGACACCGCCAGCCGATGCAGATTGTCAGACCCGACAAACCAACGAAATTGCCGAGCATTTGTTGCAGATTGTGCGGTCAATGCGGCGCGATGAATTGGAAGCCGTGGCACAGGCAGAGCATGGGCGCGATGCGGCACCGCATCTGGCGGCATTGCGCGAGGTGATTGCGCTTCATGATGGTATAATGGGGCCAGACCACTACTGGTTTCCATCCGAAGTTGTCGAACTGACCGCGCATGTCGCAAGCGCGCCGGGTTTTGCGGGTTGCACAGCGATTTTGCTGTTGAACGCGATGCGAGAAGGGGATCGTCGAGGTTGGATCAATTTTCGCTGGGAACCGCTTGGCGCTGCTTACTGCGTGTTGCAGCCCTCGCGACGCGATCCCATCCTTGCCGGTATTCGCTATATTTATGAGACTGATCCAGAGTTTTGTGCGTTGTCGCCAAGAAAGGCACGGCTTGGCGAAGGAACCACCATCCCTGTCGTTGACGATCTTTAACGGCGCAACCGTTGCTCTACGCCAATCCCAGCGCTAGAAGCGTTTGACGCATTGGAAAGGTCGCTTCATGTCCCGCAAACCCGTTGTTCTGTGCATTCTGGATGGCTGGGGGATCAATGCCGATCCGACCTCTAGCGCGCCTGCGCAGGCCAATGTGCCGAACTTCAACCGGATTTGGGCGACCTGTCCGCACTCGACCTTGATCACCTATGGGCCGGATGTGGGGTTGCCGACTGGGCAGATGGGGAATTCCGAGGTCGGGCACACCAATATCGGCGCGGGGCGGGTGGTGGCGATGGATCTGGGCGCGATTGATCTGGCGGTGGAGGATGGCACGTTTGCCACCAATCCTTCGCTGCTGGAATTTGTCGGCAAGTTGAAGGCGAGCGGCGGCACGGCGCATCTGATCGGGATGGTGTCGGATGGCGGGGTGCATGGCCATATCACCCATGTGATTGCAGCGTGTCGGACGATCACGGCTTTGGGTGTGCCGGTGGCGTTGCACGCGGTTACGGATGGGCGGGATGTTTCGCCATCGTCTGCGGCAGAATTCATCGACATGCTGATGGTGCAACTGCCCGCAGGGGCGAAGGTTGCCACGGTGATCGGGCGCTATTGGGCGATGGACCGCGACAATCGCTGGGAGCGGGTGCAGCGCGCCTATGATGCGATGGTGATGGCGAATGGCGAACATGCCGAGACGCCCGCACAGGCGGTGGCGCAGTCTTATGCCAAGGGTGAGATGGATGAATTCATCGCGCCCACAGTGATCGGCGACTATCAGGGCGCGATTGATGGCGACGGGGTGTTCTGCCTGAACTTCCGCTCGGACCGTTCGCGCGAGATTTTGGGGGCGCTGGCGGCTCCCGGCTTTGCGGGCTTTGCCACCGGGGATCGGCCTGAATGGGCGGCGATGCTGGGGATGGTGGAATATTCCACTGATCACAACGAATACATGGCAACGGCTTACCCCAAGCGCAGCATTTCCAACACTTTGGGCGAGTGGGTCGCCAAGCAGGGCCTGACGCAATTCCGACTTGCCGAGACCGAGAAATACCCCCATGTCACGTTCTTTCTGAACGGCGGGCGTGAGGTGCCGTTTGAGGGCGAAGACCGCGCGATGCCGAAATCGCCGAAAGTGGCGACCTATGATCTGCAGCCGGAAATGTCGTCGGTTGAGGTGGCGGATAACCTCGTGATGGCGATCGAGAAGGGCTATGATCTGATCGTCGTCAATTTCGCCAACCCCGATATGGTTGGCCATACCGGCAGTCTGACGGCGGCGATCAAGGCCTGTGAGGCGGTTGATCTGGGCTTGGGCCGTGCGCTGGTGGCGCTGGAAGCCAAGGGCGGTGCGATGATCGTCACCGCTGATCATGGTAACTGCGAGATGATGATTGATCCGGTGACGGGTGGGCCGCACACCTCGCACACCGTCAATCCGGTGCCGGTGGTATTAGTGGGTGGGCCTGCGGGGGCGGTGCTGCGCGATGGCGGGCGGCTGGGAGATCTGGCCCCGACGGTGCTGGCGCTGATGGGGCTGCCGCAACCGCCCGAGATGACCGGGCGGAGCCTTCTGCTGGCATGATCCGTCTCGCCGCCTTGCTGGTCATGCTGACCGCCTCGGCGGGGGCATCTGGCGTGGCGGAAGATGCGGCTGAGGCGAGTGCCGAATTGCAGGCGGCCGTGACGGCGCTGCAAGAGGCCGAGGGCGCGAAGGATCGGGTGGCGGCTCTGACGCAAACCATCAAGGCCTATGAAGAGGGGCTTGCGGCGCTGCGCGAAGCCTTGCGGCAGGCAGAGCTGCGCGAAACCCAGTTGACGTTGCAATTTCAGACCAAGCGCGACCGGATCGCGCAGCTGTTGGGCGTGCTTTCCCGCATTGAGGCCGAGCCGGGGCCTTTGTTGCTGCTGCACCCGACAGGGCCTTTGGGGACGGTGCGCTCGGGCATGATGTTGGCCGATGTGACCCCGGCGTTGCAGGCGGAAGTGAATGCTTTGAAAAGCCAGTTGCAGGAACTGTCTTATCTGCGCCGCTTGCAGCAAGAGGCGGGTGAGATTCTGGGGCGCGGGCTGGCTGCTGCGCAAACCGCGCGGTCCGAGCTGAGCCAAGCCATGTCGGATCGCACCACCTTGCCGAAGCGCTTTACCGAAGACCCCGAGGTGCTGAAGGGCCTGCTGGAATCGGCGGACACGCTGGAAGCCTTCGCGGGCGGTCTGGCGCTGGATGATACCGGCAATGCCAGCTTTGCCGAGCAGCAGGGCAAACTCGATCTGCCCGCACTGGGCACCATGCTTTTGAAACCCGGTGAAACCGATGTGCGGGGGGTCACCCGGCCCGGAATGACACTGGCGACCCGGCCTGCCGCGCTTGTCACCAGCCCCTGGGCTGCGACGATCCGCTACCGCGGTCCTTTGCTCGACTACGGAAACGTGATGATTATTGAGCCCGGTGGTGGCTATCTTATGGTTCTGGGCGGGCTCGATCAGGTGTATGGCGAGGTTGGCGAAGTGATTGCAAAGGGCGCGGCGCTGGGCCTGATGGGCGGAACAGCGGCGGGAAGTGGCGATCTGTTGACGCCTTTGCGAGAAGACAGTGGTGGACGCGAGACGGAAACGCTTTACTTGGAATTGAGGCAAGGCTCTGAACCAGTGGACCCGACGGCGTGGTTCGCGGCAACAGCCAAAGCAGGGGAATAGGACCAGCTTATGAAGAAGATGATTATCGCAGCGCTGTGCGGCTCGATTGCAGGCGGCGTTCTGACGACGCAGCTGGCTGGCCCGCTGATTGCGCAGGATGCGACGAAAAACGCCTCGGTCTATGAGCAGCTGGATCTGTTTGGCGATATTTTTGAACGCATCCGCGCGCAATATGTCGAGGATGTTGACAGCAAGAAGCTGGTTGAGGCGGCGATCAACGGCATGTTGACCTCGCTTGATCCGCATTCCGGCTATCTGGATGCGAAATCCTTTGACGACATGAACACCCAGACCCGCGGCGAGTTCGGCGGTTTGGGCATCGAAGTGACGATGGAAGAGGGCTATATCAAGGTCGTCTCGCCGATGGATGGCACGCCTGCCGACAAGGCGGGCATCAAGCCGGGCGATTTCATCACCATGGTCGATGGCGAGAACGTGCAGGGTCTGACGCTGGATGAAGCGGTGGACAAGATGCGCGGCCCGATTGGCTCGGAAATCGTGATCAATGTGGTGCGCGAAGGCGTGGCGGAACCGTTCGATGTCTCGATCATCCGCGACACCATCAAGGTGGCTGCGGTGAAGTCGCGGCTGGTTGGCAATATCGGCGTGATGCGGGTGTCGTCGTTCAACGATCAGACTTATCCGGGCATTCAGGACGGCATCAAGAAGCTGGCCGAAGAGGCGGGCGGCATGGACAAGATCAACGGCTTCGTGGTTGATCTGCGCAACAACCCCGGTGGTTTGCTGAAACAGGCGATTCTGACCTCGGATGCGTTCCTGAACGAAGGTGAGATCGTCTCGACCCGTGGCCGCAATGCCGAAGACAGCTCACGCGAGAATGCAACGCCGGGCGATCTGGCCGAGGGCAAGCCGATTGTGGTATTGATCAATGGCGGTTCGGCTTCGGCATCCGAGATCGTCGCAGGGGCGTTGCAGGATCACCGCCGCGCGATTGTAGTGGGGACGAAAAGCTTCGGAAAAGGTTCGGTGCAGACGCTGATCCCGCTGAAGGGCGAAGGCGCGATGCGACTGACCACGGCGCGCTATTACACGCCGTCGGGGCGCTCGATCCAGTCTCTGGGGGTGATGCCGGATATCGTGGTGAACCAGCCTGTGGTCGATCCGGCGGCAGAAGGCACCGAGACGAAGGCAGCCGAGGATCAGGCCAAACAGCGCACCGAAGCGTCGCTGCGCGGGGCGATCACCAATGACTCGATGACCGAAGATGAGAAAAAGCAGATGGAGCAAGATCGGGCGCGCACCGAAGAAGCCGCCAAGCTGCGCGATGAGGATTATCAGCTGGCCTATGCGGTGGATATCCTGCGCGGGTTGAACGCTGTCGCGCCCACACCGTAACCTTTTGCCGTGCCAGAGAAATCTGGCGCGGCTTTCCAGCCCGAGGCCTGTATGACCGTCGATCCTGAAAGCCTGCCTTATCGCCCCTGTGTCGGTGTTGTGCTGATCAACGCCGAAGGCCTGATCTTTGCTGGTCAGCGCCTGGATAACCCGGTGCCCGCCTGGCAAATGCCGCAGGGCGGGATTGACGAGGACGAAAAGCCGCGTGCGGCGGCGCTGCGCGAGCTGTGGGAAGAAACCGGCGTGACCGCTGATCTGGTGGAGTTTGTCGCCAAGACCCATCATTGGGTGACCTATGATCTGCCGCCCGAATTGTTGGGAAAGGTCTGGGGCGGCAAGTATCGCGGCCAGCGCCAAAAGTGGTTTTTGTTCCGGTTCATCGGGACTGATGCGCAGGTCAATATCGCCACTGACCACCCCGAATTCTCACACTGGCGCTGGATTGGCGCGGATGAGATGGTCGCTTCAATCGTGCCGTTCAAGCACAAGGTTTATCAGGAAGTCGTGCAGGCTTTTCGCGCCTATCTGGCCTGAACCGCTTTGCGGAAGCTGATCGAGGTCGGCTGAGTATAGCCAGGATGTGCACTGCGCCCGGTTTCCACAAAGCCCAAAGCGCGAAAGGTGGCGTGGTTTTCCACCAGTTCCGCGCGGGTTTCCAATTCCACCGCCGCCAGCCCCAAAGCCTTGGCGCGGGCCTCGGCCACATCAACCAGCGTCCGCGCCAACCCTTTGCCACGCTGGCCGACACTGACCGCCAGCTTGCCCAGATAAAGCGATTCCGCTTGCACGGTCAGGAACATGCAGGCGATGGGGGGGCTGCCCACCAGCCACACCTCACCGCTTTCGGCCTTGGCGGCGATGTCGGCTTCGGTCAGCCGCTGCATTGACGACGGCGGATCAATCCGGCCCTCCATATAGGCAAATTCGGTCTGGATCAGGCGCAGGATGGCGGCCCAATCGCAGGGTGCTGTCGCGCGGTAGGGGATCATGTGCGCGGCAATCCATCGGTCAGATGCAGCCATGGCAGCATCTCATCGGTATGCACATGGCTCTCGGCGGCATAGATCGACGGATCCTCCAGCAATGCCGCATAAAAGTGGATCTCGCCCGGATAGCGATCAGACCGATACGCCATTTGTGAGCCACATTTTGCGCAGAAATCCCGCCATACTCCCGGTGACGAGGCATAGCTGGCAGGCGCGGCCCCGGTCCATGCCCAAGCGCCATGTGCGACGCCAAAGAACGAGGTGAAGGCCGAGGAACAGGCCCGCCTGCAGCTTTCGCAATGGCAATGGCTTTGCCACAACGGCGCGGCGGTGCAGCAAAAGCGGGTGGCACCGCAAAGGCAATGGCCGGAATAGGGCGGGGTCATTTCAGGCTCCTTCCCTGTAATTATCCGCGCGCTTCCGGCATCGGTCAATGTCCCCGATTTGCTCTTTTTGAAATATTCCCGCCGGAGGCACCTCCTTCTCAGCCCAAAATCCCCTCAATATCTTGGGGATAAACGCTCAAGCCGCGCCATATCCTGCGGTCATAAGTTGACACGCAGCGGGCCCGGCCCGAAACTGCCCCTCCAACGGAATCAGGACAAACGCCTTTGCGCTTTACCAAGCTGCGGTTGAATGGCTTCAAAAGCTTCGTGGACCCGACCGATCTGGTCATCCATGACGGGCTGACCGGGGTGGTCGGCCCGAACGGCTGTGGCAAATCCAATCTTCTGGAAGCGATGCGCTGGGTGATGGGGGAAAACCGCCCCTCGGCGATGCGCGGCGGCGGCATGGAGGACGTGATCTTCAACGGTGCCGCTACCCGAGGGGCGCGGCACTTCGCCGAAGTCGCGCTGGTGCTGGACAACTCCGACCGTCTTGCGCCCTCGGGGTTCAACGATGCCGACACCATTGAAATCACCCGGCGGATCACCCGCGATGCAGGCTCGGCCTACAAGCTGAACGCCAAAGAGCTGCGCGCCCGCGATGTGCAGATGCTGTTTGCCGATGCCTCGACCGGGTCGCATTCGCCCGCCCTGGTGCGGCAAGGGCAGATTTCCGAACTGATCAATGCCAAACCGAAAGCCCGGCGGCGGATTTTGGAAGAAGCTGCTGGAATCTCGGGGCTTTATGCGCGCAGGCACGAGGCTGAGCTGAAGCTGTCCGGGGCGGAAACCAACCTTTTGCGGGTCGATGATGTGCTGGAATCGATGGCGCAGCAGCTCTCGCAGCTGACCCGGCAGGCCAAGCAGGCGGCGCGCTATCGCGAGATTGGCGAGGAACTGCGCCGGGCGGAAGGCCAGCTTTTGTATCGCCGCTGGCGTGAAGCTGAACTCGCCCGCGCCGAGGCTGATGGTCTTTTGCGGCAACGCCTGACGCTTGCCGCGCAAGCCGAAGCCGCGGCACGTCTGGCCGCCAAGCAGCGCGAAGCCGCCGAAGATGCGCTGCCGCCGCTGCGTGAGGAAGAGGCTATTGCCGCCGCCATCCTGCAACGGCTGATGGTGCAGCGCGACCAGTTGGGCGACCAAGAGGCCCGCGCCCGCGCGATGATCGAAACCCTGCGCGGGCGGATCACCGAGCTTGACCGCGATACCGAACGCGAATCCAGCCTGAACCGCGATGCCGGTGAGACGATTGCGCGGCTGGACTGGGAAATCGAGCAGCTGTTGCGTGCCCATGAAGGCCACGAGGATCGCTTGACCGAGGCGTCAGACGTGGCGCGCGAGGCTTCGGCTGTGCTGACCGACCGCGAAGGCGTGCTATCGCAAGCCACCGAAGACGCCGCCCGTCTGGCTGCGCGGCATCAGTCGGTGCAGCGGATGCTGG
>NZ_JAXMJJ010000088.1:0-3565 GCF_034376685.1 Cypionkella sp.
ATGCCGCCATACCGCAGGGGGAAGCGTTTGCCGTTTGCCGAGTTCTTCCGGTCAATGAGGCCGGCTGCGTCAAGACGGCCCAAGCAGCGACGTAGGGTCCTCTCATCGATGCCGTTTGCGCGCTCAGACAAGGAGGCATTGGAGGGGAACACAACGGTAAGTTTGGGTGGGGTCTCACCACTTGTGGTTTGTCGGTCACGGGGAAGAAAGCTGATCAGGGCCGTCAAGACTGTGATGTCGTTGCTCGTCAGGCCAAGTTCTTTCCGCAGGGCGCGTACCGGTCCCAGAAGTTCGTAGATAGTAGGGCAGGCAATAGCTCTCGGTTCCGCCATGGCGGTTCGTGCTTGAGTGACATGTCTCATAGTGTTTCGGAAGAAAAAGCTTCCCCGTTCACCGCGAGCGGTGTTGAACTCGATTCGTTTTGGGGGTATCAATCAGGTGTCGAGACTGATTGAGGCCCTTCGGAAGCACCGCTTTCGGGGGGTCTTTCCTTTTCTAGCCGGTCCTCCTTTCGTTTTCTGCTCGTTGCTCTTGATGTCTTGACCGCGGTCAAGACACGGGGTCGTCACTCTGGGCCATCTTGACCGCGGTCAAGAAGCTCGCTGATCAGCTTCCGGATGGCGTCTTCAACGCGCGGGGCAAGGTCAGCGTCCACATCGATGGTGATGCGGTTGCCTTTGCGGCCGATCTTCACGCGCTCACCTTTCTCAACCCTGGGTGTAGCTGCCTTGGTGGTCATGAACAGCGTAACCGCTGCGTCAAGTCGGTCTGGGCCTGGCAAGTTACGGGGGATTTCGCGGGCAACTTCTTTGGCTCTCGCGACGTCCTTCTCGCACAGTCTGAAAAGCTTCTCCCAGATCCGCCGACCAACGCCGTGTGCAGGTCCGATAGCCTGGATCAGCTCCATCGGAATGCCGGTGGCGATACGGTTCATTCGCGAGACGAGCGACTCGTCGATCTGAAGTGCCCGATAGGCGATGGTCTGGGCGTTCTTGCGTGTCTCGTCAGTTTTGCCAAGTTCCCGAATGATCCCAGCGACGAACAGGGCCCTCTCGATAAACGAGGGGTCTTGGCGAGCATTGTTCTCTACGCCCTGGGCGATCAGTGCTTCCTCTTCGGTCATCTCCATGACCGTGGCGCGCACTTTCTGACCAAGTTCACGACAGGCGAGAAGCCTGCGGCGTCCATAGACGATCTCAAGTGCCCCGTCTCGGGTTCGGCGGACAAGAACCGGAACCTTTTGCCCATGCTCACGGATCGACGCGACGAGCTCCTCGAGGCCATCGCTCGGATCGATGCGATCCATGACCGCGGACATTCGCACAGTGCTCGGGTCGATCAAGCGCGTGGCGTGTTTGTCTTCTTCCAACACCGATGCTTGCGCTCGAGCGACAGTTGGGCTCGTGCGCTTCAGATCGACATCCGCATCCTCATCCGACGTTGACGCTTTACCCATCGCGTTCTTGAGTGAGTCCCCGAAGACCTTACGCGCCATGACTACGCCCCCATGCCTTGAGGATTTCGCGCTCAACTTCATCGGTCACGCGTGAAACGGACTCGATCGCACGCTCGTATGTTCTGCGGTTCACGTCGCGAGGTTCGACCTCAAAGATGCTCTGCTGGGTGTTTGCGGCATCACCTACCGCCGTCGACTTCAGGAACTCGGCAGGGAGGACCGCATCGCCAAGGACCGTCCGAAGCAGAGAAGAGATCTGGACCTGTGGACCGTCGGTGTTCTCGTACCGGGTGATCAGCACCCGAACGAAGTTCAGGCCGTGCTCGGGAGCATGCGCCTCGACGACGCCCATCAGGTTGCTCGCCATGCCGAGAAAGCTAGCCAGAGACATCACATCAAGCATGGACGCGTTGAGCGGGATCAGGACCCCAGTGGAAGCAAAGAGGGCGGAGATCACCGAGAAGTTCAGCTGCGGCGGCGTGTCGAAGATCACCACATCATATCGGCTCAAGACAGGCTCAAGCGCTTCACGGATCCGACTGTGGAACGTGGTGGCACCGTGTCTGAAGCTCAAAGCGACCTCAAACTCGTACTCCATGATGTCCATGGAGGCCGGGATCAGATCGACTGTCGGGAAGTTCGTTTTGCGAATGATATCTGAGGCGGGCAGGGGCCCCTCGGATCGGATCAGATCGTAGGAGGTCGGCATGTCCGGATCGAGCTCAGGGGTAACCCCGAACAGGTTTGTCAGACTTGCCTGGCTGTCGAGGTCGATAAGCAGGACCCGATAGCCGCGAAGGCCCAGAAGCTGACCAACATGAGCAACGGTCGACGTTTTTGCGCTGCCGCCCTTCAGGTTGAAGATCGTCACGACCTGGCACGGTTCGCCGGCTCTTCTGTGAGGGTGTTCATCGGGCTTGATCCTACCCGTCTCAAGAAGGACGCGTTGGGCTTCTACCATGTCCTCGGCAGAGAAGCTGCGGCGGTTGCCACCCTCGAGGATGCCTTCCGGAAAGCCTTCGAGATTTGACACATGATGGCGGAAGGTGTTCTGGTTGATCCGAAGCAGATCGGCGGCTTCCCGCATCGCGAAGCGACGGAGACCCTTCTGGGCATCCGGCGGGAACGTCTCCTGCGCATGTTCACGCAACCGGCTACCGAGCCGCTTGGACATGACATCGAATCTTTGGGAGGCTCGTATCCCGCTCATCACTGCCCTCAAGTCTTTATTGTTTTGTAGACCTTAACAGTTTTGGTGAGTAAATCCAGCCCAATCCGTTGAGCGGCCTAGAGGTGTTGAGGCGGCAGATTTCTGACGAGAAAAAACCCTGAAGTATCAGCGTCTTGGGCAACCTTGTTCGCAGAGCACTTCAACAGTTCGTAGCCCGCGATGTCATGGCCACTACATGTATTGTCGACGCCTACATAACGCAGATCTTCAGAATCGCGCGACCGATTCCCACGACTTCACGCAAGCAGCCCCAGCCTCTCAGCCCTCTCCAGCAGCATCTTCACGGATGACGGCTGCCAGCTTGTCCGCCCGCGGGGCGTGCGCTCGCGCATCGCTTCCAGTCTGGTGCAGATCGCCTGAAGCGTGATTTCGGGGTCCGCGCCCTTGATGGCAGCGACGATGGCGGGCAGGCGGTCGTCGGTTTCGCGGCGGCCGGCGCGGTCCAGTACCGTGGGCGGCAGGAAGCCGTCCCGGACATAGGCGTTGACCGCGCGCAAAAGCCGGCCTTGCGTCCATTGACGCTCGTGGGGCAGGGGGCCGTTGACAATGCGCACCACATCTTCCCAGGCTAAGTCGGGCCGCAGGCGGCGGACATGTGGCACCCAGTCCTGCGCCGTTTCGTTCAGGCGTTCCATGTAGCCATCCTGCCGCGCCAGCCGCACCTTGCGCAGCGCCGCGGGATCGCGGGCGCGCAGGCCCGGATTGCCGCCAACCCGGCCTTTGGTTCGTGCGCTGGCCAACCCGGCCTTGGTGCGTTCGCGGATCAGGGCGCGCTCGAACTCGGCGGCGGCGCCCAGGACCTGGAGGGTGAACGTGCCCTGCGGCGAGGACGTGTCGATCGGATCCATGAGTGAACGGAAGAAAGCGCCCTTCGCCTC
>NZ_JAXMJJ010000089.1:0-2686 GCF_034376685.1 Cypionkella sp.
GTCAGCGGGTCGGGCGAAAATCCTTCTGGTGCGCGAAACGCGACAACCGTATCCTTCGTCATGTGGCATATCCTTTTCTCTGCGAGAACTGCGGCGCGTCAACAACGCCTTGATATGCCACCCAATCCCCCCGTCACCAACTTTCAGCTATAGCTCGTTCTATGATCCTGAAACTACGGTGGCCCGATACCCAAGCGATAAGGGTCCGGGCCTCTTTTGCCCCCCGCCCTATGTCCATCCGTTGGTGCAATGACCTGACGTTCAGTAGTCCGTCTCCACGTGGATCCCAGAGCAATCATAAGTGACTGCGGCCGCTATGGCTCCGTCATTCATGATTAGCGCAGTGACAGAAACTGGGTGTTGGCTGGCAGTTCAGCTTCGATTTCCTGCTCGAACACCTCGTCCACCATCCTGACCCACACTGAACTCCCCCCAATGTCCGTCAGAGTCGGTGCGCCGCTGCCATCATTCGTGACAAATTGCCAACGGGAGTGGGTGCCGCGCTGGAAGCCGATGCCAATAATGACTGTGTTGATGGGCATCGTTGCGGCGATCGCTGATTTGCCAATGCCGGCCCAGATACCGAGAGAACGGCGTCTGTAACTCTCATTGAAGGACCGCTATGGGCCTATTCCGTTGAAAAACTCGGTTGGTCGTCTACCGTTCCAGAAAATCAAGAACTCTGTTCTTCCACGAGCCCAATCCCATCAAGCTTTCCGCCACCGTGCCAGTCGGATCGGAACAACGTTCGCGGATTTACCGACACCTTGTGGGCTGGCTGAGTTTTTCAACGGAATAGGCCGAAACCTGCCCGTAGGAGCATGCGGTGAGGTTCAGCGACCAAGCACTCGTCAGACCCGAGCGGGCACCTTCCTTGTGCGCTTGGCGCTCTCCGCAATTGCCTGAAACACCCGAGCCGCATCTCCGAAGACCTCGGTGCCTGCAGGTCCAGCGGACGAAGCCAACCCCGACAGCTTCCCGACAGGCGCTAGCCTGCTATCCGCCCCGCTCCCCTGAATAGTTGGCAATGCCTTCCCCTTCCGCGCCCGATCAATCGGCGCAAAGTGCCGATCCTCGTAGTACCGGATGTGCCGCGCCCGGATCGGATACTGCCCCTCGGGCAGCACCAGCACCTCGTCCAGCGGAAACCGCAGCACCTCGTTCGCCGAAATCAACGGCCGCTCTTCCGACCGCCTGCTGACATTCGCGCTGTCTTCCAGCGCACGCACCCGCGACTGGCTCTCGGTCACGGCAGTGATCGTGGATCGCCCCAACGCATTCGACAGCACCTCGGCGGTCCTGTCGTCCTGCGGCGTCATGTAAATCTGCGCGCCAGCCCCACCTTGCAGAGAGCGCCGCCCGGTCTCGCCATAGATGTCATCGAGGCCGGGAATGGTCTGGGAAATGATGAAGAAACGGCCGCCGAAACTGCGGATGGTCTTGATGGAGGAGAGGACGAGGGGCTGGCGGCCGAGTTGGTCGAATTCGTCCATCAGGAACATGACAGCATGCGGTTCGTCCGGACCAGGCTCACGGCGCTGCAGGGAGGCAATGGCATCCGCGAAGAGAAGGCGGACGAGGGGGGCCAGGGTTTTCAGGTGCTCGGGCTGGACGACGATGTAGAGACTTTGGGGATCGCGGCGGAAGGTCGAGAAGTCGAAGTCGCTGGCGGAGGTCACGCGGTCGACCGCGGGGTCGTTCCAAAGCTCGAGACCGGAGCCTTGGATGACGGACACATAGGCCCCGAGGGTTTTTTCCGGGACGTCGGCCATTTCGAGGAACGTGCGGGAAACGATTGGAATGTTCGTGGTCTCGGCAATGGCCGTGTAGCTCTTCTTCTTGTCGCCGCCTCCGGCCATGATCTCACCGGCAAAGCCCAAGGTCGGGCGGCGCTGTTCGATGGCGTAGAGGCATGAGGCGATGAAGAGCCGCTTGCCTGCATTGAAGAAGCTCTGCGCACTTTCGCCTTCCGGGATGAGGAAGAGGTCGGCCATCGAGTTCAGCGCGGTATACTGACGCTCTGCGGAGGGAAGGGCGGCGATCCGGGCGAGCGGGTTGAAGCGGTGCGAGCCACGGTCCTCGTCGAAGGGCGAAAAGTACCATATGCCGTTCTTCAACCCGTGCTTGCGATGAATCGAGGTCTTGGCGAAGTTCTCGCCCTTCACGTCGAGGATGATCGCCGAGCCTGAGAAGTGAAGCAGGTTCGGGATGACGAAGCCCACGCCCTTCCCCCGGCCGGTGGGTGCGATCATCATCGCATGGGGGAAGCGGTCAGGCGGCGCCATCACAAAGGGCGCGTCGGATTTCGGGAGGCCAAGCTTGCCGAAGATGAAACCGTTCTGATTGAGGGTCCCGACCATGTGGTTCCGCTTCAACTCGCGACGCGACTGAAAATGCGCGTCGTCATATTGGTTGAGGCGACCGCGATGAACCCCGGCCAGACCGACAAGGGTCAGGGCGACAGTCACGGCGCCAGTGATGATCAGCGCGCCCTGCAGGACCGAAGGCCGCGCGGCGAGGTCGGCCCAGGCGTAGCGAAGGAACCAGGGGCCCATGGGGCTAAGCGTATCGAGGCTCTCCCGGAAGGCAGTGATCACATAGATAGTTGCCAACATGCCGCCGATGAGAGACCGGTCAGCAGGCCGAGGAGCAGCGCCAGCGGATACCGCCAGGCGGTGTAGATGTT
>NZ_JAXMJJ010000090.1:0-4449 GCF_034376685.1 Cypionkella sp.
TGGCCACTTCTGCCGCCAGATCAGTTCTGCTTTCAAGGATTTGAAGAACGTCTCGACGGCTGAGTTGTCGTAGCAATTACCCTTGCCGCTCATTGATGGCCGCAGGCCGTAGGCCTGCAGCTTCTTCTGATAATCGCAGGAACAATACTGGCTGCCGCGGTCGGAATGGAACATGCAACCAGGCGGCGGGTTTACGATCACAACCCGCTACCCCGGCCTGTCTGGGATAGGCTGCGTAGCGCATTCAAGATCACCCTGCAGGGCTCGACGGACTTGCCTCTCTCATTGCCGGACGCCCGCTGGGCCACTTGGCCCGCGCGCAGGGCGTCCGGCGGCTTCGCGCCGCGCAAGGGCGCCGTTCTTGTGCGGATCGCTGCGGCGATCCTTTTGGGGAACGCCAAGGGCTTTGCCCTCTCGTTCCCAAACCCCAATCGTCACCCCCGTGTGGCGGCCAAAGCCCGGCCAAATCGTGCTGCGCACGAAGGCCATTCTAAATGCCCGCTGGCCCGCTCCAGGGCATCGATTGGGATTTTCCCTCCCCCTCCCATCCTCGCCGGAAGGCAGAGCCGCATGCCGCGTGACGGATGCGGCTTTGCCGGATGGAGTTTGGACCATGGGTGACCTGATCTTGAGTTACCGCGCATGCGGGGCCGAGTGCCGGGAGGACTGGCTGCGCATGCTGGCGCATGACAACGGCTTGCCGCTGGTGGCGGTGCAGCAACTGGCGGACGAGCTGGGCGAGCGCGAGGATTTCGGCGAGTTGGTTCGTCTTTGTGAGTGTGGCGGGAGCCTTGCGTCATGAGCGGCGCGGTGCTGACGCGGGCCGAGCGGATTGCGCGGCTCAATGATCTGGCGCGCCGCGCCATGGGCATTGCCTGTGTGGTGGTTGCGACCGAGGGTATTCGTGCCTTGCCCGAGGCCGACCAGTCGCGCCTGCGCGAGCTGGTCGAAACCTTCGATGCCTTCACACCCGACAATGATCCCTATGGCGAGCGCGACTTCGGCGCGATTTATCGGGGGGCGGACGGGGTCTGGTCGGCCTTGCGGCCGGTTGATGTTGCGGTGACCGTGTTCTGGAAGATCGATGCCTATGACCGCGCGTTGCGGTTCGGTAGCGAGGACCCTGCCGATCCCGCCGTGACCCGGCGGGTGCTGACTATCATGCTGGCAAGCGAGTATTGAGGTCGAGGGTTATGAGGCCAAAATGCATTTATTGCGTTTAGAGCATATAGTGCATATATGGCCTGAGAGAACAAGGAGGATCCCATGACCATGCTCGCCCACCGCCAGATGCCGCCCTCCGCGCAGGATGCAGCCATTGCGCGCGCTTCTGGCCAGCTTCTGTCCCGCTTTGCACGCCGCAAGCGGCCCTTGACGCTGCGCGTCCGCGATGCAGACCATGACGAACCCCTTGAGCTTCCCACGGGCGCAGTCGAACTGCTGATGGATATTCTGGAGGCCATGGCCGCCGGGCGGGGCGTCACCCTCATTCCGGAGAACGCCGAACTGACCACTGTTCAGGCGGCCGAGATTCTGAATGTGTCGCGGCCCTTCCTGATCCGGCTCCTCGGCGAGGGTCAGATCCCGCACCGCAAGGTCGGCAAGCATCGCCGCATCCGCATGGAAGACGTCATGGCCTACAAGGCCAGGATCGACAGCGACCGTGAAGCCGTGCTCGACCAGCTTGCCGCCGAAGCCCAGGAACTGGACATGGGCTATAGCCGCCCGTGAGCCAATACACGGCCCTGCTCGACGCGAATGTCCTCTAGTCGAGCATTCCAACTCGGCGGTAATCAAAGCCTGCTTTGAAGGTGCAGCGGAGTCCGTGCGCGGTTGGGCCAATCAGTTTCTTCAGCTTCCGGATCAGAAACTTCGTCGTATCTACAATTTTGGCCTTGTTGTTGCCCAAGTGCTATCTAGCAAGGATTCTGATCTCGCCGACAAGCTGTTCCGTCGCCTCGAAGGTGCTGATTCCTTTGTGAGAACTGTCTACGGGATCGCGTCCGTTCCACTGGAAGCCCTTTCCGTTTGGAATAGTGCGGACAATGATCAAATGGATCGCCTTCGATTTCAGCGGCTTGATCATGCAGCGACGGATCAGGCCCTGTCAGTTGAGATCATCGCTGCGTACATGGCTGGAAAGGGTGGATTCCTCAGACGGTATGCGCGGGATCGGATTGGTCGGGAAGAACCTGTCAAAGTTGCGCGTGGCCTCATGGTCTTTGGCTTGGGCATTGAGACGGAGGAGGCGACCCAGGTGTTAAGCGATCATGTATCGCAAGAAGGCTTGATTGGCGCTGCCGCCAAAGCTGCATTGTATGCTTACGAACGCAATCGCTGGGCGCAGCATTGGTTTGCTCGGATGTGTGCGGCGCAGGATGGTGAAGAGTTTTGGCGCTATAGCGGCCTGTTCTTGAAGATCGTCGATGCCCGCTATGAGCTCTGGGGTAAGGAGGTTCCGCACACCGGCGATGCTGCTGAACACTACCTTTATAGCATTCGGAGCAAGATTGAACGGCGGATCAAGAAGTGGCAGGTCGAACGCGAAAAGAAGCTCTTTGGCTACAAGGCCCCTGGCTCAATTTTCGTCACTTTGCATTAGGTGGCCGCTCCTACCCCGGATGAACGAAAGGCAGTTTTTGGGATTACAATCAGGTGGGCTGAACGGCGGCAATTGGAGCGCATAGCTGACCGTCCGCTCAAATCGGCCCGATCGGCAGATTCTGTCTGCAACGGACGTTTATAGTGGCAGTTGGGACCGACCGGCTGTGGGTCGACAGCCGACGGGAGGGCGGCGAGGCGGGTTGAGCCTGCTACTGCGTCAGCGGCCCGCCCGCCTTCGGATGGGGATCACCTCGGCTCCAATCCGCAGTTCGTCCAGATAATCGCTCCACCATTGAGCCATCGCGACACGTTCGTCCCAATGCTGCCCACGCGCGTAGGCCCCTCTGACGGCATTACTGTGGCCATGCGCAAGCGCTCGCTCGATCGCATCCGGGAGCCACTTCCCGCTTTCGTTGAGCAAGGTGCTGGCAGTTGCCCTGAAGCCGTGGGCAGTGACCACATCCTTCCCAAGGCCCATCCGACGATAGGCAAGGTTCATGGCATTCTCGCACATGGGCTTGCGATGCGAGCGCTCACCAGGGAACATGAATTCCATCCAGCCTGTGTTTTCGCGTAGTTGCTTGAGAAGCGAAAGTGACTGCCGCGACAGCGGAACGCTGTGAGGCCGCCTAAGCTTGGTGCGTTCTTCGGGTATCCGCCAAATGGCTTCGTCAAAATCGACCTCTGGCCATTTTCCGAAGCGCAGCTCACCTGGCCTGAGGAATACATGGGGCAAGAGCTGCATAGCAATCTTGACGATCACTCCGCCGCCATAGTCATCGATAGTGCAGAGAACCTCTCCCAGCTTTTTCGGATCGAGCACCGCCGCATGGTGGGTGACCTGGGGTGTCGCCAAGGCACCTCCGAGCAGCGCGGCAGGATCATGCTTGCACAAGGCCATCGCGACGCCGTGCCGAAACACTCGGCTGGCAAATGCGCGCGTTCTGATTGCCGTCTCGCGTTTCCCGGCACGCTCGATCTTCTTGAGAACGGCTAGAAGTTCGGCGGGTTCGATCGCGTCAATCGGACGCGGGCCAATCGCAGGGGTCAGGTGAGAAAGAAACCAGCGCGCCTTCTCGATTGTCGCCTCGGCCTTTCCGCTGGCGACAAACCTTACATTGATGAAATCCTCGGCAACCGACTGAAAACTGTTGTCTGCGGAAAGCCGCGCCTTGATCTTTTCCATTTTACGGTTGTGCGAGGGATCTTCTCCCGCCCTGATCATGCGGCGGGCCTCCTCACACTTTTCCCTTGCTTCGGCGAGCCGCACTTCAGGGAATGGACCGAGCGCCATGCGTTTCTCGGAGCCGAGGAATCGGTATTTGAAGTACCAGAGTTTAGAGCCGTTTGGCCGGACCTCGATATACAGCCCTCTGCCATCGAATTTTCGATAGGGACGATTGGCGGGTTGAAATGCCGGTATCTGGGTGACTTTCAGGGTCATGGGGCAACGCCTTCTTTCTGGTCGCTGTGCCCCCGAATCGTTGCCCCCAAAGCTGTGGGATTTGGGGGCATCTAGTGGAACAAAGCGAGACATCGGCTCCGGCCACTATGGCTCGAAACCCGCAGAAAATCAACGTTTTGATACGTTATGGGAAGGGAGGCTGGTGCCGCTTACGTGACTCGAACACGTGACCCCATCATTACGAATGATGTGCTCTACCAACTGAGCTAAAGCGGCATCTGCGCGTGCTGCCCTAATTGCGGGGGGCAATGCGCGCAATGCAAAGGTGGAGGCCCGAGCCGGAATCGAACCGGCGTGCAAGGATTTGCAGTCCTCTGCGTAACCACTCCGCCATCGGGCCGAGCCATCCGGGGCATGCGTCCCGAACAGAGCGCGCGCAC
>NZ_JAXMJJ010000091.1:0-63696 GCF_034376685.1 Cypionkella sp.
CGGAAATCCGCCCGGCAGCTGCAGCTCCGGTTTCAGAGGTCAGCACCACGGCGGCAAAATCACCAGCTGGCAGCGGCGGGGTCAGAAACTCCGGCCGCATCAAGGGTGAAATCACCGCACCGCCGATCTGCCGCGCGAACCGCTGACTTTGCGCATCGGGCCGGGTCAGCAGGATGGTGGGGTGGGATTGTCTGGCCATGCCCTTGGTGTTACCTGCGATAAGGCAAGCAATCAACGGCGGACCATGACGGAAACCCTTACCTTTCTGGGCATCGAGTCCAGCTGCGACGATACCGCCGCCGCCGTGATCCGTCATGTGCCGGGGCAGGTGCCGCAGGTTCTGTCCTCGGTGGTCGAAGGCCAGACGGCTTTGCATGCCGCTTTCGGCGGCGTTGTGCCCGAAATTGCCGCACGTGCCCATGCCGAGCGGTTGGATCATTGCGTAGAACAAGCCTTGGCTGAAAGCGGCGTTGCACTGTCGGGGCTGGATGGCATTGCCGTGACAGCGGGTCCGGGGCTAATCGGCGGCGTGTTGTCGGGCGTGATGCTGGCCAAGGGTTTGGCACTGGCCACCGGACTGCCTATGGTCGGGGTAAACCATCTGGCGGGCCATGCGTTGACGCCACGCCTGACCGATCAACTGGCGTTCCCCTATTTGATGCTGCTGGTGTCTGGCGGGCATTGTCAGTTCTTGATTGTGCATTCTGCAGAACAATTTCAACGACTTGGCGGCACGATTGATGATGCCCCCGGTGAGGCGTTTGACAAGACCGCCAAGCTTTTGGGTCTGCCGCAGCCCGGCGGTCCCGCCGTGCAGGCCGAGGCTGCACTGGGTAACGCCAAGCGCTATGCCTTCCCGCGCCCTCTGCTGGATCGGCCTGGCTGCGATATGTCGTTCTCGGGCCTGAAAACCGCCCTGCTGCGCGCCCGTGATGCGGTTATCGCCGAGAATGGCGGTTTGACCATGCAAGACCGCCGCGATCTTTGTGCCGGGTTTCAACTGGCCGTGGCCGAGGTTCTGGCCGAAAAAACCCGCCGCGCCTTGGCGATTTATGCGGATCTTTCCCCCGCCCAGCCCGCACTGGCTGTCGCAGGTGGTGTGGCAGCAAATAGCCGTATTCGGGCCATGTTAGAGACTGTTTGTGCGCAATCCGGCACGCATTTCCTTGCCCCGCCACTGCGGCTTTGCACCGACAATGCCGCGATGATCGGCTGGGCCGGGATCGAACGCTATCGCGCAGGCAGTGTCGATGGCATGGATCTGATCGCCCGCCCACGCTGGCCTCTAGACCCCACCGCCGCGCCGATGATCGGATCGGGAAAGAAGGGGGCCAAGGCATGATCGGCATTGTCGGCGCAGGCGCATTCGGTACGGCCTTGGCAGTCGCTTTGGGGCGCGAAGGCCGGGAGGTTCAGCTCTGGGCGCGGGACCGCGATCATGTTGCTGAAATCCTGCGCTCGGGGGCCAATGAGGCCCGACTGCCGGGTGTGAAGCTGCCAAAAACAGTCTCTGTTACTGCGGAAATTGCGAATTTGACGAGGGCAGAGGCCGTGCTGCTGTCTTTGCCGATGCAGGCGCTGCGCGGGTTTCTCGTTGGCAATCCTACGCTGAACGGCCTGCCTCTGGTCGCCTGCTGCAAAGGCGTTGATCTGACCACGCTGAAAGGTCCGACGGCTCTGATTGAAGCCGCCTGTCCAGACTCGACCTGCGCCATTCTGACTGGCCCCAGTTTTGCGGCAGACATCGCACGCGGACTTCCAACCGCTTTGACGCTCGCCTGCGCCGATGGCGAGGCACTGCAACATTTGCTGTCGACGCCAAGTTTGCGGCTTTATCGCACCCCGGATGTGATCGGGGCCGAGTTGGGCGGCGCGTTGAAAAACGTGATCGCCATCGCGGCAGGTATCGTGATGGGTGCGGGTCTTGGCGATTCCGCCCGCGCGGCGCTGATGACGCGCGGCTATGCCGAGATGACCCGACTTGCACTGGCTTTGGGCGGACGGGCCGAAACGCTGGCTGGGCTGTCGGGCTTTGGCGATCTGGTGCTGACCTGCACCTCTGCACAATCGAGGAATTTTCGCTTTGGTCAGGCACTTGGCGCGGGTCAGGCTTTTGATACCAATGTCACCGTCGAGGGGGCTGCGACCGCAAGGGCAGTCTCTAACATGGCCAAAAAGATGAAAATTGACATGCCGATCACCAGTATGATCGCCGCACTGATCGACCAACAAATCACCTTGCCGCAGGCGATCTCGGCCCTGCTGTCCCGCCCTTTGAAACAGGAGTAACCCATGCGCGTCGCCCTTATCTGCAAAGACAAACCCGGCCATCTGCAAACCCGGCTGGACAATCGCGCAGCACACCTTGCGCATATCGAAGCCTCGGGCGTGGTCGAAATGGCGGGGCCGTTTCTGAACGATGGCGCGATGACTGGCAGCCTTGTGGTGCTGAACGTGGAAACCTTGGCCGAAGCGCAGGCTTGGGCCGCAGCTGACCCCTATGCGATTGCCGGGTTGTTCGATAGCGTGATGATCAGCGAATGGAAAAAGGTCATCGGCTGATGGGCTACTGGCTGTTCAAATCCGAGCCCGACACCTGGGGCTGGCCCGATCAGATCGCACGCGGTGCGGCAGGCGAGGAATGGCACGGTGTCCGCAACTATCAGGCCCGTAACAACATGCGGGCGATGAAGGTCGGCGATCAGGGTTTCTTCTACCACTCCAACATCGGCAAAGAGATTGTCGGAATTGTTGAGGTTTGCCGCGAATCCACGCCTGATAGCACCACCGATGATCCTCGCTGGGATTGCGTTTGCCTGCGCGCGGTACGGCCGTTGCTGCGGCCAGTCACGCTGGAAACCTGCAAGGTGCAGCCGGGGCTGGAGAACATGGTGTTGATCAACAACTCTCGGCTGTCAGTCCAGCCTGTTTCGCCGGAAGAATGGCAGATTATCTGCGATCTGGGCGGTTTGGGCTAAGCAGGTTGGAAACGGGGGGCCCATTACCCCTAAAGGACCCCCCATCCACCCCACGTGCTCCCTCCGCACCACACGTGTTCTGTAAAAGGTCCTAGGCTACTGCCTGTTCCTTCAACTTACGGAAGTGCCCCAAGTCGCGCAAACGACAAGTGCTTGGGAATTACATCAAATCGGAGCGATCAGGCCTTCGGCTCTGGAAGGAAGAACGCAGCCAGCCCCAACAGCGGCAGGAAAGCGCAGATTTTATAAACCGCTACAATGCCCCAAGCATCCGCCAGAACGCCAAGCCCCGCCGCACCGAAGGCTGCGATGCCGAACGCCAGACCGAACAGCAAGCCTGCCACCATGCCCGTGCTCTGCGGCATCAAATCTTGCGCATAAACCACCATTGCCGGGAAGGCAGAGGCGAGCATCAACCCTGCCAGTGCCGCGACAACAACGGTGGGCACCAAGGGCAACCAGGGCATCGCCAAGGTCAGCGGCAGGATGCCAAGGATCGACCACAATATCACCTTGCGGCGTCCGATCTTGTCGCCGATAGGCCCGCCAATGATCGTGCCAGCCGCCACAGCTGCCAGAAAGATGAACAGGCAAATCTGCGATTGCCCGACCGTCAGGTCAAACCGCTCGATCAGATAGAAGGTGTAGTAGTTCGACAAAGACACCGAGTAGAGGAATTTCGAGGTCATCAGCACGATCAAAATGAACATCCCCAGCTGCACCGTGGCTTTTGGCACCGCCACCGCTGATCGTGCCCTGCTCCGCCGTGCCAAAGCCCGCCCCGCGCCCACGGCAGTATACCAGCGCCCGACCAGCCACAGCAGCACCATGCCCAGCATGGCAACCCCGGCGAACCACTCAATCGAGACTTGCCCGCGCTCCATCACCACAAAGGCTGCCGCCAGCGGACCCAAAGCCGAGCCCGCATTGCCACCGACCTGAAACAAAGATTGTGCGAAACCGGGGCGCATCCCGGCTGCCAAACGCGCGATCCGCGATGCCTCGGGGTGGAAGATCGACGAACCCAGCCCGATCATCGCAACCGAACCCAGCACCGCGCCGAACGTCTGTGCATGCGCCAGCAGAATCAGGCCGATCCCGGTCGAGGCCATCCCTGCAGCCAGGGCATAGGGCAGGGGACGTTTGTCGGTATACAGCCCGATCAGCGGTTGCAGGATCGAAGCCGTGCCCTGAAACACCAATGTGATCAACCCGATCTGCGCAAAGGAAAGCGCCAGATTGTCCTTCAGCAGCGGATAGGCTGCCGGGATCAAGGATTGCATCAGATCGTTGAGAAGATGCCCTAAGGTGACGGCCAGAATGATCGGCAGCACCGTGGCATCGGCGGTTTGCGTAGGCTGAGCTTCGGCTGACATGATAGACCTTTCGCAGAAAGCCCCGCACCATCGCGCGGCTTTCTGGAAATGGCAATGTCTGACAAACCAGCGCGGCCCGCAGATTATTTCGCGTAGATCGCTTCTTTGCCGAAATGCTTGGTCAGCATGTAATAGACCACAGCGCGATACTTGTTACGCTCACCCCGGCCATAGGTGTCGATCACCGCGTTGATCGCTTCCATCAGCGCGGGGCTGTCGGCCAGACCCAGTTTTTTGACGAGGAAATTGTTTTTCACCGTCTCAAGCTCGGAATTGTCCGACCCCGCCACCGTCTCGCTGTCCGCGTTGTAGATCGCCGGTCCGCAACCGATGGTCACTTTGGTCAGCAGACCCATATCCGGGTTGATCTTGCACTTGGTTTTCAGATCTTCGGCATATTTGGCGATCAGATCGTCACGCTTGCTCATTCTATTTTCCCTCGTTTGTCGGACCGATAAAGCTGCCAGATCGGGCAGGCTGGCCGCACATTAGGGGATGGAGTAATTCACTCAAAGGGAAATATCGCCACAGGTTCCCCCCTCGGCAAAGACCCTCTGACGCAACGTCACAACGCAAAAGGCCCGAGGTTTCCCTCGGGCCTTCGCAGAAATAGTCAGAACTCAGTAGCGGTAATGCTCGGCCTTGAACGGGCCTTCGACCTTCACACCGATATAATCGGCCTGATCCTTGCGCAGTTCGGTCAGCTTGACACCGATTTTCTTCAGGTGCAGACGCGCAACTTTCTCATCCAATTCCTTCGGCAGAATGTAGACGCCCGGCGCGTAATCGTCGCCCTTGGTCCACAACTCAATCTGCGCCAGAACTTGGTTGGTGAACGAGGCCGACATCACGAAAGACGGATGGCCAGTGGCATTACCAAGGTTCAGCAAACGGCCTTCCGACAGCAGGATGATCCGGTTGCCCGAAGGCATCTCGATCATATCGACCTGCTCTTTGATGTTGGTCCACTTGTGGTTCTTCAGCGCGGCGACTTGGATTTCGTTGTCGAAGTGGCCGATGTTGCCGACAATCGCCATGTCCTTCATCTCGCGCAGATGCTCGATGCGGATCACGTCACGGTTGCCGGTGGTGGTGATAAAGATGTCGGCGTTGGCGACTTCATCTTCCAGCAGCGTCACCTCATAGCCGTCCATCGCGGCCTGCAGCGCGCAGATCGGGTCCACTTCGGTGACTTTCACGCGGGCGCCAGCACCGCGCAACGAAGCCGCCGAGCCTTTGCCGACATCGCCATAACCACAGACCACAGCGACCTTACCGGCCATCATGGTGTCGGTTGCGCGGCGGATGCCATCCACCAGCGATTCCTTACAGCCATACTTGTTGTCGAATTTCGACTTGGTCACCGAGTCGTTGACGTTGATCGCCGGGAACGGCAGTTGGCCGTTCTTATGCAGATCATACAGGCGGTGGACGCCGGTCGTGGTTTCTTCGGACACGCCTTTGATCGCCTCCTTGGTCTTGGTGAAGAAACCGGGGGTTTCTTTCATCCGCTTGGCGATCTGCTTCTTAATGACTTCCTCTTCCTCGGACTGTGGAACGGGGATGATTTCTTCTCCAGCCTCGGCGCGGGCACCAAGGAGGACGTACAGCGTCGCATCGCCGCCGTCGTCGAGGATCATGTTCGCGCCCTCTGGGAACATGAACGAACGATCCAGATAATCCCAATGCTCGGTCAGGGTCTGGCCCTTGATGGCGAAAACCGGGATGCCAGCTTCGGCAATCGCCGCAGCCGCGTGATCCTGGGTCGAGAAGATGTTGCACGATGCCCAGCGCACATCGGCGCCCAAAGCGGTCAGCGTTTCGATCAGGGCTGCGGTCTGGATCGTCATGTGCAGCGAGCCCACAATCCGCGCGCCTTTCAGCGGCTTGGTGGTGCCGAATTCCTCGCGGCAGGCCATCAGGCCCGGCATTTCGGTTTCAGCGATGACCAACTCTTTGCGGCCATACGCGGCAAGGCCAATATCCTTAACGATGTAATCATTCGCCATCTGGCGCACTCCTTGATCCTGTGGTTGCGGGGCAGATAGCATTTACAGGGCCTCTCGACAACCGAGGCCGTGAATGGCAGGAAATTGCGGCAGGAGACCGTCATGAAACAACCACGCGCATGGCAAAGGATGCTGTCTGGCCGCAGGCTTGACTTGCTTGACCCGACACCGATGGATATCGAAATCGCCGACATCGCGCATGGGCTGGCGTTCGTGGCGCGCTGGAACGGCCAGACGCGCGGCGATTTTGCCTATTCGGTGGCAGAACATTCTTTGCTTGTCGAAGAAATCTACGCGCGGCAGAACCCGGCCAATCCGCGCTGGCAGCTTGCAGCCTTGCTGCATGACGCGCCGGAATATGTGATTGGCGATATGATCAGCCCGGTGAAATCGGCGGTGGGGCCAAGCTATGGCGAGCTGGATCTGCGGCTGACAGCGGCGGTGCATCTGCGATTTGGTCTGCCGGCGGTGCTGCCGGTCGTGGTGAAAAAGGCGATCAAGGCGGCGGATAAGATCTCGGCCTGGCTGGAGGCGGTGCAGATTGCGGGGTTTTCTGAACCCGAGGCGGACAAGCTGTTTGGTCGGCCGGATACGGCGATGTTGCGTGGGCTGGAGATAAAACTACGTCCGCCCGCACAGGTGCGGGCGGATTATGTCGCGCGGCATCTGGATTTGCTGGCGGGCCTCAAGATCTAGACCCGATCGCTGGTTTGCTTGGTCCAACGGGTTTCCGTCGGGCGGCTGGGAAAGCGATCACGCGGCGTCGGCGTTGGGCTGGCGCGCAGGGCGATCAGCAGGGCATCTGCGAGAATGTTTAACATGACTTGCTCCTATTTGCTTGTCGTCATAGCGTATTTATAGCGCATTTCGGCCTAGGCACCGAGTCAGCGATTTTTCCAAACTGTTAGATTGGCTATCATGTCTGTAGACTGGAAAAGCTTCCCCTCACTGACGGCTTTACGGGCGTTTGAGGCGGCTGCGCGATTGCAAAACTTCTCCCGCGCGGCCCGCGATCTGAATGTCACCCACGCTGCCATCGCCCAACAGGTGCGCAGCTTGGAGACCGATCTGGGGCGCGAATTGATCTATCGGCAAGGTCGTGGGCTGGCGCTGACCGCCGAGGGCGCGAAGCTGGCGCAGGCGCTGACCGACGGCTTTCACGGCATCGAAGTGGCGATCAATGATCTGCGCGGTGCCGATCCCAATGCGCCGCTGCGGGTGACGCTGACCCCGGCTTTCGCCGCGCAATGGCTGATCCCGCGCTTGGGCACATTCTGGAAAGCGCATCCCGAAATCGGCCTGTCGCTGCATCCCGAACATCGGGTGATGGATCTGCGCCGCGACAGCATTGATCTTGCGATCCGCTTTGGCGATGGCAAATGGCCGGGGGTCGAAGCCGAGTTTCTGACCTCGGCGCATTACATCATCGTCGCAGCCCCCGCGCTGTTGCAGGGGCGCAAGGCGCTGACCACGGCAGAAATGTCCGCAATGCCTTGGGTGATTGAACCGGATTGGCCCGAGGCTTTGGTGTGGCTGCGCAGCTTTGGCCTTAAGCCAGATGCGATGAACATCACCTATATTCCAACTGAAGAATTGGCGCTTTCAGCCGCGCGTCAAGGCTATGGTCTACATGTCGAGGCGGCGGCCTTGGTAGAAAAAGATCTGGAAAACGGTGATCTGATTGCGGTCGGGGAAATTAAAGACGAAAGCCTTGCCTATTATTTGGTCACAAGACCGGGTCCAAAACGGGCAGAATTGAAAACATTCATGAAATGGCTAAAGGCCGCCATTTAAGGCGGCCTCAGTTTTCTCAACTACCACAAGTTTAGATTGCCATATCGTCTGGCTGCTTGCCTGCAGCCAATGCCGCTGCAAACCAACGCGGTTTGCGGCCACGCCCCGACCAAGTATCCGCTGAATCCGCCGGATTGGCATATTTCGCAACAGCGGGAGAGCGTTTGCGTGCAACCGTCACCCCGGTCAGTTCCGCCAGGGAAAAGCCTTTGGCACGTGCGAACTCTTCAATCTCTGCAAGGGCTTCTTTCTTTTTGCGATCCTCATAGGATCCAATAGCTTTTGCCACTTGCGATTGCAGATCTTTCAACTCTTTAAGCGACAGGCCGTTGATATCAATGGTCACGAAAGCATCCTTTCAGGATTTGGGTGTTGCCTTTTAGGCTGAAAGGATTGTTGGTTCAAGCGTTGGCTTATTTTGGGCTGCGTTTGGCAAGAATCCGCTGCAAAGTCCGCCGATGCATCGAAAGTCTGCGTGCGGTTTCCGAGACATTGCGCTCACACATCTCATAAACCCGCTGGATATGTTCCCACCGCACCCGATCTGCCGACATCGGATTTTCGGGTGGTTCCGGCATCGCGGCACCCTTTGCAAGCAGAGCCTGCGTTACATCATTGGCGTCGGCTGGTTTCGACAGATAATCTGTCGCGCCAATTTTAACGGCCGCCACCGCCGTTGCAATCGCACCATATCCGGTCAGCACCACAATGCGGCAATCCGGGCGACGCTCACGCAGGGTTTCCACCACATCCAGCCCGTTGCCGTCTTCCAGCCGCAGGTCAATCACCGCATAGGCTGGCGGCCGCGCCAAGGCTATCGCCCGCCCTGCCGCCACGCTCCCGGCGGTCTCTGGCACAAACCCGCGCTTCTCCATCGCTTTGGCCAAGCGCTTTACAAACACCTCATCGTCATCGACCAACAGCAAGCTGCGATCCGGTCCCAGTTCTGCGCCATGATCGTCTGCCATCAAATCCCCCCAAATACTCTGCTATCGAACCTAGGGCGCGACGGGCCCAGCGTCAAACACGGCTTAGCTTTTCTCGATAAAGCAAGCGGTACGCTCGGCCATTTGTTCCGCCGTGTCATCGCGCGTGAAGAAATCGGCAAAGCCGCTGCCCGGCAACATCAGATAGGTGAAGGTCGAGTGATCCATCAAGTAATACTGATCGCCGGTGTCCTGCTTTTTATAATAGGTCTTGTAGGCGCGCGACGCCGCCTGAATTTGCTCGGGCGTGCCGGTCAGGCCCACCATGTCGGGATGCAGGTTCTCGGTGAAATCCTTCAGTGCTTCGGGGGTGTCACGCTCGGGATCAATGGTGATAAACACCGGGGTCACATCCAGCCCCTTGGCCTTCAGCAAATCCACCGCCTCGGCATTGCGCGCATTGTCCAGAGGGCAAACATCCGGGCAAAAGCTGTAGCCGAAGTAGATCAGCGACGGCTTGGTCAGCACGTCTTTATCGGTGACGCTTTTGCCGCTTTCATCCACCAAGGTAAAAGGACCACCAATCGCCCCGCCGCCGCCCGCCACCGCCGAGGCCCGGCAATCGGCAAACGGATCATTGGCGCTCCGTTGCAACGCCACAAAGGCAGTGCCACCCAAAAGGCCTGCCACCGCAACAACCGCCAAGCCGGCATAGATTTTCAACATGGTGCTGCTCTCCTTTGCGCATTGATCCGCGCCGAACCAACCCTTATCAATCGTAAAGCCGCCGTAAAGGCCAGCCCTTGCCAAGGCAAACCATGTCAAACCAGCGTGACATAATCGCCCAATCCGCCAGTTTCCGGCCCGAGCGCGCCGATTGGCTGCGGCTGCGCACGTTGATTTTTCAGCGCTGGATGGCCAGCTTTGGCCAGCTGGCGGCGTTGGTGGTGGCGACGCGCTACTACGGCATGCAACTGCCATTGGGACTGTGCTTTCTGGCAGTTGGCCTTGCGATAATCGCCAATCTGCTGTCGATCTTCCTGTTTCCGCAGAACAAACGCCTCTCCGAAACCGAGGCGATGCTGACCCTGCTGTTCGACCTGGCGCAGCTGTGCTTTCTGTTGTTCCTGACAGGCGGTCTGACCAACCCGTTTGCCTTGCTGGTGCTGGCCCCGGTGACCGTATCAGCCAGCGCCTTGGCCCTGCGCAGCACCCTGATCATCGGCGCGATGGCGGCCGGTTTTGTCACGCTGATCGGCCTGTTCAACGTGCCGCTGCGTTTGGCCGATGGCCGCATATTCCAAATCCCCGGCCTGTTCACCTTTGGCTTCTGGCTGTCTCTGCTGATTGGCATCGCGTTTCTTGGTCTTTACTCGCGTCGGGTGGCGACAGAGATGCGGTCGATGTCCGATGCGCTGCTGGCCACACAGATGGCCTTGGCACGCGAGCAGAAGCTGACCGATCTGGGCGGCGTGGTGGCCGCCGCCGCACATGAGCTGGGCACGCCACTGGCGACGATCAAACTGATCAGCTCCGAAATGATTGACGAGTTGGCCGATCATCCCGATCTGGCCGAAGATGCGCGGCTGATTCGCGAGCAGGCCAACCGCTGCCGCGATATCCTGCGTTCGATGGGCAAGGCTGGCAAGGATGACCTGCTGCTGCGCCAAGCGCCGTTGGCAACGGTGCTACAAGAGGCCGCCGAGCCGCATATGGCACGCGGCATCGAGGTGATTTTCAGCATGGCGGGCTCGGGTCCGCCGCCGGTTGTGTTGCGCCGACCAGAGCTGATCCACGGCCTGCGCAATCTGGTGCAGAACGCGGTGGATTTCGCCCGCAGCAAGGTCTGGGTCGATGCGCAGTTCACCCCCGAGCATATCACGCTGCGCATCATCGACGATGGCGAAGGCTTTCCGGCGCAGGTGCTTGGCCGAATCGGCGACCCTTTCGTGCGCTCGCGTCGGGATGAGCAAGATCTTGACCGCCGCCCGGAATATGAAGGCATGGGGCTTGGCCTGTTCATCGCCAAGACATTGCTGGAGCGGACCGGGGCGGAATTGTCTTTCGCCAATGCGGCAGACCCTTTCCTGTCCCCGGAAGAGCGCCCAGCGCGGTCAGGCGCGATCGTGGAAGTGACATGGCAGGCGGCCGACATTGTTGCCGAAACGGCCGGCGGCTTAGGAGAGAACCAGTTGTTTGACCAATAGCGCAGAAAAGCCACGTTGCAGCTGCGTCCTTAACCCGCTGTTAACGATCCGCTCCCTAGGCTGAGTCAAGTATGGGGCTTTCCCCTTCTGGATGAGGCTTTCGGATGTTCCTCCCACTTGTTCTTGCCGCGGTTGCAGCCTCACTGATGGCGGCCAGTATTGCGATGATCGTGCTTTGGGTATTGCCGCCGCGAGAATCTCCAACGCAAACCAGCATCTTTGCCGAAACCGCCCCCGAGACGGTATTCCTGTTTGACGGCGAAACGCTGATCGACAGCACTGCCAGCGCGCGTGCGCTGCTGGCCGCAAGCCCGATGAAAGGCGCCGCTTGGGGTCGGCTCATGGCATTCTTGGCGGCACGGTTTGAAAATCTGGAGGCGCAACTGCTGCGAGTCCCGATTGAAGGCGCGATAGAGCTGGCACCGGCAGACCGTTCCAAACCATTGATCTTAAAAGCAGAGCACGCCGGTGGCCTCACGCGGTTGACACTGTTGGATGTCACGAAAGATATACCTGCCTCTGGTGGCGATGTGATCACCCAACGCGCAATCTCGGATGAACTGTCGCTGCTGCGCGACACGATTGCGGCCGCGCCGATGCTGCTGTGGCGCGAAAACGCTGCGGGCGATGTGATCTGGGCCAACGGCCCCTACCTGTTGCAAGCCTACGCCACGCTTGATGAGAGCAAAGAGATGGGCTGGCCATTGCCGCGCCTGTTTAGCCGCGCAGCGGCCAAATCCGGTAAAGATCAGCGGCAAAGCCTTTCGATCTCTGGCAAACCGACGATCTGGTTTGATATCTCCAGCCAACCAGAAACCAATAGCGATCTGATGTTCGCCATTCCCGCCGATTCTGCCGTGCAGGCGGAAAGCGCCTTGCGCGATTTCATGCAAACCCTGACGAAAACCTTTGCCCAGCTGCCCATCGGCCTCGCGATCTTTGATCGCCAGCGCAAATTGCAATTGTTCAACCCGGCGCTGATGGATCTGACCCAGCTGCCCGCCGATTTCCTCTCGCTGCGTCCCTCTCTGCTGGCCGTGCTGGACGCGATGCGAGATCGCAAAATGCTGCCCGAGCCGAAGGATTATCGCGACTGGCGACGGCAAATTATTGAGATTGAAAAGGCGGCGGCCACCGGGCTTTATGAGGAAACCTGGAGCCTGCCGGACGGCCAGACCTACAAGGTGATCGGGCGCCCGCACCCCAATGGGGCTTTGGCCTTGTTGATCGAGGATATCTCGTCTGAGATGCTGCGCACACGACGCTACCGTGCAGATCTGGAACTCGGCCAATCGGTGATTGATCACATGGACGACGCGATTGCGGTGTTTTCGCAATCGGGGCAGCTTGTGATGTCAAACAGCAGCTACGCCACACTTTGGGGCCATGATCCGGCGGAAACTCTGGCGGACAACACCGTCCGCACCTTGTCAGCACATTGGCGCGCACAATCGGCACCCAGCGCCATCTGGGCCGAAGTCGAAGAATACGTCGCCACCGTAGGCGACCGTGACAGCTGGCGCGGAGAGGCGCGCCTGCTGGATGGTCGGCTTGTCGGCTGTCGATTCGCCCCCCTGGCGGGCGGCTCGACACTGGCAACGTTCCGCTCAGTGCCGCCCTTGGAATCCGGCCAGACCCGGCTGGCCGACAGCGTGGGCTTGCGGCGCGCCTGAACTTCGCGACTTGCGGCGGCGGGTGGGCAGGATAGACTTGCAGCATGGAGATGCCACACACTGTTTCAGCCTTTCTGCCCTCTGAAGGGGAGACCGCCGATCTTGGCCGCTGGCTTGCTCCGCGGCTGGTTGCGGGCGATTGTGTCTTGCTGGAGGGGCCGATTGGGGCGGGAAAAAGCCATCTTGCCCGCGCCTTGATCCGCGCCCGGTTGGGGCGGATGGAAGATGTGCCCTCGCCAACCTTTACCCTCGTGCAGACCTATCAAGCCGATGTCGAGATCTGGCACGCCGATCTCTACCGGCTATCGCATCCCGACGAGGTTGCCGAGTTGGGGCTGGAAGAGGCGTTCTCGCAAGCGATTTGTCTGATTGAATGGCCGGACCGCTTGGGCCATCTGACACCCGCTCACGCCATTCGCATTGCGCTAACCGCCAGTGGCGAGGGCCGCAACGTCTCGCTGGCGGCACCCGGCCACCCCGACCTGCTGACGGACTTCACACAAAGTTGGCAAAGATGAACGCCCGATCCGTTCTATCACAGGCATTTCTTGCCAAAGCCGGCTGGGGCGATGCCAATCGTCGGTTTCTGGCCGGCGATGCTTCGGACCGCAGCTATGAGCGGCTAAGCCGGGGCTCGGAAACCGCCGTGCTGATGGATGCGCCGCCCGGAAAAGGCGATAACCCCGCAACATTTCTGGCAATTGCCGCGCATCTTTCAGCCATCGGCCTGTCTGCACCGAAGTGCTACGCGCAGGATCTGGAAAACGGGTTTCTACTGCTGGAAGACTTGGGCGACAGTATCTATGCCAGCCTTCTGAAAACCACTCCCGCCCTTGAAAACAGTCTCTATACAGCCGCAACGCAGGTTCTTGCACATTTGCAAAGCCATCTACCTGCCGCCAATCTTGCCAATCTGACCGCGCAGGACTGGGCCGATGCCGCCTGTTTTGCCCTCGATTGGTATCGCTTCGCAATCACAGGCGAACGCACCGACCCTGCCGATTTCCGCACCGCGCTCACCGAAGTAATGTCGCGCCACGCCGACGGCCCGCGCGTGATGATCCTGCGCGATTATCACGCTGAAAACCTGCTCTGGCTGCCAGATCGACCCGGCCTTGCCCGCGTCGGCCTGCTGGATTTCCAACTCGCGCAACTCGGCCAGCCCGGTTACGATCTCGTCTCGCTGCTGCAAGATGCGCGCAGGGATGTTTCACGTGAAACGGAGGCCGCGATGAGCCGCGCCTTCTGCCAACAGACCGGCACCCCAGTCGATAGCTTCCGCCCCGCCTATGCCACGCTTGGCGCCCAGCGCGCCCTGCGCATCATCGGTATTTTCGCCCGCTTGTGCCTACACGGCGGCAAACCCGGCTACCTCGCCCTGATCCCCCGCGTCTGGCAGCATCTGCAACGCAATCTCGCAGAACCAGAACTCGGCCCCCTCGCCAAAATCTGCGCCCGCTTGCTGCCCGAACCAACTCCCGAAGCCCTTACCCGAATAGGTGCCCAATGCGGCCACTTCCGTTAATGCTGTTCGCTGCGGGTTTTGGCGCGCGCATGGGCGCCCTGACCGCACATCGCCCGAAACCCCTGATCGAAGCGGCCGGAAAACCGTTGATTGATCACGCCCTGCATTTGGCCGAAGAGGCTGGGATCTCAAAGATCGTGGTGAATTTGCACTATCTCGGCGAGCAGATTGCAGACCACCTGCAACATCGCAACCTCATCCTGTCTTGGGAGCGCGATCAGATTCTGGAAACCGGCGGCGGGCTCAAGGCAGCTCTGCCACTGCTTGGCGACGGCCCCGTGCTGACCCTCAACACCGATGCCGTATGGAGTGGTGAAAACCCCCTTATCCAACTGCTGAACGCTTGGAATCCCGCGAAAATGGACGCACTTTTGCTGCTGCTTCCCGCTGAAAATGCGCTTGGGCACAGCGGTATCGGCGACTTCTTTCTTGATGACCAAGATCGGATTTCACGTGCAAACGGCAACAGCGCCCCGGTCTATCTCGGCGCGCAAATCCTGAAAACCCAAGGTCTTTCCGCCATATCAGAACCTGTTTTCAGCCTGAACCGCCTCTGGGATATCGCCATCGCCAACCAGCGCGCCTATGGTTTGATCCATAAGGGTGGCTGGTGTGACGTGGGCCGCCCCGAGGGTATTGCGCTGGCCGAAACCCTCCATGTTTAGCCCGGACACCTCCCGCATCTTCGCCCTTCCCCCCGGCACCGATTTCCCTGCGGAATTGGTCAGCGGATTGATCGAACGCATGGCCCAGCAGACACCACAAGCGATGGCGCGCGTGACGATCTATCTCAACACCGCCCGCATGGCGCGCCGCGTCCGCGATCTTTTCGCGGCCCACGGCGCACGGCTCTTGCCCCGCCTGCTGCTGCTCAGTGATCTCGCAAAAGACCCCAGCCTTAACCTTGCCCCCGCCATTCCCCCCCTGCGTCGCCGCCTGCAAATGGCCGAACTCATCGCCAAACTGCTCGACGCGCAGCCCGATCTCGCCCCCCGCTCGGCGCTCTATGATCTCGCCGACAGCCTCGCCAATCTGATGGATGAGATGCAGGGTGAAGGCGTTTCCGCCGAAGCCATCGCCGCCTTGGATGTTTCAACCCATTCCAAACATTGGGAAAGAACCCAAACCTTTCTGCGCATCGTAGCCCCACTGTTCACCGATTCCACCGATGCCGAATCCCGCCAGCGCCTTGCTGTGCAGCAACTCGCCCAGCGCTGGCAAAGCAACCCACCGCAACATCCGGTGCTGATTGCAGGCTCCACCGGTTCGCGCGGCACCACCGCCCTGCTGATGCAGGCCGTTGCAGCCCTGCCGCAAGGCGCTCTGGTCCTGCCCGGCTTTGATTTTGACACGCCCTCCAGCGTCTGGCAGGCGATGGACGATGCCCTGACAGCTGAAGACCATCCGCAATATCGCTTCCGACACCTGATAGACCTGCTGCAGATCTCCCCCGGCGATATCAAGCCGTGGCGCAACACAGCTCCCCCAGACCCTAACCGCAACCGCTTGATTTCACTCTCGCTTCGCCCCGCCCCTGTCACCGATCAGTGGCTGATCGAAGGCCCATCATTGCCCGACTTGCCCCGCGCCACCGAAAACCTGACGCTGATCGAAGCCGCCTCCCCCCGCGCAGAGGCGCTTGCCATCGCGATGATCCTGCGCGAAGCCGCCGAATCTGGCACCAAGGCCGCGCTGATCACGCCTGACCGCAACCTGACGCGCCAAGTCACCGCCGCCCTCGACCGTTGGGCAATCCTGCCCGACGATTCTGCAGGCCGCCCCTTGGCGCTCTCCGCCCCCGGCCGCTTCCTGCGCCACACCGCCGCCTTGCTGGGCCAAAGGCTGACCGCCGACATCCTGCTCACCATCCTGAAACACCCGCTGACCGCCTCTGGCCCCACACGCGGGCCGCATTTATTGCTGACCCGCTATCTTGAACTCAAGCTGCGCAAAACCGGCCCCGCCTTCCCGACTGGTCCCGATCTACTGGAATGGGCGAAAGCGCGCACCGACAACGCCCTGCCTTGGGCGCAGTTTCTCGCCGACACCCTGCACGGCCTTGACCAGATCCCGCACCGCCCGCTGTTCGATCACGTCAGCCAACACCGCGCGCTGTCCGAGGCCTTGGCGCGCGGCCTCGATCCCTCTGGCAGCGGCGATCTCTGGAACAAAGCCGCTGGGATCGAAGCCCTTGCCCTGATGGAAACCCTCACGGCCGAGGCTCCCCACGGCGGCACCTTCTCCGCCGCCGAATATCGCGATCTGTTTGAGGCGCTGGTGAACAAAGGCGAGGTCCGCGAACCTGTGCAAGCCCATCCCAACATCATGATCTGGGGCACATTAGAGGCCCGCGTCCAAGGCGCCGATCTCGTGATTCTGGGCGGCCTGAACGATGGCATTTGGCCGAAACTGCCCGAGCCTGACCCGTGGCTCAACCGCTCCATGCGCAAAAAAGCGGCTCTATTACTGCCAGAACGCCAAATCGGCCTGTCCGCGCATGACTATCAACAAGCCATCGCCGCCCCCCGCGTGATCCTCTCCCGCGCCACCCGCAATGCCGAGGCCGAAACCGTCCCCAGCCGCTGGCTCAACCGCCTGATGAACCTGATGGACGGCCTGCCACAGCAAAGCGGCAAGCAGGCACTGGCTGACATGCGCGCGCGTGGCACCAAATGGCTCAATCTTGCCCGCGCCCTGGAACAGCCCACCACCGCACAGCAGGCTGACACCCGCCTGCGCCCCGCCAAACGCCCCGCCCCACAGCCGCCCATCGCCGCGCGCCCGCCGAAACTGTCGCTCACCAATATCGAGCGCCTGATCCGCGACCCCTATGCCATCTACGCCCGCTACATCCTGCGCCTGAACCCGCTCGACCCGCTGCACCAAACCCCCGACGCCCGCGATCGCGGCATCATCGTGCATGAGGTGCTGGAGCGTTTCGTCAAAACCCGCCCGCCAAATGAAACCCGCGCCGAGGCCCGCACCCGCCTGCTCACCCTCGCCCGCGCAGTGCTGGCCGAGGAATCCCCCTTCCCCGCCGCGCGCGCGTTGTGGTTAGCCAAACTAGACCGCGCCGCCGATCATTTTCTAACCCAAGACGCCAAGCACAGCGGCACCCCGCTTGCGCTGGAAACCAAAGGCGCGCTCCCGCTTACCCCGCTCGATTTCGCCCTGTTCGGCACCCCCGACCGCATCGATCGCCTTCCCGATGGCACCCTGCATCTGATTGATTACAAAACCGGAGCTGCCCCCAAAGCCGCCCAACAAAAGCAATACGCCAAGCAACTGCTCCTCGCGGCTGTAATGGCCAATCGCGGCGGTTTCGCCGATCTCGGCCCCTCTGATGTCGCCAAAATCAGCTACATCGGCCTCGGCACCAGCGAGGATGTGGTGGAAACCGACATCACCGAAGCCCTGCTGACCGAACACTGGGAGAAACTGCTGAACCTGATCTCCCGCTACCTGCGCCGCTCCACCGGCTACACCGCCCGCCGCGCGCTATTTGAAACCCGCCACGCAGGCGATTACGACCACCTCTCGCGCTTCGGCGAGTGGGAAATGTCCGACCGCGCGATTCCTGAACAGGTTGGACCCGAACCGATTTGCCCCGAACAGATCGAGGCCCCAGAATGACCCGCAACGACGCCTCCGAACGCCAGGTTCAGGCCTCCAACCCCGCCGATACCGTCTGGCTTTCCGCCAACGCAGGCTCCGGCAAAACCCGCGTGCTGACCGACCGAGTCGCCCGCCTGCTTTTGCGCGGCGTCGAACCCCAGCACATCCTCTGCCTCACCTACACCAAAGCCGCCGCGACAGAGATGCAGAACCGCCTGTTCCGCCGCTTGGGCGAATGGGCGATGAAGCCCGACGCCGACCTGCACCGCGCCCTCGCCGACCTTGGCGACGATACCCGCCACGCCCCCGGCGCGCTGGCAAAGGCCCGCCAACTGTTCGCCCGTGCGATAGAGACCCCCGGCGGCTTGCGCATCCAGACCATCCACAGCTTCTGCGCCACCCTGCTGCGCCGCTTCCCCCTCGAAGCAGGCGTCTCCCCGCAATTCACCGAACTCGACGACCGCGCCGCTCGCCTGCTGCGCGAAAACATCATCGAAGAAATGGCCGAATTCCGTGCGCCCGAAGTCATGGCCGAAGTCGCCCGCGCCTACACCGGCGAAGACTTCACCGCGCTGATGGAGCAGGTTTCAGCCAAACGCGCAGGCTTCACCAAGCCGCTGACCGAAGCGCAATCCCGCGATTTGTTCAACGTTCCCAACGAAGAAACCACTCAAACCCTGCTGAATGATGTGCTGCTCGGCATTGAATCCGACCTGATCGCCAACATCCTGCCCGCTCTGCAAAGCGGCGGCCCGACCGATAGCAAAACCGCCGCCAAACTCGCCGCCCTTGATCTCACCGACCCCAGCCTTGTCACCCTCAGCGCCCTTGAAAACACCCTGCTCTATGGCGGCACCGCCAAATCCCCTTACGGCGCAAAGATCGGTGCCCTCCCCACCAAGCCCACACAAAAGCTGATCGGCAACCACCTGCCGCAACTCGATGCCTTGATGCTCCGCACGGAGTCCGCCCGTCCCCGCCGCATCGCCCTGCAAGCCGCCCAGAAAACCGCCGTCCTGCACCGCTTCGCCGCCGCCTTCCTCCCGCTCTACGAATCCGCCAAGTCCGCCCGTGGCTTCCTTGATTTCGACGATCTGATCACCCGCGCCAAAGCCCTTCTGACCGATCCTTCCGTCGCCGCATGGGTGCTGTTCCGTCTTGACGGCGGCATCGACCATATCCTTGTCGATGAAGCGCAAGACACCAGCCCAGACCAATGGCGCGTGATCGAACTGCTCTCCGCCGAATTTACCGCGGGCCTTGGCACCCGCGATGAAACCCGCACCCTGTTCGTCGTCGGCGATAAAAAACAGTCGATCTATTCCTTCCAAGGCGCAGACGTCGCCGCCTTCGATGAAAAGCAAAACGATTTTCAGGCCAAGTTCCACGCCGCCCAAAAGAACTTCGTCCGCCTCGATCTCGAATATTCCTTCCGCTCCTCCACTGCGATCCTGCGCGTGGTGGATGAAACCTTTGCCGACCGCTTCCCAACGGCGATGGGCGATAACGTCCACCACCTCGCCTTCAAATCCGATCTGCCGGGGCGCGTCGATCTCTGGCCACTGTTGGAGAAATCCGAAGACCCCAAAGACGAAAACTGGGAAGACCCCGTTGATCTGATTTCAGAAACGCACCACACCGCGCGTCTTGCCGAAAAAATCGCCAACCATATCAAAACACTGATCGCCGCGGGCACCCAGATCCCGACCGATGATGGCCCACGCTCCCTGCACGCAGGCGACGTGCTGATCCTCGTGCAACGCCGCTCGGCTTTGTTCTCCGAAATCATCCGCGCCTGCAAAAAAGCCAATTTGCCCATCGCAGGCGCAGACCGCCTGAAACTCGGCGCCGAACTGGCGGTGAAAGACCTCGCCGCGCTGCTGTCGTTCCTTTCCACCCCCGAAGATGATCTGTCGCTCGCAGCCCTCCTCCGTTCCCCGCTTTGTGGTTGGACCGAGGCCGAACTGTATACCCTCGCCCAGCCCCGCAAAGGCTTCCTGTGGGAAACCCTGCGCGACACCACCACCCACCCCGAAACCCTGTCGATGCTGCACGATCTGCGCAACAACGCCGACTTCCTGCGCCCTTATGATCTGATCGAGCGCGCCCTGACCCGCCACGACGGCCGCCGCCGCCTGCTGACCCGGCTAGGCCCAGAAGCCGAGGATGGCATTGACGAATTCCTCTCCCAAGCCCTCGCCTTTGAGCGCAGCGAGATCCCCAGCCTGACCGGATTTCTGATCTGGCTGGAAACCGACGACATCGAGGTCAAGCGCCAGATGGACAGCGAAGGCCACCGCATCCGCGTGATGACCGTCCACGGCGCGAAGGGTCTGGAAGCCCCCTTGGTGATCCTGCCCGACACCTGCGACCGCACCCCGCAAGACCGCGATGAGATTTACGCGCTGGATAACGGCATCCCGGTCTGGAAAACCCCCTCCGACGAAAGCCCAGCCCAGATTGCCACCGCCCGAGCCCTGCGCAAAGACAAGGGCGAGGAAGAAAGCCTCCGCCTGCTTTACGTCGCCCTCACCCGTGCGCGCACTTGGCTGATCGTCTGCGGCGCGGGCGAGGCGAAGAAAGACGGCGCTTGGTACAAGCTGGTTCAACAAGGCATACAGGCTGCCGGATGCGTGGCCATCGCTGACGGCGCGCTGCGCCACAGCTTTGGCAACTGGCCCGATCCGGTGACAAAACAGTCTCTAACACAGCCCAAAACAGCCGAACTTCCCCTCTGGGCCACCCAAGCCGCAACCGCGCCCGATCGCCCCGCACAACTGCTTTCGCCCTCTGATCTCGGCGGCGCAAAGCTGCTGCCGGGTGAAACCGATGGCTCTGGCGAAGACGCCGCGAAAGCCCGCGGCACCGCCCTGCATCTGCTGCTGGAACACCTGCCCAACGCCCCCCGCGTCGATTGGCCCACCCTCAGCGCCACCCTGATCCCCGATGCCGCCCAGCGCGCCGCCCTCTTGCCCGAGGCCGAGGCCGTCCTCACCGCGCACCCGCAGATCTTCGCAGCCGAAGCCCTCGCCGAAGTCACCTTCACCGCCACTCTCAATGGCCAACCCATGCTCGGCACCATCGACCGCCTGTTGGTCCAACCGGACTACGTCCTCGCCGTCGATTTCAAATCCAACTTCCGCACACCAACCACCGCAGCGGATACCCCCGAAGGCATCCTGCGCCAAATGTCCGCCTATGCCGAAGCCCTGCGTCAGATCTACCCCAGCCACCGCATCGACACCGCAATCCTGTGGACCCGCACCGCCACCCTGATGCCGCTGCCCCCCGATATTGTGAGGGCAGCTATGCAACGCAGCACTATCCCTTGACGCAGCAGCCTGCCGTCCCTAGGTTCAATGCCTGACATTTCCCCCTAGGAGATCCCATCATGGGTGCCAATACCGTCGCTGTAACCGACGCCACTTTCGACGCCGAAGTCCGCAAATCGGATATCCCGGTCGTCGTGGATTTCTGGGCCGAATGGTGCGGTCCTTGCCGCCAAATCGGCCCGGCTTTGGAAGAACTCGCCGCCGAATACGCAGGCCGCGTCAAGATCGTGAAGATCAACGTCGATGAGAACCCCGACAGCCCCGCCGCCCTCGGCGTGCGCGGTATCCCGTCGCTGTTCCTGTTCAAAAACGGCGAAGTCGTCTCGAACAAAGTCGGCGCGGCCCCGAAAGCTGCCCTCGCCAACTGGATCGCCACGGCGGTCTAAGCCTACCGAAAACCCGATCAAAGGCTCCCTTCGGGGAGCCTTTTTTCATAGCGGCCAAGTTTTCATAGTGGCCAACCATGCGCCCGCAGCCGCGCCGCGATCTGCGCAGCGCTGTCATCGCCCACCTCGCACAACGCTTGTTTCTTGAAAAACCAGTGCAGATAATCCGCATAGGGCGGCACCCGCTGCACCGCCTCAAACGCCCCCGCCACGCCCAACCGATGCACCGAGGCTGCGATGTGGTGAAAATCAATCCGCGCGAACAGCACCGCAGGCTTGCCCGCAAAGAACCCGGTCAGCGCCAGCGAGGAATTCTGCGTCACCACATAATCGCAGCCCGCCAGCCACGGCAACGAGCCCGTCACCAGTTCAAACCGCTCAATCCCCCGCAGCGCCTCCAGCTCCGCCTCAGAGTAAACCTCCCGAGGATGCAGCGTCGCCACGATCCGCCGCGCTGGGTCCGCCGCCAAAGTCGCCCGGATCATCTCAACCGGAGACGCAGTCTGAAAATGCCGCCGCTGCAGCAATTTCCCCTGCAACGGCATGAAAATATAGCCGCCTTGGGCAATCGTCAGCCCGCGAAACAGCCGCTCGGCCCAATAGTTTTGAAACCACGCCTGCCCCGGTTTGCCCGGAAACGGCAGCCCGGCAACCTCCCAGTCCCATCGGTCATTCGTCGCCTCAATCCGGTAATATTTTTCCAGATAACAACGCCTTAAGCTAAAGCAGAACGGCCCCTCCGTCGGGCGGTTATAGACAAGGTGATAACCCTCACCTGCAATATCTGCCTCTTGCCCGTGATATCGAACCTCCCAGCCCGCCGCGTTGACCACGCCCACCACGGCGCCAAAAATTCCCGCGCCTGCCTCGGCACGGGCACGCCTGCCGTCGTCCAGATAAAAATTCAGCACCGGTTTCATCCCGGCAAACTAGGCGTTTTCCCCCAGACCCGCCAGCAGCCGCTTGCACCCACCCACGCGGCCTTCCATATAAAGCCAGCATATGGGAGATCGACATGGCCGAAGACAAATTCCCCGGTTGGCATGGCACCACCATTCTCGCCGTTCGTCGCGGGGGCGAGGTTGTGGTGGCGGGTGATGGCCAGGTCTCGCTCGGCAATACCGTGATCAAAGGCACCGCTCGCAAGGTGCGCCGTTTGTCGCCCGGCGGGCATGATGTGGTCGCAGGCTTTGCCGGGTCCACCGCCGATGCCTTCACCCTGTTGGAACGGCTGGAGAAAAAGCTGGAGGCCGCCCCCGGCCAACTCGCCCGCGCCTGCGTTGATCTCGCGAAAGACTGGCGCATGGACAAGTATCTGCGCAATCTCGAAGCCATGCTGATCGTCACCGATGGCCGCGATCTTTATGTGATCACCGGCGCGGGTGACGTGCTGGAACCCGAGCATGACGTGACCGCCATCGGTTCCGGCGGCAACTTCGCCCTCGCCGCAGCACGGGGGTTGATGACCACCGATCTGCCAGCTGAAGACATCGCCCGCCGCGCCATGGCCATCGCCGCAGAAATCTGCGTGTTCACCAACGGCAATTTGACGGTGGAACGCATTGCGCGCTGATCGCAAAGCAAAGGCCAGCCCGAAAGCTGGCCCTGAAGCGTCAAGACAGCGAAACTTTCGCCACGTTGTCTTTGTAGTCGATCTTGGGATCAATCCCGACCAGCATCTTGATGCCCGCCATCAGGCTGGAGCCGTCTTTCCAGATTTCAGCCTGCTCGGCGTCAAGCCGCAGCAAAACCAGCTTGGGATCGTCCTTGCCGCTATACCATGCAGCCACGAAGGGGTTCCAAAGTCGGTCAATCACCGCCCGATCTTTGGTGGTCACAAGCTTGCCGTGCACGCTGGCGAAAAGTCCGTGCCCCTTCGAGACAAACGTAGCAATTGCCCGGTTGCTGGCTGCAAGATTTTTAACAATCTCACTGTCCGTGCTGGTGAAAAACCAGATCGGGCCCTTCTCGCCCTCAATCTGCGCCGTCATCGGACGGGTGTGGCTTTCATCCACGCCGACAAGACCCAACATCATGGTGCGGTCCGAGTCCACGGCCTGCCAAAATTCCGTTTCAAGTTCGTGGGGGATCGACATCGTATAGCCTCCGAATTGTTTCTGCCAAACCAACGTGCGGCCTGCCGGATGGTTCCGGTATTGCCGCGGAGGAGATCTGCATGACCAACCTCACCCCCCGCGAGATCGTGTCGGAACTTGACCGTCACATCATCGGCCAGCGCGATGCCAAGCGCGCCGTCGCCGTGGCTTTGCGCAACCGCTGGCGCTGCCGCAATTTGCCGGATGACATTCGGGATGAGGTGTATCCAAAGAATATCCTGATGATCGGGCCAACCGGCGTGGGCAAAACCGAGATCGCGCGGCGTCTGGCCAAGCTGGCGAAAGCGCCGTTCCTGAAGGTCGAGGCCACCAAGTTCACCGAGGTCGGCTATGTTGGCCGCGATGTTGACAGCATCATCCGCGATCTGGTCGATGCCGCGATGATCGACACCCGCGCCCGGATGCGGGAAGATGTCGCCGCAAAGGCCAAGCAAGCCGCGGAAGAGCGAGTGATCGAAGCTCTGGCAGGCAAAGACGCCCGCGAGCAGACCCGCGAGATGTTTCGCGGCAAGCTGCGGCGGGGCGAGCTGGACGCGACGGTGATCGAGTTGGAAATCGCTGACGCCGCCACTGCGATGCCGATGATGGGCGGGCAGGGCATGGAAATGCAGATGCAGGGCCTGCAGGATCTGTTCAAAGCCTTCGGCACGCGGACCACGCGCAAGAAGGTCACTGTGGCCGACAGTTATGATCTGCTGATCGGGCAAGAGGCGGATAAGCTGCTCGATGATGAGGCGGTAAAGACGGCAGCACTGGCTGCGGTGCAGGACAATGGCATCGTGTTTCTGGATGAGATCGACAAGATCTGCGCGCGGGCCGAGGCGCGGGGGGCGGATGTGTCGCGCGAAGGCGTGCAGCGGGATTTACTGCCGCTGATTGAAGGCACCACGGTGTCCACCAAATATGGCCCGGTGAAAACCGATCACATCCTGTTCATCGCGTCGGGGGCGTTTCACGTTGCCAAGCCTTCGGATTTGCTGCCGGAGCTTCAGGGCCGCTTGCCAATCCGGGTGGAACTCGCCCCGCTGACGGAGGGGGACTTTGTCCGCATCCTGACCGAGACGGATAATGCGCTGACCCGGCAATATGCGGCGTTGATGGGCACCGAGGATGTTGCGGTTTCTTTCACCGTGGACGGGATCGCGGCGCTGGCGCGGATTGCGGCAGAGGTCAACAAATCCATCGAAAACATCGGGGCGCGCAGGCTTTATACGGTGATGGAGCGGGTGTTTGAGGAGCTTTCGTTCACCGCGCCGGATCGGTCGGGCGAAGAGGTGGTGGTGGACGCGGCTTTCGTCGAGAAAAATCTGGGCGCGCTGTCACGCTCGGCGGATATCTCGCGCTATGTTTTGTAAGCGCCACGTGTGGACAGGGTGGCGGTTTATATGATTTCAAAGGGTTAGGGGGGTGCCCTTAACCCTTTATTCAGATTTGACCACGGCGCTGCCTGTGCTGATTTCGCCGCCGCCAGAGCCTTAACAAACCCTGAACGATACCACCTAAACCTTTGATAAATATGGCTTGTATCCCATTACCACGCGCGGACACATCTTTTCCGCATCTGCAACATAACGTCACTTGACCCGCCAGTTGAAACCCCAGAGTTTGACGGAAAAAGGCGTGCCATGATCCGATCTCTGCTTATCTTCTCGCTGACCCTGATGCTGGCCTGCTCGCCGCGCGGCCATGTCACGCTTGACCCGCAGGCGGCCTCTGTGGGGCAGGTGGAGCGGATCTTTATCGGCACCACCCGCAAGCAGGATCAGGACGGGTCTTTCGGAACCTATCGTTCAGAACAGATCAACTTTGCCCGCTATGATGTTTCGGTGCCGCCAGATCGCCAGCTGGGCGAGATCAACTGGCCACCCCGCCACGGCAAAGCCAATCCGGCCAAGCATTTCCTGACCACGGATCAGATCGTCTATCAAAACGACGTGCTGTTCCGCAAAGAGCTGCACGGCGAGTTGGCGGCGAATGGCGGCGAAGCGGTGATCTTTGTGCACGGCTATAACAACAACTTCTCTGAAGGGGTGTATCGGGTCGCGCAGTTTTCGCATGATCTGAAACTGCCCGGCGCGGTGGTGCATTATGCTTGGCCATCGGCGGCAGAGCCGCTGGGCTATGCGTATGACCGCGATTCCGCGTTGTTTGCGCGGGATGGGCTGGAAAGCCTGATGCATGAGGTGGCGGGGGCGGGGGCGAAGCGGATCTTGATCGTGGCGCATTCGATGGGGGCCGGGCTGACGATGGAAGCGCTGCGGCAAACCGCGATCCGGGGGGACAAGAAGACCTTGAGTCTGATCGGCGGGGTGGTCTTTATCTCGCCGGATATCGACGTCGATGTGTTCAAAATCAGCGCCCATGCGATGGGGGCATTGCCGCAGCCATTTGTGATCTTTGGCTCGGACCGGGATAAATATCTGCGGTTGTCGGCGCTGTTGACCGGGCAGGATGAAAGGTTGGGGTCGCTGACCGATGTGTCGCGGGTGGCGGATCTGAAGGTGACGTTCATGGATGTGGGCGCGTTCTCGAAAGGGTCGGGGCATTTTGTGGTTGGGGATTCGGCGGCTTTGATTGCGATTCTGGACCGGTTGGGCGACGTTTCCAACGCGTTCGAAGCGGACAGGCAGGCGCGGATCGGGTTGCTGCCGGGGGTGGTGATGACGGTGCAGAATGCGACCCAGATCGTGTTGCGGCCTGTGGCAACGGTGGCTTCGGATTTGACACGCTAGGTGTGGTCCCGAGTTGGGACCGTATTTTGAAATTAGTAAAATCAATGGCTTAAGGTTTTCGTTAAAGATTTGGTAACTAATTTCTTATCTAGGTTCATTTGAAATAATGCAGCATCTGGCTCAGCCTTCACCAGTCAAGCTTGATACTATCGAACCCTTTGATTTTGAATCGATTTTGTTCCAGAACCACACAAACACTGTATGATTCCAACGGCTTATTCGATCACACGTGCAAAAAGCCATTTTTCAGATTGATCGTCCCTGTTCAAAATGCATAATAGATGAAAGGCCCACGAAGGCGGGCCTTTCTTTGGTAATTGACCTGTCACCGTGAGAAGTTAAAGGTCAGTTGTCGCGGTTTCGGATAACGGCGGGTGTGCGCTTTAACGCATTCCCGTCTACCAAAGCGAGTTCTGTCGTATTGACGAACCTTTACCACAGTAGCCTCCTATTCAGTCCGCAGTATGCGCTACCGCTGCGACTTGGGACGGAGTGTCCCAAATTTTAGTTCCTCCCCTGTTTCCTGCTCAGTGTGTCCATAACATGAACAGATTACGACCCCGCATCCAATGCGACAACGTATTTTTCATCCTTATACACCAGATTTTGTGCTTGACCTGAAGTGGCGCGCTGCCCGTGGCATCACGGAATTGTAATCTTAGCGTCTGCGCAGGTAGATGTAATAGGCCCCGGAGCCGCCGTGTTTCAGGTGCGCTTCGGAGATTTGCAGCACGGTAGGGCCAAGCGGCGGCAGGCGCAGCCATTGCGGAACCTGATGGCGCAGCGCGCCCATGCGTTGCGGGATCGGGCCTACATCATGGCCGCGTTTGCCTTTTCCGGTGATCACCAGAACCAGCCGCATTCCCGCGCTTTGGGCGTTGAGGATGAAGCGGATCAGCTCGGGGTGGGCTTCGGAGAGGGTCATGCCGTGCAGGTCGATGCGGGCCTCGGGAGAGAGCTTGCCACGGGTCATTTTGCCGTGGGTTTTGGCATCCATCTGCAAGGGCGCTGCGGCGAGGCTTTCGGACAGGCTGGGCAGAATATCATGGCCGGGCTTGCTGCGGGATTTTTCGCCCAAGCGAAACAACGGCAGCCGCGGCGTGGCCGGGGCTGCGGTTTGTGTCGGTTTGGGCTTTGGCTCGGTGGGTTTGAGGAAGACATGGCCCATCGGGTGCATCGGCTTGGCGGTGCGGGCGACGGTTTGCCAGATTTCTTCTTCTTCGGGGCGCAGAGTGCGGCGGCGAACCATGATCAGCCTTCCGGCAACATGGCATAGGCGCGGTCGATCGGCAGCAGCAGGATCATCCGGCCACCATCTTTGATCGTGCCAGCGGCATCACCGGCGGCGTCGCCGGTGCCATAGAAAATATCGGCGCGTTGCGGGCCTTTGATGGCACCGCCGGTGTCTTGCGCAATCATCAGGCTGCGAATGGGATTGTCGCCGGCTTTCTCGATCCAGACCGGGACGCCAAGCGGGGTAAAGGCGGGATCGATGGCAACCGAGCGCAGGGTGGTGATCGAGCGGCCCATGGCCCCAATCGGGCCTTTGTCAGCGGGCAGATCGGCGATCTTGCGGAAGAAAATGTAGGACGGGTTGACCGACAACAGGGCATTGCCTGCGGTGGGGTTGGAGCGGACATAAAGCTTGATGTCTTGCGCCGAAACCTGATCGGGGGTGCGCATGCCGCGCGCGATCATTTCCTTGCCGACCGAGCGATAGGCATGGCCATTGCGGCCTGCGTAGCCGACACGGATGACATGACCATCGGTCATGCGAATGCGGCCAGAGCCTTGGATTTGCAGGAAAAACACCTCTACCGGATCTTCCAGCCAGGCGATTTCCAAGCCACGGCCGCGCAGGGCACCAGCCTCGATGGTGGCGCGGTCGTGGTAGACCTGACCATCGCGGAGATCTGGCGGGCGGGCGTAGATCGGGTAGGCGAAGCGGGGGGTGCGGGTGTAGGAGCCGTTGAGTTCGGGTTCAAAATAGCCGGTGAACAAAGCGGGTGGAGTGCCGATCAGCACCGGTTTGAACATCAGTTCGAAAAACGCTTTCGCCGAAGCGTCAGAAGCCCCGGCATCGGCGGCCAGCTTGCAGATCGGTTGCCAATCGGGCGCGTCGAGCCTGTCGCAGGTTGCCAGGAAAGACGTGAGGGCGGCGGCGTGGTTGTCGTCCGCCCAGCCGTCCAGCGCCTCAAAATCCAGCATTTGCGCCGGGGCGGGCGCGGCTGTCATGCCGAGGGCCAGAATGCAGGCGAGAAGCGCACGCATGCCTCTTGAGCGTGTTGCGTCGATTTGACCTTGGTTGCAAAGCCGAGCGCGTTTGCGCTGCAATCGCTGCCTCGGTTTCGCAAGCAAGGATTTGATTGCAGGGAGACGCAACACGCTTCAATCACTGGTGCCGACGAGTTGCCAATTCGGGTCTTGCACGCCCATGCGGCGCGCGAAGGTCCAGGATTCGCGCTGGCGTTTGACCTCGGTGGCGGAGCCTTCGATGATCTCGCCCGCCTTGTTGCGCACCAGCGAGGTCAGTTCGCCAGTGTAGCGCAAGGTGATTTCTGCGGTGCGGGTGGTGGCATCAAATTCAGCATCGGCGAGGTGCATTTCGCGCAAGCCAAGGAAATTGGCCTCGACGGTTTGGCCCGCACTTTCACGGGCATTGATGGCTTGGGTGAAGGAGGCTTCAACCTCATCGCCAAGGAAGGGGCGCACCGCGTCGATATCGCCGCGCTCAAACGCCATCAGGATCATCTCATAAGCGCCGCGCGCGCCGTGCAGGAATTCACCGACGGAGAAGCCGGGCTCGGCCTGTTTCATCGCGGCCAAAGCGAGGGCTGTGGGGCTGCCTGCCGGGGCGTGATCGATGATGTCGAGATCGACGCCATCCTCCGGGACGGGCGACACCAGTTTTGGCTGCGGATGGGTTGGGTCTGCCGGAAGCGGCGGCTTTTCAAAACCTTCGCGCGTGCCAAGCACAGCACGCAATTTCAGGATCAGGAACACAGCGATTCCGGCCAGAACGAGCAGTTGAATCAGGGAGGAATTCATCAGGCGCCTCAAATCGGGCCCGGGGGGTTGGTGATCCGGGCGTTGAAACCTTATGTAGGTGTTGGGGGCGTCCAAGTCTATGGTTTGGGCGCGCGAATGCACCGCGAATAGATGAGGACGACCGAGATGTGGGTTTTTGCGCTGATTCTGGCATGGCCTTTGCTGGAAATTGGGCTGTTTGTGGTGGTTGGCGGCTGGATCGGGCTGTGGGCCACGCTGGCTTGGGTGGTTTTGAGTGCGATGCTGGGGATCGGATTGATCCGCTGGCAGGGCATGGGGGCGTTGCGCGAGGTGCGGGGTGGTGGCGGTATCGCTGCGTTGCAGCCGATGGCGCATAGTGCGTTGATCATGCTGAGCGGGATGTTGCTGATCCTGCCGGGGTTTTTCACCGATTTTCTCGGGTTGCTGCTGCTGGTGCCGCCGGTGCGGACCGGGTTGATTGCGGTGCTGGCGGCCCGCGTGCAGCTGCATGGTGTTGTGCGGCGGCGGGGCGAGGCCGACTGGGTGGATGCGGAATATGAGGAAGTGGTGCCAGACCGCGACAAGATTGGCGGGACAACGCGGCCTTCCAAGTGGGGCGAGGATTGAGGCGCGCTGCATGACCTGCTAGGGGTATGCAGGATTTTTCAGGGAGTGGGTCTTATGGCCGAGGAAAATGGCGGCGCGCCGCAGATCAAGATGTCGGTTCTGGCGCAGTTTGTGCGGGACATGTCGTTTGAAAACCTGGTGGCACAGAAGGGGCTGACGGCTTCGGAAGTGCAGCCCGATATTCAGGTGCAGGTCAGTCTGGATGCGCGCAAGCGGGCGCAGGATCATCAGTATGACATCGTGACTAAGTTCAAGGTGACCTCGAAAAACAAGGTGAACGGCGATACGCTGTTTCTGCTGGAGGTCGATTACGGCGGGGTTTTCCATGTCGAAGGCGTGCCGGAAGAGCAGTTGCATCCGTTCCTGATGATCGAATGCCCGCGGCTGATGTTTCCCTTCGTGCGGCGGATTATCTCGGATGTGACGCGCGACGGGGGTTTCCCGCCGCTGAACATCGATACGGTGGATTTTCTGGCGCTGTATCGGCAAGAGATTGCGCGGCGGGCGCAGCCTGCTGCTGTTGCGAACTGATTTCACGCGATTGCGTTCTGAGGGCCGACCTTGCGGGGTCGGCCTTTTGCGTTTCAGATTTGGTAATAGTCGCGATACCAGCTGACGAAGGCGGTCATGCCGTCGCGGACATTGGTTTTGGGTTGATAGTTGGTGAGTGTTTTCAACAGGTTGGCATCTGCCCAAGTGGCCACGACATCGCCGGTTTGCATTGGCATGTAGTTGCGGATGGCTTTGCATCCGGTGGCGTCTTCAATCGCCTCGATGAAATCCAACAGTTTGACTTTGTCGGAATTGCCGATGTTGACGACGCGGTAAGGCGCGGCGGGCGAGAGGCTGTCGCCCGGGGGGATGTCTGCGGGGGTGGCGGGACGCTGGGGGGTGGCGTCGATCAGCAGGCGGATGCCGCGCACGAGGTCATCGACATAGGTGAAATCGCGCCACATATCGCCGTTGTTGTAAATGTCGATCGGGGTGCCTTCGAGGATGCCTTTGGTGAATTTATAGGGTGCCATATCGGGGCGACCCCAAGGACCGTAGACGGTGAAGAAGCGGAACATGGTGACAGGCAAGCCGTAGATATGGGCGTAGGAATGCGCCATACCCTCATTCGCCTTTTTGGTGGCCGCGTAGAAGGTCAGTGGGGTTTCGGTTTTGTGGGTCTCTAGAAACGGCATTTCGGTGTTGGCGCCGTAGACCGATGAGGTGGAGGCCATCAGCAGATGCTCGACCTGAAGCTCGCGGGCTAGATCGAGAACGTTGAAGCCGCCGACAAGGTTGGCATTCAGATAAGCGCGTGGGTTTTCAAGGCTATAGCGGACGCCAGCTTGGGCGGCGAGGTGGATGATCACCTGCGGATTGGCGGCGCGCATCGCGGATTCGAGGGCTGACTGATCTTCGAGCATGGCCTCGGTGTTGCTGAAATTGGGGTTTTGTTGCAGCATGGCGAGGCGGCGCTGTTTGAGCCTGACATCGTAGTAGTCGGTCATACCGTCGTAACCCGCGACGCGAAAACCCTCCGCCAGCAGGAGTTTGCAGAGGTGATAGCCGATGAAGCCTGCGGATCCGGTGACGAAGATGGTTTTCATAGGGGCCTTTTGGTTTGGGCGATCAGGCGACGAGGGTTCAACTTGCGTTTTCGGCGTTGTCAGAGCCGCTTTTTCCAGATCGCCGCTGCGCCAATTTTTTCGATGAAAGCGATGTGGGCGGCGGATTCCGCCTCGGTCAAGCGGGGCGGCAGCGGGATTGGGCGCGGGCGGGGCCGCCAATCGGAGGCGGTTTGTGTGGCAGTTGGATTGCTTTGTTGCGTCGGATTGAGGCCGAAATCGGGTTGTCGGCCGCCGACGAGTTCGAGATAGACCTCTGCCAGCAGTTCGGAGTCAAGCAGAGCGCCGTGCTTTTCGCGGCCTGAGTTGTCGACACCAAAGCGACGGCACAGCGCGTCGAGCGTGGCGGGTGAGCCGGGGAATTTCCGGCGCGCGATCATCAGCGTGTCGGTGGCGCGGGTCATCGGCAGGCTGGGCAGGTTGACCGCCGCCAGCTCGGCATTGAGAAACTTCATGTCGAAGCTGGCATTGTGGATGATCAGCTGCGAGTCGCCAATGAAATCAAGGAAGGCTTGGGCGATGGATCTGAACACGGGTTTGTCGCGCAGGAAGTCATCGCCAAGGCCGTGCACGTCGAAGGCCTCTTTCGGCATCATCCGTTCGGGGTTGATGTATTGGTGGTAGGTTTTGCCGGTCGGCAGGTGGTTGAACAGTTCGACCGCGCCGATTTCGACGATTCGATCGCCTTCGGAGGGCTCAAAGCCGGTGGTTTCGGTGTCGAGGACGATCTCACGCATGGCGGGCTCGGATATGGGCGATCAGGGCTTTGACATAGGCCTCGGTGGCGGAAAGGTCCAGCGTTTCAACGATATGGGTTGCGAGGCTGCGTTTCTGGGCGTCGGGCATTTGTCGCGCGAGGATGGTCTGAAAGTGGGATTCTGTCATGCCGGGGCGTTGCAACACGCGGTCGCGTTGCAGATCAGCCGGGGCGGTGACGAGAAGGGTGGCGTGAAATTCGTGCTGGCTGGATTTCTCGAACAGCAGTGGGATGTCGAGGACCGCAATGTCGGCGGTGGTTTTGGCGAGGAAAGCGGCGCGGTCGGCCGCGACAAGGGGATGGGTGATGGCTTCGAGTTTGGTCAGCAAAGCAGGATCTCTGGCTATCGCGCGCTTCAATGTTTCACGTGAAACATCCCCGTTTACAGCGGCTTCGGGGCAGATTTCGTGAATGGGGGCGACGGCGGAGCCGCCAGTGGCGTAGAGGCGGTGAACGGCGCTGTCGGCATCCCAGACCGGCAGGCCCGCTGCAGCGAACATCGCGGCGGTGGTGGATTTGCCCATGCCAATGGAGCCGGTGAGGCCGAGCCGGAAGGTCATGCGGATAGCACGGCTTGGCGGGTGGCTTCGTCAACCTCTGGCCTTTGGTCGAACCAGCGCTCAAAGCCGGGGGCCGCCTGATGGAGTAACATGCCAAGGCCGTCGACTGTGGTGCAGCCCTTTGCTTCGGCTTCCAGAAGGAATTTTGTTTTCAGTGGGTTATAGACCAGATCGGTGACAAGCGCATCGCGTTCAAGGCCGTCCAGCGGCACCCGGAAATCAGATTTTCCTGACATGCCCAGCGAGGTGGTGTTGATAACGGTGGCCGCCCCTTCCAGCATGTTGGGGGCCCGCACCCAATCATAAATCTGCAGTTTTGCGCCAAAATCCGCGCGCAGGGCCTGAGCCCGTGGCTGGGTACGATTGGCGATGCGAATCTCTGGCACGCCGACCTCGATCAAGGCGGCGACGACGGCGCGGGCGGCACCGCCTGCGCCAAACACCGCGGCGGGGCCAGCGGTGGGATCCCAATCTGGCGCGTTCTGCCGCAGATTGGCGATGAAGCCCGCACCATCTGTGTTGTCGGCGTGAATGCGACCATCTTTGCGAAAAATCAGCGTGTTGGCGGCACCGATCAGAGCGGCACGGTCAGTCACAACATCGGCGATTTGCAGGATGGCTTCTTTGTGGGGGATGGTGACGTTGACGCCAACAAAGCCAAGTTTCGGCAGAATTTCAAGCACTTGTCGCAAGTCTTCGGGGGCCACATCCATCGGAATGTAGTGGCCCTTGATGCCATAGCGCTGCAACCAGAAGCCGTGCAGCGCGGGCGAACGGCTGTGGGCAATCGGGTGGCCTATGACGCCGGCAAGCGGGATGCGGGGCAGATCGGTCATGTTGAGATAAAGCCTCTGGTACCTAAATAGCCGATCAAGGGGAGGAGGGGCAGGCCGAGAATGGTGAAATAATCGCCCTCGATCGCGGAAAACAGGCGGATGCCTTCTTCTTCGAGTTTGTAGCCACCAACGGCGTGCCGGAGCGCGTGCCAGTTGCGCGTGATGTAATCATCCAGATAGCTGTCGGAGAGATCACGCATCGTCAGTTTGGCCTCTGACATATGGCGCCAGATCGGTTTGCCGCCATCATAAAGCACCAAAGCCGAGATCAGCTGGTGGGTTTGACCGCGAAAGCCGGTCAGCTGCGCGCGGGCCTCTTCCCGGGTTTCGGGTTTGCCAAAGACCTGCCCCCTGAAGGCAAGGATCTGGTCGCAACCCAGCACAAGCGCATCGGGGTTTTTCTCGGCCAGTTTGCGCGCCTTCATTTCGGCCAGCGCATCGGCAATATCGCGGGGAGTGGCAGCATCCGCCTGAAGCGATTGCCGAATGAGGTCTTCGTCGATCCGCGCTGGCTGCGCTGTCACCTCAAGCCCTGCGTTGCGCAACAGCTGCAGGCGGATCGGCGATGCAGAGGCTAGAAGCAGGGGGCGCGGCATGGGGGCGGCCTTGTGGATAAGCTGTGTTTGTTCCGGCATGTGGATTTGGGGGTAAGCCCTCGTCAGCGCCGAAAAGGCGGGATGGGCGGGATTTTGTCAAGCACAGAGGCCAGGCTCGGCGGGTTTGCCCACATGGGGATGGCGCAAAAGTAAAGTTGTGCGCGAGCGATATATCCAGAAGCTGTGGAGCAACTTGTATCGGATAATTTTCGAGTATCACATTGATTTATAATGTATAAATTCGCACTCTCGAAACTGTTCTAAAGTTACACACAGCCCCGGACTTGGGGATAGATACCGGGAGAACCCGGGAAATTCTGTTATCCACGGCCCCTACATCATCATCTATCTTTCTAGAATCTATTCTTTAAGAAGAAGCTAAGAAGTGAGGTGATCCTGTGGGCGACTTTCTGGCGACGTATTATCCTTGGATAAAAGCTTTGCACGTGATCTCGGTGATTGCCTGGATGGCGGGGCTGTTCTACCTGCCAAGGCTGTTTGTCTATCATGTCGAACAGGTGGAGGCAGGATCTGCCACCGATGCGATGTTTCAGGTGATGGAACGTCGATTGCTGAAGGCGATCATCAATCCCGCGTCTGTGGCGACCTGGGTGTTTGGTCTGGGCTTGGTGTTCACGCCGGGCATTGTGGATTGGACGGCGGTTTGGCCCTGGACCAAGGCGTTCTGTGTGATTGCGATGACGGTGTTTCATCACTGGCTGGGGTGGCGGCGGAAGGATTTTGTGGCGGGCAGCAACCGCCTTACCGGCCGACAGTATCGTATGATGAACGAAGTGCCGACGTTGCTTATGATGATTATCGTGATCTCGGTCATCGTGAAGTTCTGAAATCGCTCATTTGAAATCCTTGACTTGGGCGCAGGCTGGTCTTAGGTGGACGCCAGCGCGGCCATTCGGCCATTCCGCTTTCCATTGACATTGCTGCTGCTGGCCCAAGTGTGGGGTCGCGCGCCTGAGGTGAATTCCCGATGACCGTTGAGCATTTGAATCTTGCTGATCTGAAAGCCAAGACCCCGGCCGAGCTGCTGGCGATGGCAGAAGAATGGGAGATTGAGAACGCGCCAAGCATGCGCAAGGGCGAGATGATGTTCTCGATCCTGAAAGAGCATGCCGAAGAAGGTTGGGAAATTGGCGGCGATGGTGTGCTGGAAGTGCTGCAGGATGGCTTTGGATTTCTGCGCTCGCCGTCCGCCAACTATCTGCCCGGACCAGATGATATTTATGTCTCACCCGATATTCTGCGGCAGTTCAGCTTGCGCACCGGCGATACCATTGAGGGCGTGATTCAGGCACCACGCGACAATGAGAAGTATTTCTGCATGACTAAAGTCACGCGGATCAACTTTGATGACCCCGAAAAAGCCCGTCACAAGGTGCATTTCGACAACCTGACGCCGCTTTATCCGGATGAACGGTTGAAGATGGAAGTCGAGGATCCGACGATCAAGGATCGCTCGGCCCGAATCATTGATCTGGTTTGCCCGATCGGCAAGGGCCAGCGCGCCTTGATCGTGGCACCGCCGCGTACCGGTAAGACCGTGTTGTTGCAGAATATTGCCAACTCTATCGCGGTCAACCACCCGGAATGTTATCTGATCGTGCTGCTGATCGACGAGCGGCCCGAGGAAGTTACCGACATGCAGCGCTCGGTGAAGGGCGAGGTTGTATCCTCGACCTTCGACGAGCCGGCGACGCGGCATGTGGCGGTGGCCGAGATGGTGATCGAGAAGGCCAAGCGTCTGGTTGAACACAAACGCGATGTGGTGATCTTGTTGGACAGCATCACCCGTCTGGGCCGCGCATTCAACACGGTGGTGCCGTCTTCGGGTAAGGTGTTGACCGGTGGTGTGGATGCCAATGCGCTGCAGCGGCCGAAGCGGTTCTTCGGTGCGGCTCGAAATATCGAAGAAGGCGGATCACTGACAATCATTGCCACTGCGCTGATTGATACCGGCAGCCGGATGGACGAGGTGATCTTTGAAGAATTCAAGGGCACGGGTAACAGCGAGATCGTGCTGGATCGTAAGGTCGCCGATAAGCGGGTGTTCCCGGCGATTGATATTCTGAAATCCGGCACCCGGAAGGAAGATCTGTTGGTCGAGAAGACCGATTTGCAGAAAACCTATGTGTTGCGTCGGATTCTGAACCCGATGGGCACGACAGATGCGATTGAATTCCTGATCTCGAAGTTGAAGCAAACCAAAAGCAACGGTGAGTTCTTCGAGTCGATGAACGCATAACCAGCGTTTCTGGAGCGCGGCGGGTTCAGATTGAATCGAAAACGCTGGCTCCTGCATCCGCTTGAACGCGTTTTCGATAAGAACGTTTCTATTCAAACCTGACACGCTTTCATCAAGGGCTTGGCTATGGACACGATTTTTGCCCTCGCCTCGGCGCGGGGTAAGGCGGGCGTTGCGGTGGTCCGGCTTTCCGGGCCAATGGCACATGATGCCGTGGCCAAGCTGTGTCTGCCACCTCGGCTGCGGCAGGCTGGGCTGCGGCGTTTGATCTGGCAGGGTGAAGTGTTGGACGAGGCGCTGGTGGTGCTGTTTGCGCAGGGTGCAAGCTTTACCGGCGAGGCCAGTGCCGAGTTGCAGCTGCATGGCAGCACGGCGGTTGTGGCGCGGGTGTTGCAGGTTCTGGCGGCGCTTGATGGCTTGCGGATGGCCGAGGCAGGCGAGTTTACCCGACGGGCGCTGGAGAACGGTCGGCTTGATCTGTCGCAGGTCGAGGGCCTTGCCGATTTGATCGACGCAGAGACCGAGGCGCAACGCAAGCAGGCGTTGCGGGTGTTGTCGGGGGCTTTGGGGCAGCGGGTCGAGGCGTGGCGGTTGGATCTGGTGCGCGCTGCGGCCTTGATCGAGGCGACGATTGATTTTGCCGATGAGGATGTGCCACTGGATGTGACGCCGGAGGTTACAGCTCTGATCGACGGGTTGTTGGTGCAATTGCGCGCCGAGTTGGCGGGCGCGGTCGCGGCAGAGCGGATACGCGATGGTTTTGAGGTGGCGATCGTTGGCGCGCCAAACGCTGGAAAATCTACACTTCTCAATGCTTTAGCGGGGCGGGAGGCGGCGATCACCTCGGAAATTGCGGGGACCACTCGGGATGTGATCGAGGTGCGGATGGATATCGCTGGGCTGTCGGTTACTTTGTTGGACACGGCAGGGCTGCGCGATTCAACGGATTTTATTGAGCGTCTTGGCGTCGAACGCGCGCTGGATCGGGCGCGGCAGGCTGACCTGCGGGTGTTTTTGCAGGCAGATGCTGATGAGGTGTTGATGCTGACGCCAGAGGTTGATGATCTGGTGGTGTTGGGTAAAGCGGATATGCGTGAGGGCGTGGCGCGCGCGGTTTCGGGCAAGACCGGGGCCGGAGTTGATTGGCTTATCGCCGAGATTGCGGAGCGGCTGTCAGGGCGGGCGGCCTCTGCGGGCTTGCTGATCCGTGAGCGTCAGCGTATCGCGATGCAGACGGCGGTGTCTGGATTGGAATCGGCGCAGCGGCACATGGTTCAGGCGCAGGATTTGCCAGAGTTGGTTGCGGCGGATTTGCGCGCGTCAATGCGCGCTTTGGAAGCTATGCTGGGAAGAATCGATGTCGAGAATCTGCTCGATGAGATATTCTCTAGTTTCTGCATCGGGAAGTGAGGTTGTTTCACGTGAAACATTTTGATGTGATTGTCATTGGCGGTGGCCATGCTGGCGCTGAAGCGGCAGCGGCCTCTGCACGGATGGGCGCACGGACGGCTTTGATCTCGTTGCGCCGTGATGGCATCGGTGTGATGTCGTGCAATCCGGCAATCGGCGGGCTTGGCAAGGGCCATCTGGTGCGAGAAATCGACGCGATGGACGGCATCATGGGTCTTGCGGCGGATCGTGCTGCGATTCAGTACCGTTTGCTGAACCGGCGCAAGGGCCCGGCAGTGCAGGGGCCGAGGGCACAAGCCGACAGAAAACTGTATCGGGTTGCGATTCAGGATTTGTTAAGTGCTGAGGCGAACCTGACGATACTGGAAGGCGAAGTCGTTGCATTGAAACAGGAAAACGGCAGAGTGACTGGTGTTACTCTGGCAGATTCTGTGGATGTGACGACGGGTGCAGTTGTCCTGACGACGGGCACTTTCTTGAATGGCGTCATTCACGTCGGCGACCAGCGGCGGCCGGGTGGGCGGATGGGGGATCGACCATCCGTGCTGCTTGCAGAGCAGTTGGCAGCGCTGGGACTGGCGCGCGGCCGGTTGAAAACCGGTACGCCGCCGCGTCTGGATGGTACCACGATCAATTGGGATGTGTTGGAAGTGCAACCGGGTGATGAAGATCCCGTGGTATTTTCCTTCATGAACAAGCAACCGCAGGTGCGGCAAATTGCCTGCGGGATCACCCACACGAATGAGAACACCCATGAGATCGTGCGCAAAAATCTGAGCCGGTCGGCGATGTATGGCGGTCATATTGAGGGGATCGGGCCGCGGTATTGCCCGTCCATCGAGGATAAGATCGTTCGGTTCGCCGACAAGACGTCGCATCAGGTGTTCCTGGAGCCTGAAGGGCTGGATGATAGCACGGTCTACCCCAACGGGATTTCGACCTCCTTGCCGCAAGATGTGCAGGAGGCCTATGTCCGCTCTATTGTCGGGCTTGAGAATGTGCGGATCACGCAGCCAGGCTATGCGATTGAGTATGACTATTTTGACCCGCGCGCGCTTGATCTTTCGTTGCAGTTGAAGGCGATGCCGGGCCTGTTTCTTGCCGGTCAGATCAATGGCACCACCGGTTATGAAGAGGCGGCAGCACAGGGTCTGCTGGCCGGTCTGAACGCAGCGGCCTTGGCGCAAGCAAAGGATCCTGTGCATTTTAGCCGTGCTGAAAGCTACATCGGAGTTATGGTTGACGATCTGACAACGCGTGGTGTCACCGAACCCTATCGCATGTTCACATCGCGCGCAGAATATCGCCTGACGCTGCGAGCCGACAATGCAGATCAAAGACTTACGCCGGTAGGGCTTGATTTGGGGTGTGTTGGGGATGACCGCAAGGCAGCGTTCCTGTCGAAGAGCGAGAGGCTTGCAGCTGCGGCGGGCATTTTGCAGCAAAAGGCATTCTCACCGACAGAATTGCACAAGGTTGGCATTATGCTTAGTCAGGACGGCGCACGGCGCACCGCGCAGGCGCTGATGGCCTTGCCGGATGTGACTGTTTGGCAAATTGCCGAACTGGTGCCGGAGTTCGCAAGATTCACGCCAGAGATTCAGCAGCAGACAGCGACGGATGCGTTGTATGCGCAGTATGTTGACCGGCAAAAGCTGGAGATTGCGGCTTTGAAGCGGGAGGAATCCGCGGAGATACCGGGCGGTTTCGTGTTCACGGGTTTGCCGGGTCTTTCGAACGAGCTGGGATTGAAGTTGTCGCATATCCGCCCTGCTAATCTTGCACAGGCGGCGCGGATCGAAGGCATGACACCGGCAGCGCTGACGCTGATTTTGGCGCATATCCGCAAAGCTCGGCGAGAGGCCGTCGCACAATGAATCGTGCCGAGGTTGTGGTTCCGGACTGGCTGAATGTTTCACGTGAAACATTGGAGAGGCTCTTTGACTATTGCGAACTGGTTGAAAAATGGAATCCTGCGATTAATCTTGTTTCAAAAGCGGGTATCGCTGATCTGTGGCACAGGCACCTTCTTGATTCAGCCCAACTCATCCAGCACATTCCGTTTCAAGGCAAGCTTTGGTGCGATCTGGGCAGCGGTGGTGGGTTTCCGGGTATGGTTCTGGCGATTCTTGCGAAAGAACTGCATCCCGGAACCAATATGGTTCTGGTGGAATCGGATCGTCGAAAATCGGTGTTTCTGTTAGAGGCCGCGCGGCTTCTGGATGTGGCTGTCAGCGTTAAAACGCAGCGTATTGAAGATCTTGAGCCACAGAATGCGGATGTGTTGACGGCACGCGCGCTGGCGCCATTGTCCAGCCTGTGTGATTTTGCATTCCGGCATCTGAAGCCCGAAGGTGTGGCGATCTTTCCAAAAGGGGCAGCGGCTGCGCGCGAAGTTCAGGACGCCAAGCAGCTATGGCGATTCGACCTTGAGCAGGCGCAAAGCCACACTGATCCCGCTGCGCTGGTTTTGGCCTTGAGGGGTATTCGCCATGCATGACCTCATCGGCACTGACGGGCCGCGCATTCTCTCGATTGCCAACCAAAAGGGTGGAGTGGGCAAGACAACCACCGCGATCAATCTGGCTGCGGCTTTGGTTGAACAGGGCGCGCGGGTGCTGTTGGTGGATCTGGATCCACAAGGCAATGCTTCGACCGGGCTTGGATTCGCGCCGACGGATCGCAAGAAAACCACATATGATCTGCTGTTGGATGAAGCACCGCTTGTCGAAACGGTCGTCGGCACCGAGTTCCCCGGGCTGCTGCTCTGTCCCTCCAGTGCCGACCTGTCTTCCGCCGATATTCAGCTGGTGGCGAATGAGAAGCGCAGCTTTTTGTTGCATGATTCCCTGCGTGAACCTCGTGTTGAAACGCTAGATCTTGATTTCATTCTGATAGATTGCCCGCCGTCGCTGAGCCTGCTGACGGTCAACGCAATGGTGGCCAGTCATGCCGTTCTGGTTCCTTTGCAGGCCGAGTTTTTTGCGCTTGAGGGCTTGTCGCAGCTGATGCTGACCATTCGGGAGGTCCGGCGCAGCGCCAATCCGGGGCTGCGCATTGAAGGCGTTGTCCTGACAATGGTGGATGGCCGCAACCGGCTTTCACAGCAGGTCGAGCATGATGCGCGCTCGACCTTGGGTGATTTGGTGTTCAAGACCATGATTCCGCGCAATGTGCGGCTCAGTGAAGCGCCGTCTTATGCGCAACCCGTCCTCAGCTATGACAGTGCCTCAAAGGGATCGGAGGCGTACCGGGCCCTTGCGTCCGAGATTTTACTGCGGCATCCGGTTCGGAATCGTTTCAAAGAGGAGATCATCTGATGGAAAAGAAGTTCGATCGGCGCGGGCTGGGCCGCGGCCTTTCTGCGCTTATGGCGGATGTGAACCTTGACGTGATCTCTGCCGCAGCCGAGACGCGTCGTTCTGAGCTGATGCTGCCGGTTGAAAAGATCGTTCCGAACCCCGATCAGCCGCGCCGCGATTTTGAGCCACAGGCGTTGCAGGATCTTGCCGATTCGTTACGTCAAAAGGGGGTCATCCAGCCGCTGATCGTGCGCAGGAAGGCCAATCAGGATCTTTACGAAATCGTTGCCGGGGAACGACGTTGGCGGGCGGCTCAAATCGCGCAACTGCATGAATTACCAGTGATTGTTCGTGAGTTCAGCGATTCTGAAGTGCTGGAAATTGCAATCATCGAGAATATCCAGCGCGCAGAACTGAATTCCATAGAGGAAGCGCTGGCATATCGACAGCTGATGGACCGATTTGGCCACACCCAGGAAAAAATCGCCGAGGCGTTGTCGCGCAGCCGCAGCCATATTGCCAATCTGCTGCGATTGTTGGCATTGCCCGATGATGTGCAGCAGATGGTTAAATCTGGCACGCTGTCGGCCGGACACGCGCGGGCGCTGATCACCAGCGGTAACGCCACGGAACTGGCGCGGCAGGTGGTTGGACGCGGGCTTTCGGTGCGGGATACCGAAGAACTGGTGCGAAAATCCGCCGTCGACCCGGCGAAGCGTCGGGCCCTGCGGCAGCGCGGCGAAAAGGATGCCGATACACGGGCGCTGGAGTCGGATCTTTCGGCCAATCTGCACATGTCAGTGCAAATTGATCACCTGCCAGGCGGGGAGGGCGGCAAGCTGACAATCAGCTATCGCTCGTTGGATCAGCTGGATTTGCTCTGCCGGGTTTTGTCGGTGATACCGCGCGATGCTGAATTCTAGACCCGCGAAGCCTTAACACGTTGCGAGATCGCGGAGGATGGCGTTCAGTACCATGCGGCCCTGCGGCGTCGTCCGCAGCCGGTCGCCATGCGTCTCAACCATGGAAATTTCTGACAGATCCTGGATTTTCTGCGAATTGAGCGCTTTGCCTGAAATGTTCTGATAACGCGTCAGATCCAGGCCTTCGCTCAGCCGCAACGACATCAGCAGATACTCCAGGCTGTGCTCTTCCATCGTCAGAACGCTGCGCGGCAATTCGGGGATTTTGCGAGATTGCACCATGCCCAGCCACAGCGCTGGGGATTTCGGGGCCTCGGTCGCGCACCGCTGCCCGTTGAGCGTCATCCGTCCGTGCGCTCCGGGACCGATGCCAATGTAATCCCCGCCACGCCAATAGATCAGATTATGACGGGATTCGCAGCCGGCTTTGGCGTGGTTTGAGACCTCATAAGCCGGCAAGCCCGCCATCTCACACAGCTCTTGTGTCGCCTCAAACATCTCGGCGGACAGATCTTCGCTGGGCAGGCCCTTCAGCCCGCCCTTTGCAAACCGGTCAGCGAAAGCGGTACCGTCTTCAATGGTCAACTGATAGAGCGACAAGTGATCAATCGCCAATTCCAGCGCGCGGCCAAGCTCTTCGCGCCACGCGGTCAGGGTCTGATCTTGGCGCGCATAAATCAGATCAAAGCTGACGCGATCAAAGCAAGATCGTGCAATGTCAAAGGCTTGTCTGGCCTCTTGCGCAGTGTGCTTGCGGCCAAGTTTGCGCAAATCCTCATCGTTCATCGCCTGCATGCCCATTGATACCCGCGTCACGCCTGCCTGCTGAAACCCCCTGAAGCGACCCGCCTCAACCGAGCCCGGATTGGCTTCAAGGGTGATTTCGGGATCGTTCGACATGGGCCAGGTCGCGCGGATACGCTCGATGATCGCCGCAACCAGATCTGGGGCCATCAGAGACGGGGTGCCTCCACCGAAAAAAACGGAGTTCAGAATCCGACCTTGGGTTTCCTGCCCCAGTCGATCAATTTCTGAGAGATAGGCGCGCTGCCACTGGCTTTGGTCAATCTGCGTCGCGACATGGCTGTTGAAATCGCAGTAGGGGCATTTCGACTCGCAATACGGCCAATGCAGATACAGCCCAAAGCCGCCATGTTGCCAGTCTTCCATTGCTAGCCTTTGAACGCGGTGATTTCGATTTCGACTTTCATCTCGGGGCGAATCAATCCCGCAATCACCATGGTTGCGGCGGGCCGGATCTGCCCCAAGACTTCACCCAGCACCGGCACCAGATCATCGACCAAATCTGCTGCGATCACGGTATATTGCACGCGGACGATATCAGCCATGTCAAACCCGGCCTCAGCCAGAACGCCGGTGATCGTGGTAAAGCAGTTGCGTGCCTGATCGGCAATGCCGTCGGGCATCTGCATCGTGGCATAGTCATACCCGGTGACGCCCGAGACAAAGCACCAGCCGCCCTTCACCACGGCGCGGCTGTAGCCCATCGTCGCCTCAAACGGCGAGCCTGTCGAGATATGTTTCACGTGAAACATCCTTCTACCAATTTGCGAAAGGCATCAGCCCGGTGGCTGATCTGGTTCTTCTGCCAGCGGTCCATTTCCCCAAAGGTCAAATCGCCGCCCAAAGGCTGGAAGATCGGGTCATACCCATGCCCCTGATCGCCCCGCATCGGCCATACCACCTGTCCGGGCATCACACCCTCAAACACTTCATCATGGCCATCCGGCCATGCCAAAACCAAGGTGCAGCGAAACTGCGCTAACCGAGGCTCCGGCGCGGCAATCTCTTCCAACCTGCTCCAGGTCTTCTGCATCGCCATGACAAAATCCCGCCCGGTCGGGGTCTCTGCCCAATCTGCCGTATAAACACCCGGAGCGCCATCAAGGGCATCAATCGTGATGCCGGAATCATCGGAAAGCGCAGGCAGGCCGCTTGCCTGTGCTGCGGCATGGGCTTTGATCCTGGCATTGCCAACAAAACTATCCTCGGTTTCAGCAGGCTCCGGCAGGCCAAGTTCGCCCGCCGACACCACCGAAATTCCAAATCCTTCCAACAGCTTGGCGATTTCCTCAAGCTTGCCGCGATTATGCGTCGCCACCAAAAGCCGGTTGCCCGAGAATTTCCGCATCACGCCAACCCCAAAGCCGCCTTCTGTGCCGCAACCAGCCTGGCAACCCCGGACTCGGCCAGATCCAGCAATTCGCCCATCTCATCGCGCGAGAAGGTGGCACCCTCGGCCGACATCTGCACCTCAATCATCCGTCCCCGTCCGGTCAGGATGAAATTGCCATCCGTTCCCGCTGCGGAATCCTCAGGGTAATCCAGATCCAACACCGGCTGCCCGGCATAAATCCCACATGACACCGCTGCGACATGGTCGATCATCGGATCACTGACAATCACCCCAGCCTTCAACAGCTTGTTCATCGCCAAGCGCAAAGCCACCCAGCCGCCGGTGATCGAGGCACAGCGGGTGCCGCCATCGGCCTGGATCACATCGCAGTCGATCACGATCTGCCGCTCGCCCAAAGCCGAGCGGTCCACGCCAGCGCGCAATGCCCGCCCGATAAGCCGTTGAATTTCTTGTGTTCTGCCAGATTGTTTGCCTGCTGCCGCCTCGCGACGCATCCGCGAATTCGTCGCGCGCGGCAGCATGCCATATTCTGCCGTCACCCAGCCCAAACCAGTATTCTTCAGAAACGGCGGTGCCTTGTCTTCAATCGTGGCCGAGCACAGAACATGGGTCTCGCCCATCTTGATCAGGCAAGAGCCTTCTGCATGTTTCATCACGCCGATTTCCATAGAAACCGCGCGCATTTCGTTCAATTTCCGACCAGAGGGGCGCATCGCATCATCCTTTTTCGCTTTGTTCCAGATAGTCCCGCGCCCCACTCCGATGCAACCCTCATTGACGTTCGCAGCCGAGCCTCCTTAATGGAGGTGAGCAGCAGGGATTCCCAAATGAGCGATGGCGCCAAGATCCTGTCCGAGATGAACGACCGCTCCCGCGAAGTCTTCCGCCGCGTCGTCGAAGGCTACCTTGCCTCCGGTGATCCGGTCGGCTCGCGCACGCTGACCCGCAGCATGTCGGAACGGCTTTCTGCCGCGACCATCCGCAATGTCATGCAGGATCTTGAACTTCTGGGCCTGCTCGACAGCCCGCACATCTCGGCGGGCCGGATTCCCACCCAGCAGGGGCTGCGGATGTTCGTCGATGGCCTGCTCGAAGTCGGCACGGTGGCCGCCGAGGATCGCCAGTTGATCGACACAGCTTCGGCCAGCAATGATCAGGATATCACCAGCCTGCTGGATCATATCGGCGGCACGCTCTCGGGCATCACCCGGGGGGCCTCCGTCGTGCTGGCCCCGAAAGCTGAAGCACCGATCCGCCATATCGAGTTTGTCAGCCTCGCCGCCGACCGCGCCCTTGTCGTGCTGGTCTTTGCCAATGGCCATGTCGAAAACCGTGTCTTTACCCCGCCGCCCGGCCAAACCCCGTCGTCGATGCGCGAGGCGGCGAATTTCCTCAACGCGCTGGCCGAGGGCAAGACGCTTTCAGAACTGCGCCGCAATATCGTCCAGGATATCGCCAACCGGCGTCAGGAGATTGATTCGCTGGCCCGCGCGCTGGTCGAAAGTGGCATCGCACTTTGGGACAATTCAGATGAACATGCCGAGCGTCTGATTGTGCGCGGCCGTTCCAATCTGATCGAAAACTCGGCCGAATCCCAAGACATCGACCGCATCCGCATCCTGTTCGACGACCTCGAACGCAAGCGTGATATCGCCGATTTTCTGGAATTGGCCGAAACTGGCGAAGGTGTGCGCATTTTTATCGGTTCCGAGAACAAACTCTTCTCACTTTCGGGTTCCTCTCTGGTGGTCTCTCCCTATATGAACGCTGATCGCAAGATCATTGGTGCGGTGGGCGTGATCGGACCGACCCGGCTGAACTATGGCCGGATTGTTCCGATCGTCGACTACACCGCCCAACTGGTCGGCAGGCTTTTGTCCGAACGTGGTTCGGGCTAAGGCAGGCCAAAGACGGAACGTATGTAAGGAAGACGAAGATGGCGCAGGAAAACACCGCCCCAGAGGCCGAAGATCTCGCAGGTCTGGAAGATTTTGTCGCAGCTGAAGAACTCGACGCCCTGCGCGCCGAGCGCGATGATATGCGTGACCGCTTCATGCGCGCGCTGGCTGATGCCGAAAACGCCCGCAAGCGCGGTGAGCGCGATCGCCGCGAGGCCGAGCAATATGGCGGCTCGAAACTAGCGCGGGATATGTTGCCGGTCTATGACAACCTCAAGCGCGCGCTGGATGCCGCCACCGAGGAAACCCGCGCGCAGGCCGGAGCTTTGATCGAAGGGTTGGAACTGACCCTGCGTGAGCTGACCAATGTGCTGAAAAAGCATGGCGTGGATGAGATCAACCCCGCGATTGGGGAGGTTTTCGATCCGCAGCAGCACCAGGCGATGTTCGAAGCCCCGTTGCCGGGCACCAAAGCGGGGCAAATTATTCAGGTGATGGGCGTCGGCTTCATGCTGCATGACCGCCTGCTGCGTCCGGCGCAGGTTGGCGTGTCGTCGAATACCCAAGGCTGATTGCTTGGCTGGAGCCGGAGGGTTTCACACCCTCCCAGTCACATTGGCCGATGGCCAATGTGACCTCCCTCCCGTGGAGTATCTCCGAAAGAGCAAATAAACTTGACTCAATTTTTCAGCATATCTTTCAACTCATAGACCAGCCGCAGCGCCTGCATCGGTGTCAGCTCGTCCGGCAGCACGTCTTTCAGCGTCGCCTCCACCTTAGACTCCTTCACAACCACCTTCGGCGCAGGCGCTGGCATCGCCCGAAACAGCGGCAGATCGTCAATCAGTGCTTTCTGTCGCGACCCGCCCTCGCGTTCGCCGGATTCCAGCGCCTCCAATACCACCTTTGCTCGTTCAATCACCGTGGCAGGCAGCCCGGCCAGCCGCGCCACCTGCACGCCATATGAGCGATCCGCAGCACCCTTCTTGACTTCATGCAGGAAAATCACCTCACCGTCCCACTCCTTGACGGTGACGGTGGCATTTTCAACCCCCGCCAGCTTACCGGAAAGCGCTGTCATTTCATGGTAATGCGTTGCGAACAAAGCGCGGCAGCGGTTGGTTTCGTGCAGATGCTCCATCGTCGCCCAAGCAATCGACAGACCGTCATAGGTCGCGGTGCCGCGGCCAATCTCGTCCAAAATCACCAAGGCGCGATCATCGGCTTGGTTCAGGATCGCCGCAGTTTCGACCATCTCAACCATGAAGGTTGAGCGCCCGCGCGCCAGATCATCCGAGGCGCCGACGCGGCTGAACAACTGGCTGACCAGCCCAATATGCGCCGAAGCCGCAGGCACAAAGCTGCCCGCCTGCGCCAGCAGCGCGATCAAAGCGTTCTGTCGCAGGAAGGTCGATTTACCCGCCATGTTCGGCCCGGTCAAAAGCCAGATCGCCGGGGTTTTTTCTTCGGTCAAGCCGCAGTCATTGGCAACAAACGCAGCCCCGCCCTGTCTGCGCAGGGCGCGTTCGACAACCGGATGCCGCCCGCCCGTCACCATGAAGGCGTGGCTGTTGTCCACCCTCGGCTCAGACCAGTTCTCCGCCGCAGCCAGATCAGCAAAAGCCCCGCTCAGGTCGATCTCCGCCAGCCCGCGCGCCGCCGCGCCAATCGGGCCAGATTGATCCAAAATTGCGGCTCTAAGCGCCTCATAGTGACGCTTTTCGATCTCCAGCGCCCGATTGCCAGCGTTGAGGATCTTCGTCTCAATCTCGTTCAAGGGAATGGTGGTGAAGCGCACCTGATTGGCGGTGGTCTGGCGGTGGATAAAGGTTTCCGACAAGGGGGCTGCGAACATCTTCTCGGCGTGCAGCGTGGTCGTTTCAATGAAATAGCCTAGCACATTGTTGTGCTTGATCTTCAGGCTTTGCACCCCGGACAGCGCGATATATTCCGCCTGCATCTGCCCAATCACGCCGCGGCCTTCGTCGCGCAAACGGCGGGTTTCATCCAAATCGGCGTCAAATCCCGTCGCGATATAGCCGCCATCGCGCGCCATCAGGGGCGGTTCGGCGATCAGAGCTTCATCCAGCAGGTCGATCAGCGTGCCATGACCAACCAGCGCTTTCGCGGCTTCGGCCAGCAGAGGCGGCACGTCTGATAGCCGAGCGGCGATGCTTTCTGCCTGCGTCAGCCCGGTCCGAATCGCTGTCAAATCGCGCGGCCCGCCGCGTTCCAATGCCAGCCGCGACAGCGCGCGGTCGATATCCGGCACGCGGCGCAGATCTTCCCGCAGATCTTCGCGCAAACGGCTCTGCCCTAGCAGAAACCGCACCGAGTCCAACCGCTGATGGATGACGCTCAGATCGCGCGAGGGGCTGGAAATACGGCGCTCCAACAGCCGCGCGCCTGCTGCGGTGGCCGTGCGATCCACGGCGGCCAGCAGAGACCCCTCGCGGCCGCCCGATAAGGCTTGGGTCAGTTCCAGATTGCGCCGGGTTGACGCATCAATCTGCATCGCACTGTTGGCGCTTTCGCGCACGGGCGAGCGCAGCAACGGCAATTTTCCACGCTGGGTGAGGTCGAGGTAATCAACCAGCGCGCCCATCGCGGCAATCTCGGCCCGACCAAAGCTGCCAAAAGCGTCCAGCGAGCCGACATTCCACAAAGCACACAGCCGACGTTCGGCGCTGGTGGAATCAAAACTGCCGCGCGAAAGCGCCGTCACAGCCGCCCCGGCTTCGGTCACGATCAACGCCAGATCGCGTTCCCGCGCCTCGGACACCAACACCTCACGCGGGGCAAGCCGCGCCAGTTCCGGCCCCAAGCGCACCTCGGGGCAGGGCATCACCCGCAATTCGCCGGTGGAAATATCGACCCAAGCCAGCGCGGACTCATCGCGCACTTCGGCAAAAGCCACCAGATAGTTGTGCCGCCGGGCTTCCAGCAGCGAATCCTCGGTCAAGGTGCCGGGGGTCACCAGCCGCACCACATCGCGCTTCACCACCGATTTGGAACCGCGCTTTTTCGCCTCGGCGGGGTCTTCCATCTGCTCGGCAATCGCCACCCGAAAACCCTTGCGGATCAGCGTCAGCAGATAGCCCTCGGCGGCATGGTAGGGCACGCCGCACAAGGCAATCGGCTTGCCGTTGTGAAAGCCGCGCTGGGTCAAAGTGATGTCCAAAGCCTCGGCCGCGGCGACGGCATCCTCAAAAAACATCTCGTAGAAATCGCCCAGACGGTAGAACAGCAAAGCGCCGGGGTTCTGCGCTTTGATTTCCAGATACTGCGCCATCATCGGCGTTACGGTGTCGTCGCTCACATTCATCCCCCTGATCGCCCCGCACCCTACAAAACCGGGTGCGCGACGGAAAGGCTCTATGCGTGCGGGCTGCGCATCGCTATCACCGACAGACTTGCAGACAAACAGGATGGCCCCCTGATGACTAAAATGAAAATCACGCCGGAAGAGGCGCTTGCGTACCATTTGGAACCGCGCCCCGGTAAGTATGAGATTGTTGCCTCGACCCCTATGGCGACGCAACGCGACCTGAGCCTTGCGTATTCGCCCGGCGTTGCGGTGCCTGTGCAGGCAATCGCTGACAATCCGGCCACGGCCTATGACTACACCGTCAAGGGCAACATGGTGGCGGTGATTTCCAATGGCACCGCCATTCTGGGCATGGGCAACTTGGGCGCGCTGGCGTCAAAGCCGGTGATGGAAGGCAAGGCGGTGCTGTTCAAGCGCTTTGCCGATGTGAACGCCATCGACATTGAGCTCGACACCGAAGACCCGGAAGAGATCATCAAGGCGGTTTCCCTGATGGGGCCGACCTTTGGCGGCATCAATCTTGAGGATATCAAGGCGCCCGAGTGTTTCATCATCGAGCAAAGATTGAAGGAAATCATGGACATCCCAGTGTTCCATGACGATCAGCACGGCACGGCGGTGATCTGTGTAGCGGGGCTGATCAATGCGCTGGAGATTTCTGGCAAGAAAATCGGCGAAGTGCGCATTGTGCTGAATGGCGCGGGGGCGGCGGGGATCGCTTGCCTTGAGCTGATGAAGGCGATGGGCGCTGCGCACGACAACTGCATCATGTGCGACACCAAGGGCGTGATCTATCAGGGCCGCACCGAGGGCATGAACCAGTGGAAATCCGCGCATGCCGCGCGCACCGATCTGCGCACCTTGGATGAGGCGATGGTGGGGGCGGATGTGTTTCTGGGCGTTTCGGCCAAGGGCGCGGTGACGCAGGATATGGTCCGGTCGATGGCCGATAATCCGGTGATCTTCGCGATGGCGAATCCCGATCCCGAGATTACACCGGAAGAAGCTCATGCGGTGCGCGCCGATGCGATTGTGGCAACGGGGCGCAGCGATTATCCCAATCAAGTCAATAACGTGCTGGGTTTCCCCTATCTGTTCCGCGGCGCTTTGGACATTCATGCCCGCGCGATCAATGATGAGATGAAGATCGCCTGCGCCCGCGCTTTGGCCGCCTTGGCGCGCGAAGATGTGCCGGACGAGGTGGCGATGGCTTACGGGCGCAAGCTGTCGTTTGGCCGCGATTACATCATCCCGACGCCGTTTGATCCTCGGCTGATCTATGTGATTCCGCCTGCGGTCGCCAAAGCCGGGATGGATACCGGGGTCGCGCGGCGTCCGATCATCGACATGAAGGGCTATGCACACAGCCTGAAGGCGCGGATGGACCCGACCGCCAGCATCCTGCAGGGCATCCATGCGCGGGCCAAGCAGGCCCAGGCGCGAATGATCTTTGCCGAGGGGGATGATCCGCGGGTGTTGCGGGCTGCGGTTGCCTATCAGCGCGCCGGTTTGGGCAAGGCCTTGGTGGTCGGCCGCGAGGCCGATGTGAAGGAAAAGCTGGAAGCCGCAGGGCTTGGCGATGCGGTGCGCGAGTTGGAGATCGTCAACGCCGCCAATTCGCGGCATCTCGAAGCCTATAAAGAGTTTCTGTATCAGCGCCTGCAACGTGATGGCTTTGACCGCCATGATGTGCATCGTCTGGCTGGCCGGGATCGGCATGTGTTCTCGGCGCTGATGCTGCATCACGGTCATGGCGATGCGCTGATCACCGGGGTTACCCGCAAATCGGCGCATGTGCTTTCGCTGATCAACCATGTGTTTGACGCCAAAGCCTCGGATGGCGCGGTGGGGGTGACCGCGCTGTTGCACAAGGGCCGGATCGTGCTGATTGCCGACACGCTGGTGCATGAATGGCCGGATGAGGTTGATCTGGCCAATATCGCGGTGAAAGCTGCCGGGGTGGCGCGCAATCTGGGGTTGGAGCCTCGGGTGGCGTTTGTCAGCTTTTCAACCTTTGGCTATCCGGTGTCGGAACGCGCGACCAAAATGCACGCAGCCCCCAAGGTGTTGGACAAGATGGGCGTGGATTTTGAGTATGAGGGCGAGATGACGGTAGATGTCGCGCTGAATGCTGAAGTGATGGCGCAATATCCGTTCTGCCGACTGTCAGGCCCGGCGAATATTCTGGTGGTGCCGGCGCGGCACTCGGCGTCGATCTCGGTCAAACTGATGCAGGAAATGGCCGGTGCGACGGTAATCGGGCCGATTCTGACCGGGGTGAAAAAGCCTATTCAGATTTGTTCCACCAATTCGACGGTGAACGACATTCTGAACATGGCGGTGATGGCGGCCTGCAAGGTCGGCTAAAGCGGGCATATTCTAAAGATCGGGCAGCGCCACGGCAACGCGGCGCTGCAATTCCGGGATGGCTTGTGGGTGGGCCAAATACTCGGCCACCCGCATCATTTGCCAATACTGGCCTTCGTCGCCAAAGCGGATGGCAGCGATTTCGGCGGCGGTGATCTTGCCCGCGAAGAACACCGAAGGCCGGGCGGCATCCATCATGCTGGGCCAAACTTTGCGCCTGATCAGCCGTTCGGGCGGCAGCAGCAGGCCAAATTCCTCGTGCAACTCGCGCAGCAAACAGGCCTCAGCCGTCTCATCGCCTTCACGACCGCCACCGGGAAGATCCCACATCGCAGCCCAAGCCAGACCCGGTTTGTCATCGCGCAGATAGGTCAGCAGGGTGTCGCCGCACAGCAGCGCCACCTTTGCACCGACAAAATCCATCAGCGCGCGTCAGTTGTCATTGATGTCTTTGTCCCACAGCTTGACCTGGCCCTTTTTCACCCCAACCGTGAGGCGCAGGCCGATCCACGATGCCAGCGACAGCAGCGCGAAGATCAGCAGAAGCAGCGGCAGGCTGACCGACAGACCGATGCCCAACAGCACCCCGGTCAGCACCGCGCCCGCAGCGAAACCAAGGAAGATGTAGCCGGGCAGCAGCACCTCGGCCACGCCCAGAGCAAAGCCGCCAGCGATCCACACCCACCAGACATTCCACATTTATACACGCCCTTTCAACATCTTGAAGGCATCGCCAAAGGCATCCAAAGCCTGTGCCGGCACGATGATCATCTGCTTGCCCGCGCCCTGGCCCACGGTGGTCAGCGCCTCGACTTGCTTCAGCGCCACCTGATACTGCGCGGCCTCGATGCCGTTTTCCTTGATCGCGCCTGCGATCACTTCGGTCGCATAAGCCTCGGCATCGGCCAGCACCCGGCGGGCTTTAGCACCCTGTTCGGCGGCGTAAAGTTCAGCATCGGCGTTCAGCTCGACCGCGCGCTTTTTGCCCTCGGCTTCCGTGACCTGCGCCCGACGTGCGCGTTCAGCGTTCAGCTGCTGCATCATGGCGTGGCGGGTGGCTTCATCCAACGACACGTCGAGAATCTCGGCGCGGGTCACCTCGATGCCCCAATCTTCCACCATCGCGCGGACATGTTCGCGGATATTGGCGGTCAGCTCGTTGCGGTTGGATTGCACCTGATCCAGCTCCATCTTGCCGATCTCAGATCGCACGATCCCGGCCACGGTGGTGGCAATGGCGCTATCGACATCCTTGATCCGGTAAACGGTCTTTTCCGGCGCGATCACCCGGTAGAACACGCTGGTTTCAACCTTGACCAGCACGTTATCGGTAGTGATGGCGTCTTGGTGCGCGGTAGGCAACTGACGCTCCAGAATCGAAACCTTATGCGCCACGCGGTCCAGAAACGGCACGGTAAAGTTGATGCCTGGCCCCAGGACCGAGCGCAGACGGCCCAAACGTTCGACGACGTATTTGTCGCTTTGCGGCACAATCCGCACGGCCTTGAACAAGGCGACGATGATGAAAAGCGCGATGGCAGCGAAGACCGCACCGCTGCCGAGGAACTGGTCGAAGTCCATGAAAATCTCCTGTCTTAAATCAGATGGGGGCGGGTGGCCCTGCACCAAGGTGCCTTGAAATCGAAGTTTGCGCAACCGACCGCTGAGCGTGGCGCGTACGGCTTACCCGGTATGCCGCAGGATACCTTTCGGTTTGACCTTGCGCTATGTTATCGCTCACATGAGGGCGGGAGGCGGTGCCATGTCATGCTTTGAAATCCACGACCCGGCGTTTGGCCGTTTTGTTTTGGGCAATGCGCCCGTGAAACAACTGGCGACGGGGTTTGATTGGGTGGAAGGTCCGGTGTGGTTTGGCGACGCCGGCTGCCTGCTGTTTTCCGACATCCCGAACGATAAAATCCTGCGCTATACGCCGGGCATTGGGATTTCGACCTATCGCGCGCCGTCGCATTATTCTAACGGCCACACCCGTGACTTGCAGGGGCGGCTGGTGTCGTGTGAACACGGGTTGCGGCGGGTGACACGGACCGAGTTGGATGGCAGCATCACGGTGATTGCCGACAGCTATCAGGGCAAGCCGTTGAATTCACCGAATGATGTGGTGGTAAAGTCGGATGGCTCGATCTGGTTCACCGACCCGCATTACGGCATCGGCTCGAACTACGAGGGTTTTGCGGCGGTGCAGGAACTGCCCTGCAATGTCTATCGCGTCGACCCGGATGGAACGATGGAAGCCGTGCTGACCGATTTCAACTGCCCGAACGGGCTGGCGTTCAGCCCGGACGAGTCGGTGCTATATGTCGCCGATACCGGTCGGATGTATCAGGATGATCCGGCGCACATTCGCAGCTTTTCCGTGGAGTCGGGACGGCTGAAAAGCCGTGGCATCTTCCACACCATTGCTCCCGGAAAGGCCGACGGTATCCGCTGCGATACCGAGGGCAATCTGTGGTCTTCGGCGGGCGACGGCGTGCATTGCATCGCCCCGGATGGGCATCTGATGGGCAAGATCCTTGTCCCCGAGAAAGTCTCGAATATTTGCTTTGGCGGGCGCGCCAAGCACCAGCTTTATATCACGGCTACCACGAGCCTATACGCCATCACCTTGAACCGCGTCGGAGCACAGAAACCATGACCCAATCGCAAATCGGCCTGATCGGCCTTGGCACCATGGGGGCAATGTTGGCCCTGAACATTTCTGAAAAAGGCTTTCCGATTGCGGTGTGGAACCGCACGGTTGCAGTGACGCATGGTTTCAAAGCCGAGGCGGGCGCGCTGGCCGACAAGATCACCCCCTGTGAAACGCTGGCCGATCTGGTGGCCGCGATTGCGCCGCCGCGTGCGATCATCCTGATGGTGCCTGCGGGGCAGGCGGTGGATGACATGATCGCAACTTTGCGCCCCCTGATGGCGGCGGATGATCTGATCATTGATGCCGGCAACGCCTTGTTCCACGACACCGATCGGCGCTCGGCTGAGGCGGCGAAGATTGGGCCGCATTTCATGGGCATCGGCGTGTCGGGTGGCGAAGAAGGCGCGCGGCATGGCCCGGCGATCATGGGCGGTGGCTCGCGGTCGGATTGGGATCGTGTCGCCCCGGTGCTGAACGCGATTGCGGCGAAGTATAAGGGCGAACCCTGCGCTGACTATATGGGGCCAGCGGGGGCAGGGCATTTCGTCAAAGCCGTGCACAACGGCATCGAATACGCCGATATGCAGATGATCGCCGAGGTTTATGGCGTGATGCGTGATGGCCTTGGGATGGATGCGGCTGCCATTGCCGAGACGTTCAAGGCGTGGAACCAAGGGCCGCTGCAATCCTATCTGATCGAGATTTCGGCAGAGGTTGCGGCCGCCACCGACACCCATTCCGGCAAACCGATGCTGGATATGATCCTCGACCGCGCTGGGCAAAAGGGCACTGGGCGCTGGACGGTGATCGAGGCGCAGCATCTGGCCGCCACCATTCCCGCGATTGAAGCGGCGGTAATGGCACGGAATCTGTCATCGCGGTTGGAGGAGCGTTTGGCGGGTGAGGCGGTGTTCGGCGCGGCCCCCCAGGCTGGGGCCAACGTGACTTTGGCGCAGTTGGAACAGGCGATGATCGCGGGCAAAATCCTGTGCTATGCGCAGGGTTTCGCGCTGATCTCGGCGGCGTCCAAAGCGTTCAACTGGCCGATGCCGTTGCCGGAAATCGCGCGGGTCTGGCGCGAGGGCTGCATCATCCGCTCGTCGATGCTGAACGACATGGCGACGGCACTGACCGAAGATGCGGGCCGCAATCTGATGCTGGCGCCATTCTTTGCCGATCATCTGAAGGCGACGCATGGTGCTTTGCGGCAGGTGATTGCGGCGGGCGCGCTCAGCGGGTTGCCGATGCCCGCCTTGGCCTCGGGTCTGGCGTGGTTTGACATGATGCGAACCGGGCGCTCGACCGCCAATATGATCCAAGCCCAGCGCGATTTCTTCGGCGCACACGGGTTTGAGCGGGTGGATGGCGTTGCCGACAAGCATGGGCCGTGGAGCGGGCACGGGATTTAACGCGCGCGCAAGCGATCCTGAAACGCGGCAAAGCGCAGGGTGTTTTGTCGCGTGATGGCGATGGCTTCGGCAGGCGTGATGGTTTGGAACATCACCGCATCACGCGGGCGGCATTGCACGAAAGCGTCAAGATCATCGGCCAAAACCGTGGCAATTTTCGGATAGCCTCCGGTGGTCTGGTGATCTGACAGCAGCACGGTGGCGGTGCCGTCACCCGAGACTTGCACCGAGCCGCGCAGGATCGGTTCGGACGGGATCGACAGTGCACCCGTAGGGATCAGGGCGGGGCCGCGCAAGCGCAGACCCATGCGGTCAAAAGCGTCGGTCATCTCGAAGCGTGCGGTGGTGAAGGCGCTTAGGGTTTCGGCATCGAAAAAACGATCCTGCGGGCCAAGTGTGCAGCGTAAAAGGTGGCGCGGGCGTGCCCAGATCGGGCAGGGGATGTGGCCTTCAAGATCAGGGTGCGTTTGCGCATCAGTGATTGTCAGCACCTGCCCGGTTGTCAGCCTGCCACCGCCGAAACCGGAAGAACCGTGGGTGGCGCGGCTGCCGAGCCAGCTTTCGGCCTGTAGATCGCCCGCAATGGCAAGGTAGGTCCAACTGCCCCAAGGGCCGGGGCGGATGGTCAGGGTTTCACCAGCGCGCAGGGTCAGAATGTTCCAAGCGCCGAGTTTGCGGGCAGGCATTTCGGCGATGAAACCGCCGCCTGCGAGGGCGAGGGTGATGGTGCCGCCTTGGCAGTGCAGGCTCAGGCCGCCGAGCGATATTTCGATGCCCGGATGACCCGCCGGGTTGCCGAGCGCGGCGTTGGCCAGCGCGAAGCTTTGGCGATCCATCGGGCCAGAGGCGGGGACACCGTAGCGCATCAGGCCGGGGCGGCCTTGGTCTTGGATGCTGACATGTGGGCCCGCGAAGGCGACGCGAAGGATGGCTTCGGTCATTGCTCCGCCTCGTATTCGGCGCGGCGGATGCGGCGGAAGCGCACTTTGTCGCCGACATCGAACAGGAAGGGGCGGGCGGTATCGTCGGTCAGGATGCGGGTGGGCGAGCGGCCAATGATCCACCAGCCGGTGGGCATCAGCAGCGTGGTGACAAGGCATTGCGCGCCCGCGATGATCACCGATCCCGCCGCCACGCCGCGCAGGGGGCTGGGTTTGCGATCCAGCCGGATTACCTCTGGCACACCGCCAAGATAGGCGTAGCCGGGGGCAAAGCCATACATGAACACTGCGTAGTCGCCAGAGAGATGGGCGTTGATCACCGCCTCGGGTGTCAGACCGGTGGCTTGCGCGACGGCGACCAGATCGGGGGCAAGGTCAGCATCATAGCAGACCAGAACCTCGCGCTGGGCGGGTTGCGCCCGCGCGGTAGTTTGCGCGGTGAGAAGGCCGCGCAGATGGGCGATGGTGGTGGGGTGATCCGTGGTCACCGGGTCAAATTCGACCAGCAGATTGACAAAGGCCGGTATCGCCTCGCGGAAGCCCACGAAGGGTTGCGCTGCCAGTGCTTGATCCAGCCGCAGCACGGCATCATGGGCGGCTTGGTCCAGCACTGTGCCAAACTCCACCAGCACCGCGCGTTCGGCGATAGAGCGGAAGATAGGGGCGCTTGGGGTGGGGTGCATGGCCTAAGCGGGCAGGAAGGCGGCGATGGTGACGCTTGCCGCGTTGAGCTGATTGCGGATGTGCCGGGCCATCTCGACCGCACCGGGGTTGTCGCCGTGGACGCAGATTGACTGCGCGGCGAGGGCGATCGGGTCACCGCCGACCACAGGCATCAGGCCGGATTCGAGAAACGACAACAGCCGAGCCGTGGCGGCAGCGGGGTCATGGATCATAGCGCCGGGCTGGCTGCGCGGAACAAGGCGACCGCTGGGCAGATAACCTCGGTCGGCAAAAATCTCGGAGTAGACGGCAATTCCTGCGGCGCGGGCGGCATGTTCCAGCTCGGTGCCGGAAATCGCCAGCAGCGCCAGATCGGGAGAGATCGCCTTGACGGCGGTGGCAATCGCATCGGAAACGCCGCGATCATCGGCGGCCAGATTGGCCAGCGCGCCATGGGGTTTCACATAAGCCACGCGGGTTCCCGCCAGCGCCGCCACCGCTTGCAAGCTGCCGATCTGTGCGGCGACCATGCGGCCAACCTCTGCCGGGGCCATCGGGATCACCCGGCGACCAAAACCCAATGGGTCATTGTAACCGGGATGAGCGCCGATGGTGACGCCATTCTGGGCGGCCAGACGCAGGGTCTGATACATCGTCTCGGGGTCGCTGGCGTGACCGCCGCAGGCAACATTGGCACTGGTCACAAGCCCGAGCATCGCCGCATCGTCGCCCATCGCCCAAGGGCCGTAGCCTTCGCCAAGATCAGAGTTCAGGTCGATGCGCATTCTGTTGCCTTCATTGCCATTGCGGGCAGCATAGCAACGAAACGCCGCGCTCTCCAAGTGGTTAGCCTAGAAAGCGATGCTGTAGCGCATCTTGGCGCGGCCTTCGTCCAGCGCCCGCAAGGCGTCCGAGGCATCTTGCAGCCGGATCACCTCGACCGGGCTTTCCAGCGGGGCCGCTTCATGCAGCTGCATCAGCTCCGCCATCTGCTTGCGAGTGCCCACGCTGGTGCCGGTCAAGGTGATGCCGGTCCATGTCAGCCATTCCTGACTAAGTGGCACGGGTTCGGCCACCATCGCCGCCGCAATGATCCGCCCCAAGGGCCGGGTGGCGGCTTGCATGGCCGGCCAGGTGCGGGGGGTGGGCGCGAAGTTGATCGTGGCATGGGCGCGCAGGGCGCTGGGCCAGGTATCGGGCAGGGTGGTGGTGGCGATTTCGGTGGCCGCTGCCCCCAGATGCCGCGCCATGTCCAGCTTGGCGGGATCGGTATCAACGGCCACCACTGTCGCCCCGCGCCGTGCCGCCAGCTGCACCGCGAACAGCCCCAGACCGCCACAGCCGAAGATCGCGCAAGTCTCACCATGCGTCAGCTTTGCCCGCTCAATCGCGCCGTATGCTGTCAATCCGGCGCACATCAGGGGGGCGATGGCAGGGCCATCGCCTGCCGGAACTTTCACCGCAAAAGCTGCCTTTGCCACCACATATTCGGCAAATGTCCCCGGCACGTTGAAACCATGCGCGCGCTGGGCTGCGCAAAAGCTTTCCTCGCCCGCCAAGCACAGATCGCAGGTGCCACAGGTGTCGTGCAGCCAAGCCGCGCCAGCCCGCTCACCTAGAACCCAACCGTCAACGCCCATACCAAGGGCGGCAACCACGCCCACACCTTCATGCCCCAAGATAAACGGATCGGGGGCGGTGGCGGGTTGGGTGTCGCCCTTCCAGATATGCACATCGGAATGGCAAACCCCGCTGGCCTCCAGCCGGATCAGGATTTCTCCCGGTCCGGGCGCAGGCACAGGCAGATCGACCAGCCGCAAAGGCTGGCCAAAGCCGTTCATCACGGCAGCACGCATCAGCGCCATTTACAGACCCAGCGCGGCCTTCACCGCAGGCAAAGCGGGTTGGCCGTCAAAGGTGGTGACGTCCTTCAGCCACGCCTCAACCATCGCAGGGTTTTGCGCCATCATCGCGGTGGCGGCGGCTGGAAACTCCATGCCTTCGCCCATCACCATCTGCATTCCGGCGTTTTCATAGTCGATGTTAAACGCGAGTTGGCTGAAAAACTTGGTCACATTCGGGCAGCTCTGCGCATAACCCTTGCGCGCGATGGTATAGACCGAAGCGCCGCCGAAATCCGGGCCAAATTCCGCATCGCCATCTGCCAGATACTCAATCTGATAGACCACATTCATCGGATGCGGCTGCCAGCCCAAGAATACGATCCAATCCTTGCGCCCGACCGAGCGTTCCACCTCTGCCAGCATCCCGGCTTCCGAGCTTTCCACGATGGTCCAGTCGCCCAGGCCATGCCCGTTGGCGGCAACCATATCCAGCAGCGGTTGGTTCGACCCCGGTTCAATCGCGAAAATCTTCTTCTCAAACTGATCGCCATACGCTGCCAGATCATCAAAGCTGTGCACCCCGGCATCGGCGACATATTTCGGCACGGCCAAAGTATACTTCGCACCCTCAAGGTTCATCCCCAAGCGCTCCACCGAGCCATCGTCGAAAAACTGCGCGTATTGCACGTCCTGAAATGGCCGCCAGTTGCCCTGAAATACGTCAATATCGCCGCGCTGCATCGACACGAAGGTGACATCCAGACTGAGCAGGGTCTGCGTCGCCTGATACCCCAGCGCATTCAGGATAGTTTCGGCGGTGGCATTGGTCAGGCCGATATCGGTCCAGCCCAGATCCGAGATCCGCACCGCCTTGCAGGCCTCGGGCTCGGCCGCTTGCACCGCCCCCGTGGCCATCACTGTCATCACCAATCCTGCCAGAACCTTGCGCATGGTTATCTCCCCGATTGCTGTGCCAAGCCTGCGCAGGAGAAATTTATACGTCAATATAGTTTTTTGTATGTGCGTTCAGTTTTTTCATCTGCTATGAAAAATCATGACCAAAATCGCCTTCCGCACCCGTATCGAAGACCTCCGCCGCCGTGAATTGATCGAGGCTGCGCATCGGGTGTTCATGCAGCATGGGCTTGGCGGCATGACCACCAAGCGGATTTGCGAAGAGGCCGGGATGTCTGCGGGCATCCTGTCGTATTACTTCAAAGGCAAGGAAGACGTGCTGTTCGCCATGGTGCGGCTGAACAATCGTGTGCTGATGGAGACGGTGGCCTCGGGTCTCGCGCAGGCAACAACCCGCTGGGGCAGGCTGGAGGCGATTATCGCGGGCAACTTCCCCGAAGGGCTGTTCGAGCCGAACATCGCCAACGCCTGGCTGTCGGTCTGTGCTGCCTCGGCCACCAACACCCGCTATGCTCGTTTGCAGCGGATTTTCTATGCCCGCCTGCAATCCAACCTCGCCTCGGTGTTCCGCGATGTGCTGCCAGACGCGCGCTTTGCACAGGTGGCATTGGCGTTGGGCACGATGATTGATGGCCTTTGGCTGCGGCGCGCGACGGGGGAAGTGCTGTTGCCGCAGAATACGACAGCACTGGTGCTGAGCGTGGCGACGGCTTTGCTGACCGAGGCCGAGCGGGCGCAGTTGCAGGCCGCCTGAGGCCTCGGCGGAAATACCCGGCATCGGTTTGCCCTTTGCCGCAAATCCTTTAAGCTTGCGCAAAAGCAAAAGCAGGTTGGTGGAGGTTTACATGCAGGTCACACGGCGCAATTTCTCATTTGGTATCGCTGCGCTTGGGCTTTCTGCCTGCGTCGGGGGCGGCGGTGGCAGCGTCCGCTCGGTGCCGCAAGCCGCGATGCCGATGGTGCCGGATGCGGGATTTGACGCTTGGGTGCAGGCATTCCGCCCGCGCGCGACGTCCAAAGGCATCTCGGACGCGACCTTCAGCAGCGCCTTCCGCGCCTCGGGCTTCATCCCCGGCGTGATCGAGAAAGACCGCAACCAGACCGAATTCACCCGCACCACAGAAGATTATCTTGCCATCGCCGCAAGTGATGAACGCTTGTCGATGGGGCGGCAGGTGCTGGCGCAACAGATGGGCACCCTGCGCGTGATCGAAGCACGCTTTGGGGTAGAGCCGCATGTCGTCGCCGCCTTCTGGGGGTTGGAGAGCTTTTTCGGCACAAGACGCGGCGATGTTCCGGTGATCTCGGCCTTGGCAACCTTGGCCTATGAAGGGCGTCGCGCGGCCTTCTTTGAACAACAGTTGGTGGCGGCGCTGAAGATCCTGCAGAACGGCGATACCTCGGTGCAGAACATGACCGGCAGCTGGGCCGGGGCAATGGGGCACACCCAGTTCATCCCGACCAGCTACCAAGCCTTCGCGGTCGATTTCAACGGTGATGGCCGCCGCGACATCTGGAGCGATGATCCCACCGATGCCTTGGCCTCAACCGCAGCCTATCTTTCGAAAAACGGCTGGCGGCATGGCCAGCCTTGGGGGCAAGAGGTGACGCTGCCGTCAGGCTTCAACACCGCACTGGCGGGGCGCGGCAAGGGGCGGTCCGATTGGGCTGATCTGGGTGTGCGCGGGGTGAATGGCGGTTTGGGCAACCACGGTGCTGCGTCCTTGTTGCTGCCGGGTGGCGCGCGTGGGCCAGCCTTCCTGCTGTATCAGAACTTCAACGTCATCCTGCGCTACAACAACGCCGAGAATTATGCGCTGGGTGTTGGATATCTGTCGGATCGGCTGAACGGCGCAGGGCCGTTGCGCGCGGCCTTCGGCCCGGATGCGCAAGGCATGACGCTGCAAGATCGGCAGGCCTTGCAGCGCAAACTGACGGCGGCGGGCTTTGATACGCAGGGCAATGATGGTGTGATCGGCGCGAAAACCATCGCTGCGATCAGCGATTTCCAACGTGCGCGGGGCCTGCCTGTGACCGGCCAGCCCAGCATAGACTTGCTGCGGATGCTTTAAGGCCGTTAACGATTCCTTCACCAGTCTCATGGCAGCCTGCCTGCCATGAGCAAATCCCGCGCCTTTCACGAAATCCCGCTGCCGCTGTTCGCCGCCGAGGATGAGGCCGTGGGCGATGCTTTGCCCGGCAAGCTGCCATCCTACATCGCTGATCACCGCAAACGCCTGCGGACGCGCTTCATGGAGGGTGGGGCGGCGGCGATGCCCGACTATGAACTGCTGGAACTGCTGCTGTTCCGCGCCATTCCCCGGCAGGATGTGAAGCCATTGGCGCGCGAACTGCTGGAGACGTTTGGCGATTTCAACCGGGTCGTCACCGCCGTGCCTGCCCGCCTGATGATGGTGAAAGGCGTGGGGGAGGCTGTGGTGCAGGAGCTGAAGATTGTTGAGGCGGCAGCGCAACGGATGATGCGGGCGCGGGTGATGAACCGGCCCTTGCTGAGCAGTTGGGACGCATTGCTGGATTACTGCCATACCGCGATGGCGCATCGTGAAACCGAACAATTCCGCATCCTGTTTCTGGATCGCAAGAACGTGCTGATTGCCGATGAAGAACAGGCCAAAGGCACGGTGGATCATGTGCCGGTCTATCCGCGTGAAGTCGTCAAGCGCGGGTTGGAACTTAACGCCTCGGCGCTGATCCTCGTGCACAATCACCCCTCGGGCGATCCCACACCGTCGCAGGCTGACATCACCATGACCCTGCAAGTGCAAGAGGCCGCACAGGTGCTGGGCATCACCCTGCATGATCATCTGATCATCGGCAAAAGCCGCGAGCTTAGTTTCCGCTCGGCGGGTTATCTGTAAGCCGTGCCGCTTTTCGGCTTAGCTTGCGGGCCAGCAGCTTGGCCTTGGTGTCTTCGGCGCGGCGTTGCTTTTCGG
>NZ_JAXMJJ010000092.1:0-77449 GCF_034376685.1 Cypionkella sp.
CGGGGGTTTGGGGGTGTAAAACCCCCAATCCTCGGCCAACAAGAGACGCTAAATGAAACATTTCCTTGATATCCACAAAACCGATGCCGCTGATTTGCGGCATATGATCAACTCGGCGCTGGCGATGAAAACCGCGCGCAACAACCGCCCGAAAGGCACGCCGGATGATGACCAGCCCTTGGCCGGTCGCATGGTGGCGCTGATTTTTGAGAAGCCTTCAACGCGGACTCGTGTGTCGTTCGACGTGGGCGTGCGCCAGATGGGCGGGCAGACCATGGTGCTGTCCGGCAAGGAAATGCAGCTGGGGCATGGCGAGACGATTGCCGATACGGCGCGGGTTTTGTCGCGTTATGTCGATCTGATCATGATCCGCACCTTTGAAGAGGCGACTTTGCTCGAGATGGCCGAACACGCCACGGTGCCGGTGATCAATGGGCTGACCAACCGGACGCATCCCTGTCAGATCATGGCGGATGTGATGACCTATGAAGAGCATCGCGGGCCGATTGCGGGCAAGAAGGTGGTCTGGGCGGGCGACGGCAACAATGTCTGCGGCAGCTTCCTTCATGCGGCGGGGCAGTTTGGTTTTGATTTCACCTTCACCGGGCCGGAAACTTTGGACCCCGAGGGTAATTTCGTCGGCTTTGCGCGCGGCAAGGGCAGCCGGGTGATGATCGAGCGCGATCCGGTCAAGGCGGTGGCGGGGGCGGATCTGGTGGTGACGGACACTTGGGTGTCGATGCACGACCCGGAATCCGCGAAGGAACGCCGTCACAATCAGTTGCGGCCTTATCAGGTCAATGAGGCGTTGATGGCCCATGCCAAGCCCGACGCTTTGTTCATGCATTGCCTGCCTGCGCACCGCAATGATGAGGCGACTTCGGCTGTGATGGACGGGCCGCATTCGGTGATTTTTGATGAGGCCGAGAACCGGCTGCATGCTCAAAAAGCGGTGATGCGCTGGTGTCTGGGGGTTTGAGGGTTTTGGTGTCCACGTGTGGACACTGAGGCGGCCTTATATGAATCAATAGCTTAGACAGCGCGGGTTATGGTTTTGTTAACCTGCGCTGGTCTTGCGGGCGAAGATTGCGCCCCTTGCATCTTCGGGGTTTGTGCGGCCATCTGTCGGCCAGACAACATCGCCTGAAAGGCTGCCCCCATGCAAAACCCGGTTCCGTTCTTCATCCATTCGCTGACCGCTTTGTCGAAGATCCTTGAGAAGGCCGAGGCTTTTGCAGAAGCCAAAAAGCTGAAGCCCGAGGTGATCCCGCAGTTGCGCCTGATCGCGGATATGCTGCCGCTGTGGCGGCAAGTGACGATTGCCTGTGACCATGCCAAAGGCGCGCCTGCGCGGTTGGCAGGGCTGGAGGTGCCGAGTTTCGCCGATACCGAAACCACTCTGGCGGAGTTGAAAGAGCGCATCGCCAAGACGATTGCGTTCATCGCCACCATCCCGGCAGAGGCGTTTGACGGGGCCGAGACGCGCAGCATCAGCGTCAAGGCGGGGCCGCGCGAGTTGACCTTCCCGGCGGTGGAATATTACCACGGCTACGCGGTGCCGAATTTCTATTTCCACATGTCGACAGCTTACAATATCCTGCGGGCCAATGGCGTTGAAGTGGGTAAGACCGACTTTCTGGGAGCATGATGATGTCAACGGCTTTGCTGGTGATCGACGTGCAGATGGATTTTGTCGCGCGGCGTGATCGCGGCATGGTCTGGGGCAACCCTGACGCCGAGACCAGCATCGCCACCCTGCTTGCCGCCTTTCGCGACAAAGGCTTGCCGGTGCTGCATGTGCATCACAATGACCCCAACCCGGAAGACAGCTTTCACGCCGATCAGCCGGGATCGGCGGTGCAGCCGCTGGCGGCTCCGCTGCCCGGTGAGGCGGTGTTTATCAAACACGGCTCGTCGGGATTTATTGGCACCGGGCTGGCGGATCATCTAAGTGCAGAGGGCATCACCGGGTTGGTGATTGTTGGCGGGGCTGCGAATTACTGTGTGGAATCCACCGCGCGGATGGCGGGGAATTTGGGCTATGCCACCACCGTGGTGGGGGATGCCTTGATCAATTTCCGCCAGAAGCTGCGGGATGGCCGCGAGATGGCGGCGGGCGATGTGCTGGCGCTGACGTTGGCCAATCTGGACGGCGAGTTCGCGCAAATTGCATCGGTGAATGAGATTTTAACGCAGGTGGCGAGCTAACGGGCGCTGCGACGGGGTTTTTTGCCCGATTTGTCCCGCGACAAATCGGGCCGCGCCTGCCTGCCCCGGCAGGCGCGTTTTCACGCACCTACCAGACAGGCGCGCCCCGATTTCCAGAAGGACGGTTTATGGCATAACGCCCCTTGCTCAACGGCTTTCAGCCTTATGAGCAACGACCCGGAAAACGCTCCACTGGAGCGTTTTCTGACGGGTCGAAGGCTGCTTGCCGCCTAAAGATGCCTGACCCCATCGGCGGCGGCGGTGCGGTGGGCCAGCGCCGTGACGATCAGCAGCACGACGGCAAGGGCTGCATAGGTGGCACGAAAACCAATGTGGTCAGCGATGAATCCGATGCTGGACGGGGCTACCAGAATGCCTGCATAGCCCACCATCGTCACGGTGGAAATTGCCGCACCTGCGGCCATGCCGGGGTGGTTGCCTGCGGCGGAAAACATGATCGGCACCATGTTTGCCACGCCGAGGCCAGCGAAGGTAAAGCTGGCGATGGCCACGATGTCATTCGGAGCGAACGCGCCGCCCAGCAAGCCTGCGGCAGAGATAAGCCCCGAGATTTGCAGGGTTTTCACCGCACCGAACCGGTTACGCAAACGGTCGCCTGCAAAGCGCATCACCGCCATTGCGCCCGCGAATCCGGCAAAGCCGAGGCCGGAACGGAACAGGTCGGAGCCAAGCTCGCGGCTGAGGTAGATCGCCGCCCAATCCAGCACGGCGCCTTCGGGGACCATGCAGAACAGCGCCATGAAACCTAAGATCCACAGGCTGGCATCGCGTGGGAACAGCGCATGCGGGATGGGCTTTTCGGCGGTGGGGTGTGGGGCGTCGGTGATCAGGTGCGGGCTGGCCAGCAGCACGGTGATCAAAGTGATGCCCGCGACCAGCAGGGCCTGAGTCTCGGCACCCCATAGTGCTATGACATAGCTGCCGCCAAGGCCGCCAACAAAGCCGCCAAGGCTCCAGAATCCGTGGCTGGAGGACATGATGGCGCGGCCCATGCGGCGCTCGACCTCGACGGCATTGGCGTTCATCGCCACATCCATCGAGCCGATCAGCGCGCCCATCAGCGCCATCGCGGGGGTGAGCAGCCAAAGGGTGGGGGCAAACACCACCAGCGGCAGGGTCGGCGCGGTTGCGAGGCCGAAAGCGCGGGCGATGCTGCGCGAGCCAAAGCTCTGGATCAGGCGGCCCGCGAACAGCATGGCCCCGACCGCACCAAGGCCGAGCGCGAGGATCAGCAGACCCAAGGTGGTGTTGCTGATATTGTGGCGGGTCAGCAGCAGCGGGATTTGCGGCGCCCAAGCCCCCATCACAAAGCCATTCGCGGCGAACATTGCCGCCACTGCCCAGCGTCCGGTTTGTATTTGCTGCATCCGCGCCCTCCCGTTAGCGCTGACAGGCTTAGGGTCTGGCGCGGGTAAGGGAAAGGGGGGGAGCCGCACCTTTTGTTTCAACTGTGTCAGGCGGGGGCCGATTTGGTAGGCTGATTTCAGGGCTGTGGATTTTTATCGCCCGGCGTGAAGCGCCATTCGGTGATCTGGGTCAGGGTTTCGCCTTTTGCCAGCGTGATTGGCGGGAAGCCGGGTTTGTTGGGAGCATCGGGCCAGCCTTGCGCCTCAATCGCAAGGCCTTTGTAGTGGTCGTGGCGGCAATCGTAGATCTGGATGCCGGGTTCGGTGGTGGCGACGGTCATTTCGGTACCGGATTGGCCCGTCAGAGTGAGCACATCGCGCAGCGGCTGCTGGGCTTGGCTGAGACAAAAGCAATTATCGAGGTCGGGGGTATTGGGCCCAATGGGCTTGGATTTGCGGAAATCGAACATATCGGTGGTGGGACGAATTTCTCCAGTCGGGATGAATTCGGGCGTGGCGGGGAGGTAGTGATCGGCCTTGATCCGCAGGCTGTGGCCGGTGAAATCGGCAGTGCCGTCAAGGTTCCAGTAGCTGTGATTGGTGGCATTCAGGATGGTGTCGGCGTCGGTTGTGGTGGTGATGGTCAGGCGCAGGCTGGCGGGGGTTGCGATCTGGAACAGCGCGGTGATGCGGCGGGTGCCGGGGAAACCGCCTTCATTGTGGGGCAGGATCAGGGCGAGGAGGCACTCGGTTCCCGTCGCGTGGACAAGGTTCCAGACCTTGAGCTGGGTGCCTGCATCGCCGGAGTGCAGGGTGTGCTGGCCGTTGAAATTGACTTGAAAGTTGAGGGTTTGATCGTGGAGAGCGGCTTGCGCGTTGGTCAGACGGTTGACCACGGGGGCGATGATCGAGCCGTGATAGCGCAGCGGGCCTTCGTAATCGGCGAGGGTTTCGGAGCCTAGGGTGAGATCGTAGGGAATGCCTTTGAGGCGCACCGATTGGATCACAGCGCCCCAGGTCAGAATCGCGACGCTGAGATCGCCTGCGCTGAGGGTGATTTTCTCGACGGTTTCGCCCGCCGCCGTTGTGCCGAAATATGCCATCTGCGCCCCCTGTTTGCGGCGATGAGGACCCATCGCCGCAGGGAGGTCAAGCGGGTTCAGCCGTTCAGGCACGCGCTGAGGGAGTTGGCAATGCCGCGCATCAGATTGTCATAGGCATCCGGGCCAAAATCGAGCGAGGAGCCGACGGGGTCAAGTGGCTGGCCCAGTTTGGTCGCGGTGCCCTGCATCAACTGCGTCAACATCGCGGGATCGTGTTGCACTTCGGGGAAAGCGCAGGTGTAGGCACCGGATTTCAGCTCGGCTTGCAGCTGGGTCAGCTTGGCCGCGCCGGGGGTGGTGGCGTCGCCCAAGGCCAGCGAGCCGTGATGGCCGAGGCCGTAGTGGGCGGCGAAATAGCCATAGGCGGCGTGGAAGGTGACGAAGGGTTTGTCTTTGATTGCAGCGAGTTGGGCGGTGATCTGGGCATCCATCGTGGCAATGCGGGTCTTGGCGTTGGCGGCATTGGCGGCGTAGGTGGCGGCGTTTTCGGGATCCAGCGTGGACAGATCGGCAGCGATCAGATCAACCCAAGTTGCAGCATTGGCGGGGTTCATCCATGCGTGGGGATCGGTGCCGTCATGGCTGTGCGCGTGTTCAGCCTCGTCGGCGTGGCCCGCGTGATCTACATGCTCTGCGTGATCGGCCTCGTCATGATCGTGGTGCTCTTCCTCTTCGGCTTGACCCGCCGGGTAGGCTTGGGTCTGCGTGCCTTTCGCATCCAGCAAAGCCAGCGAGACTGCTTTGCTGTCGGTCATCGCGCGGTCGAGCCAGGGGGTCAGCTCGGGGCCGATCCAGATCACCGTGTCGGCGTCAGCGATGCTTTGCATCTGGCTGGGACGGAGTTGGAAATCATGCTCATCCGCACCTTTTTCCAGCAGCAAAACCGGCGTGCCAAGATCGCCCATCACCTGCGCCACAAGGGCGTGGACGGGGGGGATGTCGGTCACGACATTCGGTACTTCAGCGAGGGCTGCGGTGGGCAGGCTGGCAAGGGCAAGAGATATGATATAACGCATCGGGAGGGCCTTTTGTTTGGCGACGAGGGGCGGTATGATTGTTATAGTATAACATGTCAAGGGGGGCCGCATGGCGCATACTCATTCTGACGCTTGCCCCGGCTGCGAAGCCCCGGATCTGGCTTTCGCGGCGCATGATCACGCGCATTGCAGCGCGGATGCGTTGAGCCGGGCCGAGGCTTTGGTGGCGGAAAAGGGGCTGCGGCTGACGCCGGTGCGCCGCAGGGTTTTGGAGATTCTGCTGGAGGAGCATCGGGCCTTGGGGGCCTATGATGTGCTGACCAGGCTGGCCGCCGAGGGCTTTGGCAATCAGCCGCCTGTGGCCTACCGCGCACTGGATTTCCTTGAGGAACAAGGGCTTGCGCATCGTATCCGCCGCCTGAACGCCTTTACTGCCTGCATGCATCCGGGTGAGGCCCATGCGCCTGCCTTCCTGATCTGTCGCGGCTGCAATGTGGTGGCTGAAGCGCCCGCAGCGCCGGTGATGGCGGCGTTGCAGGTGGCGGCCGGGCAAAGCGGCTTTGTGATTGAACGCTCTACCATTGAGGCGCTTGGCCTGTGCCCAAGCTGTCAGGTGGCGGCATGAGCCTGCTTGCGGCGCAGAATATCACCGTGCGGTTTGGCGGCGAGGCGGTGCTGTCAGACGTGTCTTTGGCGATTGAGCCGGGCGAGATCGTGACGATTCTGGGGCCGAATGGCTCGGGTAAATCAACGCTTCTGCGGGCGTTGCTGGGGATTTTGCCGTTGGCTGCGGGGTCTGTCAGCCGCGCTGTCGGGCTGCGGCTGGGCTATGTGCCGCAGAAACTGAGCATAGATCGGTCAATGCCGATGACGGTGCGGCGGTTTTTGTCGCTGCCGGTGCGGGTGGGTGACGGCGAGGCTACGAAGGCGCTGGCGCGGGTTGGCTTGCCGGGGCTGGAGGCGCGGCAAATGGCGGGGCTGTCGGGCGGGCAGTTTCAGCGGGTGCTTTTGGCGCGGGCGCTGTTGTCTGCGCCGCAACTGCTGATTTTGGACGAGCCGACGCAGGGGTTGGATCAGCCCGGTGAGGCGGGGTTTTATCGGCTGATCGAGGAAGTGCGGCGGGAAACCGGGGCGGCGATCTTGATGGTCAGCCACGATCTGCATGTGGTGATGGCGGCGTCGGATCGGGTGATTTGTCTGAACGGGCATATTTGCTGTCAGGGCTCGCCCGTGGTGGTGTCGAATGCGCCGGAGTATCGGGCGTTGTTTGGGCTGGGATCGCAGGGCGCGCTGGCGCTGTATCAGCACCAGCATGATCACAGCCACGAACCCGATCAGGTTGACGCGCATGGTCGTCTGCCGTCGGACCCGCATCATGGGCACAATCATGCTTGATAACCTGTTGGGGCTTGATGATTTTTTGGTGCGGGCGGCTTTGGCCGGGCTGGGTTTGGCCTTGGCGACCGGGCCTTTGGGGTCTTTCGTGGTCTGGCGGCGGATGGCGTATTTTGGCGATGCCACCAGCCATGCAGCGATATTGGGTGTGGCCTTGGCGCTGGCGCTGCATCTGCCGATTGGGATTGGCACGCTGATTGTGGCGCTGGCGATGGCGACAACGGTGTCGACCTTGGCCGCGCGCGGATGGGCGATGGATACCACTCTGGGGGTGCTGGCGCATTCGGCTTTGGCGTTTGGTCTGGTGGCGATTTCCTATGTGCCGGGGGTGCGGGCGGATTTGTCGAGCTATCTGTTCGGCGATATTCTGGCGGTGTCGAAATCGGATCTCGCCTTCGTCTGGGGCGGGTCTTTGCTGGTGGTGGCATTGCTGGTCTGGCGGTGGCAGGCTTTGCTGACGGCGACGTTGAATGAAGACCTCGCCCATGCCTCGGGGTTGAACCCGGACCGCGAGCGTTTGGTTTTGACGCTGGCGCTGGCGCTGGTGGTGGCGGTGGCGCTGAAGATCGTCGGCGCGCTTTTGATCGCGGCAATGTTGATCATCCCGGCGGCGGCGGCACGGGGCTTGGCGCGGACTCCGGAAGCGATGGCGGCCTATGCGGTGGGATTCGGCGTGCTGGCCTGCTTGGTGGGGCTGCGGCTGTCACTGTGGCAGGACACGCCTGCGGGGCCGTCGATTGTGTCGGCGGCGGCAGTGATTTTCGCGGTGGTCGCGGTGTTTGGACGGATGCGGCGCGGGTAAGGAATTGGCAGATTGGCAAGTTCGGTTTGCGGCACGGCGCCCCTTGCGCAACGGCCTTGGCCTTATGCGCAATGAAGCCGATGAACCTTCCACTAGAAGGTCCATCAGACGGTTTCAAACAGGGATGTTCATGCCGCTTTTTGACACCCATGTCGTTTTTATCCGCCATATGTCGGCTGGCCTTGCCCGTGCGGGGCGGCTTGCGGCACATATGGTGCAAATTCCATTCGGAGAGACTCGATGAAGACTCATGTGAAGGCGCTGGTTGTGGGCGGTGGTGCGGTTGGTAATGGCATTGCCTATCATCTGGCGAAGGCCGGATGGGATACCATGCTGGTGGAGCGGGATGAGCTGACATCTGGGTCGACCTGGCACGCGGCGGGGCTGCTGCCGCTGTTCAACATGGGCTATGCGACGACGCATATTCACAAGTACTCGGTGGATTTCTACAAATCGCTGGAGGCTGAAACCGGGCTGAACGCGGGCTTTGCGGTGGTCGGCAACCTGCGGATGGCGCAGCATCAGGAGCGGATGGATGAGTATATGCTCTATTCATCGGTGGCGGAAACCGCAGGGGTTTACCACGAATTCCTGACGCCCGCGCAGATGAAAGAGCGTTGGCCGCTGCTGCGCACCGATGATCTGGTTGGGGCGCTGTATCACCCGCAGGATGGCTATATTAACCCTGCCGATGTGACCCAAGCGATGGCCAAGGGCGCGCGGCAGCATGGCGTCACGATTGAGCGTAAGGTGCAGGTGGACGGCTATAAGTGGACCGGGTCGGAGTGGATTGTCTCGTGCACCCGGATGGTCGAGCAGGGCGGCAATCTGGTCGCCTCGGATGACAAGTTTGAAATCCGGGCCGAGCATGTGGTGACGGCGACGGGTAACCACGCGCAGCGCACGGCGCGGTTGTTGGGCGTGAAGATCCCGGCGATTCCGGTGGAACATCAGTTCATCGTGACCGAGCCTGATCCGATGTTGGTCGAATACCGCAAGAACAACCCGGAACACCCGGTTCTGCGCGATGCAGATGCGAAATGGTATGTGCGGGAAGAACGTGGCGGCTGGATCTTGGGGCCGTATGAAAAGGGTGCGCCTGCGCGGTTTGAATATTCGGTGCCGGACAGCTTCCGCGCCGATCTGTTCCCGCTGGATCTGGAGCGGATCGAGGCGGAATATATGGCGATGATCCATCGCCTGCCGTCGTCGGAAGTGGTTGGTTTGAAAGACGATTTCAACGGCCCGATCTGCTACACGCCGGATGGCAACCCGCTGGTTGGCCCGGTGCCGGGCTTGCGCAATATGTGGATCGCGGAAGGCTTCTCGTTTGGCATCACGGCGGCTGGCGGCACCGGCTATTACCTCGCGCAGATGATGGTGAATGGTGAGGCTGAGATCGACATGGCCTCGCTCGATCCGCGTCGGTATGGGTCTTGGATCACGACGGAATATGCGGCGCGCAAGAATGAGGAATGCTACGATCACGTCTTCATCCTACATCACCCGGATGAAGAGCGTGAAGCTTGCCGCCCGCTGCGGACTGCGCCGGTTTATGATCGCCAGAAGGCTTTGGGCGCGCAGTTTGGTCAGGTGAATGGCTGGGAGCGGCCGATTTACTACGGGCCGCTGAATGCGCCAGAGGATTTCGACCATAACTCGCGGTCGTTCCGGCGTGGGGCTTGGTGGCAATATGCGGTGGATGAGGCCAAGGCGATCCGTGAAACCGCTGGTCTGATTGATGCGACGGCGTTCACCAAACATGTGGTGAAAGGACCGGGGGCGACCGCTTTTCTCGATTGGTTCACCTGCAATGCTTTGCCGAAAGTGGGCCGGATCAACCTGACCTATGCGCTGACCCCTGCGGGGACGACGCGGACGGAATACACCATCGTGCGCAATGGCGAGAATGATTACTACCTCGTCTCCGCCGGGGCTTGGACGGCTTATGACGCGGATTATCTGCGGAAATGTGCCGAGGATAAAGCGCCGGAGTTCGGCTATATCGAGATCCACGATGTCACCACGCAATGGGGGGTGTTCGCGATTGCGGGGCCGAACGCGCGGAAGATTTTGGCGGAGCTGATCAAGGACGAGAACCCGGAAACTGCGCTGTCGAACAAGCGTTTCCCGTGGTTGTCGGCGCGGCGGATTGAGTTGGGGATGTGCCCGGTGAATGCGATCCGGGTGGCTTATACCGGCGAGTTGGGCTGGGAATTGCACCATCCGATCGAGATGCAGCGCTATCTGTGGGATCAGTTGATCGCCGCCGGGGCCAAGCATGGCATGAAGCTGGTCGGCGCGCGGGCGCAGAACTGGCTGCGGCAGGAGAAATCTTACCGCGCCTTCGGCAACGAGTTGGGCCGTGATGCGACGCCGTTGGAGGCGGCTTTGGATCGGTTTGTCGATCTGAAGAAGGATTTCCAAGGCAAGCAGGCGATGCTGGATGTGGGGATTCGGTCGAAGTGCTGCACGCTGCTGATTGACGGGCCGAGCGATACCGATCCTTGGGGCAAAGAGGCGCTTTTGCTGGATGGGGTGAAGATCGGGCGGTTGACCTCGGGCGGCTATTCGGTGGCGTTCGGCAAGCAGATTGGGATGGGCTATGTGCGGCCTGATCTGGCGGAGGTCGGCACCAAGCTGAAGGTTCGGATGAATCGCGAGTTGTGGGATGCGGTGGTGGTTGAGGATTCTCCGTTTGATCCGAGCAATGCGCGTATTCGGGTGGATGGCTGATTTGTCCGCGCGTGGACGCTGGAACTAATCTTTTGGGAGCAAAGGGTTGGGTTTGGGCGTTTACGGATCGTTAAGGATTGGGGGCGGTGGGAGTGATCCTGCCGCCCTTAGTTTTTATGGCTGACCGCTGGGGGTTTCACACCCCCCAGACCCCCGTGGAATATTTGAGCCAATGTGAAATGGCAGGGCGGCGTGCGGCGCTTAGGCGGCGAAAATTTTAGACAAATTTTAGGAACTGGTAGGCGCGCGTTTAGCGTTGGCTGGCAGCGAGCCAGGCTTGCCAGTCGCGGGCGTTGCCTGCGAAGGCGTTCAGATCGACTTTACCGGCGATGCCGGGAACCTGGCCGGTGCCGCTGTATTGCCAGAACGTCCAGTGCTGACCTGCGTAAAGATCACGCGGGTGGGCTGCGACCGAGCGCAGCCAGAAATCGACGCCCTGAACTTTCCACATCTGGTTGTCTTCAAAGAAGTCGATGGCGGTGTAGAGGATCGGGCGCTGGCCGTAATGCGATTGCAGCGCGCGGATGAAGATCTGCGCCTCGGCACGGATATGGTCCGGGCTGTTGCGGATGCGGCAGGTCGGTGAGGTTGGCGTCCATTCCATATCCAGCACCGGGGGCAAAGCGCCTTGGGTGCGGGGCACGTTATCGATGAACCAGCGGGCTTGCTCGATCGCGGGGCGGCAGTGGTAGTAGAAGTGGTAAGCGCCGCGCGGCACACCGGCGCGGGCGGCAGCTTGCCAGTGTTGGCGGAACAACGGGTCGGCCTGATCGCCGCCTTCGGTCGCCTTGATGAAAGCAAAGCTGACGCCATTGGCTTGTGCGGTTTGCCAATCCACGGCGGGCTGGAATTTTGACACGTCAATGCCGTGGATGCGGTGGTCTTGCGGTGCTGTCGAGCCGAAATCTTGCGGATGCACATCGCCGAAATTGGCGCGGCTGGGGGTCGCGGTGGGTGAGGTGGTGGATTGGTGGGTTTCACGACGCCCACCGCCGCAAGCGGCGAGGCTGAGGATCAGGGCGAGGGCTATGGCGTGGCGCATGCTGGCAAAATGCCAGAGCCGGGGCGTTTTGTCAGCGGGGGAAATTTGCATCTAAGCGGAATCCCCCGCGTGGCTTTATCCGAAGCGGGCGGGGGAGAGGGCGGCGATCAGCGCGGCGCTGGCGCTGGGCGGGGTGCCGGTGATCAGATCGCAGGCCAGTTGGCTGGCGGCAGGGCTGGATTGAAAGCCGTAGCCGCCTTGGCCTGCCAGCCAGAAGAATGTGGGGTCAGCGGCGTCGGGGCCGATCACCAGCACGCGGTCGGGGGAGAAGGTGCGCAGACCGGCCCAGTTTGACAGCAGTTTGGTGACGGGTTCGGTGACGCATTCTTCGTAGCGCGCGAGGCCCTCGGCCAGCACCATATCGTCGGCCCAGGCGTCATGCGGGTCCATCGCGTGTTCTTCGGCGGGCGAGACGATCAAAGCGCCTGCATCGGGTTTGGCATACCAAGTCTCACCACAGCCAAACATCATCGGCCAGTGGGTCACATCATGGCCGCCGGGGGCGGGGATGCGGGCCATCGAGCGGCGATTGGGTTGGAATCCCAAGGGTTTGATGCTTGCCATTTCGGCGGTGTGATCGACCCAAGCGCCCGAGGCGTTGATCAGGATGGCGGCTTCGTGATCGCCGCTGGCGGTGCTGACGCGCCAGCCTTTGGCGGTTTTGGTGATGGCGCTGGCGCGGGCGTTGAGGTGGAATTGTGCGCCGTTTGATTTGGCTGCGCGGGCGAAGTTTTGCAGCAACAGGTCGGTGTCTATGTCCCATGCGTGATCTGCGAGGGCGGTGCGGCTGACGGTGGCCGGGTTCAGGATGGGGACGAGGGCGCGGGCCTGTTCGAACGGCACTTCGGGCAGGTGCATGTCAGCGATGTCGCGCTCGAACGTGGCGTCTTCGCCGGGGCGACCGAGGATCATCAGGCCGCGCGGGGACAGGACATTGGCGCTGGCGCGGAAGAAATCGCCCGAGGCGAGCGAAAGTTCGACCACGGGGGCAAGGCCGTAGCGGGGTTCATAGAGCGCGGCAGAACGACCGGAGGCGTGATGCGCGAGGTTGGATTCGGCCTCGAGCAGGGTGACTTGGCCGTGCCGTGACAGGCGGGCTGCGGCGGAAACGCCTGCAATGCCGCCACCGATGATCAGGAAATCCGCGCTCATATCTGCCCCCGTGTTGTTGCGGGCGATTGGTTGTCAGAGCCAAGCGGAATGCAAGAGGGTGTTGGCAGAATGCGTTGCAGTTTCAGCCATTTTGCGTGGTATCGACGCGGCCTAAGCTTGCGAAGTGAAAGAAGCCGCCCGAGATCAGGCGGCTGCCGTCGAAGATCATGTCTTCCCCCGGTTTGGGTTGGACGCGTGGATCGGCGAGCACGCGGGGCAGGGCTGCGTCGCGGATGGCTTTGCTGGGCCATTCTGTCCATGACAGGATCACCGTCTCACCGGCTTGCGTGGCCGCGGCGGTAGGGAAATCGCGCAGCGTGCTGGCTTGCAGCCGATCCTGCGCGGCTTCGGCGTGGAACTGCGTGCCATCGGTCGTCGCCGGATCAAGGATGCAGTCGGTGATGCGGACAGCACCATATTCGACATAGACCGCCATCATCTGCTGCGAGAAGCGCTTGTAGGCGGCCAGTTTCGCGGTTGCGACGGGGATCAGGTAGCAGTCGAAATAGGGATGGCTCATCGGGTGTGCCCTAGCAATCTGTCAGCCGCGCCTTGCGGCGTCGATTTTGGCGACGTCGATCTTTTGCATCGTCATCATCGCGGCGAAGGCGCGCGCGGCTTCGGCACCGCCTGCGGTCATGGCTTCGGTCAGGGTGCGCGGGGTGATCTGCCAGTTGATGCCCCATTTGTCTTTGCACCAGCCACATTCGCTTTCACGCCCGCCATTGCTGACAATGGCATTCCAGTAACGGTCGGTTTCTTCCTGATCGTCGGTGGCGATCTGCATCGAGAACGCTTCGCTATGTTGGAAGATCGGGCCGCCGTTTAGGCCCATGCAGGGGATGCCGCAGACGGTGAAATCAACCGTCAGCACGTCGCCTTTCTTGCCGGACGGGTAGTCGCCGGGGGCGCGGAAGACGGCGTTGACTTTGGTGTCGGGGAAGACGGAAGCGTAGAAGTTGGCGGCGGCTTCGGCGTCTTTGTCATACCAGATGCAGATGGTGTTTTTGGCGATTTTAGCCATGAGAGCGGCCTTTCCAGTTTGCATTGAATTCAAGGTAGTTTTTCACCGGATCGCGCGCAAAGCAAGCAAAAGGCCCGCGCAGGGGGCGCGGGCCTTCGAGAGTGGCAAGGATCGGCTTAGCAGGCGCTTAGGACGCGCTTTCGACGCCTTTGACGAACCAATCCATCGTGGCGAGTTGTTCCAGCGTCATCACTTCGCCGGCTTTGACTTTCTCGACCCCGTCTTGATCGAAAATCGGGCCGGTGAAGATGTCAAACGTGCCGGCCATGTAGCCTGCCTTGACCTCATCCGCCAAAGCCACGGCCTCGGCGGTGACCGCGGCGTTGTAGGGCGAGATCACCACGGTGCCGTCGATCATGCCATCCCAGGTGTCGGTCGAAGCCCAGGTGCCGTCGACGATGGCTTGGGCACGCAGGATATAGTAGGGGCCCCAGATATCCTCGATCGCGGTGAGGTGGGCGGTGGGGGCGAAGGCCGACATGTCAGCGCCTTGGCCAAAGCCGTAGAGGCCCTTTTGCTCAAGGATTTGCAGCGGTGCCGGGCTATCGGTGTGGGTGGTGACGAAATCGCAGCCGAGGTTCACAAGGGTCTCGGTGGCGGCAGCTTCTTTCGGCGGATCGAACCAGCTGTCGATCATCACGACTTTGACCACAGCGGCGGGGTTCTGGCGCTGGGCGGACAGCGCGAATGCGTTCACGCCAAGCACGACTTCGGGGATCTTGAACGAGCCGAGATAGCCCAAGGTGCCGGATTTCGACATTTTGCCCGCGATGGTGCCAAGGACGGCGCGGCCTTCGTGGAAGCGGCTGTTGTAGGTGGCGACGTTGTCGGCACGTTTGAAGCCAGTGCAGTGTTCGAACTTCACATCGGGGAATTCTTTGGCGACTTCAAGGGTTTGATCCATGTAGCCGAACGAGCAGGTGAAGATCAGCTTGCAGCCCTGCTGGGCCAGATCGCGCATCACCGGGATGGCGGAGGCGTCTTCGGCGACGTTCTCGACATAGACGGTTTCGACTTTATCGCCGAGCGCTGCATCCACCGCCTCGCGGCCTTTGTTATGCGCCCAGGTCCAGCCATAATCGCCGATAGGGCCGAGGAAGACGAAGCCGATTTTCACTTTGTCTGCGGCATGGGCCGTGGTGCCGACCAGTGAAAGCGTGGCAGCAGCGCCTGCGGCTTTCATCAGGCTGCGACGGTTGAGTGTCGTCATTTTATTCTCCTGTTGGGTTTAGGTAGAGGGGAGGAAAGGCTTGCCGAGACAGGCCGGGGCCGAGGCACCGACATTGCCGCGCGATGAGATGATGGTCAGCGCCACGATGGTCATAACGAAGGGCATTGCGGCCCAGAACTGCGATGGCATGAAGGAAAATCCGGCGGCTTTGGCGTAAAGTTCCAGTGCCATCAGGATGCCGAAGAAATACGCGCCGAGCAACAGCCGACCGGTGCGCCATCCGGCAAAGACTACGAGGGCGAGGGCGATCCAGCCGCGACCGGCGGTCATTTTCTCGGCCCACATCGGGGTGATCACCATGCTGAAGTAAGCACCACCGATGCCCGCCATAGCGCCGCCGAAGGCGATGGCGGCGTAGCGCACACCGATCACCGAATAGCCGATGGAATGGGCGGAATGGTCGTTTTCACCGACCGCGCGCAGGATCAGCCCGGCACGGGTGGATTTCAGGAACCATGCGGTCAGTGGCACCATGATCAAAGCGAAATACACCAGCGGCGAATAGCCGAACACCAGTTTCAGGATCGGGTCTTTCGCCAGCACATCGGGGAAGATCGAGCCGAATTGCGGCACGATGCGGCCCGTGAAGGATTGGCCGATCAGCGACGACAGGCCGGTGCCGAAGATCGACAGGGCAAGGCCGGTGGCGACCTGGTTGGAGTTCAGTTGCAGCACCAGCACCGCGAACAGCATTGACGACAACGCGCCGCCAGCGGCAGCCCCCAGCACGCCCAGCCACGGGTTGAAGGTGAAGGCGGTGATGGCAAAGCCTGAAACAGCCCCCATCAGCATCATGCCTTCGACGCCAAGGTTCAGCACGCCGGATTTCTCGGTGATCAACTCGCCCAACCCCGCCAGCAGGATCGGGGTGGTAAGGCCGACGATGGTGACGATGGCGGCGATCAGAAATTCCGGGCTCATGCGCGCGCTCCTGTGGGTTTGACGATGCGGACGCGGTAGCGGATCAGGATATCCGAGGCGAGGATGAAGAACAGCATCATGGCCTGGAAGATGCCTGCGGTGGAATTCGGGATATGCACGGTGGTTTGCGCGACCTGACCGCCAACATAGGTGACGGCCAGCACGAAACCCGCGATCAGGCAGCCGATGGGATGCAGGCGGCCGAGGAAAGCGACGATGATGGCGGTGAAGCCGTAGCCAGAGGCAAAGCCGAGGTTGATGGCTTTCAGGCTGCCGGTGAACTCCAGCGCGCCCGCGAGGCCCGCCATGCCGCCGCCGATCAGCAGCGCGGCCCAGATGGTTTGCTTGGCGTCAAAGCCGCCGTGGCGGGCGGCATGCGGGGCGGAGCCGACAACCCGGACCTGAAAGCCGAACACCGAGCGCGACATGATCAGCCAGAACACGAAGGGCAGGATCAGGGCGATGGCAACGCCCAAGTGAACCGTGGTGCCGGGGAACAGGATGGGCAGGGTCAGACTGTCGGGCAGCGGGGCGGTGCCGGGGAAATTGCGGCCATTGGGGTCTTTCCACGGGCCACCGACAAGGTAGCCAAGCACTTGGAACGAGACATAGGTCAGCATCAGCGAGGTCAGGATTTCGTTGACGTCCCAGCGGGTTTTCAACAGCGCCGGGATGCCAGCCCAAGCCGCACCGCCCAAGATGCCCGCAAGGATCATCAACAGGATGGTAAACGCGCCAGCCTCGGGGCCAGCGGCAAGACCGACACCTGCGGCAGAAAGCGCGCCGATGACATACTGGCCTTCGGCACCGATGTTCCAGATCTGCGCGCGGTTGCCGATGGAAAGACCCAGCGCGATGATGATCAGCGGGGCGGCTTTCACCGCCACGTCCTGCCATTTGTAGCTGGCAAGGATCGGGGTGAGGAAGATGTCGATCACCGCGCGCTCGCCCTCGATGCCGATGGCGTCGAACACGATGACGCCGATCAGCATGGTTAATAGGACCGAGGCGATAGGGGTGGCGATCAGCATGAAGGTGCTGGGGGCGGGGCGTTTTTCCAGCTTAAGATGCATGGGCAAGCTCCGGCGAGATATGGGTTGGCGCGTTGGGATCACCGTGGACGCCGCCCATCAACAGGCCGATCTCCTCGATATTCGCCCCGGCGACGGGCATCGGTTGCGACAGGCGGCCTTCGTTGATCACCGCAAGCGTGTCACAAAGCGACAGCAGTTCATCCAGATCTTGGCTGATCACCACGATGGCCGATCCGGTGGCGGCAAGATCGACCAAGGCCTGATGGATGGCGGCGGCAGCGCCTGCATCAACGCCCCATGTCGGCTGGCTGACCACCAGAACCTGCGGTTTCTGCATGATCTCGCGGCCCATGATGAACTTTTGCAGGTTGCCGCCCGAGAGCGAGTCCGCCATCGCGCCGGGGCCAGTGGCTTTGACCGAGAAGGCGGCAATGACTTCGCCCGCGTAGGTGCGGGCCGCGCGGGCGTTGACCATGCCGCCCGACACCATGCCCATGCGGTCGCGCGCGGTCAGGATGGCGTTGTCGGACAGGCTGAAATCGGGCACGGCGGCGTGGCCGTTGCGTTCTTCTGGCACGCTTGCCATGCCGGCAAGGCGACGTTGCTTGGCGCTGAGGGTGCCGACCTGCGTGGCGTCGACATGGATTGCCGTGGCGCTGATGGCGGGAATTTCGCCGGAGAGGGCAAGCAGCAGCGCGTTCTGGCCATTGCCCGCAACCCCGGCGATGCCGAAGATTTCGCCGGCTTTGACCGAAAAGCTGATGTCTTTCAGAGCGACGCCGAAAGGGCCGTCTTTCGGAACGCTGAGGCCCTGCACGATCAGCTTGGCGCTGCCCAAGGCACGGCCCTCGCCGCGGGTGATGTCTTTCAGACTGCCGCCGATCATTTTTTCGGCCATCGAGCGCGAGGTTTCAACGGCGGGATCACAGGTATCGACCAGCTTGCCGCCGCGCAGGATGGTGGCGGTGTGGCAGAGGGCTTTGATCTCATGCAGTTTGTGGGAGATATACAGGATCGAGCAGCCCTCAGACGCCAGTTGCCGCAGCACGACGAACAGCTGTTCCACCTCTTGCGGGGTCAGCACCGAGGTGGGCTCGTCCATGATCAGCAGGTTGGGGTTTAACAGCAACGCGCGGACGATTTCGATGCGCTGACGCTCGCCAACCGAGAGGGTGGAGACAATGCGGTGGGGCTCCAGCTTTAGCCCGTATTGCTGCATCACGGCGATAATTTTCGCCTCGAGATCGCGGGCGGGGATTTTGGCGTCCATGCCAAGGGCGATGTTTTCCAGCACCGTCATCGCCTCGAACAACGAGAAATGCTGAAACACCATGCCGATGCCAAGTTTGCGGGCGGCTTTGGGGTTTTGAATGGTGATGGGCTGGCCGTTCCAGCGGATCTCGCCCGCGTCGGGCTGCATGATGCCGTAGATCATCTTCACCAGCGTTGACTTGCCCGCGCCGTTTTCGCCCAGCAGCGCATGGATTTCGCCGGGTTGCACCGCAAAGCTGACCTGATCATTGGCAAGCACGCCGGGAAAGCGTTTGGTGATGCCCGAAAGATCGAGGCGGGGGGGGCTTTGCATCGGGCGCTTGGTCCTTAAGGCTGGGGGATGGTGGCGTAGTGGACACTGGCGGGCGGGGCGGTGGCTATGCGGAATGGACTTGAAAGACTTTCAAGTTTTCCGGGGGTAATGGCCGTGGTTTTTCTTGAAAGCGGCATGGTTTCAGGGGTTTCCCAGCAGACGGCAGATGCCCGATTTTTGCGCGGATGGGCTGGGCAAGGTTAGACCGGATGGCGGCAGGCTCGCAAGCATTGGCTCGGGGGATGGGTGAGAATTATGACATGAGCAAGGGTAGGGATATTACCGATATATCAAGGCTGTAGCGGGTATTCTGTGCGGGTGTCGGTCAGGGTGGATGCGCGGAGCTGCTTGATTATCAGGCGCAGGCAGAAGCAGTTGCGGTTTTTTGATGCAGGTTCAGGGTGAAACTTGGCTTGATTGACGGCTGGGAAGGCGCGACTCTGCTGCCAACGGATTGGGCGGAATAGGAGCAAGCGATGGCGGAACTGGATCATGTGGCACTGCTGCGGCTGGCGATTGCGGAGTCAGAAAAGGCCAAGCTGGCCGGGGTGCATCCGTTTGCGTCCATTCTGGTCGGGCCGGATGGGGAGGTGCTGATGACGCAGCACAATGCCTACATGCCGGATCACGATATGACCGGCCATGCTGAGCGGGTGTTGATGACACGGGCCTCGACCTCGCTGCCTGCGGAGCTGCTGCGGGAATGCACCATTTACACCTCGGCCGAACCCTGCGCGATGTGCGCGGGGGCGATTTATTGGACCGGGTTGAAGCGCGTGGTTTACGGCATGTCAGAGCATCAGTTGAAGGAAATCACCGGCAATCATCCCGAGAATCCGACTTTGGACTTGCCATGTCGGGTGGTGTTTGAAGCGGGGCAGCGGCAGGTCGAGGTGATCGGGCCGATGCTGGAGGATGAGGCGGCTGTGGTGCATCAGGGGGTCTGGGGGTAGCGATTTATGAAGAGCATAAATCGTGACGATTTATGAAGCCATAAATCAGCAGCTGCGGCGCAGGCAACGTTTTCTCAGGTGCCGCCTGCACCGCCTTTTGCGTCGTTCGAGATCGGAAGCGGAGGCGGCGCAGGCTGCTCTCGTTCAGTTGGGAATACGCGCGATCACCTTGATTTCAAAGTCGAAGCCCGCCAGCCATGTCACTCCAAGCGCTGTCCAGTTTGGGTAGGGCTGGGCGGTGAAGATCTCATTTTTCACCTGCATGATGGTTGGGAACTGGTTCTCGGGGTCGGTGTGGAATGTGGTCACATCGACGATATCGTCAAAACTGCAGCCAGCGGCTGCAAGTGTGGCACTCAGATTGGAAAACGCCAGCCGGACCTGGGTCTCAAAATCAGGATCGGGGCTGCCGTCGGCGCGACTGCCTACTTGGCCCGAGACGAACAACAGATCGCCCGAGCGGATGGCGGCGGAATAGCCATGCGCCTCGTAAAGCGCGTGACGGTTGGCCGGGAAGACGGCGCTGCGCTGTGTCATGGGGAAGTCCTTTTGGGTTGGTTGGGCTGCCGTGCGCGAAAACCCGCGTCAGAAGCGGCTACACATTCTGCCCAAAGATTTATATACGGAGCGTATGTTATATATTGTGCATACGCTCCGTATGTCAATTTAAATACGTCGCGTATGTGAGCGAGGGTGAAATGGCCGCAAAACGTCGTAGTGAGATGATGGAAGAAACCCGCGCCAAGCTGATCGCAGCGGGGCGAAAAGCCTTTGCCGAACAGGGCTTTGCCGCAGCCTCGATGGATGAATTGACCGCTGGGGCGGGTCTGACGCGCGGCGCGCTTTATCACAACTTCGGCGACAAGAAGGGTCTGCTGGCGGCGGTCGTGGCACAGGTTGACGGCGAGATGGCGGCGCGGGCACAGGCCGCGGCAGCGGATGCCGGATCGTTGTGGGAGGGCCTGCTGGCAGAGGGCAGCGCCTATATCAATCTGGCTCTGGACCCCGAAATCCAGCGGATCGTGCTGCTGGATGGGCCTGCGTTTTTGGGCGATCCGTCGCAATGGCCCAGTCAAAATGCGTGTCTGGCGGCGACACGGCAGAAGATTGGTCAGCTGCAGGCAGAGGGCCTTCTGAAGCCGGTTGATGTGGAGGCCGCCGCGCGGTTGATCAATGGCGCTGCGTTGAACGCCGCCTTGTGGGTTGCCGCAAGTGACGCGCCGCAGACGATTCTGCCGAAGGCTGTCGCGGCCTTGACCTGCCTGTTGAGCGGCTTTCTGGCGGAGGGAAGCGGTTCAGAGCCAGAATAGAAGTGAGTATTTGGGAAAGAGCAATTCTCCGGCAGTTGGTCATTTTTAAATACTCAGGCCGGTTTGGCTTTCCAAACAGGCTAGCCGGAAGCTAACTCCCGATCGTGCGGGAGTTTCCGTTAGTAATCTGGCGCGAAGCCCAGTGCTGGGTCGATTTCAGAGGGTCGACCTTCGAGGAACAGCGCGCCTATGCGGGGTGCAGTGCGAGCGATGATCTTGCCCGCTTTGATCACCAGCAGTTTGGTGGCTTTCAGGCGGAGCGCCTCGGCGGGGTCGCGGGCTTGCAGCAGGATCAGATCGGCGTTGCGGCCTTTTTCCAGCCCGTAGTTTTCCAGCCCCATGGTTTTGGCGGAGTTGATGGTCAGGGCGTTGAAAATCTTGGTTTTATCCTCAAGGCTGCTCATTTGGGCGCTATGGATCGCCATGTGACCAACCTCCAGCATGTCGCCCGAGCCCATCGCATACCACGGGTCCATCACGCAATCATGTCCGAATGAGACGTTGATGCCAGCCTGCATCAGTTCCGGCACGCGGGTCATGCCGCGGCGTTTGGGATAGCTGTCGTGGCGGCCCTGAAGCATGATGTTGATCAGCGGATTGGGGATCACGTTCATCTGGGATTCCGCGATCAGCGGGATCAGTTTTGAGACGTAGTAATTGTCCATCGAATGCATCGAGGTCAGGTGCGAGCCTGCGACGCGGCCTTGCAAGCCGTGGCGGATGGTCTGTTGGGCGAGCGTTTCGACATGGCGGGAGTTGGGATCGTCGGTCTCGTCGCAGTGCATGTCGACGGGCAGGCCGCGGTCTGCGGCAAGGCGGCAGAGGGCTTCGACTGAGGCTTGGCCTTCGGCCATGGTGCGTTCGAAATGCGGGATGCCGCCGACGATATCGACGCCCATGTCTAGGGCGCGGGTGAGGGATTGGGCTCCGGTTGGGGTGCGGTAGTAGCCATCTTGCGGGAAGGCGACGAGTTGCAAGTCTATGTAAGGTTTGACTTTTTGTTTCACCTCTAGCATCGCTTCGACCGTGGTGAGCTTCGGGTCAGAGGTGTCGACATGGCTGCGAATGGCGAGCAGGCCCTGGGTGACGGCAAGGTCGCAGTAGCGCAGGGCGCGGTCTACCAGTGCGTCGATGGTCAGGGTGGGGCGGAGTTCGCCCCAGAGGGCGATACCTTCCAAGAGGGTGCCGGAGCGGTTCATCCTTGGCAGGCCGAGCGACAGCGTCGCGTCCATGTGGAAGTGGGGATCAACGAAGGGCGGGCTGGCGAGACGGCCTGTGGCGTCGATTTCTTCTCGGGCGGTGGCTTGGATGTGGGGGGCGATTTCCGCGATTTTGCCGGCGGAGATGGCGATGTCTTGGCCCTTGCGGCCATCGGGGAGGTTGGCGTTGCGCAGGATCAGATCGAACATGGGTGCCCCTTGGAGGTTTGCGGGATTGGCGGTGGCTGTCAGGCTGTCAGGCTGTCAGGCTGCGGGTGGCCTGTGTTGCGGGGCGAAGCAGATGGGCAGCGACGCCAATGGCGATAGCCTGCGGATGTTTGCCAAGGCTGGGGTCGCCGATCGGACAGGTGATTTTGGCGATGGTTTGGGGGGGGTGGCCGAGGGCACGCAGGCGGGATTGGAACCGGGCCCATTTGGTTTGTGAGCCGATCAGGCCTAGCGAGCGGAAGCCGTGCAGCAGCAGGCGGTGGCAGAGGTCAAGGTCGAGGGCGTGGGAATAGGTCAGGATCAGGTGCTCGGCATTCTTGGGGGCAAGATGGACTGCATTGCTGGGGTCGGCGACGGGGAGGGCGGTGGTGTTTTCGGGGATGGCGGTGGGGAAGCGGCTGGGGGCGGTGTCGATCCAGGTGATGTGGAGATCGGGGAGGGGCGTGATGGTGTGGACGAGGGCGCGTCCGACATGGCCAGCGCCCCAGATCCAGAGCTGGCGTTGCGGTTTGGCGAGGGGTTCTATCATCCAGCCTTGCAGCAGGTGCGGGCTGGGGAGTGCGCCTTGGTTGCGGGCCGATGCGAGCAGGCGTTTGACGGCAAGCGGCATCAGCGCGTTAGTGGTGGGGCGGGCGATCAGGAGGGTGGGGTCTGGCAGGGTTTCGGCGGTGAAAACCTCGGTGAACAGGGTGACAGCGCCGCCGCAGCATTGGTTCAGTTTGGGGCCAAGCGCGGTGTGGGTGAGGGATTTTCCGTGGGTGAGCAGCAGGGCGCGGGCGTGTTCGGTGGCTTGATGCTCTAGCGCGCCGCCGCCGATGGTGCCGGATTGGCCTGTCGCCCAGACCAGCATCGCGGCCCCGACCTCGCGCGGCGAGGAGCCTTGGTGGGCGGCGATGACCACGCGGGCGGTGGGGCCGTGTTGGGCGACGGATTGGGCGAGTTGGGTCAGGTCAAACATGGCGCTGATCCTGCACGGCGGCGAGGATGCGTTCGGGGGTGGCGGGGGCGTCTAGGCTTGGGTAGCGGCTGCCGTCTCCGCAGGCGGCGATGGCATTTGACAGCGCGAGGAAGGCAGAGATGCCGAGGTTGAACGGCGGCTCGCCCACGGCTTTGGACTTGCCGACGGTGTCTTCTCGGTTGGGTTTATCCCAGAGGGCGACGTTGAAAACAGGGGGGCGGTCGGAGCAGGCGGGGATTTTGTAGGTGCTGGGGGCGTGGGTGGTTAAAGCGCCTTTGGCGTTCCAGACCAGTTCTTCAGTGGTCAGCCAGCCTGCGCCTTGCACATAGGCACCTTCGACCTGGCCGATGTCTAGGGCGGGGTTTAGGCTGGTTCCGGCGTCGTGCAGGATGTCGGTGCGCAGGATGCGGTTTTCGCCGGTGAGGCTGTCGATGACGACTTCGGTGACGGCGGCTCCGTAGGCGAAATACAGGAACGGGCGGCCTTTGCCTTTGACGCGATCCCAGTTGATCTTGGGGGTGGCGTAGAAGCCGGTTGAGGAGAGCGAGATGCGGGCTTGGTAGGCCCATGCAACGACTTGGGCGAAGGGGTAGGTTTCTCCGCCCGCCCGGACGCTGCCATTCTCGAAGCGGACTTCGTTAGGGTGGCTGCCGAGTTTGTCGGCAAGGAAATCGGCCATGCGGGCGCGGATGATCTGACACGCGTTTTGCGCGGCCATGCCGTTCATATCGGCGCCAGAGGAGGCGGCGGTGGCAGAGGTGTTGGGGACTTTTCCGGTGTCGGTGGCGGTGATCTTGATTTGCGAGGTGTCAACGCCAAATACCGAGGCTGCGACTTGGGCTACCTTTTGGTTCAGGCCCTGACCCATCTCGGTGCCGCCGTGGTTGAGGTGGATCGAGCCGTCTTGGTAGACATGCACCAGCGCGCCCGCTTGGTTCAGCCAAGTCAGGGTGAAGGAGATGCCGAATTTGACCGGGGTGAAGGCCAGCCCACGTTTCAGGATCGGGTTTGTGCTATTCCAAGCGGTGATTTCGGCACGGCGGGCTTGGTAATTGCTCGATTTCTCCAAGGCGTCTTGGATGTCTTGGCCGATGAAATCTTCCACCTCCATGAAGTAGGGGGTGGATTGCGGGGCAGAATTGGCGGGGGAATAGGTGGAGCCGATGCGGTGGCCGGTGCCGGGGCCGGTGAGGCCTGCGGCGCGGTAGTAGTTGAGTTTGCGGATCTCATTAGGGTCTTTTTTCAGCGTATGGGCGATATGGTCGATCACCCGTTCAATCCCGATGATGCCTTGCGGGCCGCCGAAGCCGCGATAGGCGGTGGCGGATTGGGTGTTGGTTTTTAGCCGATGGCTTTCGATACGAACATCGGGCAGGTGGTAGCAGTTGTCGGCGTGCAGCATGGCGCGGTCGGCAACGGCAAGCGACAGGTCTTGCGCCCAGCCGCAGCGGACGAGGTGGGTGAAATCTATCCCCAAGATACGTCCCGCGACGTCGATCCCGGCGCGGTAGGTGACGCGCAGGTCGTGGCGTTTGCCGGTGATCATCATGTCGTCGTCGCGGTCGTAGCGCATTTTGCAGGGTTTGTTCAGGTCGCGGGCGGCGATGGCGCAGGCGATGGCGAGGGCATTGCCTTGGGATTCCTTGCCGCCGAAACCGCCCCCCATGCGGCGGGTTTCGACCCTTACGGCGGACATCGGCAGATGCAGGGCGTGGGCGACTTTGTGTTGGATTTCAGTGGGATGCTGGGTCGAGGAATAGACATGCATGCCGTCTTCTTGCGGGATGGCGGCGGCGATCTGGCCTTCGAGGTAGAAGTGCTCTTGGCCGCCAACCTCCATCGTGCCTTCGATGATCTGCGGGGCGGTGGCGATGGCCGCTGCGGCGTCGCCTTTCGCCCAGATGATCGGGCCTTGTTCAAAGCGGGAGTTGGCTTTGAGGGCGTCGTCGACGGTCAGCAGCGCGGGAAGTTCGGCGTAGGTGATTTTGCCCAACCGGGCGGCTTTGCGGGCGTTGAGGTGGGTGTCGGCAATGACGAGGAAAACCGGTTGGCCCGCGTAATGGACTTTATCCACGGCGAGCAGGGGTTCGTCATGGGTGGAGGGCGAGCAATCGGGCATCTCGGCGAAGTCGGCGCTGGCATAGACTTTGATCACGCCGGGGGCTGCGCGGACGGCGGAAAGGTCGATGGCGGTGATGCTGCCGTGGGCGCAGGTGCTTAGGCCGAAGGCGGCGTGCAGGGTGCCTGCGGGAAGGGGAATGTCGTCGATATAGCGGGCTTGGCCTGTGACGTGCAGGGGCGCAGAGTCGTGCGGGAGGGGTTTGCCCATCGTCATAGCGAGACCTCCAGCACGTTGGTTTTTGTGCCGTTCAGGTCGTGGAAGTAGCGGATCAGCAGGTTCTGCGCGGTGGTCAGGCGGTAAGCTGAGGACGCGCGCATGTCGGTCAGCGGTTGGAAGTCTTTGCCGAATTCGGGGAGCGCGGCTTGCAGGGTCTCCAGGGTGAAGGGTTTGTTCAGGATCGCGTTTTCGACATGGGTGGCACGTTTGGGGATGCCTGCCATGCCGCCGAAAGCGATGCGGGCTTGGGTGATTTGGCCGTTCTCGGTGGAGATATTGAAACAGCCGAGCACGGCGGAGATGTCTTGATCGAAGCGTTTGGTCAGTTTGTAGCAGCGCAAGTTTGGGGCGGTTGAGGGGATGGTTAGCCCTGCGACAAACTCGCCGGGGTGGCGGTCTTGTTTGCGGTACTCGATGAAGAACGATTCCAGCGGGATAGTGCGGATCTCGTCGCCTTTGCGCAGATGCAGGGTGGCCCCCAGCGCGATCAGGGCGGGCGGGCCATCGCCGATCGGCGAGCCGTTGGCGATGTTGCCGCCGATGGTGGCGGCGTTGCGGACCTGTTCCGAGGCGTAGCGGCGCAGCAGTTCGGCGAAGGAGGGGTGGTGCGGCAGCAGGGCCTCGCGGAGTTGGGTGATGGTGACGCCTGCGCCGATGTGAAGGTGGCCGGGGGAGTGTTCGATTTGTTGCAGGTCAGTGATGGCGTTCAGGAAGGCGATGGGGCCGAGGTCGCGCAGCTGTTTGGTCACCCAGAGCCCGACATCGGTGGCACCGGCGATCAGGGTGGCATCGGGGTTTTGCTGATACCAGTCGGCGAGATCATCGCTGTTGGTTGGGCGGAATACGCCGGGAAGGCTGTCTGCCTCCCCGAACCGCTCCGAGGATATTTGAGCAGAGAGGATGACATTGTCGGTCTGCATCCAATCGGGGACGGGTGTGGATTCAGCGGCGATGGCGGCGCGGATGATAGGCGCGTAGCCAGTGCAGCGGCAGAGGTTTCCGGCGAGGGTGGTGTCGTGGTCGGTGCGGTTTTGGGTGTGGGCTACGGCCATTGAGGCGATGAAACCCGGCGTGCAGAAGCCGCATTGGCTGCCGTGGTGGGCGATCATCTCGGCTTGCACGGGGTGGAGTTCGCCGTTCGGGCCAGAGATGCCCTCGACGGTGCGGACGGCGCAGCCCTGCAGTTGCGGCAGGAATAATATGCAGGCGTTAAGCGCCTTCGGGCCGTTCGCGTCGGTGACCATGACGGTGCAGGCACCGCAATCGCCCTCATTGCAGCCCTCTTTGGTGCCGCAGAGGGATTGGTCTTCACGCAGGTATTCCAGCAGGGTGCGCGTCGGGCTGCCGCCTGTGATGCGCACCGGCGTTCCGTTCAAGAGAAACGCTGTGTCGGTCATGGTTCATCCTGCCGCGGTCTTTTCGTTGGCCATGTCGCGCGCCCGCCCGATGCGGCGGAAAGCGGGGGCGCTGCCTTGGGTGATATGAAGCCTTGGACTGGGGTGTTGTGCAAGAGTTAGATTGATCGGTTTGGCGAAAGGAGTTTCTGGATTCTTGCGGGAAAGTCGGTGGAGCGCGTCGGTTTTGAGAGGGATGAGGGGCGGTCCCAACTCGGGACCTTTTTTATGTGTTTTGAAACAAGGAGTTGAGATGGTGGGTTTAAGAGTTTGTTAAGGATTGCGCGTTGGGCGGGGTTTTGGTGCCAGAGATTTTGGCGCAGCAAGAGGCGCAATAAATGCCGCTCTACGGCTTACGACTGGTCAATCAAAATACCCTCGGCGAAACGCGAGAAGGCTTTCAACAGTTGCAGCCTCGTTGTCTTTTAATAGCGGGGCAAAGATGCTTACACCCAACTGATGAGCTATTGCGCCATCGACCTCGACCGCGAGGGTAGGGTCAAGTTCGGACAGTGCCGCTACAGCATTGTTCATCGCCGCCCCCAGAAGGTTTACTGTTCCCAATAGGGGTCGCGCCGGATGGCCGAATTCTACGGCTTCTAGTGTTCCATCTGAATCATAATAGCAAAATGTGCCTTCAGACTGAAAATAGTCACAAGGAAATGCGGCTTGCGGCGATCGCCTAAATGTCGTGGGAACTTTTCCTAGCGTCCGCCAAACTTGCTCTGGCGTCATACCAAACTTTATCGGGCCAACGCCTTCAAAGGGTGTGATTTGATGTTCCATCGTCGCCGCCCTTACTCTGCAAGTAGCACGTCATTGTCTAGCATTTGTCGACGGGCTGGCCAACGTGGTGCTAGCGAACCGTCCACCTTTCCCCTGCCTTCACAACCCGATAGTCTACCCCCATGTCAGCACCTCGATTCATCCATCTGCGCACCCATACCGAGCATTCTTTGCTGGAGGGGGCGGTGCCTGTGAAGGCGCTTATCAAGCTTTGCGGCAAGCATGAGATGCCTGCGGTGGCGGTCACCGACAGCAATAACATGTTCGCGGCGTTGGAGTTTTCGGTTTACGCCAAGGACGCTGGGGTGCAGCCGATTGTGGGCTGTCAGGTCTCGGTGGCCTATGATCCGGGGGCGGCGGGGGAGAAGCTGAAGGCTGCGGCTTCGGTGGTTCTGCTGGCGCAGAACGAAGCGGGGTATATGAACCTGATGAAGCTGAACTCTTGTCTTTATATCGACAAGGGCGGGGCTTTGCCGGAGGTGAAACTTGAGGAACTGGAGCGGTATTCGGGCGGGTTGATCTGTTTGACCGGCGGGGCGGATGGGCCGCTCGGGCGGTTGGTGCAGACGGCGCAACTGCCGAAAGCGCGGGCGTTGTTGGAGCGGTTGGCGGCGGCTTATCCGGGGCGGCTGTATGTGGAATTGCAGCGCCATCCGGGTGAGGGCGGGCGGTTGACGGATGCCGAGGCGGGCACCGAGCGCTGGTTTATTGAGACGGCCTATGAGTTGGACCTGCCGCTGGTCGCGACCAATGACGTCTACTTCCCCGCCGCGACGATGTATGAGGCGCATGATGCGCTGATCTGCATTGCCGAGGGGGCTTATGTGGATCAGCAGCAGCCCCGGCGCAGGCTGACGCCGCAGCATTATTTCAAGACCGAGGCCGAGATGGTGACTTTGTTCGCCGATCTGCCGGAGGCGGTGGAGAATACCGTCGAGATAGCGCGGCGCTGTGCGTTTGCGGCGTTCAAGCGCGCGCCGATCCTGCCGAAGTTCGCTGATGATGAGGTCAACGAGTTGCGTCGGCAGGCCAATGCGGGCTTGCAGGCGCGATTGGCGATCATTCCGCATGCGGTGACGGTGGAGGAATATCAGGCGCGGTTGGATTTTGAGCTGGGCATCATCGAGCGGATGGGGTTTCCGGGCTATTTTCTGATCGTGGCGGATTTTATCGGCTGGGCGAAGAGAAACGGCATTCCGGTCGGGCCGGGGCGGGGCTCGGGCGCGGGGTCACTGGTGGCTTATGCGCTGACGATCACCGATCTGGACCCGTTGCGCTATGCCTTGCTGTTCGAGCGGTTTCTGAACCCCGAGCGGGTGTCGATGCCCGACTTTGACATCGACTTCTGCATGGATCGCCGCGAGGAGGTGATCCGCTATGTGCAGGATAAATATGGTCGCGATAAGGTGGGGCAGATCATCACTTTTGGCGCTTTGTTGTCGAAAGCGGCAGTGCGTGACGTGGGGCGCGTGTTGCAGATGTCTTATGGGCAGGTCGACCGGCTGTCGAAGATGATCCCGGTGGAGGGGGTGAAACCGGTTTCGATCACCAAGGCATTGGCGGATGAGCCCAGATTGCGCGAGGCGGCTAAGGAAGAGGTCGTGGCGCGGCTGCTGAATTACGGCGCGCAGATCGAGGGGCTGTATCGCAACGCCTCGACCCATGCCGCCGGGGTGGTAATTGGCGATCGGCCGCTGGACGAATTGGTGCCGCTGTATCAAGACCCTCGGTCGGACATGCCCGCGACGCAGTTCAACATGAAATGGGTGGAACAAGCCGGGCTGGTGAAGTTCGACTTTCTGGGTCTGAAAACCCTGACGGTGATCCAGAATGCGCTGGATTTGTTGCGGCTGCGCGGGGTGGATATTGATATCTCGCTGATCCCGCTGGACGACAAGCCATCGTATGAGTTGTATGCGGCGGCGAAAACGGTTGCGGTGTTTCAGGTGGAATCCAGCGGCATGATGGATGCCTTGCGGCGGATGAAGCCGACCTGCATCGAGGATATCGTGGCGCTGGTGGCGCTGTATCGGCCCGGCCCGATGGAGAATATCCCGACCTATTGCGAGGTGAAGAACGGGCTGAAAGACTTGGAGTCTATTCACCCGACGATTGACCATATTCTGGCGGAAACCCAAGGGATTATCGTTTACCAAGAGCAGGTTATGCAAATCGCTCAGGTGATGGCGGGGTATTCCTTGGGCGGGGCAGATTTGCTGCGCCGGGCGATGGGCAAAAAGATTGCCGAGGAGATGGCGAAGGAGCGCCCCAAATTCGTTGAGGGCGCGAAGAAGACCCACAACGTCGATGTGAAAAAGGCCGGGGAGGTGTTCGACCTTCTGGAGAAGTTCGCCAACTACGGCTTTAACAAATCGCACGCGGCGGCCTATGCGGTGGTCAGCTATCAGACCGCGTATCTGAAGGCGAATTACCCGGTCGAGTTCATGGCTGGGGTGATGAACTGCGATATTCATCTGACCGACAAGCTGGCGGTCTATAAGCGCGAAGTCGGCAAGCTGGGGATCAAGACAATTGCGCCTTGCGTCAATGCGTCTTTGGCGACGTTCTCGGTGCGGGATGGGGCGGTGGTCTATGCGTTGGGCGCGCTGAAGGGCGTCGGCGCGGATGCGATGGGGCTGATCGTCAGCGCGCGGGCTGAGAAGCCGTTCGCGACTTTGTTCGATTTCGCGCGGCGGGTGGATATGAAGCGGGTTGGCAAGCGGCCGTTGGAGATGCTGGCGCGGGCCGGGGCGTTTGATGTGCTGGATGGCAACCGGGCGCGGGTGTTTGAGGCTTTGGATGCGCTGGTGGCCTATTCGGCGGCGATCCATGAGGCGAAATCGTCCAATCAGGTGAGTTTGTTCGGCGAGGCGGGGGCGGATATTCCTGAGCCGCGTTTTGCCTATCGCGATGATTGGTTGCCGGTGGAACGGCTGACGCAGGAGCATCTGGCGATTGGGTTCTATCTGTCGGGGCATCCGCTGGACGATTACATGTCGGCGTTGAAGCGGCGGGATGTGTTGACGCTGACGGAAGTGACGCAGAAAGCCGAGCGTGGCATGTGCATTGCCAAGATTGCAGGCTCGGTCGCCAGCAAGCAGGAGCGCAAATCGGCCAAGGGCAATCGCTTTGCCTTCGTCTCGCTATCTGATCCGACCGGGCTGTACGAGGTCACGGTGTTTTCCGACACGCTGGAAGCCGCGCGCGATCTGTTGGAGCCGGGGCGCAATGTGGTGCTGACGGTGAAGGCAGAGCTGGAGGGCGAGACGCTGAAACTGCTGGCCAATGCGGTGCAGCCAATTGATCAGGTGGCGGATGCGGCAGGCGCGCAGGCCTTGCGGATCCACCTGAACAAGCCTGAGGCGGCGGCGTCGATTGCGATGCTGCTCGGCAAGGTTGAGGGCCGCAACAAGGCGCAGATAACCCTGTGTGTGCCGGATGATCAGGGCCGCGAGATTGACCTGACGCTGCCGCAAAGCTATCCGGTAACGGCGCAGATCAAGGGCGCGATCAAGGCGATGCAGGGCGTTGTGATGGTGGAAGAGGTCTGAGACCGCCATGTCAGGCCTTCAGTCAACCGGTTGCAAGCTCGCGCGAAACCTCGCCGACAATGACGCTTTTGTGAGCAGAAGGGTCGAATCTCTGCCAAATTCCTGCAAAAGAGAAAAAAATAGTTGTTTGCTGCCTCAAAGTGGTAAATATCTACGGGAATTGTCGTAATTAAAGGGCGGAATCAGCATGGACAGTATCTGGGATTACGTCCTGATCGGTTTTATTGCGCAGTTGATTGATGGATCGCTGGGCATGGGGTTTGGCGTGATCTCATCGGCTGTGTTGCTGGCGCAGGGCGTGCCACCGCCGTTGGTTTCGGCTTCGGTCAACGCGGCCAAGCTGCCGACGGGGGGCACGGCGGCGCTGTCGAACCTGTATCATCGCAATATTGATTGGCGGATTGTCGGGGCCTTGGCGGTGTTCGGCTCGATTGGCGGTATTCTGGGGGCGACGCTGCTTTCAGGGCTGAAGGGCGATGCGCTGCAGTATCTGGTGAACGCCTATCTGGTGCTGATGGGCAGCTATATCGTCTATCGCGGCTTTCGCGGCATCGCGGTGCAGTTGGTGAAAACCCGGCGGTTTCGGGTGATTGGTTTTGCGGGTGGCTTGATCGAGGGCATTGGCGGCTCGTGGGGGCCGATCGTCAACACCGGGCTGCTTGGCTCGGGCGTGCAGTCGCGCTATGCGATTGGCTCGACGAATTTCTCGGAGTTTATTGTCAGCTTCGTGGTGTTTACCGCGTTGGGTATTGCGTATTATTTCGGCTGGTGGGGCGAGGAAACCAACTGGAGCGACGTGCGGATGACCGTGTTCGGGCTGGTTCTGGGCGGTTTGCCGGCGGCGTTCTTTGGCGGCTATCTGGCGAAGATGGCACCGCGCAAGCCGTTGACGATTGCGGTGGGGGTGTTTGCGCTGGGCGTGGCGGCTTACCGATTGATCACGATGTAATCACCAGTGGGGTGGGCGGACGTTGGCCTCGGGCGCTTGCCCGGTGGCTTCGCGTTCGGCCTCACGCTCGGCCAGAAGCTGGGTGAGGCGCAGCAGGCGATCGAGGTCTTTCGACTGCCGTGCGACCACATCCGACAGGTCTTCCACCGCGCGGGTCAGATGAGCGATGCGTTCTTCGAGGGCTTCGGTGCGGTCCATCTTCGTCCCCTGCTTGCTGCGGATGCCCCCATCCGTTACACGGAGCGCGAGAAAAAGCGAAGGCTGTAAGCTATGGCAAATGACAAAACCCAAGGCGCTAAAGCGGCGCGTCGCCCGCGCGCCGAAACCCCGAAGGGCTTCCGCGATTACTTTGGCGCGGAAGTCACCGCCCGCAAGGCGATGCTGGACAAGATTGCCGAGGTTTATCATCGCTATGGCTTTGATCCGCTGGAAACTTCCGCCGTGGAAACCGTTGAGGCTTTGGGCAAGTTTTTGCCCGATGTGGATCGGCCTAACGAGGGTGTGTTCGGTTGGCAGGATGAAGACGCCGACTGGCTGGCGTTGCGCTATGATCTGACAGCGCCACTGGCACGCGTGGCGGCGCAGTATCGCAACGATCTGCCGAGCCCCTATCGGCGGTTCGCGATGGGTCCGGTGTGGCGCAATGAAAAACCGGGGCCGGGGCGGTTCCGGCAGTTTTATCAATGCGATGCGGATACGGTGGGGTCGGCTTCGGTGGCGGCTGACGCCGAGATTTGCGCGATGTTGTCGGATGCGCTGGAGATTGTCGGCATTCCGCGCGGCGATTATGTGGTGAAGGTGAATAACCGCAAGGTGCTGAACGGGGTGATGGAAGTCGCCGGGGTTTTGGACCCGTCTGATCCGTCAAAGTTTGAGGCCGAGCGCGGCATCGTTCTGCGCGCGATCGACAAACTGGACCGCCTTGGATTGGAAGGCGTGCGTGCGCTGCTGGGCGCCGGGCGCAAGGATGAGAGCGGTGATTTTACCAAAGGTGCGGGGTTGTCCGAACATGCTGTCGAAAAGATCATGTCTTTTCTTTACGGCAACCAAGAAGCAATGGGCGACATCAACGAATTTGAGTTTGTCACAACTGGAAAAGTTTCACAAAACCTCAACGCGATCAAATATCTTCGCGATTTAGTGGGCAGTTCGCAAACTGGTCTGGAAGGCGTGGCAGAACTTGAATTGATTGTTACCTATCTTGAGTCTCAAGGCTACGGCTCCGACCGCATAGTCATCGACCCCTCGGTCGTCCGTGGCCTCGGCTACTACACCGGCCCGGTCTATGAGGCCGAACTGACCTTTGAAATCCTCGACGAAAAGGGCCGCAAGCGGTCTTTTGGCTCGGTGGCGGGCGGTGGGCGCTATGATGATCTGGTCAAGCGCTTTACCGGGCAGGCGGTGCCTGCGACGGGGGTTTCTATCGGGGTGGATCGGTTGCTTGCGGCACTGGCTGCTAAGGGGCGGCTGGCGGGCGATACGGCGGGGCCGGTCGTGGTGACGGTGATGGATCGTGACCGGATGGCGGATTACATGGGGATGGTCGCGGATTTGCGACAGGCGGGGATCCGGGCAGAGGTTTATCTCGGCAATCCCAAGCAGTTCGGCAACCAGTTGAAATATGCCGATAAACGCCAGTCTCCGATTGCGATCATTCAGGGTGGCAACGAGGCCGAAAAGGGCGTTGTGATTCTGAAAGACCTGATCTTGGGCGCGAAGATTGCGCAATCTGCGACGCTGGAGGAATGGAAAGACCAGCCTGCGCAGGTGGAAGTGCCGCGCGCCGATCTGGTGGAAGCTGTGCGGAAGATGCTGGGGGCATGAGCACGGCGGGGGGGCAGCCGGGCAACAAGGCGGCAATCCGGGCCGAGGCCGCGCGGCTGTTTGCGGCGTTTCAGGCGGCGGGGGCGGTGCCGGTCGAAGCGGATTTGCTGCTGCCGGCCGAGACTCTGCTGGATTTGTATGGCGAGGATATTCGGGCGCGGGCTTATGTCACCACGGACCCGCTGCGCGGTGAGATGATGCTGCGGCCGGATTTTACCGTGCCGGTGGTGCAGGCGCATATGGCGGATGGCGCGGACCCGGCGCGCTATTGCTACATGGGCGAGGTGTTTCGCAAGCAGGAGCACTTGGGCAATCGGGCCAGCGAATATATGCAGGTCGGCTTTGAGGTGTTTGACCGCGAAGCGCCCGAGGCGGCGGATGCGGAGGTGTTTGCGCTGTTTTCGGGGATGCTGAGCGGGTTGCCGGTGCGCGCGGTCACCGGCGACATCGGCATTCTGATGGCGGCGGTGCGGGGACTTGAGACCACCGAGCGGCGGCGGGCGGCTTTGTTGCGGCATATTTGGCGACCCAAGCGGTTCCGGGCGCTGCTCGATCGCTTTGCCGGGCGGGCGGCGGTGCCCGGCGCGCGGGCGGCTTTGTTGCAGCGGTTGGCCTGCGGCGCACCTGCGGATTTGATCGCGCAAGTGGGGTCTTTCATCGGACTGCGCGCGCCGGAAGATATTGCGGCGCGGGCGCAGGCGTTGATCGAGGATGCGCAAGCGGCTCCGATCAAGGCACCTGAAGCGGCGCTCTTGTATGATCTGCTGGGATTGCAGGCTCCGGCTGAGGCGGCTTTGGGGCATTTGCGCGGGATCACTCCGATGTTGCCCGCGATTGCGCCTGCGGTGGATCGGTTTGCGGCGCGGCTAGAGGCGTTGCGGGCGCGGGGCGTCGCGGTGGAGACGCTGGCATTTGAGGCGAGCCTTGGGCGAACCTCGATGGAATATTACGACGGCTTTGTGTTCTCGTTCCATGCTGATGGGATGCCTGCGGTGGCATCGGGCGGGCGCTATGATGCGCTGACGGCGGTGTTGGGGGCGGGGCGGTCTATTCCGGCGGTGGGGGGGATCATTCGGCCTCACCTTGTCGCGGCTTTGCGGGGGGCGGTCTGATGTTGAAGATCGGGGTGCCCTCGAAGGGCCGGTTGATGGAAAAGACCTTTGAGTGGTTCGGCGCGCGCGGTGTGATGATGCGGCAGACCGGGGCAGAGCGGGAGTATTCCGGCGCGGTCGATGGCATTGACGGCGTGGAGCTGGTGATGCTGTCGGCGGGGGAAATCCCGCGCGAATTGGCGGCGGGGCGGATTCATTTGGGGGTTACCGGGTCGGATCTGGTGCGCGACAAGTTGGCGGATTGGGATGTGCAGGTGGCGGAATTGTCTCCGCTGGGGTTCGGCCATGCCGATCTGATCATCGCTGTGCCCGCGTGCTGGATTGACGTGGATACGGTGGATGATCTGGATGCAGCGGCGGCGGCGTTTCGGGCGGCGCATGGCTTCCGGTTGCGGATTGCCACGAAATATCATCGGCTTGTGCGGGAGTTTCTGACCGCGCAGGGCGTGGCGGATTATCAGTTGGTGGATAGTCAGGGCGCGACCGAAGGCACGGTGAAGAACCTGACCGCCGAGGCGATTGCCGATATCACCTCGTCGGGGGAAACCTTGCGCGCGAACCATTTGAAGATCCTGTCGGATTCGGTGATCCTGCAAAGTCAGGCGGTGCTGTTTGCCAGCAGATCGGCGGATTGGGCGCAGGCGCGGGCGGTGCTGGAGCGGTTGGCGGCAAAGCTGGGGCTGGCGCTGCCGCCGATCTGAGGCTGCGTGAAGCGGCTTGACCTTCAGGGGCGAAGGGTTAACTCTGGCGGTGAACCGAGGAGGTCTTCCGTGCGCTATATCCTGCCGTTGTTGCTGTTGGCGACGCCCGTTCAGGCGGCGGATCTGGCGACGGGCGATGCCATTCGCGCGGCGTTGGTCGGCAATACCGTGACCGGCAGCATGGCGGCCTCTGGCGGCTATGCCGAGTTCTATGCCCCAGATGGCAGCCTTCATGCCGCAGATTACACCGGAAAATGGGCGGTGAAGGGCGACAAGATGTGCTTCACCTATGGCCAGGACCCCGAGCTGTGCTGGTCGGTTGCGATCAATGGCGCGCAGGTGATCTGGATGAGTGAAGCGGGCGAAGAGGGCCATGGCAAAATCAAGCCGGGCAATCCGGGCGGCTGGTGATTAGGTCTTTGTTGCGGATTTTTTGCTGACCCCAGATTTTTTGCTGACCAAAGCCACCCCCAAGCCTGCCAGCGCCATGCCTGCCCATGCGAGCGGCGGCATCGCCTCACCCAGCAGCGGCCATGCGAATAGCGCCGACAGGGCGGGGACGAGGTAGAACAGGGCGGAGACGCGGGCGACTTCCCCGACGCGGATCATCGCCAGCAGAAGGCTGATCGCGAGGATGGAATTGCCGATCACCAAGTAGCCGAGGATCAACAGGAACGCGGGCGACCATTGCACAGCCATGCCCTCGGTGAGGTATGCGGCGGGCAGGGTGAAGGCGGCTCCGATGCCGTATTGGATCAGGTTGGCGATGATCGGGTGTTGTGCGGTGCCGAAGCGTTTTTCATAAAGCGTGCCGCCGGTGATGCCCAAAAGGGCGCCGAAGGTCAGCAGGATGCCCCACGGGTTTTCGGCTTGTAGGCTGGAGCGCGACAGGATCGCGATGGCGGCCCCGGCAAGGCCAAGGCCAAGACCGATCCAGCCAAGGCGCGATGTGGCCTCTTTCACCGTGTAGGGTGCTGCGAGGGCGACGAGAATCGGTTGCAGGCAGACGATGATCGCGACGCCGCCCGCCGAGACGCCGGATTTGAACGCGATGTAGCAGAGGCCGAAGTAGACCACCTGGATCAGAAAGCCGGTGATGGCGATATCGGCCCAAGCGCGTTTGGTTTTCGGCATCGGTGGGCGGAGGATCAGCGCCAATGGCAGCAGCAGGGCCAGAACGCAGGTGTAGCGCAGCGCCAGCAGGGTGAGCGGTTCGGCATGTTGCAGGCCAAGCTTGGCGATGCCGAAGCCCGCCGACCACAGCAGCAGGAAGATCACGGGGGCGGCGGCAAGCCAGAGCGGACGTTTGATCATATCTGGGTTGTGGCGCGGTTCTGCGGCGAAGGGAAGGGTGGATGCGATGTTATTGGGGGTTTCACACCCCCATGCGGGTTTGTGCCAAACCCGCTTCCCCCGTGGGATATTTGCGCACAGAGGATGACAATTTTAGCTAAGTTTTAGGGGTCAGCGCAGGCCGATTTCTGCGAGGGCTGCGGCGAGGGCTGGGGGCAGGGTATCATCCTGCGCGCGGGTTTTCGGCAGGTCACGCGGCGATTCGGCCGGGTCGAGATAGCGCCAGCCCTGAAAGGGACGGCGCAGGGCGTTTTCGGTGCGGATCAGTTCTGCGTCGAGCACAAGCGCGCAGCGCAGGATGCCGTCTTGGCCGCGGCGTTCTGCGAGGCCGACGAGGCGTTGGCGGGCCTGAATCATGCCTTTGATCACCCAATAGAGCGAGCCACCGTTGAGGATTTCATCCTCGCGTTTCGGCCACATGCGGGTGACGTGTTCGGTGGTGCCGGGAGCCCAGACATGGGCATGGGCGCGGTGCCATTGGGCGAGGTCATCGACCGATTCCGTTCCGACGCTGAGTTTTAGGATGTTGAGCATGCGTCGTGTTTCCTGACCTTGCACAGTGCGGCATCGTGTGTGGCTGACTGCGCGACTCGTCGCCGGCCTGCCTGCCCAGCAGAGTGATTGGTCGTGCATGGTAACCCGAAATCTGGTAGGTTCAAGGCTTGCCCGCACACTCTGTTGCCGTTATCAGTCGCGTCTTATCAATCTAACGTCATCCGGGATTCGATGTTTTCATCGCGGCCTGCATGATGCCCCCACAGGAAGGACCGCCCTCATGTCGCGCTTTGCCGCCCCTATCGCCGAGCAAATTTGGGACATGAAATATCGGCTAAAGGCGCAGGATGGCACGCCGATTGATGGTTCGGTCGAGGACAGCTGGCGGCGGATCGCGCGGGCTTTGGCGGAAGTTGAAGCCGAGCCTGCGGTGTGGGAGGAGCGATTCTATAGCGCTCTGGAAGGTTTCAAGTATCTGCCTGCGGGTCGGATCACCGCAGGGGCTGGCACTGGCCGCAATGTGACGATGTTTAACTGCTTCGTCATGGGCACCGTGCCGGACAGCATGGGTGGGATTTTTGATGCGCTGAAAGAGGCCGCGCTGACGATGCAGCAGGGCGGCGGCATTGGCTATGATTTCTCGACCATCCGCCCGCGTGGGGCTGAGGTGAAGGGTGTGGCGGCGGATGCCTCGGGGCCTTTGAGCTTCATGGATGTCTGGGATGCGATGTGCCGCACCATCATGTCGGCGGGCTCGCGTCGTGGCGCGATGATGGCGACGATGCGTTGCGATCACCCGGATGTCGAAGCGTTTATCGAGGCCAAGAAGGATGCTGCCCGTCTGCGGATGTTCAACCTTTCGGTGCTGATCACCGATCCGTTCATGGATGCGGTCAAGGCTGATGGCGCGTGGGATCTGGTGTTTCAGGGCCGGGTTTACCGCACATTGCAGGCGCGCGATCTGTGGAACAAGATCATGCGCAACACCTATGATTTTGCCGAACCCGGTGTGATTTTCATCGACCGGATCAACAAGGCCAACAACCTTGGCTATTGCGAGACGATTGCGGCGACCAACCCTTGTGGCGAGCAGCCACTGCCGCCTTATGGCGCGTGTTTGCTGGGCAGCATCAACATGCCGACGCTGGTGGCGGGGGCGTTTACCAAGGGTGCCAAGCTGGATCTGGTGGCGCTGGATGATCTGGTGCGGCTGGCCGTGCGGATGATGGATAACGTGGTTGATGCCTCGCGGTTTCCTTTGCCCGAGCAGGAGGCCGAGGCGAAGAACAAGCGGCGGATTGGCTTGGGAGTCACCGGGCTTGCCGATGCTTTGCTGATGGTCGGCTTGCGCTATGGCTCCGTTGAGGCCGCCAAGCAGACCGAGGATTGGATGCATGCGATTGCGCGGGCGTCTTATCTGGCGTCGGTGGATCTGGCCAAGGAAAAGGGCGCGTTTCCGCTGTTTGAGGCCGAGGGTTACTTGGCTTCAGGCAACATGATGCAGATGGATGATGATGTGCGCGAGGCGATCCGCACGCATGGCATTCGCAATGCGCTGCTGACCTCGATTGCGCCGACCGGGACGATTTCCTTGTATGCGGGGAATGTGTCGAGCGGGATTGAGCCGGTGTTTGCTTATGCCTACACGCGGAAGGTGCTGCAAAAGGATGGCTCGCGGACCGAGGAAGAAGTCGTCGATTACGCGGTGCGGTTGTGGCGTGAATTGAAGGGTGATACGGCGCTGCCGGACTACTTTGTGAATGCGCAAACGCTGCCGCCGCTGGACCATGTGCGGATGCAGGCGGCGGCGCAGAAGTGGATCGACAGCTCGATTTCCAAGACCATCAACTGCCCGGAAGATATCAGCTTTGAGGCGTTCAAAGAGGTCTATATGGCCGCTTGGGATCAGGGCTGTAAGGGCTGCACCACCTACCGGCCGAATGCGGTGACGGGGTCGGTGCTGACGGTTTCGGAGAGCACCGATAAGGTGCCAGCGGAAGCGCCTGCGATGGTGGCGGGGGGCGAGGTTGTCTATCTGACCGATCCGCTGGACCGTCCGGCAGCGCTGGAGGGGCAGACCTATAAAGTGAAATGGCCGGGGTCGGAACACGCGCTTTATATCACCATCAATGATATCATCATTGCCGGGCATCGGCGGCCGTTTGAGGTGTTCATCAACTCGAAGAATATGGAGCATTTCGCCTGGACGGTGGCTTTGACGCGGATGATCTCGGCGGTGTTCCGACGGGGTGGGGATATTTCCTTTGTAGTTGAGGAACTGAAAGCGGTGTTCGATCCGCGCGGCGGGGCCTGGATGGAGGGGCGGTATATTCCGTCTATCTTGGCCGCGATTGGCGGGGTGATCGAGCGGCATCTGGTCTCGATTGGTTTCATCGCGGGCGAGGGGATGGGGCTGAAAACCGATCCGCAGATGCAGGTGATGGCGGTGGGCGAGGCTCCGCGCGGCAAGGCTTGTCCAAGCTGTGGCAGCTATGCCTTGCAGATGAAAGAGGGCTGCATGACCTGCAATGATTGCGGGCATTCTAAATGTGGGTGAGGGGTGTTGAGCCTTCTGGCGCAGGGTGCTAGAAGGCTGCAGCGCGGGCGTTGTGTAATGGTAAGACCTTAGCCTTCCAAGCTAAAGACGCGGGTTCGATTCCCGCCGCCCGCTCCAAATATCTGGTTTGAGAATTGAAGGTCCCGGCTCGGGACCTTTTTATTTTGTTTGATTTCAGGGAGTTAACCCTTGGGATTCACGAGGAATTAACGATTGCGCTGCGGTCGTTTGCCTTGCCCGGAATCAAGGGCGAAGCCCGCCGGGCCGCGCCCGACCTCCCGCCGGGAGGGCGCGTTTGCAACGGTGCCAGCAGAAATTCTGTGGGAGGAGTTGAGGCATAAAGCGCCTAGAACTGGCCTCTGTGCGCCATCCCGAGGTCGGGCGCGGCCCTGTGTCGCGCGAAATCGAATTGCCTTCTCGTCGCTTAAAACAGGCTTTGCACGAATTGCGCGGCACCCAAGTAAAGTGCGCCTGCGGTGCAGAGATAGGCCGCGAGGGCAATCCATGCGGTGGATTTGCGCATCGGGCGTTGGATTTCGATCAGTTGTTCGGACTGGATCAGGCCTTGCCAACCGAGCAGCACGAAGAACAGCAGGATGTAAGAGCCTGTCGCCACACATAGCGCGGCGGCTGCGGCGGACATCAGGATCGACATCGCGCGGGTGGCTTTGGGGAAGAAGGTGTAAGTCAGCAGCCGCACGATCTTGCCGCCGTCCAAGGGCCAGAACGGCAGCAGGTTGAACAGGTTGAGGCCTCCGAGGACGAGGCCTTGGATGTAGAGAAAGCTTGCCACCGCCGGGGCTTGCAGGAAGATCAGGTTGGCCAGGGCAAAGCACAGGGCCATCGGGCCGAGGCAGATCGCGGGGCCCATCAGGCTGATGAACAGGTCTTTGTCATGGCTCGCGGGCAGACTGCGGGATACGGCGACGCCGCCGAACAAAGGGATCAGCCGGAACTGCGCGTCTTTGTGGCCGCAGACCCGGAAGGCCGCGACATGGCCGATCTCGTGGATCATGATGGCGATGATGAAGGCCGCACCATATTGCCAGCCGAAAAACCAGACCGCCGCTGCCACAGCCACGGCGGAAAGGCCTGCGGCGTTGACATCAAAGCCGACACGGTTCCAGCCTGCGCCCGCAAAACCGCCGCGCAGGGCGAGGCCCGTGACGGCGATCAGGCCGAGGGAGAGGATGAGGGCAGGCACTTGGCGTTACAGGTTTTCCTGCTGCGGCATGCCCAGCACATGATAGCCCGAATCGACGTGGATGATCTCGCCGCTGGTGCAAGCGCCGAAGTCGGAGCACAGGTAGACGGCGGTGCCGCCGATGGCTTCCAGCGTGGCGTTGGAGCGCATCGGGGCGTTGGCTTCGGTATGGCGGAAGGTGGCGCGGGCACCGCCAATCGCGGCCCCTGCTAGGGTTTTCATCGGACCGGGGGAGATCGCGTTGACGCGGATTTGCTGCGGGCCGAGGTCATTCGCAAGGTAGCGGGTGGCGGATTCGAGTGCGGCTTTGGCGACGCCCATGACGTTGTAATTCGGCGTCACGCGGTTCGAGCCGCCATAGGTCAGGGTGATCAGGCTGCCGCCGTTCGGCATCAGCTCGGAGGCGCGGCGCGCCACGTCGATGAAGCTAAAGCAGGAAATGCACAGCGAGTTTTTGAAATTCTCGCGGCTGGTGTTGATGAAGCGGCCAGTGAGTTCGTTTTTATCCGAGAAGGCAATGGCGTGGACTAGGAAATCCATCGTGCCCCAGGTGTCTTTCAGCGTCGCGAAGCAGGTGTCCAAGCTTTCGTCGTTGGTCACGTCAACATCGACCATCAACTCGCTGCCAACGGTGGCGGCAAGCGGGGCGAGGCGTTTGCCGAAGGCGTCGCCTTGGTAGGAAAATGCCAGTTCGGCCCCCTCAGCGGCCAGCGCTTTGGCGATGCCCCAGGCGATGGAACGTTCGTTCGCCACGCCCATGACAAGCCCGCGCTTGCCCTTCATCAGATCAGCCATACTGGCACTCCTGTTAGTGGCGGATTAGGCCAGATATTTGCTCATCAGCAGGGTCGCGTTGGTGCCGCCGAAGCCGAAAGAGTTCGACAGGACGGAGTCGAGTTTGACGTTTTCGCGCAGGGTCATCACGATTTCGGATGGGTCGAGCGCGGGGTCTAGGGTGGTGATGTTGGCAGAGGCGGCGATGAAATCTCCGTTCATCATCAGCAGGCTGTAGATCGCTTCGTGCACGCCGGTGGCACCAAGCGAATGGCCGGTGAGGGATTTGGTCGAGGCGACGGGCGGGGTGGTGCCTTTGCCGAAAACGCGGCGGATGGCGTCCATTTCGGTGATGTCGCCCACCACGGTCGAGGTGCCGTGCGAGTTGATGTAATCGACCGAGCGGCCTTCGGGCAGAGTGGCGACGGCGAGTTTCATCGAGCGTTCGCCGCCTTCGCCGGAGGGGGCAACCATGTCGTAGCCGTCGGACGTGGCGCCGTAGCCGGTGACTTCGCCGTAGATTTTCGCACCACGGGCGAGGGCGTGCGAGAGTTCCTCCAGCACGACAACGCCGCCGCCGCCTGCGATGACAAAGCCGTCACGGGTGGCGTCATAGGTGCGCGAGGCGGTTTCGGGGGTGTCGTTATACTTGCTGCTCATCGCGCCCATCGCGTCGAACAGGCAAGACAGGGTCCAGTCGAGTTCTTCGCCGCCGCCTGCGAACACCACGTCTTGCTTGCCCATCTGGATCAGTTCCACCCCGTTGCCGATGCAATGGGCAGAAGTCGAGCAGGCCGAGGTGATCGAATAGTTCACGCCCTTGATCTTGAACGGGGTGGCGAGGCAGGCGGAGTTGGTCGAGGACATGCAGCGGGTGACCATGAACGGGCCCATTTTCTTCGGCGCGCCCTTGTTGATCACCGCATCAAAGGCTTGGAAGAAGTTTGAGGTCGACGGGCCACCCGAGCCCATGATCAGACCGGAACGTTCGTTTGACACGTCGCTTGGTTCCAGACCGGAGTCTTCGATGGCCTGCTGCATGGCGAGGAAGTTATAGGCGGCCCCCGGACCCATGAAGCGCATGTCGCGTTTGTCGATATGGGCGGCAAGGTCGATCTGCGGCATGCCGTGGACTTGGCTGCGGAAGCCATGCTCGGCATATTCCGGCGCGAAGACGATGCCGGATTTGCCCGCGCGCAGAGAGGCTTCGACCTCGGTGGCGTTGTTGCCGATGGGGGAAATGATGCCGATCCCGGTGATGACGACGCGACGCATGGCGGTCTCCTTTTTCTTGCAGTAGGCGCGTCAGACGGATCTGCGGGCCAGTTTTGTCAGATTAATTCTCTGACAGGGCAACTTTCATGTCTTTGACAAGGTAGATGGTTTCGCCATCGGCCTCGACCCGGCCATCGGCCACGCCCATGGTCAGGCGGCGGGTCTGGATGGCCTTGGTGAAATCAACATAATAGGTCAGGCGCTTGCGGTCAGGCCGGACCATGCCGGTCAGCTTAACTTCGCCGACGCCAAGCGCATAGCCACGCCCCTGCCAGCCGCGCCAGCCGAGGTTGAAGCCGGTCAGCTGCCAGAGGCCATCAAGGCCAAGGCAGCCGGGCATGATCGGGTTGCCGGGGAAGTGGCACTCAAAAAACCACAGGTCGGGCGTGATGTCGAATTCAGCGACGACATGGCCCTTGCCATGTTCGCCACGATCACCGGAGATGTCGGTGATCCGGTCCATCATCAGCATTGGCGGCGCGGGCAGTTGTGCGTTGCCGGGGCCGAACAATTCGCCGCGCGCACATTTCAGCAGGTCGTCCTTGTCGAACGAAGTTGGAAAACCGCTCATGCCCTCGAAATCCCCCCAGTGGTTGGCCGTTTTCCCCATGTAACACCCAGCGGGAAGGCGAACAAGTGTGGGGCGGCGGGGTTGCAGCGGCGCGTTTGGGGTTTTCGTTTGAAAAGCACCGGTTTTCTACTCTATATAGGGAGAAAGAGGCGCCGGGCTTGGGTCCGGCTTGGAAAGTGGCGCATGAGTTACAGCGAACAACAACGCAGCACGACATGGCTTGCGCGGGGCGGATTGCGCCCGACGCGGCAGCGGTTGGCTTTGGCGGGGCTGTTGGTGGGCGATGGCATGAACCGGCATGTCACGGCGGAAAGCCTGTATGCGGCGGTCGGGGCCTCGGGTGCGAAGGTCAGTTTGGCGACGGTCTACAACACGCTGCGGGCGTTTTGTGAGGCGGGGCTGCTGAACGAGGTCGTGGTGGACGGCGCGCGCAGTTATTTCGACACGCGGCTGGATGATCATCCGCATTTCTATTGGGAAGACAGCCACGCTTTGACCGATGCGCCCGCCGATGAGCTGGTGATTGCGGGCTTGCCAGAGGCACCGGACGGCATGGCGGTGAGCCGGGTTGATGTGGTGATCCGGCTGAAGCGGGCTTGATCTGGCTCGGTTGATCTTGTCAGCCTGATCGCGCCACCAACGGTTTTCAAATTGCGCGGCAAGAGCCGCATCGTTTTCAGGTCGCCTGCGCGGCGTGCCGCCGCTTGTCTCCGCTGGGATCTGGCGCAGCGGGCGGTTTGACTGAAAAAAGGCGCGATCTGCAAGGGACAGACCGCGCCCAGAGGCCAGCAAAAATCGAAACACACGCCAGCCTAAAACCCTTGGCCTTACTTCGGCAGCAAGACCTTGTTGACCACCTGGATCACACCGTTTGACTGCTCAACATCCGAGATGGTGACTTTGCCAGCTTTGCCGGATTCGTCGAAAATATAGAGGCTGCCGCCCTTCATCTTGGCGGACAGGTTATCGCCCGACAGGGTGACCATGTTGAAATAGCCGTCTTTCGAGGCTTTGGCTTTGCGGGCCATATCGGCGGTGGTGAACTTGCCTGCCACGACATGCGCGGTGAGGATCTTCGTCAACATGTCCTTGTTTTCCGGCTTCAGAAGCGTGTCAACGGTGCCAGCGGGCAGGGCGGCAAAGGCGTCATTGACCGGGGCGAAGACGGTGAACGGGCCAGCCCCTTGCAGGGCGTCGACCAGACCTGCGGCTTTCACAGCGGCGACCAGCGTGGTGTGGTCTTTCGAGTTCACCGCGTTCTCGATGATGTTCTTGTTTTCAAACATCGCGGCACCGCCGACCATCGGGTTTTCCGCAAGTGCGGGGCCAGTGATCAGTGCGAAGGCAAGGACGAGAGCAGAGGTTTTCATAACAGCTTCCCTTTCAATCGGCCGGTTGAGTCCGTGCCGTATGAAAAGGAAACGGGGCGGCGGGTCTGGAAGTTTCAGCCGCCCCGTTTGTTCACGCTTTCGTGATCAGTATTGCCCCGATCTTACTGGCCAAGCTTCTTGATGCGGCCCTCGACCACGGGTTTCACGGTGCCGAGCTTTTCGACATAGCGCATCACATCGGTGGCGACGAGATTGCCCGCCCCGGTGTCGGTGATCAGACGGCCACCGCCAAGGCTGCTGTAGCCATCGCCACCGCCAAGGATGAAGTCGTTGACCGCGACCTTGTAGAGCGCATCAGGGTTCAGCGCCGCGCCGCCCACCATCACCTCGGACACACGCGATCCGGGTTCGGCAGAGGCGTCGTAGCTGAAGGTCACGCCAGAGACCTGCGCGAACCGCCCTGCGCCTTTTTCGACCTGCGACACGGCATTTTCCAGCGTGCCAAGCAGTTGGCTGCCGGGAATTTCGGTCAGCACGGTGACGTTGCCAAAGGGCAGTTCGGTCAGGATGTCGCGGCGGGTCAGTTTGCTGCCTGCGTCATAGGTGCGATCAGCCCGGATGCCGCCGCCGTTCATGATTGCCACATCCGCCCCGGTGGCATCGCGCATCGCATCGGCGATCAGGTTGCCCATCGCGGCTTCCTCGGCGCGCACCACGTTGCGGCGTGAATCGAGCGGGGTTTCGGTGCTGCCGATTTCGACATTCAGGGTTTCATCAAGGCCAGCGGCAAGCTTGTCGACCAAGGCCTGGGTTTCAGGATCGGGCTGCACGGTGGCGGTGTCGATGAAACGGAAGGCCGGGGTCCAAGAGATGGTGCGCTTGCCGTCAGCCTCACCGATTTCGACGTTGAGGTCGATGGGCGACAGGAACTGGCCATCGAGCGAGGTTTCCACATAGGCGGTGATGCCATCGTAGGCAGTGGCGTAGGAATGATCATCTCCCGACAGGATCACATCGAAAGCGTGCGATCTTAACAGTTTGCGGTCGTTGTCCATATCGGTCTGCACCACGGCGACCACGATATCCGCGCCTTCGTCACGGGCGGCTTTCGCGGCTTCAATAGCGGTCTCAACCGTGGGCAGGAAGACCAGATCCTCGGTCGAGGCGACGGATGGCGTGGTGTCTTGCGCCACCGGGATCAGCGCGACCTTCAGACCTGCGACTTCCTTGACCATCACGCCGCCGACGCCTTCCAAGGCAGAGCCATCGGCATTGGTGATGTTGATCGCGGCCCATGGGTATTTCGAGGCTTTGACCTTTTCGAGAAAGTTCGCCGGGCCAAAGTCGAATTCGTGGTTGCCGGGAACGGCCAGATCGAAGGGCACGATATTGGTCAGATCAATGGTGTTTTGGCCTTTGTCAAAGCCCGACAGCAGCGATGGCGACAGCATATCGCCGTCAAACAGATAGAGCGTGTTGGGGTTGGCGGCGCGCTCGGCCCGGGCCACGGCGTTCAGGCGGGCAAAGCCGCCGCGGCCATCTTCCTCGGTGAAGTTATAGACATCGCCGACACCCAAGAGGGTGAGTTTCACGGTTTCGGCGCTTGCGCTGAGCGGCATCAAGGCGGTGGCGGACAACAGGGCGGCACGGATGCTTTGCGACAAAGGCATGGCGATCTCCACTTCGGGGTTGATGCGGGTACACTGCAACCTGAGCCTGAGTCTGTCAAAGCCCGGATTGCCGAGCAATTGCGCTTGGCGGTGACGCGCTGATGACAGATGCTTGACCGAAAGCTTGGCACAGGGCATGAGGCGGTCATGCTGATATACAAGATATTCCTGCGCGTCGAATGGGACGCTTTCCGGGCGGCGGGTCAGACGGCGGGGGCACCTGTCGATCTGGCGGACGGCTTTGTGCATTTCTCAGCGGCCCCGCAACTGGCGGAAACGGCGGCGAAGTATTTTGCCGATCTGTCCGATCTGGTGTTGGTGGCTTGCGATGCCGATCGGCTGGGGGCGGCGCTGAAATGGGAGGCCTCGCGCGGCGGGGCGCTGTTTCCGCATCTCTATCGGCATCTGGTTCTGGCGGATGTGGTGTGGGACAAATCGCTGCCCTTGGGCGCGGCGGGGCATATCTTCCCGGAGGGCGTGTTTTGAGCGTGATTGAGGCGTTGGGGCTGGCGGTTCTGCATCGGTTTGACCCCGAGCGCGCGCATGGGTTGTCGTTGAAGGCGTTGGCGGCGGGGCTGGTGCCGTTGCCGGGGGTGATCTCGTCGGATCGGCTGCGGACAACAGTGGCGGGGTTGGATTTGCCCAATCCGGTGGGGTTGGCGGCGGGGTTTGACAAGAACGCGACGGTTGTTGGGCCTTTGTCACGCGCGGGGTTCGGTTTTGTCGAGGTCGGGGCTGCGACGCCGCGCCCGCAACCGGGCAATCCGCAGCCACGTTTGTTTCGGCTGACCGAGGATCGGGCGGCGATCAACCGGTTTGGCTTTAACAATGAGGGGGCCGAGGCGATTGGGGCGCGGCTTTCGGCTCGGGTGCGGGGGGCGGTGCCGGTCGGGCTGAACCTTGGGGCGAACAAGGATTCAGGTGATAAGGCGTTGGATTTTGCGCGGGTTCTGGCGGTGTGTGGGCCGCATGTGGACTTTGCGACGGTGAATGTGAGTTCGCCGAACACCGAAAAGCTGCGGGATCTGCAGGGGCGGGCGGCGTTGTCGGCTTTGCTCGCCGGGGTGATGCAGACACGGGCAGAGTTGGCGCAGCCGATCCCGGTATTCCTGAAGATCGCGCCGGATTTGACGGATGATGAGTTGGCCGAGATTGCCGAGGTTGCGCTGGCATCGGGGGTGGCGGGGATCATCGCGACGAATACAACTTTGTCGCGAGAAGGTTTGGTAAGTTCAAGCAAAGGTGAAATCGGCGGGCTTTCTGGGGCGCCATTGTTTGAAAAGTCTACACGGGTGGTGGCGCAGCTTTCGGTTTTGACCGATGGCAAGCTGCCGCTGATCGGGGTCGGCGGCATTGCCAGCGCTGAGGAGGCGTTTGTGAAGATCCTTGTCGGGGCCTCGGCGGTGCAGTTCTACACGGCGATGGTGTATCAGGGGATTTCGCTCGCGGCAAAGATCGCGCGGGGCTTGGATGCGCTGTTGGAGCGCGAGGGTTATGCGAACGTGGCCGAGGCGGTGGGCAAGGGGCGCGCGCAATGGCTGTAAGCTTTCGCGATGCCACCCGCGCGGATGTTGCGGCATTGGTCGCGATGCTGGCGGATGATCCGTTGGGGCAGGCGCGGGAAAGTGGTGATATTGCACCCTATCTGGCGGCGTTTGATGAGATCGCGGCCAATCCGATGCATCAGGTGATTGTGGGCGAGGTTGGCGGGCGGATTGTGGCGACCTGCCAGTTGACCATTCTCGCGGGCCTGTCGCGGCAAGGGGCCAAGCGGGCCTTGGTGGAAGCGGTGCGGGTGGTGGCTGATTTGCGCGGGCAAAAGATTGGCGAGGCTTTGATGGCGGAATGCGAGATGCGTGCGCGTGCGGCGGGGGCATCGGTGATCCAACTGACCACCGACAAGACCCGACTGCGGGCGCATGGGTTTTATGATCGCTTGGGCTACACGCCCAGCCATATCGGCTACAAAAAGAGCCTCTAAGTCCATCCTCTGCGCTCAAATATCCTCGGGGGGCTGGGGTTTGGCGGGCCAAACCCTATGGGGGGCCGACAGCCCCCTTTTCCCCGGCATCCAACAGCGCTACACCCTGTGCAACACAGGGGAGATCAGCGATGGAAGACGGCATCAACAGCTTTATGACCGGGCCGGACGAGCAGGGCCGTTTCGGCAAGTTCGGCGGGCGGTTTGTGTCGGAAACTCTGATGCCGCTGATCCTTGATCTGGAAGAACGCTACGAATTTGCCAAGACCGACCCGACGTTCTGGGCGGAGATGGATGATCTGTGGAAGCATTATGTTGGGCGGCCCTCGCCGCTGTATTATGCGCCACGGCTGACCGAACATCTGGGCGGTGCGAAGGTCTACATGAAGCGCGACGAGCTGAACCACACCGGCGCGCATAAGATCAACAATGTGCTGGGGCAGATTATTCTGGCGCGGCGGATGGGGAAAACCCGGATTATTGCCGAGACCGGCGCTGGCCAGCATGGCGTGGCGACCGCGACGGTTTGCGCGAAGTTCGGGCTGCAATGCGTGGTCTATATGGGCGCGCATGATGTGGAACGCCAAGCGCCGAACGTGTTTCGGATGCGGCTGTTGGGGGCGGAGGTTATTCCGGTCACCAGCGGTCGCGGTACGCTGAAGGATGCGATGAACGATGCGTTGCGCGATTGGGTGACCAACGTGCGCGACACCTTCTATTGTATCGGCACGGTGGCGGGGCCGCATCCCTATCCAGCGATGGTGCGCGATTTCCAAAGCATCATCGGCAAGGAAGTGCGCTGGCAGTTGGCGGAGCAAGAAGGCGAGGGCCGTCTGCCTGATACCGTGGTGGCGGCGATTGGCGGTGGCTCGAACGCGATGGGGCTGTTCTTTCCGTTCCTCGACGATCCGAGCGTCAATATCATTGGCGTGGAAGCCGGCGGCAAGGGTGTGGATGATCGGATGCAGCATTGCGCCAGCTTGACCGGCGGTCGCCCCGGCGTGTTGCATGGCAACCGGACCTATCTGTTGCAGGACAATGACGGGCAGATTTTGGAAGGCTTCTCGATCAGCGCGGGTCTGGATTATCCGGGCATCGGGCCAGAGCATTCTTGGCTGCACGACATGGGCCGGGCGCAATATGTCAGCATCACCGATGCCGAGGCGTTGGAGGCGTTTCAGCTGTGCTGCAAGCTGGAGGGGATTATTCCGGCGCTGGAGCCTTCGCATGCCCTTGCGCATGTGATGAAGATCGCGCCGACGCTGCCACCCGAGCATATCATCGTGATGAATATGTGTGGGCGTGGCGACAAGGATATTTTCACCGTCGCCAAGCACCTTGGCTTTGACATGAAGATCTGAGTCGGGGCAGATCGCAGAGATAAGCCGCGCCGCCGCAAGGTCGCGCGGCTTTTTGCTGGGTTGTTTGGCGCGCGATGATCAGACTTTGGCCGTAGAGCTTCGGACCAAGGTCTTAAACTTGCGGCTATTTGGCCTAAACTGGGGGCTTAGCGCCGCAAACTCTGGGCCGAGGTGGTGGGGTATAAACTCTGCTCCCATAGCTTGGTGGGGCCGGGCCTGTCATCGCTGATCTCGTCGCCGCATTTGGCGCGCATTCATATGACAGCACAAAGGAAACCCGATGAAACTGACAGCAAAACCCCTGATGATCACCGCCTTGTTTGGCCTTTGGGCCAGCACGGCGCAGGCTGCGATCACCGTGCAGGACGTGGTGCGCACCTATCAGGACGCGGCCTATACCCATATCGAGGTCAAGGAAGGCCCGACTCAGATCAAGGTTGAGGCGGTTAAGGATGGCGTGAAGCTGGAGGTCGTCTATGACAAAGCCAGCGGTGCCGAAGTGAAGCGCGAGACCGAGACGGTGGGCACGACCGTCGGGGGCAGCGGCGTTGAGATTTCGACGGATGATGACGATTTCACCGACGACAATGACGATCATGACGGCATGGATGATGATTCGTCGGACGACGATGGATCGGATGACAGCGATTCCGATCACAGCGGCTCGGATGATGGCGATGATCATGACTCGGGCGATGATCACGGCGGCAGCGACCATGATGATAGCGACCATGATGATAGCGGTCATGATGGCAGCGGCCATGACAGCGACCGCGGCGACAGCTCTGACGATTAAGCTGCCATGAGGCCAAGCGCTTCGGCTTTGGCGTCCGCTTTGACGTCAGCCTTGTCGGGGTGCTTGGCATCGGTGATACTGTATCACAGACGGGGCAGTTTGGCCCCCAAAGGACGATGGATGGACCGCAGATCGTTTCTACGCCTGTGCGCTGGCGGTCTTGCTGGCGCGAGTTCTGTCTTGGCGGCGGGCGCTGCATTGGCCGACGGTTATGAAACTGCCGTGGTGGCGCAACTGCGCAAACAGGGCTACCGGAAGATCAATGTCGAGCGCACGCTGCTGGGGCGGGTGCGGATTGTCGCTGCACGCGGGGGGAGGTCGCGCGAGATCATCCTGAACCCGCGCACCGGCGAGATTTTGCGCGATGTCTTGCTGGCGGCGAATGGTCAGGTGGTGCCGCAGATTGCGGGTGGTGATAATTCGGGCAAAGGCAGTTCGGGGGATGATGGGTCGGACGACAATGACGACTCGGATGATGATGACTCAGATGATGACAACTCGGGCCATGATGACTCGGGCGATGACGGATCGGATGACCATGGCGGCTCGGATCATGGCGATTCTGATAACAGCGGTTCGGGCAGCGGTGGCGACGACGACTGAGGCGTGCGGCTTGATACAGGGGCCGTGCAGAATGATTTATCGTGAGAAATTTGGAGCGTAAGTGAGACATCCGGCTTTCGTCTTTGCGATCTTTCTGTTGCAGGCGGCTTGCGCGATTTTTTTCGTGTCGGATATTCTGTCGTCTTTCATCGGCATCACCACCACGCCGCTGCCGTGGGAGCTGCGCGAGATCCTGGAGATATGGGCGGCGATTGGGTTGATCATCGGCGGGGTGCTGGGGGCGATTCTGGTGCGGCGGGCGATTGTTGACCGTCGCACCGCTGAGACGCGGCTGCGGCGGGCCTCGGGTGCGTTCATGGGGCTGCTGGAAGAGCGCTTTGCCGAATGGGGGCTGACGCCGGCGGAAAAGGATGTGGCGCTGTTCGCGATCAAGGGCATGACAACGGGTGAGATCGCGGGGCTGCGCAACACATCAGAGGGCACAGTTAAGGCGCAGACCAATGCGATTTATCGCAAGGCGGGGGTCAGCGGGCGCTCGCAGCTGTTGTCTTTGTTCATCGAAGATCTGATGCGCGATGAGGATGGCACGTTGCGGTTGCCGGTGTCTCAGTCTGCCGCGTAGTCCAGCAGGATTTGCAGTGACACCACATCCAGCGTGCGCTGATGCGTCGATTTCAGCCGGATTCTGGGGGCGACGCCTTCCTCATGCGCTTGCAGGAAGCGGCCCGCGCACAGGCACCAGTGATCGCCGTGTTTCAGGCCCGCGAAGCCGTATTCGGGGCGCGGGGTAGAAAGGTCGTTGCCCAAGTATTTGGAATAGGCCAGAAATTCGGCAGTCATTAGGGCGCAGACGGTGTGCAGGCCCTGATCCATCGGTCCGGTGTTGCAGCAACCATCGCGGAAAAACCCGGTGACGGGGGCGGTCGAGCAGCTTTCCAGCTCGGTGCCAAGCACGTTGAGGGAGGGGGCGCGCATCGGGTCTCCTTTTGGGCTAACCTAGCGCTTGGGCGTGGGCTGTCCAGCGCTTTGCGGCCAGTGCATCCCGGCGACAGGCGGCAGCATGGTGCCGGACACCAGTGCCGTCAGCATCCGGTTGATCGGCCAAAGCGTGGCCATCGGGGCCAGCAGGTGATCGCGCAACAGGGGCAGAGTGGTGCTGCCGGATTGATACATCGGCGTGAAGGCGGCGGACATGGCTTGATAGGCGCGGACATGCCATCGACGCATCTGGGCGTAGCGGGGCAGGGCCTCGGGCAGCGGGAGTTTTAGCGCTTCGCGCAAGGCGAAGGCGTCGAGCAGCGCCATGTTGGCGCCTTGGCCAAGTTGCGGGCTGGCGCGGTGGGCGGAATCACCGATGTAGGCGAGGGCTTCGGTATAGGGGCGGCGCAGGGTGCCGTGGCTGTAGCGGGCGGGGGTGAGGTCGGCAGGGCTGTGCAGTGTGGTCAGGAACGAGGCCATTTGCGGCCAGAGTTGGGTGACTTCGGCTTTCCATTGGCTCAGATCTTGGTTTGGCCAATCGTCTAGCGCCGCGCGGGGCAGTGACCAGAACACGGCGGCGTGGGGTGTGGGGTTGCCCGGAAGTTGGCCGATTGGCAGCACGCCTGCCATGTGGCGGGCGGCTTGGTAGCGCTGGCTGAGGTGATCGCGCGGCAGATCGGTATCGTCCGGCCACGGCACGGTGCCCCAGACCGCGCCATAGCCCAGCGGGCGGGCCTGCATCGGGGAGAGTTTCGAGCCTGCACCCGAGGCGTCGATCACCAGATCGAACGGGCCGAGCGGGTCGGCATTGTCTCGGATGATCAAGCGCTTGTTGTGGGTGAGGGGCGCGTCAATGCAGGCCGACCCGGTTTCCAAGGTGATGCCTGCGGCGGTGGCGGCGCTCCACAGTAGCGAAAACAGGCTGGCGCGGTGGATCGCAAGGCCGGGGGCGTCGGGTTTGTAGGCAACGTCCAGCACTTTGCGTCGTCCGGCATGGCCGAGCATTTGGGTGATATTTGCGCCCAAGGTGCGGGCATCGGCACCGATTTCGTCCAGCACGGCCAGACCTACGGGTTGCAGCACAAGGCCGGACCCCAAGGCGCGCGGGGTGGCAAAACGCTCGATCAGCGTGACGTGATGGCCGGATTGCGCGCAGAGGGCGGCGGCGGCGAGACCGCCGATGCCTGCGCCGACGATGCCGATGGTTAGCGGGCGGGATTGGCTGCTCATGCGGCTATTTGTGCGGGTAATTGCTGCGACGGCAAGGCCTTATCGGGTGCGATATTCCCCACTGTGCAGAGCGGCTTGCTGGGGCTAATGTAACGAAAACGTGTGAGGGATCGCGGATGGACGGGTTGCTGGTTCTGCTGGCCTTGGTGGCGCTTGCCATTCCGGTGCTGATTATCGTGCTGCTGATCGGGCAAAGTGGGTTGCGCAGCCGGGTGGGCGTGCTGGAACGGCAGTTGGCCGAGCAGGGCAAGCGCTTGCAGGCGATGGTGGGCGCGGTGGATGTGGCGCAAGCGCCGGTGCCGGACGGGTTTGCCGCAGGGATCGCAGAGACTGCGGCGGTTGATCCGGTTCTGAATGAAGCGGAGCCCGTTGAGTTTGACGCCGAGGCGGCGGTTGTGGATGCCGAAGCGGATGCGCCTGCGGGTGTTGAATCCGTCAGACCGATGACGCCGTGGGAGCGGGCGGCGGCGGCGCGCGGTGTGGCCGCGACACCTGTAGCACCAGCGCCTCTGGCGGCGCGGATGCCTGCGGGGCCAAGCGTGGTTGCACGGCTGGCGGATTGGCTGAAGGAAAATTGGGTTTATGCGATCTCGGCGGCCTCGCTGGCGTTGGCCGGGGTATTTTTCGTGCAATATGGCATTGAAAACGGGCTGTTGCCGCCGGGGCTGCGGGTGCTGGCGGGGATCACCTTTGGGCTGTGCCTGATCGGCGCGGGGGAATGGCTGCGGCGGCGTTCGGGCGATGGCGAGGATGTCTCGACCGCCTATCTGCCGTCGGTTTTCGCGGGGGCGGGGCTGGTGTCGGTATTCGCCGCCGTGCTGTCGGCGCGGCTGATGTATGGGCTGATCGGGCCGCAGATGGCGTTTGCCGGGCTGGTGGCGACGGCGGTGCTGGCGCTGGTGTTGGGCTGGTTCTATGGGCCGTTGCTGATCGCGGTGGGCCTGTTGGGCGCGTTTGCGGCGCCGTTTGTGGTGGCGGGCGGCGCAGAGGCGGCACCTTGGCTGTATGGCTATTTTGCGCTGATCGCGGCTTTGGGGCTGGGGGTGGACACCTTGCGGCGCTGGGCTTGGCTTTCCGTGCTGGCGCTGGTGTTGGGCTATGCGGGCGGCTGGATGTCGATGGTGGCGGGCGCGGGGGTGCCGGGCTGGGTGACGCTGTTGCTGGGGCTGGCATTGCTGGCGGTGGCTATTCCAGAGCGTGGGCTGGTGCCTCGGCAAGACGGGCCATCGATGCTGATGGCAGGGATGTTGGGCAAAGTCAGGCCGCCGTTCCCGGTGATGCTGGCGGCGGGGGCGGCTTTGGCCTCGACACTGGGGCTGGTGCTGTTGGCGGGCGCGACCGGGGCCGAGGCGATGCTGGCACTGGGCGGGCTTGCGCTGTTGGCGCTGGCCTATGTTTTGTGGGCTGAGAAAGCCGAGGGGCTGGCCGATCTGGGTTTTGTGCCAGCGGTGGGGTTCTGGCTGATGCTGGTGCAGATCGCATCGGCGCAGATGCCGATGTTCTGGGAATTTCTGGGGGCGGCGGATCGGGCAGCCGAGGTGGCCGCGCCGATGACGATCACGCTGTTGGTCGGGATGGCGGCGCTGATGTCGGCGGCGTTTGCTTGGAGATCGCGTCAGGAAGGCGTGCTCGCGCTGCTGCACGGGGCGGCGGCGGCGCTGGTGGCCCCGGTGGCGGTAGCGATTTTGGCGCTGTTGTGGATACCCGAGCGGGTGATCGGGGCCTATCCGTGGGCGCTGCATGTGATGGCGGTGGCAGTGGGTATGGTTGGGCTGGCGGTGCTGTTCGCGCGCGGGCCGGATCGCCGCCGCCCGGCCTATGCCACGCTGTCGGCGCTGTCGCTGATCGCTTTGGCGCTGTTTCTGGTCACCACGCATACCGCGCTGACCTTGGCTTTGGCGGCTCTGGCGCTGGTCGCGGCGGGGTTGGATCGGCGGTTCAAACTGCCGGAAATGGGCTGGTTCATTCAGGTTGCTGTGGCGGTTCTGGGCTATCGCTTGTTGGCCGATCCGGGGCTCGATTGGGCATTTGAGGCACCTTTGGGGCAAGTGGTGCTGGCGTTTGTCGGCGTGATTGTGGCGCTGCTGGCGGCATTGCGGATCTTGCCCGAGGGGCGGATCTTGCCGAAGGGTGTCTTGGAATCGGCGGCGGCGGGGTTGGGGGCGATCCTCGCCAACGTGTTGATCACGCGCTGGGTTTTGCCGGAAGGCGCGTTTGGTAATTATGACACCTATTGGTCAATGAGCCTGAATGCGCTGCCGTGGCTGGTGCTGATGTTGATGCAGATTTACCGCGCGCGGTTGGGCGGGGTGCTGCTGCGGTTGCGCCAAGCGATTGCGTTGGTGGCGGGGCTGCTGGCCGCGGGGGCTTTGGCGCTGGCGGTGGGGCCGTTCAATCCGCTGTTCAGCTATTCCGCCGAATCCACCGGTGCATTGGTGCTGGGGCCGTTGCTGTTGGATACCTTGCTGTTGGCTTACGGCGTGCCGGGGCTGATGCTGCTTGTGGCGGTGTGGAAGCTGCCGGGACTGGGACGGCTGCGTTTGCCGTTCCTTGTGGTGGGGCTGGCGCTGCTGGCGTTGTATCTCGGGCTGGAAATCCGGCGGTTCTGGCAGGGCGATTGGCTGGGCGCTTACGGTGTCGTGCAGGGCGAGCTTTACAGCTATACCCTCGCGCTGATGCTGCTGGGGGCAGGGCTTTTGTATCAAGCGATTGCGCGGCGCTCTGGCACGTTGCGGCGGGTGGCGATGGCGGTGATTGGCCTGACGATTGCCAAGGTGTTCCTGCTGGATGCAGCAGGGCTGACTGGCCTGACACGGGTGGTCAGCTTCTTGGGGCTTGGTCTGTGCTTGGCGGGATTGGCGTGGCTGAACCGCTGGGCGGGCGAGGTTTCAACGCAAAAGCGGGACGCCTGAGGTGGTCTTGGCGGCATCCACCAGCCCATAGCGCAGGCCGCGGCCAATGCGATGGGCAAGGGAGGACCACGCTTTGGCGGTTTCGGGCGGCAGTTCGCGGGTGAGGGTTTGGTCGAACAAGGCCAGCCACGGATCAAACATGCCGGGGCGGACATTGCCTGCGGCCTTGTGCACCGCCATCGGATTGCCGTCATACCCGCCCTCCAACAGAATGGCATTGCGCCAGAACCGGACGATTTTCGTTTCATGCACGGGCCAGTCGGTGATGTGAGACGCGAAAATCGGGCCGAGGGTTGGATGCGTGCGGACGGCTGCATAAAACGCGGCGACAACGGTTTCGATCTGGTCGGGGGAGATCGGGAAACGGGCGAGGGGGGACATATCGTGCTCCTATCCGCCATAGGTGCGGGTTTTTGCGGCGCGCTGCAATGCTGCGCACCGACGCAGGGCTTTGACCTTTCCTGCAGCCTTTCCTATAAGGCGCGGATGGACCGCATATTCGCACGCATAATTCGAATTATCGGCCCGGCGCTCTGAGCTTTCAGACGCCGGGAGACTGGTGCGTTGCACCCCCGCCGATACCCTCCTTCCTATGGCCTGCGACCAAGGCCCCCCTTCCAAGGACTGCCGCGATGTGCGCTGAAGTGACTGACTATTCCACCACCGTTTTCCTGCCCGAAACCGAATTTCCGATGCGGGCGGGTCTGCCTGCGCGTGAGCCTGACTGGCTGGCGCGGTGGGAGAAAATCGGCGTCTATGACCGCCTGCGCGAGAAGGCCGTGGCGGATGCGCGCACGCCGTTCACCCTGCATGACGGCCCGCCCTATGCCAACGGCCACCTGCACATCGGCCATGCGCTGAACAAGATCCTGAAGGACATGGTGGTGCGCAGCCAGCAGATGATGGGCAAGGATGCCCGCTATGTGCCGGGTTGGGATTGCCACGGCTTGCCGATCGAATGGAAGATCGAAGAGCAATACCGCGCCAAGGGGTTGAACAAGGACGACGTCGATATCGTCGATTTCCGTCAGGAATGCCGCCGCTTTGCCGAGGGCTGGATCGACGTGCAACGGTCCGAGTTCAAGCGGCTAGGCGTGACGGGGAAGTGGGAAAAGCCATATCTCACGATGGATTACCACGCCGAAGCGGTGATCGCGGATGAGTTCATGAAATTCGTGAGCAACGGGTCGCTGTATCAAGGCTCCAAGCCGGTGATGTGGTCGCCGGTGGAGAAAACCGCTTTGGCCGAGGCGGAGATCGAGTATCACGATCATACGAGCCATACGATCTGGGTGCGGTTTAAGCCGCTGGATGGCGCGTTGGATGGTGCTTCGGTCGTGATCTGGACGACCACGCCATGGACCATCCCGCAAAACCGCGCGGTGGCGTTCAATCCGACGATTGCTTACGGGGCTTACCGCGTGGATGCTTTGGGCGAAAACTCCACGGCGCAGGTCGGTGAGGTTCTGGTGCTCGCCGATGCTTTGGCCGAAGGAGTTATGAAATCCGCACGGGTTGAGGGCTTTGCCCGCCTGCGCGATGTGCCTGCGGATCAGTTGCAAGGCGTGCACTTAGCCCACCCCTATCGCGGCATCGAAGGTGGCGCGGGCGAATGGGACTTCGATGTTCCGCTGCTCCCTGGTGATCACGTTACCGATGACGCGGGCACCGGGTTTGTGCATACTGCGCCTTCCCACGGCGATGACGACTATCAGATGGGTCTGAAATTCGGCCTGCCGATGACCTATAACGTCGAGGCGGATGGCTCTTACCGCCAAGACCTGCCGCTGTTTGGCGGGCAGTTCATCATCAATGCCGAGGGCAAAGAGGGCGCGGCGAACGTCAGCAATATCAAGGCTCTGCACGCGCAGGGCGCGCTGCTGGCCAAGGGTAAGGTCAAGCATTCCTACCCGCATTCTTGGAGATCAAAAGCTCCGGTGATCTACCGCAACACGCCGCAGTGGTTTGTTGCCATCGACAAGCCGCTGGACGATGGCATGTCGACCTACGGCGAGACGATCCGCAAGCGGGCGCTGAACTCGATCAACCAGTTGGTGACCTGGACGCCGATTGCGGGCCGTAATCGGCTGCATTCGATGATCGAAGCACGGCCGGATTGGGTGCTGTCGCGTCAGCGGGCTTGGGGTGTACCGCTGACCTGCTTTACCAAAGTCGGCGCGAAACCGACCGATGCGGATTTCCTTTTGCGCAACCAAGACGTGAATGCGCGGATCAAGGAAGCGTTCGAGGCTGAGGGCGCGGATGTTTGGTATGTGCAAGGATTCAAGGAAAAGATGCTGGATGGCATCGTCGATCCGTCGCAATACAACCAAGTCTTCGACGTGCTGGACGTGTGGTTTGATAGTGGCTCGACCCATGCTTTCGTGCTGCGCGACCGCGAGGATGGCAGCAGCGACGGCATTGCCGATCTTTACTTGGAAGGCACCGACCAGCACCGCGGCTGGTTCCACAGCTCGATGTTGCAAGCCTGCGGCACCAAGGGCCGCGCGCCCTATCGCGGCGTGCTGACGCATGGCTTCACGCTGGACGAGAAGGGCATGAAAATGTCCAAATCGGTCGGCAATACCGTCGCCCCGCAAGCGGTGATCGACGAATACGGTGCGGATATCCTGCGGCTTTGGGTGGCGCAGTCGGATTACACGGTCGATCTGCGCATCGGGAAGGAAATCCTGAAAGGTGTCGCCGACAGCTATCGCCGCCTGCGCAATACCATGCGGTTTTTGCTGGGGAATTTGGCGGGCTTTACCGACGCCGAGAAGGTCGCCCATGCCGATATGCCCGAGTTGGAGCAATGGGTCTTGCACCGTCTGGCGGAACTGGACGCCGAAGTGCGGGCCGGTTATGCGCGCTACGACTTCCAAGGCGTGTTCCAAAAGCTGTTCACCTTTGCCACCACCGATCTGTCGGCGATCTACTTCGATATCCGCAAGGATTGCCTGTATTGCGACCCGGCTGACAGCCTGCGCCGCCGCGCCGCGCGCACGGTTTTGGACATCGTGTTCCACCGCCTGACAACTTGGCTGGCCCCGGTTCTGGTGTTCACCATGGAAGAGGTTTGGCTGTGCCGCTTCCCCGGTGAGCAATCGTCGGTGCATCTGGTCGATATGCCGGAAACGCCCGGCGAATGGCTGAATCCGACTTTGGCCGCAAAGTGGGAGGGCATCCGCACGGTGCGCCGCGTGGTCACCGGCGCGCTGGAAGTGCAGCGCACTGCCAAGGTGATCGGGGCGAGCCTAGAGGCGGCACCGGTGGTGCATGTGGCGGATACCGCGATCTTGGCTGCGTTGAAATCGCTGGACTTTGCCGAGCTCTGCATCACCTCGGACTTGCAACTGACCGCTGATCCAGAACCGGCTGAAGCATTCCGTTTGCCGGATACGCCGGGCATCGGTGTGGTGTTTGAACGGGCGGAGGGTGAGAAATGCCAGCGGTGCTGGCGGATTTTGCCGGATGTCGGCAGCCATAAACATCCGGGCACTTGCAAGCGGTGTAACGACGCTTTGGGCTAAGCAAACCGCTGCGGCGGGGTCTTTTGTGATGAAAACTTGATACAAAAAAACGGGCAGAGGCCGCGCCTCTGCCCGTTAAAGTCAGGGAAATCTTAGGCGTAAAACGGCGCGAAATTGCCAGTTTTCGGCAAGGCGGCGGCGCTGCCTGCGATCAGGGCCTGCACTTCAGAACGCGTCAGGCCGATATCCTCAAGCAAATGATCATCGGCGCGGCGCAAAAGGCTGCCGATGGACTGACGCAAAGCGTGGCGCTGGCGCAGGGTGGCGAGGATGGAACGGATCATGGCGGACTCCTTCATAGTGCGGTTGGCAATGGTGCGGTTTGATCGGGCGGCTTCGTTTCGGATAAGCCTGTTTTGCCCGAATCCTTGACATAAGACAAACGAATAGAAATTATGCCTGCCATCGGTTTCATAGATGGCAGCGCGCAATGATCCCCCTTGATAGCGACCTGATGCGGGCCTTTCTGGCAGTGGTGGATACCGGGTCGGTGACGGCGGCGGCGGACCGCATCGGGCGGACGCAATCGGCAGTGTCGATGCAGATCCGCAAGCTGGAGGAAAGCCTTGCGCAACCGTTGTTCACTCGGCTGCCGCGCGGCGTGGCGCTGACGCCAAGGGGGGCGCAACTGCTGCCCTATGCGCGGCGGGTCACCAGTTTGTTGGAGGAAGCCGCGACAGCGTTGCGGGAAAAACCACTGGCCGGGCCGGTGCGGATTGGCATCCCGGATGAATATGCCGAGACGATTTTGCCCCGCGCTTTGGCCGCGTTTTCGGAACGTCATCCCGGTGTGGAAGTGACGGTGCGCTGTGATTTCACCGCCCCGCAGCAAGCGGCTTTGGACGACGATCAGCTTGATCTGGCAGTGATTTATGACAGCAGCCATACTTCCGGGGATGAGGCTTTGTGCGTGGACCCGACGGTCTGGGTGACGTCGATCGCCCATGCCCAGCATCTGCAACAGCCGGTGCCGGTGGGAGTGTATTTCCGCTCGGACTGGTGCCGGGATTTTGCGCTGCGAAGTTTGGATCAGCAGAGCATCCCGTGGCGGGCGGCGTTTGAATGTGACACCTCTGCCAGTCTGCGGGTGGCGGCGCGCACCGGGCTTGCGATCTCACCTTTGTCGCGCAGCACGATCCCGCCGGGCTGTCGCGAGTTGACCAATGTAGATGGCTTTCCTATTGTGGACCGCGCCCGCGTTGTGCTGAAACGCAACCCGCGCGGCGGGTCGGCGGCGATTGAAGGGCTGGCCGAGATGTTGCGTGAGGCGTTTCGGCCTTTGGCGACCGTAGTGGCGGCATGATGCAAGCCGGGATGCAAAGCCCGCTGGGGCCGATCAGTGTGACAGAGACTGCGGGCGTGATTACCGCGCTGCATTGGCATGCCGGGCCTGCGCCTGAGACGCCGCTTTTGGCGGAGGCTTTGGCGCAGTTGGCGGCGTATTTTGATCGCCGCCTGACCCGGTTTGACCTGCCGCTCGACTATGGCAGCGGTTTCGCCGAACAGGTCCGCCGCGCGATGGCGGCGATCCCCTATGGCGAGACGCGGCAGTATGGCGATCTTGCCAAGGAAATCGGTGCCCCTGCGCAAGCCATCGGGCAGGCCTGTGGCGCCAATCCGATTCCGGTGCTGATCCCCTGCCACCGGATTCTGGCCGCCAAAGGTTTGGGCGGATTTTCGGCCAAGGGCGGCGTGGAGAGCAAGGTGTTCCTGCTGAAGCTGGAGGGCGCGGCCAGCCTGCTGATTTGAGGCGGTTTGCGCATCATCTGGGGCAAGATAAACCCAAATCGCGTGATCTGGCCTTATCGGCTGTACTTGCTGCGCCCGTCGCTGCCCTGTAACAGTTTGGTAACAAAAACGGGCGGGATTGATCTTGAGCTTTGGCATTCTGCTGGCCGTCCTCGGCTCGGCCTTCCTGCACGCCCTGTGGAACGCGCTGATCAAAACCGGCACCTCGCGGATGGGGGCAATGATCATCCTGTCGATTGGCGAGGTGCCGATCGGTCTGGCTGTCGCCGCGTTCTGCCCGTTGCCCGCGCCCGAGGTGTGGAAATGGGTGCTGATGGCGGGCTGCGCGCATTTCTTCTACAAGTCTTTCCTGACCTATGCCTATGAGCATGGCGATCTAAGCCGAGTTTATCCGATTGCACGCGGTTCCGCGCCGTTGATCGTGGCAGTGCTGGGGCCGATGCTGGCGCTGTTGTGGCCAAGTGCCATGCCCGCCGATGCGCTGAGCTTGCACGAATATGCCGGGATCTTTGTGCTCGGCTGCGGGATTTTGCTGATGGCGCAGGGAATTTTCTCAAATGGGGAAAGCCGCAAGATGCTGCCGTTTGCGCTTGGCTCGGCCTGTGCGACGGCCAGCTACACGCTGCTCGATGGTCACGGCGCGCGGGTGGCGGGGGATGCGATTGCCTATGTGGCGTGGGTTTTTGTCGCGGATGGTCTGATGTTTGCGACGGGGATGCTGGCCTACAAGGGTATCGACGTGCTGCCGCGTGACCGTAAGGCCTGGGGCGTCGGCATGATCGCGGCGGCGGCGTCTTACGGGGCTTATGGTGTCTCGGTCTGGGCGATGACGAAAGCACCGATTGCGGTGGTGGCGGCGGTGCGCGAAACCTCGATCCTGTTCGCGGTGCTGATCGGCTGGCTGGTGTTTGGCGAGCGGATGACCAAGGGCAAGGCGATTGCTTCGGCGGTGATCGTGGGTGGGGTGATCCTCACAAGGCTCTGATTCCTACAATTTGCCTTAAATTGTCATCCTCTGCGCGCAAATATCCCACGGGGGTCCGGGGGTGTGAAACCCCCGGCTTGGCATGCCGCAAGTGCCGCACCAGATTTAATGCCCAGACTTAACGCGTCGTCCGATCCGGCACGATCTGCTGCACGATCCCCGCCAGACACAGGTACAGCGAGGTGATCACCAGACCCCAATGCGCCAATGATCCTTCGGCGAAGTTCATCCAGGCCGCCCATCCCGCGAAGATCACCCAAGCCAGCGACATCGGCAGCGTCAGCCAGCGCCAGCGTTGCGTGCGGGTGGGGTGGACGAATTTCAGGTTCAGGAACATCGCCGAGGTCAGCAAGATCACCGCGATCAGGATCACCCATTGCGACGGGGCGACCGCGAACAACACCAACACCACCATGTTCCAGCACGCGGGGAAGCCCGAGAAGCTTTTGTCCTTGGTTTTCATGCGGGTATCAGAGAAGTAGATCACCGAGCCGTAGCAGATCGCGATGATCGCCAGCCATCCGGTCCAGCCATCCAGCATGCCGGATTTGAACAGGGCATAGGCCGGGATGAACACATAGGTCAGATAATCGACGATCAGATCCATCAACACGCCATCATAGATCGGAAAGTTCTTTGGCGTATCGAAGCGCCGCGCCAGTGGGCCGTCGATGCCGTCAACAATCAGTGCGAACACCAGCCAGAGGAACATCACCCGCCAGTTGCCCTCAACCGCCGCGAGCATCGCGAACATCGAAAGCACCGCGCCGGTGGCGGTTAGCAGGTGGACGGAAAGGGCTTTTAGACGAATATCCATGCTTTGTGATCGCTCAAATCGGGATTCGGGGCAAGTCTTGGGGCGAGGGTCAGGCGCGCGGATGCGCTTTTTCGTAAACTTCCATCAGGCGGGCGGCATCGACGGCAGTATAAGCCTGCGTCGTCGACAGGGAAGCATGGCCAAGCAATTCCTGAATGGCGCGCAAATCTCCGCCTGCCGAAAGCAGATGGGTGGCAAAGCTGTGGCGCATGGCGTGGGGGGTAGCGGTGGCGGGCAGGCCCAGCTGCATGCGGGCTTTTTCCATCACCAAGGCGATCAGACGCGGGTTCAGCGCACCACCGCGCGCACCGCGAAACAGCGGTTCGGTTCGGGTCAGGTCATAGGGGCAGAGGCGGGCGTATTCGGCGATGGCGGCGCGGGTGGCGGGCAGGGTGGGCACAAGGCGCTCTTTGCCGCCTTTGCCAAGGATGCGCAGGGTTTCGGGCATCGGGTGTGCGGCCCCGGTCAGGCCCAAGGCCTCGGAGATCCGCAAGCCGCAGCCGTAGAGCAGCGTCACCACGGCGATATCGCGGGCGGCGATCCAGTCTTCGCGGGCTTGCTCGCCGACTTGGGCAATGATGTCGCGTGCGCCATCGACGCTCAGCGGCCGCGGCAGTTTGCGGCGGAATTTGGGGCCACGGGCGGACAGCACGGCACTGGCATCGACATTCTCACGGTCGGCAACCCATGCCACGAAATTTTTCACGGCAGAGAGCTCGCGCGCCAGACTGCGCGCCGCCACACCCCGCCCGCGCTCGTGCGCCATCCAGGCCCGCAGGTCGGATTGATCTATTTTGGCCACGGCACCAAGGCCTTCCGCCTCGCCATGATGGCCTGCCAGAAAGGCCAGAAAGCCAGTCACATCATGGGCATAGGCGGTGAGTGTATTGGTGGCGGCGGCGTCGAGCGCCCGCAGATGATCCAGCCAGCGTGCCAGCGCGTCACGCTGCGCGGGCGGGATGGCGAGGCTGTTCACGACAGCCAGCGGCGCATTGTCCGCTCAAACACGCCCGCGAAAAACGCGAGCAGGTCGGTGCCGTGGGTGGGTTTGAACTGATGCGGGTCTTCTGCGCCCAACACCAGCATCCCCGGCAAACGTCCCTTGCCGAAATCGAGTTTCATCAAGGCTTCGGACCGCACCCAGCCTGCGCGTTCACCATAAAGCGCGTCGGATTGCGGCAAGACCTGCCGCAGCACAACGGGCCGCAGCGGCACATTGCGGCCGCCCGAGATATATTCGCCGACAAAGCCCGGCTCGGCGACATAAAGCACATCGCCCAGTTTGCGCAGGGCCGGGTCTTCGGCATCCTGCACCGATTCCAGCACCAAGCGCACGCAATCGACGCGCAACGTGCCCGCCACATCGGAGGCGAGGGTTTTCAAGAATTCCTCAAAACTCAAGGGGTCCATCATCTGCAAAATCGCGCGGTGCACCTGATTGGTGCCCGCGAGATTTTCGTAGGCCGCAGCGATCACGGTGCGGTGGGTGTCTTCCAGCCGGTCCAACCGCCCCTCAAGACGCTCCATCGCGATGCCGCGCAGATCGACGATATTGCTGCCCATCAACCGCTCATTCGCGCCAATCAGGGCGTTCATCACATCGCGGTCTTCCAGCAGAACCTCGGGTTCTGCCAGAATTTTGTCGCGCAGCTCTTGGTCGATCATACTTGGCCTACCTTTTCAACCACACTACCAGATTAGAGCGGTTTGCGTTTATCTTGAATCAGAATTCACCCCAAGACTGGGCGAATTCTGATCTTCGTTTGACAAAGAAAACGCAAATCGCCTTACAGAATCTTCTGCCCGGTTTTCGCCCAGTCTTTGCTGAACTGCGCAAGGCCGCTTTCGGTCAGCGGGTGGCTGGCAAGCGCTTTGATCACCGACGGTGGTGCTGTGATCACGTCTGCGCCGATCAGCGCGCATTGGGTGACATGGTTCACCGTGCGGATCGAGGCCGCAAGGATCTGGGTGTCAAAGCCGTAGTTGTCGTAAACTTGGCGGATGTCGGCGATCAGCTCCATCCCGTCCATGTTGATGTCATCGAGACGGCCGACGAAGGGCGAGATGAAGGTCGCCCCGGCTTTGGCGGCGATCAGGGCTTGGTTGACGCTGAAGCACAAGGTGACGTTGACCATTTTGCCCTCGTCGGACAACACCTTGCAGGCTTTCAGACCGTCCCAGGTCAGCGGCACTTTAACGGTGATGTTCGGGGCGATCGCGGCCAGTTTGCGGCCTTCCGAGATCATGGTCTCGGCATCGAGTGCCACCACTTCGGCGGAAACCGGGCCGGAAACGATGCCACAGATTTCCTTGGTTACTTCCAGAATATCGCGCCCCGATTTCAGGATCAGCGACGGGTTGGTGGTCACACCATCCACCATGCCCAGATCGTTCAGCTCTGCAATGGCGGCGACATCGGCGGTATCTACGAAGAATTTCATCGGCGTATCCTCAGGGTGGGTTGCGACTGCTTGGGCGGGGGTTTACCCCAAAAGAGCGCAAAAAGAAAAGGGTGGATGGTGGTCGAGCGGGTCTATCAGGCGGGGGATTTGGTCGGCGTGCTGACCACCGAGCCTTTGGGCCGTCTGCTGGATTATAAAGCACCCGAGGGCGGTTGTGGAGACGGTGATTTCGTCGAGGTGCCGCTGGGGCCGCGCAAGGTCATCGGCGTGGTCTGGGGGCCGGGCGAGGGCAAGTTTGATCCGGCGCGGATCAGGGCGGCGTATCGCGTGTTGGATGCCGCCCCGATGCGGGCCGAGTTGCGCAGTTTTCTGACGCGGGCGGCTGAATATACCCTGACGCCAATGGCCGCGATGTTGCGGCTGGCGACCCGCGCGCCGGGGCTGGGCGATCCGCCCTCGATGCGCAAGACCTATGTGTTGGGGCCAGTGATCCCGAACCAGATGACCGAAGCGCGCTTTCGCGTGGTCGAGGCGTTGCGGCGGTTTGGGTCTGCGCCTGTGACGTTGGGGGAATTGGCAGAGGAGGCCGCTTGTGGGCCTTCGGTGGTCAAAGGGCTGGTGAAGCTGGGCGTGGTGTTAGAGCAAGACGCGCCGCGTGATCTGCCCTATCCACCGCTGAACCCGGTGACGAACATGCGGCTGGCGGGGGATCAGGTGGCGGCGGGGGATGCCTTGGTGGCACTGGTCGCGCAGGGTGGTTATTCTGGGACGCTGTTGAAGGGCGTCACGGGGTCTGGGAAAACCGAAGTGTATCTGGAGGCTGTGGCGGAATGCCTGCGCAGGGGGCGGCAGGCGTTGGTGCTGCTGCCCGAGATTTCGCTGACCGCCGATTTCCTGACGCGGGTGCAGGCGCGGTTTGGGGCGCGGCCTGCGGAGTGGCACTCGGGTGTCACGATGACCGAGCGGCGTCGGCTGTGGCGGATGGTGGGGCAGGGTGAGGCGTCTTTTGTCGTGGGGGCAAGATCGGCTTTGTTCATGCCGTTCCGCGATCTGGGGCTGATCGTGGTCGATGAAGAGCACGACACCTCCTACAAGCAGGAAGAAGGCGTGTTCTATAACGCCCGCGATATGGCGGTGCTGCGGGCGGCAATTGTCGGTGCGCCGATTGTGTTGGCAAGTGCGACGCCGTGTCTGGAGACTTGGGCGAATGTTGAGGCGGGCAAGTATGGCCGTCTGGATCTGGGTGCGCGGTTTGGCGCGGCGGAACTGCCGGATATGCAGGCGATTGATATGCGCGCGCAAAAGCTGGCGTCAAACGCATGGATTTCGCCGAAGCTGGCGGCAGAGGTTGCCAAGCGGATTGAGCGGAAGGAACAATCGCTGCTGTTCCTGAACCGTCGTGGCTTTGCGCCGATTACCCTGTGCCGTGCCTGCGGCCATCAGGTCGGCTGCGACGATTGCGATGCGCGGATGGTGGAGCATCGGTTTCTGAAACGGCTGGTGTGCCATCAATGCGGTGCGACCAAACCGATCCCGACCGAATGCCCGGCCTGCGAGGTTGAGGGCAAGATGGCTCCGGTTGGTCCGGGGGTGGAGCGGTTGGCCGAAGAGGTGGTGGCCTTGTTCCCCGATGCCCGCGTGGCGGTGCTGTCGTCGGATCTGTTCGGATCGGCGCGGGCGCTGAAAGAGCAAATCGTGGCGATTGCCGAAGGGGCTGCGGATATCATCATCGGCACGCAGATTGTCGCGAAGGGCCATAACTTTCCGCTGCTGACGCTGGTGGGGGTGATTGATGCCGACCTTGGCCTGCAAGGCTCAGATTTGCGCGCGGCCGAACGCACCTTTCAACTGATGCGTCAGGTGGCAGGCCGTGCAGGTCGGGCGGATAAGCCCGGCACGGCACTGCTGCAGACCTTCCAGCCCGAGCATCCGGTGATCCGCGCCATTTTGGGCGGCGATGAAGAAGCGTTCTGGCGCGCCGAGGCGACTGAGCGGCGGATGGCGGGGGTGCCACCTTATGGCCGGATGGCGGGGATTATCCTGTCCTCACCCGATGTGGCGCAGGTGTTCGATTTCGGCGCGGAACTTGCCCGCCGCGATGGGCCGTTGCGCAAAATCGGCGCGCAGGTCTATGGGCCAGCCCCGGCCCCCGTCGCCCGCGTCAGGGGCCGCCACCGCGTGCGCCTGCTGATCAAGGCGGAGAAATCCGCGCCCCTTCAGGCGGCGATTGCCGAATGGGTGGCGCAGTTCAAGCTGCCGAACAACCTGCGGCTTTCCATCGACATCGACCCGCAAAGCTTTTACTGACGCGGCCCCTTAGCCCGACGCCTTGCAGCGCCACAGCCGCACCGGCGCTGGGGTGCGGGCGATGATGGCTTTCGCCTCCAGATCAAGCTGCACGCATTTCACCCACCATCCCGCCGTGGCCCCGCCGGTAAACTGCGCCTCGGACAGATGCGCTGCGACCTTTTCAATCACATCGGCCACTTTCATCCCCGGCGGCTGATCGGGCAGCACCGCCAGCATCGCTTGGCGCATCTCGGCATATTTGGCAGCATCGACGCGGTAAGTCTTGCCCGGCTGTCCGACGTTTTGCACTTCGATCTTGTCGCTCATCTTGCCCACGCTGATTTGATCGCCTCAGTCTGCGCGCAACGGCTTGCGTCGGTCAATATGCCTGCCCATCGCAGCAAGCCTGCTGCCAAACACCTTGCTTGCCGCTGTGCCATCGCTTAGGGCTGACCGCATCCTGCCTCACATGCCTTGCCCCCAACACGGACGAACCCATGCCCACCTATACCGCTTTGACCACCCTGATGGGCGAAGATGCCGCCAATGCTTTGGCCGAGGCCATCGAAAAGATGGAGCCAGAACCCACCGGGGTTGGCGTGTTTGAGATCGAGGACGACTCGGGTCTGTGGGAAGTTGGCGCCTATTTCCTGGAGGCCCCGTCAGAGGCCGTGCTGGAACTGCTGGCGATGGCCTTCGATGCCAAACCCTTCGCTTTGTCGGAACTGCCCGAGATTGACTGGGTCGCCAAGGTGCGCCGCGAACTTTCGCCGGTCGAGGCGGGGCGGTTCTTCGTTTACGGCAGCCATGACGCCGACAAGGTGCCCGCCGACAAGATCGCGCTGCAGATTGAGGCGACCGTGGCCTTCGGCACCGGCCATCATGGCACCACTTTGGGTTGCCTGCGCGCCTTTGATCGGCTGTATGGTGAAGGTTTCCGCCCTGCCAAAGTTGCCGACATCGGCTGCGGCACCGCCGTTCTGGCGCTGGCCGCCGCTGCGGTGTTGCCCGATGCACTGGTGATCGCGTCCGACATTGACGAGGTCGCGGTGGATGTCGCCGAAGCCAACGTGGCGATCAACAACATGCAGGGCCGGATTGAGACGATGGAAGCCGCAGGCTTTGCGCATCCGCGTCTGGCCGAGGCCGCGCCCTATGATCTGGTGTTTGCCAATATCCTGAAAGGCCCGTTGGTTGAGCTCGCCCCCGATATGGCCAAGCATCTGGCGCAAGACGGCCTGATCATCTTGTCAGGGCTGCTGGTGGTGCAGGCAGACGCGATCACCGCCGCCTATGTCGCCAATGGCTTTACGCCGCAGGCCCGCGAAGATCTGGGCGAGTGGTCGTGCTTGGTGATGCGGCGGAACTAAGACGATTAACGCAGGATTAACGGCGAAACGGGGGCAGTTTTCGGGGATTGCCCAACTTTTGCCATAATCTGACGCTATAAAACACTCAGGTGGGGGCCAGTGAATACGGAGTTATTCGGATGGCCGACCCGAATCTGGTAGATTTTTACAGCAATGTCGCGCGCTTTGAACAAAAGCGCGCCAAAGGTTATGGCTTTGATGCCGCTGGAACGCTCGGGCGTTCGCATTTCCAGAAAACCGCCAGCAAGCGCCGCTCTTGGCTGATGCCGCTGTTGTTGGTGCTTTGCGCAGGCATCGGCCTGAAGGGCATGATTTATCAATCGGTTGGTGCGAAAGCCTATGATCAGCGCGTGCAGGCGTTGATGGTCGGCGAAGGCTTTGACCGGCTTGGTGGTTGGCTGATGCAGGCGGACCCGGCGACGGTGTTTGTCGCGGGCAAGATCAATGAAGGTCTGAAGGCGTTCAAATAGCCCGCATTTTAGCGAGGCATTTTCAGCACCAAAGCAGGTGGGCCACGGCGGCCTTGCCTGCGTTTTCATTTGTACAACGCCACAAACGCAAAGGGTCGATGCCTCGTGGCACCGACCCTTTTTACATCCGATAAGATCAGGCGCCTGCGTATGAACTGATCTGAGGTCAGATCAATCCAAAAGCAGTTAGCGACCGATCAATTCCACATCACCACGGCACAGACCGATATCATCAAGCTCACGGTCAGACAGTTTGCCCAGAGCGCGACGCGTGATGCGTGCATCATTCCAAGCAGCGAAGCTGTTCGCGAACGTCGAAACGAACTGAACAGAACGGAAAATCGAGATGGCGCCAAACGGCGCCGCGCGGGACGACTCATAGGCGGCCATAGCGGTTATCCTTTACAAACTTATATCTCCGGCCTGCACCTTGCTTCCGGTGAGGCCTATCTAGCTATGCTGCATTTGCGAAGCAATGGGGGCGCTAGCATGTCTGCATTGCGCCCATTGCATAGCCGTGCGGTGCGCGATTTCCGTTAATTTATAGGCGATATGAAAACAACGATAGTTTTGGTCGCTTTTCATGCGCCGGATGTCGTTTTGCTGCGCCTGCATAATCTTGGGTTGCATCTGCGGCAGGATTTAATTGCCCCTTGGCGGATGTTCTCTTTTCGTGCTAATTCTGGCGAAAGCAGAAAATCTGCGCAAGAACAGAAGAAAAAGGGGCGGGGATGCGGGTTTTGGGAATCGACCCCGGTTTGCGCAACCTCGGCTGGGGGGTGATTGACGTTGTGGGCTCCAAGCTGAGCCATGTCGCCAATGGCATCTGCCATTCCGCCCCCGGTGAGGAAATTGGTGATCTGGCGCTGCGCTTGGTGTCGCTGCACACCCAACTGACCGAGGTTTTGCGCCAATACGCGCCGGATGCGGCGGCGGTGGAGCATACGTTTGTGAACAAAGACGCGGTGGCGACGCTGAAGCTGGGCCAAGCGCGCGGCATCGCCCTGCTGGTGCCAGCGCAGTTTGGCCTGACGGTGGGCGAATATGCCCCGAATGCGGTGAAAAAAACCGTGGTGGGCGTGGGTCATGCCGATAAGGGACAGGTTGATCATATGGTGCGGGTGCAACTGCCCGGCGTGAAAATTGCTGGCCCCGATGCGGCGGATGCGCTGGCCATCGCGATCTGCCATGCGCATCATCTGCAAAGCGCGGGCCGTTTGCAGGCGGCGATGAAAAGGGCGGTTGGATGATCGGAAAGCTTTCGGGTCGGCTGGATTGGCGCGGGTCGGATCAGGTGCTGATCGACGTGCGCGGGGTTGGCTATATTGTGCATGTCAACGACCGCACCTTGGCCGCGATGCCGTCGGTGGGGGAAGCGGTGTCTTTGTACACCGACCTGCTGGTGCGCGAGGATCTGCTGCAACTGTTTGGCTTTGCGACACTTCTGGATAAGGAATGGCACAAGCTACTGACCACGGTGCAGGGGGTCGGCGCGAAGGCCGCGATGGCGATCATGGGGACTTTGGGCGCCGAGGGCGTTGCCCGTGCGCTGACTTTGGGCGACCAAAGGGCAATTCAGGCGGCTCCGGGTGTGGGGCCGAAATTGGCGCAGCGGGTTATTCTGGAACTGAAATCGAAAGCACCGTCGATCATGGCGATGGGGGCAAATCTGGCCGTTGCCGCCGAAGCCGATGATAGTGTTCTGGAATCCATGGTGCCGATGACCCCGCGCAAGGTCGCCGCGCCCTCGGCTGCGCAAAACCGCGCCGGGTTCACGGCGGATGCGTTGTCGGCGCTGGTCAACCTCGGCTACGCGCATGGCGAGGCGGCACAGGCGATCTCGACTGTCGCGGTGGATCAGCCCGAGGCTGACACCGCCACGCTGATCCGGGCGGCTTTGAAACTGCTGGCTCCGAAGGCGCGCTGATGCAATCTGATCCCAATTTACGCGCCGAAGCGCTGCCCGAAGACCTCGACCGCGCCCTGCGCCCGCAAGTGCTGGAAGATTTTGTCGGCCAACAAGAGGCCCGCGCCAATCTGCGGGTGTTCATCGAATCCGCGAAAATCCGCGGCGAGTCGATGGATCACACGCTGTTCCACGGCCCCCCCGGTCTGGGCAAAACCACCCTCGCGCAGATCATGGCGCGCGAGTTGGGGGTGGGGTTTCGGATGACCTCTGGTCCGGTGTTGGCGAAACCCGGCGATCTGGCGGCGATCCTGACCAATCTGGAACCGCGCGATGTGCTGTTTATCGACGAGATTCACCGGCTGTCGCCTGTGGTGGAAGAGGTTTTGTATCCGGCGATGGAGGATTTCGCGCTGGATTTGGTGATCGGCGAGGGCCCTGCGGCGCGGACGGTGCGGATTGATCTGCAACCCTTTACGTTGGTGGGGGCGACCACCCGGCTGGGGCTGCTGACGACGCCCTTGCGGGATCGGTTCGGGATTCCGACGCGGTTGCAGTTTTATACCGAGGATGAGCTGGATCTGATCGTCACCCGTGGCGCGCGGTTGTTGGGGATTCCGTCTGACCCGGAAGGCACCCGAGAGATTGCCAAACGGGCGCGGGGGACGCCGCGGATCGCGGGGCGGTTGCTGCGCCGCGTGGTGGATTTCGTGACCGTGGAGGGGGACGGGCGGCTGACGCGGGCGATTGCGGATCGGGCGCTGACCCGGCTGGGGGTGGATGAGATTGGGCTGGATGGTGCGGATCGGCGGTATTTGATGCTGCTGGCGGAACATTACGGCGGCGGGCCTGTCGGGGTTGAGACGATTGCGGCGGCTTTGTCAGAGGCAAGGGATGCGGTGGAGGAGGTGATCGAGCCTTATCTTCTGCAGCAGGGATTGTTGCAGCGGACGCCGAGGGGGCGGATGTTGGCAGCGCGGGCTTGGCGGCATTTGGGGTTGGATGTGCCGCGCCCGGTGGGGCAGTCAGATTTGTTTGAGGGCTAGTGTCCACGTGTGGACAGGGGTTTGATTTACAGAAGATCAATGGGTTACAAGCCGCGTGTTTATGGATTGTTAAGATTTGATGCGGGACGCGCGTGGATGCCTCAGAGCCTCCGGCGGGGATATTTAGGCCAATGTGAAATGGGCAGTAGCAGGCTCTTTGGTCATCCTCTGTGCGCAAATATCCCCGCCGGAGGCGCTGAGGCGTCAGGCAGATCAGCGCCAGATGGTTGAGCATGGCACCCAGCCGCGCTATCCGGGGGGGCGTAAGATGGAGACCTTTATGACACCAGAACAGGTTCAGACGTTTTTCACCCGCTCGGATGGCAGCTATCTTTGCGCGCGTTGGGGGCGGCCGATTGTGCCGGTGGTGTTTGGCGTCGAGGATGCGACCTTGCGGGTGGTCAAGGGCGCGATCGAGGCCATGGTGGTGCTTGCCAATCATAAGATGGCCGAGCATGACCCGGAACTTGGCGCCAACCTGATGGTGTTTTTCTTCCGCGATTGGGCAGAGTTGCCGCAGGTTCCGAACCTTGATCGCTTGGTGCCGGATTTGGGCCCGCTTTGCGCGCGGCTGGAACAGGCGGCGGCCAATCAATACCGGTTCTTCCGCTTTGACCCCGACGGCGCGATCAAGGCGGCGTTTGTGTTTTTGCGGATGGACGCACATTTACAGGCGATTGCGGCGGAGGATCTGGCGCTGGCACAAGCGGCGCAGGTGATTTGCCTCTGGTCGGACAAGGCGTTTGCCGAGATCTCGCCCTTGGCACTGATCGAGGGCCGGGTGATTTTGCGCCCGGATGTGGCCAGGATCATCCGTGCGGTCTATGCCCCGCAGATGCCGGTGGTGGCGCGCGACGCGGCCCATGCGTTGCGGCTGGTGGCGCGGCTGTGAAAGAGGCCGATCTTTACCCCGATCTGAAAGCCTATCTGGAAGGCCAAGGCTATGTGGTGAAGGCCGAAATCGGCGCTTGCGATATTCTGGCGCGACGGGGCGACGAGCCTCCGGTCGTGGTGGAGATGAAAAAATCTTTCAGCCTTGGTCTGGTGATGCAGGGCATCGCGCGACAGGCGCTGTTTGACGATGTTTATCTGGCGGTTCCGGTGACGGAAAAGGGCTGGAAGCTGCGCTACAAGGATATTGTCGCCTTGTGTCGGCGGCTGGGGCTGGGCTTGCTGGCGGTCAGGCCGGGGCAGGTCGAGGCGCATCTGGATCCCGGCCCCTATAGCCCGCGCAAGAATGCCGTGCGGGCAGGGCGGTTGTTGCGGGAATTCGAGCGTCGGGTGGGCGATCCGAACACCGGGGGCACCACAGGTATCAAGCGGGTGACGGCGTATCGACAGGACGCGTTGCGCTGTCTGGTCGTGCTGGCGGCAGGGCCGATGAAGGCGTCAGAGGTCGCGAAAGCTGCGGGTGTTGTGCGGGCGGCTGGATTGATGCGGGCGGATCACTATGGCTGGTTTGAGCGGGTCTCGGTCGGGATTTACGCTTTGACGCCGCAGGGCCGCGCGGCGATTGTGGTGGAGGCTGCCGAGATTGCGCGGTTGGGAGGCGACAGTGCATCAGTTTGATCTGCGCGTGTATTATGAGGATACTGACCTTGCGGGCATCGTCTATTACGCCAATTACCTGAAATTCATCGAGCGCGGGCGTTCTGAATGGGTGCGGGCTTTGGGGGTGGATCAGGTTGCGCTGAAAGCCGCACAGGGGCTGGTGTTTGCGGTGCGCCGGGTCGAGGCGGATTATCTGCGGCCCGCGAAATTTGATGATGCGCTGGCTGTGATCACAGAATGTCTGGCGGTGACGGGCGCGCGGATCGAACTGCGCCAGCAGGTTTTGCGTGACGGCGCGCCGCTGTTTGTGGCTTTGGTTACATTGGTGTGTCTGACCGATACCGGGCAGCCCGCGCGGATTCCCGCAGATATCCGCGCTAAGCTCTTGCCAAAGCGGCATTAAAGCCGCGCGTCAAATTTAGGCGTCTGTTCACGAAAACCAGCTTTCGGGGCGGTTTGTTGCTTGGATCGCGCCATTGTGTTGGCAATCGGGTTCAATTCTTGTTAGAAATAGGGCAATAGGCGGCCAAAGAGCCCCGATAACAAGAGCAGGCGTAATGAACACTGAAGCCGTCGGCATGGCGCAAGAGATTGACTTCTCTATGCTCGCCCTATTTTTCCGCGCAACCCTCACGGTGAAACTCGTGATGTTGTGCTTGATTATCATGTCGTTTTGGTCGTGGTCGATCATCATTCAAAAGCACATCCTGTTCCGCAAATCGCGCGGCGAGGCGACGATCTTTGACCGCGAGTTCTGGTCGGGAGAACCGCTCGACGGGCTGTTCGAGAAGATCGGCGGCGATCCGCAGGGTCCGTCAGAGAAGATTTTCGCGGCGGGGATGCTGGAGTGGCGCAGATCACATCGGCAGGATGGCGGGTTGATCGCCGGTGCGCAGGCGCGGATTGACCGGGCGATGGATGTGGCGATTGCGCGCGAGTCCGAGGTGCTGAACAAGGGCCTGTCCTTCCTTGCCACGGTCGGGGCGACGGCGCCGTTCATCGGGCTGTTCGGCACGGTTTACGGCATCATGCACGCGTTTACCGAGATTGCGGCCTCAAAAAACACCGACCTTGCGACGGTGGCACCCGGTATTGCCGAGGCGCTGATGGCGACCGGGATCGGTTTGGTCGCGGCTATTCCGGCGGTTATTTTCTACAACAAACTCAACGCGGATAGTGAGCATATCACCTCGGGCTATGAAGCCTTTGCTGATGAGTTCGCCACCATCCTCTCGCGTCAGTTGGACGCCTGATATGGCCGCGGGTGTGGTGAAGAAATCCGGTGGCGGTGGGCGCAGGCGGCGGCGGGGTTCGTCGGCGGCGATGGCGGATATCAACATCACGCCGTTTGTCGACGTGATGCTGGTGCTGCTGATCATCTTCATGGTGACAGCCCCGATGCTTCAGGTCGGGATTCCGCTGGAAATGCCGAAGACGGCGGCAGCATCGCTGCCCACCGAACAAGAGGAACCGTTGGTTGTGTCGATCACTGCTGATGGAGTGTTGATGATTCAGACTTCGGAAGTTTCGGACGCGGAACTCATTCCAAAGCTGACCGCTGTCGCTTCCCAGCGCACTTCTGACAAAATCTTTGTGAAGGCTGATGGAGCGCTGACATACACCCGTGTCGCAGAAGTGATGGGGGCGCTGTCGGCGGCAGGGTTCAGCAACATTGGTCTGGTGACCGATGCGGGCGGGCCGAAGATGGACGGCAACTAGGACTGCGATGGACAAGAGCCAAATCCTTTCGGGTATCGGCCATGCGGTCGTGATCACCTGGGTTGTCCTGGGGGACTGGCTGTTTGCACCGCGCGAAGTGCCGCCGCCGGATTCTGTGCAGGTTTCAATGGTGTCGGAATCGGATCTGCAAGCGTTGCAGGATGCGGCGGCGAAGTCGGAGAAGCCTCCGGCAGAAGTGCCCGAGGTGAAGCCCGCCGCGCGGCCCAAGCCGCAGGTTGAAGCGCCTGCGCCGGTAGAGCCTGAAGTTGCGGCAGCGGAACCGACCCCGGTGGAGCCTGCTGTGCCCTCGGCCGACATTCCGGTGGCTGAAGATCCGCAGCCGAACGAAGCGCCGCCTGTGGTGGCCCCGATTGCCGAAGAAGAACAGCCGATCCCGGTGCCGACCAGCAACGTCAAGCCGAAACCCCGGCCTGCGACTCGGATCACCGATACGCCGGTGGAGGCTGTGGTGGACACGCCGGTTGAGGCGGATACGCCTTCGCCGGAAGTGACGGATCAGCCGACCGATCAGCCGCCGGTCGAGGAAGATACCCCCGCCGCATCGCCACAAGACTCGGCCACGATGACCGCCCCCGATGCGGTCGAGACCGACGCGCCGGATCTGGCCCCGACCTCCAGCCGTCGCCCGCAGTCGCGGCCCGATAAGGCTGCGGTCGAGACGC
>NZ_JAXMJJ010000093.1:0-8053 GCF_034376685.1 Cypionkella sp.
GCGTCGTAGGCAGGAAGCGGTGAAGGAGTTGTCAGGCTGGAAGCACCGGCTGGACACGGCGGCTAAGCGCATCGCAGAATTGGCCGAGCGCCGCGCCGAGACGCAGGAAGAACTTTCCGAGGCCTCTGCCGCGCCGGAAGAAATCGCCATCAAGCGTGAAGAACTCGGTGATGCGATCACCGAGGCCGAGGCGCGTCGCGCGGTGGCCGCTGATGCGTTGTCTGGTGCCGAAGCCGCCCTGCGCACGGCCCGCGATACTGAACGCGAAGGCGAGCGGCTGGCAGGCGAGGCGCGTGAAGCCCGCGCCCGCGCCGAGGCCCGCACCGAAGCCGCGCGTGAGACGGTTAACCTCGCCGCCGAGCGCATCGCCGAAGAACAGGGTGCGACGCCCGATCAGTTGCTGGATACGCTGAAGGTCGATCCAGACAAGATGCCGGATGCCGAGGTTCTCGATACCGAGGTGCAACGCCTGAAGCGCCAGCGCGAGGCTTTGGGTGCCGTGAACCTGCGCGCCGAAGAAGATGCCAAATCGGTGTCCGACGAATATGACGCGCTGGCGCAGGAGAAGATCGACCTCGAAGAAGCGATCAAAAAGCTGCGTTCCGGCATCGCAGGCCTGAACCGCGAAGGTCGCGAACGCCTGCTGACCGCGTTCGAACAGGTTAACGCCAACTTCGCCACCTTGTTCACCCATCTGTTCAACGGGGGTGAGGCGCGGTTGGTTCTGGTTGAATCCGATGACCCGCTGGAAGCCGGTCTGGAGATCATGTGCCAACCGCCCGGCAAGAAACTCGCGACGCTTTCGCTGCTGTCGGGGGGCGAGCAGACCCTGACCGCGCTGGCGCTGATTTTCGGCGTGTTCCTCGCCAATCCCGCACCTATTTGCGTGCTGGATGAGGTTGACGCGCCCTTGGACGATGCGAACGTCACCCGATTCTGCGATCTGCTGGATGAGATGACGCGGCGCACCGAAACCCGCTTCCTGATCATCACGCACCATGCCGTGACGATGGCGCGGATGGACCGCCTGTTTGGCGTTACCATGGCAGAGCAAGGGGTTAGCCAGTTGGTCTCGGTCGACCTCAAACGCGCCGAGGCGCTGGTCGCCTGATGGAACAGCTGTTGCGTGCGGCCGGTTTTACCGGCGTTGAGGTGGTAGATGGCGTGATTTACGCCCGCACCGACCCGGCTTTACCCGAATTTACCGCCACGCAGATCGGTGATGACTGGCAATTGGCGCAAGCTTGGCCGCTGCGCGCGACACCTACACAAATCGCACAGTGGAACGCCCAACAGCCCGATGCGCCGATGGATATTCACCAAGGCGAGACCCGGATCACCCTGCGCGCCACGCCTGAAAACCTTACACACTGGGCCGATCTGACCCGCGCCATGGTTGCACAATGCGTCGCATGGCGACGTGAAACCCGCCAGCACGATGAGGGGATGTGAGCAATCTATAGGTATTGTTAACCACCGCCAGTTAACCCTGACCTTGCCGCGATCCTTTGCGGTGAACGGAGGTGAGAAGACTGGACGAAATGAAGTTCCGAAAATGGATGGTATTGATCGCGGCGGCGACGCTGTTGGTTGTCATCATCCGCCTTTGGATAGGGATATGACCCAAAACAAAGGAGGCCCGGCGAGGTCGCACCCCCGCCGGGCCGTTTTGATGGTAAGTCAACTGAATGACGAAGTTCCGTAAAGCATCATGTTAGCAAAACCTTAAGGCTTCGTAAACAACACCCGCGATCTATGGTTAACGCAGCACCTGCAACCGATCCTTCAAACCCACCTCACCATCGCGTTCAACCGAGCACAGGATGCCCCGCAGCCGCAGGTTCGGATTGCTGCGCACCCAATCGTATGCGTCTTTGCCATAGCGCACTTTCCACTTCACGCAGGCGTCGTTCCACACATCGGAAACCCGCAACACCGCAGTGCCCGCTTGAATGCGCGTGCCCACCGGCAGATTGGCCTCGGATGTTTCAAAATCTGCCACAATCGGATCGCCGGGATGCGGCTGGCTGCGATCTTGCCAGACCAGATCCATCACCCGGCTGGGCAGAATCGAGACCTGAATGCGCGGATCGGGGCTGCCGTCCTCCAGCCGCATCCAAGGCGTTGTTGTCCAACGCTCCCCCGGAATACCCTCGGCTTTGGTCATGCGGATCTGGTCAGGAAACGCGCGCAACCCAATCCCCGGCCGCAGGCAAAGCCCGAGAATCGGGGCATCGGTTTTGGGTGCTGCCAGCACATGCGGCAATGCAGCATTCAACTCGGCCAATGTGATCATCCTGTTCCCTACATCCTGCGGCTGTGTCCGCGCAGGCTAGCAGGGGCGCAAATGCCCGGCCAGCCCATGATTTGCGACATTTCCGCAACGGCGGCGGCGCATTTCCGTCTGCGATTTCAAACCTGTCACAAAATTAAGCAGTTTCTTGGCAATCTTGATCTCAATGAAGGAGGCTAAGATGCTGGAGTTCTTGCCACAGGATATCCGAGACGGTCTTGATGCGGCCCGCAAACGCGAGTTTGCGCGCAAGTCACGGCTGCGGGTGCAGGTTGGTGAGGCGGTGTTTCCGGTCACGCGCTTCTGGCATGATGGTTTCGCTCTGGATGCCGCCCTGACACCGCATCTGCGCGGTCTGGTCGATGTCTACGACGGATCCCGGCATATCTTTCAGTGCCTGATCGTGGCATCGCTTGTCGACGACGGGGATTTGGTCTGTGATTTCAAGCGGGTGACGCTGGTGTCTGATCGTGTGCCGCTGGATTACGAACGCGACGAAAACGCGCCGGTGGCGCTGTTGCCTAGGGCCTGATTTCAACTTCGGTGCCAATCGGCGTTGCCGCAAAGATCGCGGCAATCTGGGCGTTGGGCAGCGCAATGCAGCCCGCCGTCCAATCGCCGGGGATCACGATATCTGTCGGCAGGGCGTTCGGCTGGCCATGGATCATGATATCGCCGCCCGGATCATAGCCGCCAGCCCGCGCCCGCGCGATATCGGCGGGTTGTGGGTAATCCAGCCCCAATGAGAGATGAAACGCCGAGTCTGCATTCTTGCGATTGATGCGGAAGATGCCCTCGGGCGTGCGATTGTCGCCTTGCCTGATCTTGTCGCCAACAGGGTTGGTGCCCAAAGCAACCGGATAGCGGCGCAGGGCTTTGCCATTTTGAAACAATACGATACGCCGCGCGGCTTTCTCGATCACGATGCGATCGATCGCATCCATCGGCGGCAGGTTTTCCGGGGGCCGCAGCCAGATCAATGCCGCCGCAGCCACCAGACAAGCCATCAAAACCAGCGCAGAGAATATCCGCGCCAGTGCTTTCATTGCAGATCGGCGAAGGCCGTTTGCAACCGCTGCACCGCCTCAACCACCACCGCGCGCGGAGTGGCAAGGTTGAAACGCAGGAACGACTCGCCGCCAGCACCAAAGGGTGTTCCGTGGTTGCAGGCGATTCTCGCCTGTTTTTGCACCCGATCGATGAACTCGGATTGCGCCATGCCCGTTCCCGCAAGATCCACCCAAGCCAGATAGGTGGCCTCCAGCGGCATGGATTTCAAGCCGGGGATCTGGTTAATGCCGTCGTTGAAAATCTTGGCATTGCCCGCAAGATAGCCGCAAAGTTCGTCGACCCAAGCCGCCCCTTCGGGCGAGTAGGCCGCCGTCGCCATGAACATGCCAAACGAGTTCGGCGAGATCCCCATCGCATTCATCCGCTCGGCAAAGCGCGCGCGCAGTTTCGGGTCGGCGATGATCACGTTGCCGGAATGCGCGCCTGCGATGTTGAAGGTCTTGGTGGTGGCGGTCATCATGACCAAACGTTCGGAAATCCCCGGTATCGCTGTCATCACCGTATGCTTCTGCCCCGGCATAACCAGATCATGGTGAATCTCATCTGACACCAACAACAGGTTGTGGCGGGTGCAGAAATCCGCCACGCCCTGCAATTCATCCAGCGTCCAAACGCGGCCACCCGGATTATGCGGCGAGCACAGGATCAGCATGGTCTCATTGCCGGTCATCTGGGCATCCCAGGCCGCGAAATCCATTTCATAGCGCCCGTTCACATTGGCTAGCTTGCACTCCACCACCTGCCGGCCAGCCCCTTTGATCACCCGCGCGAAGGCGTGATAAATCGGCGTGAACAGCACCACGCCGTCGCCCGGTTTGGTAAACGCATCGACGCACATCGCGGTGCCGTTCACCAAACCATGCGTGGTGAAAATCTGATCCCGCTCCACCGTCCAGCCATGCCGGGTCTGCATCCACCAGCGGATCGCATCCAGATAGGCGGCATCATCGCCGTAATAGCCGTAAACGCCGTGGGCCAGCATGCCTTCCAACGCGGTTTGCACGCAGGCTGGCGGGCGGAAATCCATATCGGCCACCCACATGGCGATCCCGTCCTTGGCCGGCACACCATAGAAGGCCTCCATCGAATCCCATTTGACAGAATGTGTTCCAAAGCGGTTGATTGGTGTATCGAAGGTCATTGTCGTCCTGCTGTGTTTCGGTATTTAGTTCTAGATAAGTTAGAGTATGTGGAAAATCTTCCTTAGTTTAATCGTTAAGTTGGAACTTATTTCCTGATTGTGCTAAAATGATGGTATAAAATACCGACACCTGCGCCCGTCCATCAATTTCTCAGAAACCCTACCGCCCTCTTGCACGATTTGCCCCCGCGCCGTAAATCCCAAACATGATCCGTGATATCCTGATCCATCCCGATCCGCGTCTGAAAAAGCCCTGCGAGCCGATCGCTGCGGTGACCGCCGAGATTTCTGCTCTGGCGTCGGACATGCTTGAAACCATGTATGACGCGCCCGGAATTGGTTTGGCCGCGCCGCAGGTCGGCGTGATGAAGCGCCTGATCGTGATGGATTGCATCAAGGATGGCCCGCCCGAGCCGATGGCGCTGCTTAACCCGCTGGTGCTGTGGTCGTCCGAAGATCTGGCCAGTTATGAAGAGGGCTGTCTTTCGATCCCGGATCAATACGCCGAAGTGAAGCGGCCAAGTTCGGTGAAGGTCGGCTGGATGGACCTGAACGGCACGCAGCAAGAGCGTATTTTTTCCGGGCTGTGGGCGACGTGTGTGCAGCATGAGATAGATCACCTCGATGGCAAGCTGTTCATTGACTATCTTGGGCCGCTGAAACGGCAAATGATCACCCGCAAGATGGAAAAGCTGAAACGAGAACGGGCGCGGTCAGGTTCGGATTACTGATGGCAGTTTTGCCCATCCTCCGCTGGCCGGATTCGCGGTTAACGACGGTTTGTGCGGAAATCAGCACTGATGTGTCCGGTTTGGCGGCTGATATGCTGGAAACCATGTATGCCGCCCCCGGACGCGGGCTTGCCGCGCCGCAAATCGGCGTTTTGCAGCGCATCTTCGTGATGGATTGCACTTGGAAAGAGGGCAACTTCGCGCCGCGCGTTCTAATCAACCCGGAACTGCTCTGGCGGTCAGCAGAAACCGCGACTGGCCCGGAAGGCTGCCTGTCTTTACCCGGCATCACCAGCCAGGTTTCGCGCGCGACATCAATACGGATGCGCTGGACAGATCTGAACGGTGCCATTTGTGAAGAAACATTCACAGGCTTTGCCGCAATCTGTGCGCAGCATGAATTTGACCATCTGAATGGCATCCTGACGCTAGATCACCTTGATCCTGCGGCACGCGCCCTCGCCGAAAGTGCCATGATATGACCGTCAGACTCTGCCTGCCTTACCCGCATCCCTGTCTGCGCGCGGTGGCCACACCGGTCATCGAGATCACCGATCAGGTGCGTGCGATTTGGGCTGATATGGTTGATACGATGGATGCGATGCCCGGCTACGGCTTGGCGGCGGTGCAGATTGGCATCCCGCAGCGCCTTGCCGTTGTCGATTGTTCCGAGCAGCGTGGGCAGGCCATTCTGATGGCCAACCCGGAAATTCTGCACGCCTCGGGGCAGTTTCGCGAGCATGAAGAGGCCTCGCCAAATCTGCCCGGCGTGTCGGCCGTGGTGCGCCGCCCGCGTGCGGTGACCGTGCGGTTTCTGAATGCAGAAAATCAGCTGGAAGAGCGCGATTTCGTCAATCTTTGGGCGACATCGGTGCAGCATCAGATCGACCATCTGGCGGGTAAGATGTTCTTTGATCACCTGTCGGCGGTGAAGCGAAAAATGCTGATTGCACGGGCAGACAAATTGCGGAAACGGCAATGAAAATCATTTTCATGGGCACGCCAGAGTTTTCAGTGCCAATCCTCAAGGCATTGAACGCGCAGCATGAAATCATCGCCGTCTACTGCCAGCCACCGCGCCCTGCCGGCCGCGGCAAAGCAGATCGCGCAAGCCCCGTGCAAATTTGTGCCGAGGCCCTGGGTCTGCCGGTTTTCCACCCGGTTTCGCTGCGCGACGCCGAGGCTCAACAGGCCTTCGCCGGATTGAAGGCTGATCTGGCCGTTGTCGTTGCTTATGGGCTGATTTTGCCGCAAGCCGTGCTGGATCAGCCGCGCCTTGGCTGCCTGAATATCCACGCCTCGCTGCTGCCACGCTGGCGTGGGGCCGCGCCGATTCACCGCGCGATCATGGCGGGAGACGTTGAAACCGGCGTTTGCATCATGCAGATGGAGGCCGGTCTGGATACCGGCCCGGTGCTGGCCTGCGAAGCGACGACAATCGGGGTGGAAGAGACCACGGCCGATCTGCATGACCGCCTGTCGCTGATCGGCAGCACGTTGATTTGTGCGACGATTGATCTGTTGCCGCTGACTGCCGTTCCGCAATCCGAACAGGGAGTCACATACGCGAACAAGATCGACAAGGCCGAAGCGCGTGTGGTTTGGTCAAAGCCCGCAGCCGAGGTTGATCGGCAAATTCGCGGGTTGTCACCGTTCCCTGGCGCCTGGTGCGAGATCAATGGCGAGCGGATCAAACTGCTGCGGTCTCGTGTCGCCGAGGGTGCGGGTGTGGCAGGGCAGGTGCTGGACGGGTTGCGCATCGCTTGCGGCGATGGCGCGGTCGAGATCACACTGGCGCAGCGCGAGGGCAAGCGCCCGATGTCGGCGGCCGATTTTCTGAACGGGCTGAAAATGCCGGACATGCTGGGCTGATCCTGCCCGACCGTCACGCAAAAGTTCGATTACGGCGGCCATTTCATTTTCAGCAATCGTCCCCATATAAACGACACAGCCGAAGGAGGCGCGGATGGGACTGGTGTTCTTGATTATCATCGGCACGGCGGCGGGGTTTCTCGCGACGCGGGTGATGCGCGTTGAGGCGGATGTTCCAACGACGGTGGTGCTTGGCATCGCGGGCGCGCTGATCGGCGGATTCTTGTTGCGTAGTCTGGTGGTGATCACGGGCTGGCTGGCCGGGTTAGTAGGGGCAGTGTTGGGTGCTATCGTGCTGATTTGGCTTTATAAGACCTATCTTGCCAGATAGTTAACCAAGCCGCTTGATCGCATCGCCCAGCCGAAAACCTTTGCCGCCACCAGCGTCCCAAAGCATCCTGCCCTGCCACGCCGCGAAGATCAGCGCTGCGGTTTCCTTGGCTTTCGCGCTGACGTCCAACCGGGCTGCAATCGCCTGTTCCACCTTATGCCGCCATGCTTTTGCCCGCCCTGTCAGCCCGGAATCGCGCAAGCTGAGGGTCAGCAACGCCCCCGGATCAATCGGACCCACAAGCGATTTCAGCAGGCCCGGCAAGCCTTTGTTCATGGTGCTGGCATCCAGCGTCGCGGCTTCAACCAACTGATCCAGCTCGTCCCACGCTTGCGCAATCGCACCCAAAATCATGTCGGAGCAACTGCCTAACCGCTGCACCAGGGTGGTTGGGGCTAGCCCGGTTGCTGCCGAAACCGTGGAAAACGTCACCGATTTTTCACCATTTTTCAGCAGCAAGGTCAGAACCTGCTGGAAAACATCACGGTCCGATATCAGCTTTGTGCGCGCCATGATTTCAATATGACCTGAGCGTCAATAATTGCAAGCGAGACGTGAATGGCTATGCGTCATCCGAGTCATTGGTGGATTCGGCACTGACTTTTTCGATCCGC
>NZ_JAXMJJ010000094.1:0-152723 GCF_034376685.1 Cypionkella sp.
AGCACCACATCGGCGCGCGCCAGCAGGCGTTCAAACACTGCGCGGTCACCCTCTGCCTTCAGATCCAGCGCGATAGAGGCTTTGCCGGTATTCAGCGCCGCGAAATAGGCGCTTTGCCCTTCGATGAAGGGCGGAAAAGCGCGGGTGTCATCGCCGCTGCCGGGACGTTCCACTTTGATCACCTTGGCCCCGAGATCGGCGAGGCTGAGGCTGGCAAACGGCCCGGCGAGAACGTGGGTGAGGTCAAGAATGGTAACGCCGGAAAGCGGGGCCATGCGGCAACTCCTGTGGTTGCGCGCAGGTTAGTCGTTAAGGCCGTGCGCGCAATAGCTGCCGGGCATCACCGTCGCGATCAGGTGTCGCAGGGGGGCGGGCAGGGTGGTGCCCTGCGCCTGATAGCGGCCCGAGGCGAGGCTGCCATCGACATTCGCACGCCAATCCACCGTCAGATAGGGCGGTTGCAGGCGCGGCAGCGACAGCGGGTTGGCAGAGGGAATGTCTCCGGTCAGAAAGCTCGCAACACTGTGCAGCAGCGCCCGATCTTCGGCGGGGTTGGCCCACCAGTGATAGGGGCGCAGATTTTGAAACCCGAGGCCCTTGGTGGCAACGGTGCTGATCTGACGATCTTGCAGACGTATCGCGCAGTAGATCACCGCATCTGGATCGGCGTTGGGCACAAGCTGCACAATGATGCTCTGCGCCGGGGCGGGCGTTGCGAGGGCAAGTGCGATGAGCACGGCCCCGGACTGCATGGCTAATCGGTTCTGAACTGTTTGGCCAATTTCAACCCCTGTCCTTGGTAGTTCGAGGCGATCTCTCGACCATACAGCGTTTCCGGGCGTTCGGCCATCTTTTCATAGACGAGGCGACCGACGATCTGGCCGTGTTCCAGCACGAAGGGGGCCTCATGGCAGCGGACTTCCAGCACGCCGCGCGAGCCCGCACCGCCTGCCTCGGCATGGCCGAAGCCGGGATCGAAGAAGCCTGCGTAATGCACGCGGAATTCGCCGACCATGGCTAGGAACGGGGCCATTTCGGCGGCGTAATCGGGGGGGATGGTGACGGCTTCGCGCGACACCAGAATGTAGAACGCGCCGGGGTCGAGGATGATGCGACCGTTCTGCGAATGGATTTCCTCCCAGAACTCCGGTGCGGGGTAGTGGCCGATCTTGTCGAGATCAACGACGCCGGTATGGGGTTTGGCGCGGTAGCCGACCAGATCGCCTGTGGCGGGTTTCAGATCAACCGAGAAGCCGAGGCCTTCGGAGATCAGGGCTTCGCCGGAAACGAGGGGTTCTTGGGCGTGTAGGTCGGTCAGTTCGGCATCTGACAGCACAGCCTGGCCTTGGCGGAAGCGGATCTGGTTCAGGCGTTGACCGGCGCGGACGAGCACCGAGAAAGATTTCGGGCAAACCTCGGCATAGAGCGGGCCATGGTAGCCCTCGGCGATGCGGTCGAATTCGGTGCCGCCGTCGGTGATCAGACGGGTGAGCAGATCGAGCCTGCCGGTGGAGGATTTGGCATTGGCGACGGCGGTGATGCCTTGCGGCAGCGCGAGGCTTTCCATCAAGGGGATCACATAGACACAGCCCTTTTCCAGCACCGCGCCCATGGTCAGATCAATGCGGTGCATCTCAAATTCCGCGATGCGGTCAGCGGCTTTGCGACCCTTGCCGATCAGGAACGAGGCGCGGACGCGGTAAGCGACGCTGCCAAGCCGCAGATCGAGGCTGGCGGGTTGGATTTGCTCGGGGATGATCGCGGGGCTAGCCGTGATGGCACCCAACTCGATCAGGCCGCGCAGGGCTTGGGCAGGTAGCACACCGGGTTGGCTCATCACTTTATCCTCTAAACGAAAACGCCCGCGCTGCTGGTTGGCAGGCGGGCGGTTTTCGATTTGGTCGGGCCAGAGAGATTCGAACTCTCGACCTTCCGCCCCCCAGACGGACGCGCTAACCAGGCTGCGCTATGGCCCGACACGCGGTCTTCATACTGATATTCCGGGCGGGGGCAAGCAGGAAAGCACAAGGCGATCAATGCTATGTTTTGGGTTGGGTTGCAGGGTAGCGCGGGGCGGCCCGCAAACGCGCGCGCAACGACAGCAGTCGGGCGCGCAACACATGCAGATCGGTCTGACGATCTGCCAAGGCATGCGGGGGAAGGGCGCGCAGGCGTTGGATCAGCGGCGCATCGGCTGGCCAGAGCGGAGGCTTGGCTGGAGTAGGTGATTCTGCCACGTCTTCAATGGCTTCCACCGCGATAGTTGTTGTCACCAGCGTCACAACTTCGGCGCTTTCGGGTTCAACCTCCAGCAGTTCGACCTCAACCGCATCGCCCTCATCCCCGACCAGATCGGCGAAGTTGAAGCTGGGCTCGGGTTCTGATTTCGGTTCACTGCGGCGCAGCGCGGTTTCCAGCGCCACGATGGTGGCGGTCTTGGCCTTTTCAGGCGGCAGATCAGCCTCGTCGCGCGTCCCGAAGTTGGAGGCCAGTGCTGCTTCCAAAGCGGCTTCGGCATCCATGTCGATGTCGTCTGGCACAGGTTGGCCGGACAGGCCCGCCACATGGCGCACACCCTGTTCGCGCAGGATTTTCTGCACGCCGCGAATGGTGAGACCTTCGTCGTGCAACAGCCGTTTGATCCCGGTCAGCAAAGCCACATCGGCGGGGCGGTAATAGCGCCGCCCGCCCGCGCGTTTTACCGGGCGAATCTGCGGAAAACGGCTTTCCCAGAACCGCAGCACATGTGCCGGGGTTTCAAGGTCATCTGCCACCTCGGAAATGGTGCGGAAGGCGTCTGGTGACTTCTCCACCCGCTGCAATCCTTACTTCTTGCCAGCCGCCACGCGGTCTTTCATCAGATGCGAGGGGCGGAAGGTCAAAACGCGGCGGGGCGAGATCGGAACCTCATCGCCAGTTTTCGGATTGCGGCCGACGCGGGCCGTCTTGTCGCGCACCGAGAAGGTGCCGAAGGACGAGATTTTCACCGTCTCACCAGATGCCAAAGCATCCGACATATGTTGCAGCACGGATTCGACCAGTTCGGACGATTCATTGCGGCTGAGGCCGACTTCGTGGAACACGGCTTCGGAAAGATCCATCCGCGTCAGAGTCTTTTCGCTCATCTTCATACTCCCCCGAGGTTATCGGGAAAGGATGCGTCGGATAAAATTGCGAGTCAATAACAGTGACTTGGAAGGCGTTCTTAAAAGCACATTTCAGCGCGTTACCAGCGCAGAACCACCGAGCCCCAAGCCAAACCGCCGCCGATTGCCTCTGTAACCAGCAGATCACCCTGCTTGATCTGGCCGCGTGCCTTGCCAACCGACAGCGCCAAGGGAATCGATGCGGCCGAGGTATTGCCGTGATCCTGCACGGTGACGACCACATGATCCATCGGCACCTGCATGCGTTTGGCGGTGGCCTCGATAATGCGGATGTTGGCCTGATGCGGCACGATCCAATCAACATCGCCCCCGGTGAGGCCGATTTTGTCCAGTGCGGTATGGGCGGTTTCAGCCAGCTTTTCGACGGCGTGGCGGAAAACTTCTTTGCCCTCCATCCGCAGATGGCCAGTGGTGCCGGTCGAACTGCCGCCATCAACATAAAGCAGATTGCGGTAACGACCATCCGAGTTCAGATCGGTCGAAAGAATGCCGCGGTCGGTGTTCTCGCCTGTGCCCTCGGCCACTTCCAGCACCAAAGCCCCCGCGCCATCGCCAAACAGCACGCAGGTCGAGCGGTCTTTCCAATCCATCAAGCGGCTGAAGGTTTCGGTGCCGATCACCAACACGCGTTTGGCTTGGCCCGTCAGAATCAACGCATTGGCGTTGGTCAAGGCAAACACGAAACCCGCACAGACGGCCTGCACGTCAAAGGCAAAGCCCTTGGTCATGCCAATACTGGCCTGGATCGTGGTGGCGCAGGACGGAAAGGTGAAATCAGCGGTCGAGGTTGCGACGATAATCGCATCAATATCCGTGGCTTGCAGGCCTGCATCGGCAAGAGCTGCCTGTGCTGCGCGTGTGCCCAGATCTGCGGTGGTCTGACCTTCGGCGGCGTAATGCCGGCGCTCGATACCCGAGCGCGTTCTGATCCACTCATCGGTGGTCTCAACCAAAGCTTCCAGGTCTGCATTCGGCACGATCCGGTCGGGCAGATAATGCCCAACGCCTTTTACAACGGCGCGTATTGTCATTCGTTGGACTTTGCCTCCGCCCCATCTGCGCCGATCTCAGCGACAGCATCCTGCCCCGCGCGCACAGTCGATGCAACCCGTGCCGCAAGCCGTTCGAGGAAGCCCGCGCTGGACAACTGATAAGCCAGCGTGATGGCCGCCGCGACCCCGGTTTCATCGGCAGAGCCGTGCGATTTGATCACGGTGCCATTCAGCCCCAGAAAAATCCCGCCATTGACCCGGCGGGGGTCCATCCGGCGTTGCAGGCGCTTCAGCGAGTTCAGCGCCAAAAGCGCCGCGAACTTCGACAGGATCCCGGCGTTGAACGCTTCTTTCATAAAGTCGGAAATCAGCTTGGCGGTGCCTTCGGCGGTTTTCAGCGCGATATTTCCGGTAAACCCATCGGTGACGATCACATCCACCCGGTCAGACGGCAGATCGCCGCCTTCGACAAAGCCGATATATTCATAGCCACCTGCTTCGGCAGCGATGGCCAACTGATCGTTGGCCTCTTTCAACTCGGCGCGGCCCTTGTGTTCTTCCGTGCCGACATTCAGCAGACCGACGCGTGGGCGGGTCAGTTTCATGCCGTTGCGGGCATAAGACGCGCCCATCGCGGCATATTGCAAAAGATCCGCCGCTTCGGCTTTGATATCAGCGCCAACATCCAGCATGACATTGAAGCCGCCGGGATTGCGCGAGGGCCACAGGCAGGCAATCGCCGGACGGTTGACGCCGGGCAGCTTGCGCAGGCGGATCATCGACACCGCCATCAAGGCCCCGGTATTACCGCAAGACACGGCAACCGTCGCCTCGCCGTTCTTCACCGCATCAATGCAGGACCACATCGAGGTGCCTTGGCCGTTGCGCATCACCTGAGACGGCTTGTCGTTCATTGTCACCACACGGTCGGTGTGACGCAAAGTGACACGAGAGGCCAATTCGGGATGACGGGCGAGCAGCGGCGAAAGCACCGCAGAATCACCATGCAGCAGGAATTTGGCATCGGGGAGTTGGGCCGCAGACAGCACTAGACCGGCGACAACAGCCCCCGGTCCGCGATCTGATCCCATCGCATCAACAGAAATGACGATGCCGCTTGCACCAAGGTCAGACGGAGTTTCTGTTCCGGTTCCCACGGGGCAAGCGATGCAAGGGGCGGCTTACGCCGCGTCCTCGTCAACTTCCACGGCTTTGGTGGCTACAACTTCACGGGCATCATAGTGACCGCAAGACGGGCAAACGTGGTGCGGGCGCTTCAGCTCGCCGCAGTTGGTGCAATCTTGCGGGTTGCCAGCGACCAATGCGTCATGCGAGCGACGCATGTTGCGCTTGGAGCTGGTGGTGCGGTTCTGCGGGACAGCCATGTCACGACCTCGGATAGTGGGGGACAGGCCCCGGATTTTAGTTTGATTTCAGAGCCTTATTACACATAGAACGGCTGCGCAACAAAGCTCTCAATGAGGCGCGGAACATAGTCAGATTCCCGCCACGCGCAAGCCCCTTTCTGCAATCACCAGCGGATCGGGTCAAACCCCAGACTAAGCCTCTGGCTCTTCGGGCTTTTTCAGCTTGTCGGCGAGGCCCGCCAACCCGGCAAAAGGCTTCAGATCAGCCGATTGCAAAGGTGCCACGCCGGGGGCCGCAAAGGCAGTCTCGGCAAACTCGGCACCGCGCGCGCGGGGATATAAAGGCAGGGCAAGCGCGAGCGCTTCGATTGCCACGGCGGCGATGTCGATGATTTCCGGCAGCGCCTCGACATCATCCTCGGGGATTTCCAGCTCATCCGCGTCGGGCTGGGCGTAATCATAGGCATAACGCCGCTCGGTGGTGTCGGCGAGACGGCTGCGCACCGGGGCAAGCGTGACGGAACACGGCTGGATCACCAATGCAGTCAGATCAGCGCGCAGCATCACATCGGCGCGGCCCAAGGGGGTCAACTCGCCCTTGAAGCTGAATTCTGGCAGGTCAATCAGATCCAGCGCGGCCGCGATCTGGCGGCGGGCGGCTTCATCAGGCGCGAAACTGAACCGCAGCGCCTTGCGCCCCGACACCAGGGCAGAGCGGTAGGGTTGGGTGGGCAAGCCCGGTTTGGAAGCACTTGCATCGGTCATCGAGATTTCCCCTATCGTGATCTTTCCCGGCGCATCCCGCCCAGTCATGCGGTTTTGTCGGTGTTTTCGGTCGCATCCGCGTTCCATTCTTGAACAGAGCCGCGTCCTTCTGTAAGCCAAATGCAACGGGCCTTGGCAACCGCCGCCTTTCCCCTTGCGATACTGGCCTCCAACGGCTGGCGCAAGGCCTTGGTGGGGCAGCGGCGGGGGCAAGACCACGAGGATGAGGGCAGGAATGGCGCAGCTTTTCGGTAAATCGGCTCGGATCGCCTCTGGCGGCCCCGTCCGGGCTTTGGGCGTGCAAGCTTTGGGCGTTCGGGCCTGGATGATCGCGGCGGCGATGGTGCTGATCACGGCATGTTCGCCGATCTACCGCGATCACGGCTATATTCCGACGGAAGAAGAACTGGCGCTGCTGTCGGTGGGCGAGGACACCCGCGAATCTGTGGCGGTCAAGGTCGGGCGGCCTTCGGCTTCGGGGCTGCTGAATGATGTCGGCTGGTATTATGTCGAGAGCCGCTTCAAGACCACCGGCGCGCTGCCGCCCAAAGAGATCGACCGCGAGGTTGTGGCGATCACCTTCACCGAAGCCGGTGTGGTCGAGAATATTGAGCGGTTCGGGCTTGAAAAAGGCCAGATCGTGCCGCTGTCGCGCCGGGTGACCACATCCAACGTCAAGGGCGCAAGCCTGTTGCAACAGCTGTTCGGCAACATTGGTGGGCTGAGTGCGGAGCAACTGCTGAGGTAAGCTTGGGTTGACGTGATCTGGGCTGCGGCCCCTCCTGTTGCCGCTTTTCGCGAGGTCCGTGATGGTTGCGCTGGTCAGAGGCAAATATCAGGCCCGCTTGGCACTGGGAGAGGCTGATCTTGCCCGCGCGCAGGGTCTGCGCCACCGCAGCTTTCTGGCACGGCGCGGCATCGGCTTGGCTGCGGCGCGCGATGCGGATGGGTTTGATGCCCTGTGCCAGCATGTGCTGGTCGAAGAAACCGCAAGCGGGCAGTTGGTGTGCTGTTATCGGCTGATGTCCTTTGCGGCGGATGTATCGATCACCGACAGCTATTCCGCCCAGGTCTACGGGCTTTCTGCCCTTGATGGATTCGCGGGGGCCAAGCTGGAGCTGGGGCGCTTCTGCCTTGATCCCGATTGGCACGACCCGGATATTCTGCGGCTGGCCTGGGGGGCGATGGCGCAGATCGTCGATGCGCAACAGGTCAAGCTGCTGTTCGGCTGTTCATCGTTCGAGGGCGCGGAATGGCAAGCGCATGCCAAGGCTTTGGCCTTGCTGCGCGGCCATCTGGCGCCCGAACCTTGGGGGCCTGCGCGAAAAGCCCCCGAGGTGTTTGGCTTTGCCGACACGCTGCGCGATCTGCCCTTCGATCTGCGTGAGGCGCTGCAAAGCCTGCCGCCCTTGCTGCGCACCTATCTCGCGATGGCCGGTTGGGTCAGCGATCATGCGGTGATTGATCGGCAGTTGGACACGCTGCATGTCTTCACCGCCGTCGAGATTGCGAAAATTCCGCCCGCCCGCGCGCGTGCTTTGCGCGCAATCGCGGAATAGACCGGCGCGTGCTTTGCGTGCAATTGCGGAATAGCTATGCGCGGGCTTTGCGCGCCATCGCCGATTGACGCCGCCCGAAAGGTGCCCTAGCAGGCGGGCATGGCACGCGCACCCCTTCTCCAGCTTTCTGGCATCTCGCTGACTTTCGGCGGCAATCCTGTTTTTGACGAGCTTGATCTTGTCGTCCAACCCGGTGACCGGGTGGCGCTGGTCGGCCGCAATGGCTCTGGCAAATCCACCTTGATGAAGGTGATGGCGGGGCTGGTTGAACCCGATAAAGGCATCCGCGTGGTGCCGCCCGGCGTGCATGTCGGCTATATGGAGCAAGACCCGGATCTGTCGGGGTTTGAAACCTTGGGCGATTACGCTGCTTCGATGCTGCCCGAGGGCGAAGAATATAAAGTGGCGATGGTGGCCGAGGGGCTGAAGTTCAACCCCGAGACGCCGGTGTCTACGGCATCCGGTGGCGAGCGTCGCCGCGCTGCCTTGGCCAAGCTGATGGCCGAAGCGCCAGAACTGATGCTGCTGGACGAGCCGACCAACCACCTTGATATCCAAGCCATTGAATGGCTTGAAGAAGAACTCAAAGGCACCCGCACTGCTTTCGTGCTGATTTCGCACGACAGGGCTTTCTTGCGCGCACTGACCCGCGCGACTTTGTGGATCGATCGCGGCCAGATCAAACGCCGCGAGGCCGGGTTTGACGGCTTTGAAGAATGGCGCGAAACCGTTTGGGCCGAAGAAGACGACGCCCGCCACAAGTTGGATCGCAAGATCAAAGCCGAGGCGAAATGGGCGGTTGAGGGCATCTCGGCTCGTCGCAAACGCAACCAAGGCCGGGTGCGTGCGCTGGCGGCTTTGCGCGATGAACGCAGCAGCCAGATCCGTCGCCAAGGCACGGCGCAGTTGGAACTGGATTCGGGCACGCAATCGGGCAAGCGGGTGATCGAGGCGAAGGGGATTTCCAAGATCTTCGGCGACAAGACCATCGTGCAGGGCTTTGATCTGCGGGTGCAGCGCGGCGACCGGGTGGCGTTTGTTGGCCCCAATGGGGTCGGGAAAACTACGCTGCTCAAGATGTTGACGGGTGAACTTCAACCTGATTCCGGCACCGTGCAGCTTGGCACAAATCTGGAAATCGCAGTGTTCGACCAAGCTCGCGCAAGGCTCGACCCCAATGCAACCCTGTGGGACAGCCTGACCAATGATCCGCTGATGGCGGTCTCGGGCAGCTCTGATCAGGTGATGGTGCGCGGCAATCCCAAGCATGTCGTGGCCTATCTGAAAGACTTTTTGTTCGACGAAGCGCAAGCCCGCGCGCCGGTGCGCTCACTTTCGGGGGGTGAAAAGGCGCGTCTGCTGCTGGCGAAACTGATGGCGCTGCCGTCGAACCTGTTGATCATGGACGAACCGACCAACGATCTCGACGTGGAAACGTTGGATCTGTTGCAGGATATCTTGGGCGATTACGATGGCACCGTGCTGTTGGTCAGCCACGACCGTGATTTCATCGACCGGATTGCCACCTCGACCGTGGCGCTGGAAGGTCGCGGTCGCGCGACCGTCTATCCGGGCGGCTGGACGGATTATCAGAACCAACGCGTGGTTTCTGGCGGCACGCTGACGGCGGATAACTCCGCAAAATCAGCTGGTTCGGCGACACAAGTCAAGTCGGATGCGAAGAAGGCCGAAGGCCTGACCTTCACCGAACGCAAGCGGCTGGAGGCTCTGCCCGGCATCATCGAAAAGCTGGAAGCCGAGATTGGCAAGGTGTCAGACCTGCTGTCCGACCCGCTGATGTTCACCAAAGAGCCGGTGAAATTCCGCAAGGCAGGGGACGCTTTGTCCGAACGCCAAGCGCAGCTGAGTGCCGCCGAGGCCGAATGGCTGGCGCTGGCCGAACGGGCTTAGAAGCAATCAGCGGCGGCGACGGGGTACATCAGGAACGCCCGATCATCGCCGCTGGTGCCCGAGACGGTCAGAAAATCCTGATCACCTTCAAAACTCATCCCGCGCGGATCGACCTTCAGCAGCAATGCGCCGCCGTCGCGCAGGGTCAACGTGAAGGCCCCCGCATCGCCCTCCATGCCACAGAACAGGCCTGCGGCATCAGGCTCGCAATAGGCGCTGCCGACGTAGCTGTCGGATTTGCCGCGCAGATGCACCGCGATATCCACCACCAGTGAGGTGCTGACCTGCTGACCTTCGGCGGGGGTGAGCGAAATGTTGGTGATGTTTTGCTGCGGATGCTGTGCCAGATGTGCGGCATCATAATGGCGTTGAAAGCAGGATGCCTCGGCTGGAAACATCGCCGTAGCGGCGACCTGAGCCAGCACCGGCATTGGCAAAAGCACAAGCATTCCAATCAGTTTGCGCATGTCTCTTACCCTGAAACTAAAATGCCTACCATCGCCCGGACGCGCCACCACCCGAAGACCGCCCACCGCCAAATCCGCCAGAGGAACCCGATGAAGACTTGGTTATCCTCGGGATTTCGTAGGAATCCCGCCGCGAATAGTCACATTCGCTGCACCGCGTGGTCTGTGTGCCGCGGCCTGCCTGCGTGGTATTGGCGGCAGTGTCTACAACCCGGTCCCGGCGCAGCGTCTTGCGGCCACAGGTCGGACAGGCGCGAAACCGCGTGGCCACATCGCCAATCTGCCGACGCAGAACCGCCGCTGCGAACACGCCGAAGAACAACACGAACGGCAGCGCCGAGAGCAGGCCGGTATAATCCCGCTCGACCTTTGGCGGATTGCGGCTGGCAAACGGGCGCGCCAGACGGTCGATCACCGCTTGCGTCCCGGTTTGGATGCCCTCGGCATAACGGTTGTCGCGAAAGGCGGGCAACATCTCACGGTCAATCACCCGCTGCGCCAAGCCATCATAGACCGCGTCAAACCCCGCCCCAAGGGCGATCCGCATCTCACGGTCACCCTGCGCCACAAGGATCAGAATGCCGTCATGGCGGGTCTTGTCGCCGATGCCCCAGGCGTTGAACAGGTTTTTGGCATATGTCTCAATACTTTGCCCGGATCCACCGTATTTGGCGCGGAAATCCAGCACCACCAAAGCAATATGCACGCCGGTTTCGTCGCGGGCCTTTTGCAGCGTGTCGCTCAGCGTGATTTCCTGCTGCGGCGTCAGCACATCTGCGAAATCCGACACAGTATCCGACAACGGCTGCGGCATCCCCTGCGCCAATGCGGTGGCGGGCAAAAACAGCAGCAACAGCAGGGCACGAATCAGTCCTCGAATCATTCACTGTCCAATCAGTTCCGCAACAATCTGCGGGATCATCATGACATCGGCGCGGGTGCAGTCAAACTGACCGATCTGCACCCGGATCACATAGCGACCCTCGTGGCGGGTCTGCGTCAGATAGATCCGGCCATCATCGTTGATGCGATTCAGCAGATTTTCGGTCGCTGCATCATCCTCTAGCGCGAAAGTATAAAGCGACAGAATGGGTTGCGTGGTAATCCTCACCTGAGGAATCTTCGTCAACTCTTCCATCGAGTCTTGCGCCCATTGCACATGGTTGCGCATGCGCCCGCGCAGCCCCTCCAGCCCATAGGCCCGCAAGGTGAACCAGAGCTTCAACGCCCGGAACCGCCGACCCAGCGGCACTGTCCATTCGTTGAAATTCACGATCTCTTCCCGCCCGGCGGTTTCCAGATAGCTTGGACGCAGGCCAAGCGTTCTGACCTGCGGGCCCGGATCGCGCAAAAACTGGATGGCGCAATCGAACTGCACGCCCAGCCATTTGTGCGGATTAAACACAATAGAATCAGCGCCTTCCACGCCTTGCCACATATGCCGAAACTCGGGGCAGATCATCGCAGACCCCGCCCAAGCCGCATCGACATGCACCGGCAAACCATATGCCTTCGCCACCGCAATACACTCCGCAATCCGGTCAAACGCCCCGATCGAGGTACCCCCGGCACAAAGCACCACGCCCGCAGGCAGCAGCCCCGCCGCCTGATCCGCTTCAATCGCTGCCCGCAATGCCTCTGGCCGCATCGAAAAGCTGGCATCGGTCGGGATTTTCACCAGATTATCCTGCCCGATCCCCGCCACCCGCACCGCTTTATCCACCGAGGAGTGCGTCTGTGCCGAAGCATAGATGCGCAGCGGGGCCATCCCATTCAACCCCTTGATATTGCCTTGAAACGCCGTCGCTTGCTCACGCATCGTCAAGATCGCCGACAGGGTCGCGGTGGTCGCCGAATCGTGGATCGTGCCGGTAAATCCCTCGGGCAGACCCAGCGCCTCCCGCATCCAACCGATCATCACCTGCTCGATTTCCGTCGCCGCCGGAGAGGTCTGCCACAGCATGCCCTGGCAGGCCATCGCATTGGCCAACTGCTCGGCCAGCATCGACGCAGGTGAGGCATTGGCCGGAAAATACGCGAAAAACCGCGGGTGCTGCCAATGCGTCATGCCCTCGGGCACAATCGCTTCAAAATCGGCGAAAATCGCCTCCATCGGTTCGGGTGCTTCCGGGGCGGTGGCGGGCAGTTGCGCCGCAATAGCCCCCGGCACCAGCGCTGCACGCACCGGCCTGTCGCGCAACCCCTTGTGATAAGCCGTCGCCCAATCGGCAGCGCGCTTGGACCAGTGGTTCAGATCGTCATGGTTCATCACGAAGGCTCCCTTTGCTGCAGAATGAAGCGCCACCCCGCCCGGAACAAGAGGCTTGGCGCGCGGCCAAATCGGCGCTATGACAGCGCCATGAACACGATGGGCATCATCATTTGCTGCATTACCTGCTGACTTATCGTCAGGCGGGCCATCACCTCATTCCCTCAACAGGATCAAGCTGATAGACCCGCCGCAGGCAAATGCGAGCGCTAAGGGGCGAGGGTTGCGATGATCAAACTGCACAACACCAAGACGCGGGCGAAGGAAATCTTCACCCCGATTGATCCCGATAATGTGCGGATGTATGTCTGCGGCCCGACGGTGTATGACCGCGCCCATTTGGGCAATGGCCGCCCGGTGGTGGTGTTTGACGTGCTGTATCGGCTTTTGCGCCACGTCTATGGCGCGGATCATGTCACCTATGTGCGCAATTTCACCGATGTCGATGACAAGATCAACGCCACCGCTTTGGCCCGGCAACAGGCCGGTGATGCGCGCCCGCTGGAGGCGCTGATCCGCGAGCGCACCGAAGAAACCATCCAGTGGTATCACGACGATATGGACGCTTTGGGGGCGCTGCGACCGAATTTTGAACCGCGCGCGACCGAATATATCGGCCCGATGGTTGCGATGATCGAAGGCCTGATCGCTTCTGGCCATGCCTATGCCGTTGAAGGCCATGTGCTTTTCCGCGTGCGGTCCTACAAGAACTACGGCGCGCTGTCGGGCCGTTCCATCGACGATATGATCGCCGGCGCGCGGGTCGAGGTGGCACCCTATAAAGAAGATCCGATGGATTTCGTGCTGTGGAAACCGTCCTCGGGCGACGAGCCGGGCTGGGACAGCCCTTGGGGCCGGGGCCGTCCCGGCTGGCATATCGAATGCTCGGCGATGAGTTTTGAATTGCTGGGGCCGTCGTTCGACATCCACGGCGGCGGCTTGGATCTGCAATTTCCTCACCACGAAAACGAAATCGCCCAAAGCTGCTGCGCCCATCCAAAGGCGAGTTTCGCCAACGTCTGGATGCACAATGAGATGCTGCAGGTCGAGGGAAAAAAGATGTCCAAGAGCTTGGGCAATTTCTTTACGGTGCGGGATTTGCTAGAGCAGGGCGTTGTTGGCGAGGTGATACGATTTGTCTTCCTCAAGACTCACTACAGGAAACCAACTGATTGGACCGAAAGTGAACGGGAAGTTGCGGTCCACCATTTAGAAAATTGGAATAGGATAAAGCGGCACAGACTCTCCGACCCCGCTCGAGATTTTGACGGCTCACGCGTCGCACCGGAGATTTTGGCTGCATTGGAAGATGACTTGAACACGCCCCTCGCGATGACACACATCTTTAGGATGGCCAACGAGGTTGCAAGCGCGTCAAATTCGAAACTGGATAGTGATGAAACGATTGTTTTTTTTGATAGCTTGGCCTTTTTAGGCTTCGTAAAACTTGATACCCAAAAGGCTCTCAGGCGGACTGCCATCGAAAACGCGACAGTGGAGTTTGACCTTCAGGTCTTGTCTGAGCGGCTACAGGATTTGCGCGCTACGGCGATGGCCAGCAAAAACTTTCAAGCCGTTGATGCCCTTAAAGCAGATTTGCAGGCGGCGGGCATTGAAGTTCAGATGTCAAAATCTGGAGTTAGCTTACTGCCCACGGCAGAATTCGATCCCGCCAAACTCGAGTCCCTCAAATGACCCGCGAGCGCCTCTACCTTTTCGACACCACACTGCGCGATGGCCAGCAGACCCAAGGCGTGCAGTTCTCCACGGCGGAGAAACGCCAGATCGCCTCGGCGCTCGATGCGTTAGGGGTGGATTATATCGAGGGTGGTTGGCCGGGGGCGAACCCGACCGACTCGGAGTTTTTCGCCAATGCGCCGAACACCCGCGCCACCATGACGGCGTTTGGCATGACCAAGCGGGTCGGGCGCTCGGCTGAGAATGACGATGTGCTGGCGGCGGTGTTGGATGCGGGCACGCCCGCGGTGTGTTTGGTCGGCAAGACCCATGAATTTCACGTCACTACCGCTTTGGGTGTTTCCCTAGAGGAAAATCGTCAGGCGATCGCAGCCTCGTTCAAACACGTCACCGCCAAGGGGCGCGAGGCATTGTTTGACGCCGAACATTTCTTCGACGGCTACCGCGCCAACCCCGATTACGCGCTGTCTTGCCTGCGTGCGGCCTTGAATGCAGGTGCGCGCTGGATCGTTTTGTGCGACACCAATGGCGGCACTTTGCCCTCGGAAGTCGGTCGCGTGGTGGCCGAAGTGATCGCCGCTGGCATCCCCGGTGATCGCTTGGGCATCCATTGCCATGACGATACCGGCAATGCCGTCGCCAATTCCTTGGCGGCAGTAGAGGCGGGAGCGCGGCAGATTCAAGGCACGTTGAACGGGCTGGGAGAGCGTTGCGGCAACGCCAATCTGGTGACGCTGATCCCAACCTTGCTGCTGAAAGAACCCTTCGCAAGCCAGCTTGAATGTGGCGTCTCAACCGAAGCTTTGGCGGGCCTTGTACGCCTGTCCCGCATGCTCGATGATATCCTGAATCGTGTGCCGCACCGCGCTGCACCTTATGTCGGGGCCAGTGCGTTTGCCCATAAGGCAGGTCTGCATGCCAGCGCAATCCTCAAGAATCCAAGCACTTACGAACATGTCCCGCCCGAGCTGATCGGCAATGAACGCATCATCCCGATGTCCAATCAAGCCGGGCAATCCAACCTGCGCGCCCGTCTGATCTCGGCGGGCATCGAGGTGGCCGCAGGCGATCCGCGTCTCGGTCGCATCTTGGAGATCATCAAGGAACGCGAAGATCAGGGCTACGCTTACGACAGCGCTCAGGCCAGTTTCGAGCTGGTGGCGCGCAAGGAACTCGGCCTGCTGCCAGAGTTTTTCGAGGTCAAGCGCTACCGTGTGACGGTAGAGCGGCGCAAGAACAAATACGACCGGATGGTCAGTCTGTCCGAGGCTGTGGTGGTGGTGAAAATCGGCGATCAGAAGATGCTGTCGGTCAGCGAAAGCATGGATGAAACTGGCACTGATCGCGGGCCAGTGAACGCACTTTCGAAAGCCTTGGCGAAGGATCTCGGCCCTTATCAGGGTGTGATTGACGATCTGCGGCTGGTCGATTTCAAGGTGCGGATCACCCAAGGCGGCACCGAGGCCGTGACGCGGGTTATTATTGACAGTGAAGACGCCCAAGGGCGGCGCTGGTCCACCGTGGGGGTTTCGGCCAACATCGTGGATGCCAGTTTTGAGGCGCTGTTGGATGCGATCAACTGGAAACTGATCCGCGATATCGGGGCCCCGGTGTGAGCCTGACTGCCTGCGCCGATCTGGTGGAACGCGGCGACCCGGATCGGTTCGCGGCGGTGATGGCGGCTCCAGCCCCGTTGCGGGCGCGGCTGTGGCCGCTTTATGCGTTCAATCTGGAGATCGCCCGCGCTCCTTGGGTGACGAAAGAGCCGATGATCGCGGAGATGCGGCTGCAATGGTGGCGCGATGTGGTGGCGGAAGCGGCACCTCGGGCGCATGAGGTGGCGGGGCCGCTGCACGATCTGATTGGGGCGGCGGGGCTGGATCTGGGCGTGCTGGACAGGATGTCGGCGGCGCGGATCTGGGATGTGTATTCGGAGCCGTTCGAGGATCAGGCGGCGTTTGATTTGTATCTGGAGGAGACGTCCGCTGGGTTGATGTGGCTCGCGGCGCAGGCTTGCGGGGCTGCGGATCAGGCTGAGGAAACCGTGCGGGCCTATGGCTGGGCTGCGGGATTGGCGGCGTATTTGCGGGCGGTGCCGAGCTTGGAAGAACGCGGGCGGCGGCCTTTGGTGGATGGGCGGCCGGGGGCGGTGCGGGATTTGGCGGCGCGGGGGGTGGAGAAGATTTCCAAGGCGCGGGCGGGGCGTCATCTGGTCGGCAAGGCTGCCCCTGCTTTGTTGGCGGGCTGGCAGGCGGAGGCGCTTTTGCGGCAGGTTTTTGCCAATCCGATGGTGGTCGCGGAGGGCCGGATGGGGCTGTCGGAGTTTGGGCGGCGGGGGCGGTTGCTGTGGCAGGGATTTACCGGGCGGTGGTGAGTGTCCACGTGTGGACAGGATTTCCAGCACAATAAATCAATGGCTTAGCATGCCCTCGGTAAGGATCTGTTAAGGTTTGCCCACAAGATCGAACGCATAGCGCAGGCCCGCAACCGGGGCCGGTTGGAAGCCTTGTGCCAGATAAAACGCCTGTGCGATGGCGTTTCCCGGAAGGGTTGAAACCGTCACATAGCTTGCAGTCTTGCTGCGGGCGTAATCGAGGCTGGCGGCCAGCAGCGCCTTGCCGATACCGTCGCCGCGCGCATCGGTACAAACGTACAGGTGATGCAGATCCATGCCGCGCTGGCCGAATTGCACTCGTGCCAACTGGGTGAGGGCGGCATAGCCTTGCAGACGACGCGGGCCCTGAAACACCAGCGCGTGCAGCCAAGGCGAGGGGCCAAACAGATCGCGTTGCAGGTTGGCAACCGTCGCCGTTGCGGTGTCGCCGTGATACGCGGCAAGGGCGTGCACCATCTTGCACAGCTGCGACAGATCAGCGGGGGTCGCAGGGCGGATCATGGTTTAGCGCGTCTCTTTCGGGCGCAGCACCAGCCAGATCAGTGCGCCGCCTGCCAGAACCAGAAACGGCAGCATCGCCATGTTCACCGCTTGCCAGCCGGCCTGCACCGAGCCGCCCGAGCAGTTCATCAACCCGCCCGACGAGAAGCTTGCCACCGTGACGCCACCGAACACGATCAGGTCGTTCAGGCCCTGCATCCGGCCACGCTCGTTCGGCTGGATCGCGGCGGTCAGCATCGTGGTCGCCCCGATGAAGCCAAAGTTCCAGCCGATGCCGAGCAGGATCAGCGCGGTAAAGAAGTTCATCAGATCGACCCCGGCCATCGCCACCGCTCCGGCGGCGGCAAGGATCACCAGACCAACCGCCATGACCTTTTCAGCGCCAAAGCGCGCGATGATATGGCCGGTGACGAAAGACGGCGCATACATCGCCAGCACATGCCCCATCACCACATTGGCGGCGTCAGATTTGGCATAGCCGCACCCGACGACGGCCAGTGGTGAGGACGTCATCACCAAGTTCATCAAGGCATAGGACACGGTGGCCACAATGACGGCGACGGCAATGGCGGGGGTGCGGATCAGCTCTGCGCGGCTGCGGCCTTGGTCAGAGCCCAAGACCGGCGCGGGCGGCTTTGGGATATTGAGCAGGCCGAACAGAAAAATGCCAAAGAAATTCAGCGCGATGACGGTGAGGTAAGTGCCAAGGAACGGCACCACCATCAGATCATTGGTCAGTTTTACCAATTCCGGCCCGACGATGGCGGACAGCAAGCCGCCTGCCATTACCCAGGAAATTGCCTTGGGGCGGAAGGCGTCGGAGGCGGTGTCGGCAGCGGCAAAGCGGTAAAAGCCTTGCGCGGACATGTAGATACCCGAGAAAAACGCGCCGAGCACGAAGAGGCTGAATGACCCCATATGCAGACCCAAAGCGCCAATCGCTGCGCCCAAAGTGCCGCCCAAAGTGCCGACTATGAAACCCGCGCGGCGGCCGAACTTCGCCATGAAGGCGGAAATCGGTGTCGCCGTCAGCATCGAGCCGATCACCATCGCGGAAATTGGCAGGGTGGCCCAGCACGGGTTGGGCGCAAGGCTTTGACCGGCAAGCCCCGCGATGATGAAAATCATCGGCAGTTGCGCGCCAAGGATGGCTTGGGAAGCAACGAGCACAAACACGTTGCGGCGGGCGAGGCTGTCTTGCTGGGTCATCATGTGCCATCGGTAGGCGGCGGTTTCGGGCTGGGCAAGGGGGATTCGCTCTGGCCTTATGGATTACGCGGGCGTGGAGGGGTGATGGTCGGGCGGATTATTGAGAGTTTGGACTGTGTGGCAGAGGGGGCGGCCTGGCTGAGCGCCTCTGATGCACGGTTCGCCGGGGCTTTGGCTTTGGTGGGGGATTTGCCGCTGCGCCGACATGCCGATGGCTTCACGGCTTTGCTGGATGCGATTGTCGGGCAGCAGGTTTCGGTGGCATCCGCCAATGCGATCTGGGCGCGGATGGAGGCGGCCGGGGTGGTGGATCAGGCGGGCGTGCTGGCGGCCTCGGATGAGGATTTGCGCGCGGCGGGGCTGTCGCGGCAGAAGGCGCGCTATGCGCGGGCGCTGGCGGCGTCTGGCATTGATTTCATGGCCCTGCGGGGAATGCCGGATGAGGTGGTGATCGCGGAACTGGTGGCGGTGCCGGGGATTGGGCGCTGGACGGCCGAGATCTACGCGATGTTTGCGCTGGGGCGGGCGGATGTGTTTGCGCCGGGTGATCTGGCGCTGCAAGAGGGCGCGAAGCTGCTGTTCGGGCTGGAGGCGCGGCCCTCGGAAAAGGCGTTGCGGGTGATGGCGGAAGCCTGGAGCCCATGGCGTGCGGTTGCGGCGCGGGTGCTTTGGGCCTACTACCATGTGGCAAAATCGCGGGAAGGCATTCGATGAGAGAGTTGAAGTTCGGGCGGGCGGCGTCTGGGTCGGGTGTTGTGCGCTCGATGGTGGTGTTTGTGCATGGCTATGGCGCGGATGGCGCGGATTTGCTGGGGCTGTCGGATGCTTTGGCCCCGCATTTGCCGGATACGGTGTTCTATGCGCCGGATGCGCCCGAGGCTTGCGCGGGCAATCCTTACGGGCGGCAGTGGTTTGGCATTCCGCGGTTTGATGGATCGACCGAGGCGGATGCGAAGGCCGGATTAGCGCGGGCGGCAGAGGATCTGAACGGGTTTCTCGATGCGCGGCTGGCCGCGGAAGGTCTGGGGCCAGAGGCGCTGGTTCTGGTCGGGTTTTCGCAGGGCGCGATGATGAGCCTGCATGTAGCGCCGCGGCGAGAGGTGGCGATTGCCGGAGTTGTCGCGATTTCAGGAAAACTGATGTTTCCTGAGGCTTTGCCGGTAGAAGCTAAGGTTAAACCTGAAGTTATGCTGATACATGGCGATCAGGATCCGGTGGTGCCGTTCGGCGAAATGCAGGCGGCGGGCAATGCTTTGGTGGCGGCGGGATTTGCCACCTATGGTCATGTGATGCAGGGCACCGGGCATGGGATTGCGCCGGATGGCTTGCAGGTGGCTTTGAGCTTTATCGCCGATCGGTTGGGGGTTTAATTGCCACCGCTGGCGAGGTAGGCGGCGCAGCCGGTGAGGGCGGCAAAATCGTCCTCCACCGCGAAAACCGCGAAGCCTTGCATGAATTCGGCGAATCGACCCTTGGTGCGGAAGGCCTGCGCCAGATTCATCTCGTCCATATAGGGCACCATCGCGCGGGCGACGCCGCCAATCAGGTAGATGCCGCCGAAGGGCAGGTGGATCAGCGCGAGGTTGCCAAGTTCTTGACCCAGCAAGTGCATGTAAAGCTTGGCAGTTTCGCGTGCTAGTGGATCATTGGCGGCCAGCGCCGCCATGATCTCGGCAGCTTTCAGATCTTGCGGTTGGCCTGCCTCGGCACAGATGAACGCATGCACCCGCTCCAGCCCGCGCCCTGCGAGGACGTCTTCAACCCCGGCGTAGCCGTGGGCATTGGCCCCGTTGGTGGCAACAAAGCGCGACAGGCGGAAATCTTGCTCGGTCTGCACCGGCATCGCGATATGACCACATTCCGAGGCCGCAACCAGACGGCCCTGGGCGGTATCATGCACCGGGGCTGCGTTCATGCCGGTGCCGACGCCGACCACCAGCATCGCGGCGCCTGCCACTTGGGTGCCGGGGATCAGCGGGCGCAGATGTTCCGGCGCGATATGGCCCAAAGCGTGACCTTGGGCTTGCAGATCGTTCAGAATGGCGGTTTGCGCGGCCCCCGTCGCGCGGATCAGCAGGGCGGCGTCGATCACCCAGGACAGGTTGGTCATCACCGCCACGCCATCGCGGACCGGGCCAGCGGCAGCCACACAAGCACCATCGACCGATTTCAGACCTTCTTCGGCCATATAACGGGTCAGAACCGGCTCCAGGCTGGTGAATTCGGCATTGGCATAGCGGCGGATGCTGGCGGGGCGCACCACTTTGCCATCGGCCAAAGCCACGCGGGTGTTGGTGCCACCGATATCGGCAACGAGGGCGAGGGGCTTCGGCATCAGTGACCTCTTTTTCTTAGCTTTGGCCCGCAGGCATTTGATTTCAGGCTTATTTGCGCGGGGCAGGGCCGGTGGACTGGCCGAGGATAAGATCGGCTTCCAGCAGGCGATGCAAGGGGCCTTGGGTCGGGTCTGCGATCAGGGCCAGCAGCATTTCGGCAGCAATCCGTCCGGCATCGCGCACCGAAGACCGGGTTGCGGTGAAAATCGGCACATCGTCGCCGTTGCGCAGATAGCTGAGCTCATCGTCAAAGATGATCACCGAGACATCGCGGCCGAGTTTCAGCCCCTGACCTTCAATCGCGCGGCGCACGCCCATGCCCGATAGCATCGAGGCTGCAACGAAGGCGGTGGGCGGATTTTCTAGTGAAAGCATGCGCTTGGCCGCGCGATAGCCGGAAAGCTCGGTCATCTCGTCGCTGGTCATCAAAGCGGGATCGGGGGCAATCTCACGGCCCGCCAGCGCATCCACATAGCCGGTGCGGCGGCGAATGGCGAAATCCATATCCTCTTTGCCATTGACCAAAGCGATGCGGCTATGGCCCAGATCAAGCAGAAATTCGGTGGCGCGCAGGAAGGCGCGGCGGTTGTTGACATCAACCCAAGAATAATCTGTTTCAATCCCGGTGGCGCGGCCATGCGTCACAAAGGGCAGGCCCAAGTCTTGCAGACTGGCGATGCGCGGATCATAGGTGCGCACGGCATGCACAATGACGCCATCGACAGCCCCGCGCGATTTCAGATCGCGGTAAGCGGCGGCTTCGGCATCGTCGGCCACGACCGAAAGCAGCATGTCATAGCCGTTGGCGGCATAGATCTCGCCAGCGCCGGCGATAAAATCGGCGAAGATCGGGTTCATGATTTCGGATTTCGTCGCCACAGGAAACACATGGCCGACCGCCATAGCGCGGCCCGTTGCAAGCCGGATGGCGCGGGTGTTGGGGCGGTAATTGTAGCGCTTGGCAGCGGCGACGATACGCTCGCGCGTCACGTCATTGACCTCCGGGTAGCCGTTCAGCGCGCGGCTGACGGTTGTAGGCGAGAGGTTCAGCTTTTGCGCCAGTTCTTTAAGGTTCATCGGGGTTTGGGTGCCCATAGGGTCAGGTTGCGCAGGGACACTAACCGCGCGCGCCGGGGTGGTCAAAGTGTTTGAGGCCTGATTTGCGTAATCGTTACAGTTTTTTCTGGGTGTGCTTATTTATCAGAGGGTTGCGGGAATGGTTGCAAGTTCAAAGCGGTATCAAATGCCAAGGGTTGATTCGCGGCTTAAGGCATCTGGCAGAGCTTGCGGAATCAGTGCGCTCAGTTGCTGCGCTGCGGCAGAGGGCGGGTTCTGTGCAAGATGGGCAAGGATCAGCGGCTCGGCCCCGGCATCGCGGATCGGGCGGGTCACCAGCGGTTTGCCATCGGGGCTGAGACGGGCGGCGGGGTTGGTATAGGACAGGCCGATGCCCAAACCGTTGGCGGCATAGCTGCGCATCAGATCAAGCGAGGCGGTGCGGTGGTGGATTTGTGGCGTCAGACCCGCTTGCGCGAACAGCCCGCGCATATGGCCCAGCGACAGGCCCTGATCGGTCAGGATCAGCGGTTCGGGGACAAGTTGGATCAGGGTCAGGGATGTGTGCCGCGCGAGGGGGTGATCTGGCGGTAGAATGGCGTGGGGGGCGATACGGGCGAGAGTCTGGCGGGCAATGTCGGATTGCAGGCCGAGATCCCATGTCAGGGCAAGATCGGCTTTGCCCTTGTGCAGGGCATCGGAAAGCGTTTCAAAATCCATCACTTGCGGCGTGATCTTCAAGTGAGGCGCACGGGTTTCCGCCCAAGTCAGGATCGGGGCCAGGCAGCTGGGCGCAAGGTCTTCGAACACCGCAAGACGGATATCTTCGGCGGCGGCATTCGGGTCGGTCAGTCGGGTCAGGGCTGTCAGTTGCGCCTCAGCCAGATCGAGCCAGCCGCGCCCGAAGGCGGTGGGGGTCAGGCGGCCTCCGGCGCGGCGCAGGAACAGCGGGCGGCCCAGCAGGGATTCGAGCTGGGCGAGGGCCACCGACAGTGCGGGCTGGCTGACATGCAGCACTTCGGCTGCAGCCGTCATGCCGCCGTGACGCGCGACGGCGGTGGCATACTCCAACTGGCGCAGGGTAAGGGATAGCATTAGATTATGACCTGCATTGAAAGGTATTATTTGCGGCTATGATTAAGCCTCGCCATTCTGCAATCCAAGCGAAATCAGGAGGCCAGCATGGTAGACGTAACCGATGAGATGATTGAGGCGTATCAGCGCGATGGCGTGGTGCTGGTGAAGGGGCTGTGGGCGGATTGGGTCGAGGAGTTGCAGGCCGGAGTGGCGCGGAATATGGCCGAGCCGGGGCCGTTTGCGGCGGAGAATTTGAAGCCCGGTGAGGCGGGGCGGTTCTTTGATGATTATTGCAACTGGGATCGCATCCCGGAATTTGAGCGGGTGATCAAGCAGTCTGAGGTCGCGGATGTGGCGGCTAAGCTGATGGGGTCTGATCGGGTGCAGATGTTTCATGATCATGTGCTGGTGAAGGAACCGGGGACGTCTCGGGCGACGCCGTGGCATCAGGATGGGCCGTATTACTTTGTGGAGGGGCGGCAGAATGTGTCGTTCTGGTCACCGCTCGATCCGGTGAAAGAGGCGAGTTTGCGCTGTGTGGCGGGGTCGCATTTGTGGCCGAAAGAGGTGCTGCCGACGCGGTGGTTGGCGGAAACCTCGTTTTATCCGAACCCCGAGCTTTACATGCCGGTGCCGGACCCGGATGCCGAAGGGATGCCGGTTCGGGAGTGGCAGATGGAGCCAGGCGACGCGGTGGCGTTCAATTATCGCACCCTGCATGGCGCGCGGGGGAATGAGGCGGGCACCCGGCGGCGGGCGTTTTCGCTGCGGGTTTTGGGCGATGATGCCCGGTATGTGGAGCGGCCGGGGCGGACCTCGCCGCCCTATCCGGGGCATGAGATGGTGGCGGGGCAGGTGTTGCGGGAGGATTGGTTTCCGTTTTTGAAGTGAGGGTTTGGGGTGGTCCCGCGTTGGGACCATTTCTGGAACCTTTCTAGATCATAGGGTTAGTCAGAGGTGTTCAGGATCTGTTAAGCTTTGGCTGCGCTGATTGGTCTCTGCGATCAGGCTTGTGGGGCGGCGCGCGCGGTGGGACAAGAGGGCAAGGAGATTGCCATGACCCAAAGCCCGAAAGTTCAGCGCCGCCCGAAAGCCTATCCGCCGCCGGAGTTTCCGCCGCGCAAACCCAAGCTGTTCGCCAAGATGCCGCCTGCGGTGTTTCCGGTGGTGCTGGGGATGCTGGGGCTTGGGCTGGCTTTGCGCCGCGCGGCGGAGGTTCTGGGGCTGCCGGGCGGCGTGGTAGAGGCGGCTTTGGGCGCGGTGCTGGCGTTCTGGGCGTTTGCCACGCTCGCGCTGCTCTCGAAGATCGCGCGGCGGCCTGCGGTGCTTCTGGAGGATCTGAAGATATTGCCGGGACGGGCCGGGATGGCGGCGTGCAGCATGAGCGCGATGTTGGCGGCGGCGATTTTGGTGCCCTACGCGCCGCAGGTGGCTTATGGGCTGATGGTGGCAGCACTTGCGGTGCATGGCGGGCTGGCGGGGCTGATCATCTGGAGCCTGCTGCGCTCGCCGAAAGAGCAGCGCGTGGTCAATCCGGCGTGGCATCTGAGTTTTGTAGGCACGATTGTGGCGGCGATTCCGGCGCTGGCTTTGGGGCGGATGGAACTGGCGCAGGGCCTGCTGTGGGGAGCGATGCCGATTGCGGGGCTGATCTGGGGCGCATCGCTGGCGCAACTGATTGGGCGGATACCGCCTGCGCCGCTGCGGCCCTTGCTGGCGATCCATTTGGCACCTGCGGCGTTGTTCACGCTGGTCGCGACGGGCTTGGGGCAGATGGTGCTGGCACAGAGTTTTGCGGCTTTTGGGGCGGTGATTTTTCTGGCGCTGCTGCTGGGGTTGCGCTGGGTGACGGTGGCGGGGTTTTCGGCGTTGTGGGGCAGCTTCACCTTTCCGCTGGTCAGCTATGCGGCGGCACTGATCGGGTTGGGCGGTCAGATGGAGCAGATCGGGCTGGGGTTGCTGGCGGCTGCAGTGGTTGTGGTTGTGACGATTGCCTGGAAGGTGATTGCGATGTGGCCGACGGGGAAATTGGCGGCCAAGACCAACGCAGCCGAGGCGTGAGGATGGGGGTCTTGCCCGATTTGTTCGAAAACAAATCGGGCCGCGCCTGCCTGGCCCTTGGCAGGCGCGTTGCCGCGCCAGCCCAGTCAGGCGCGCCCCGATTTTCATAGCGGCGGCTTGCGGCACAACACCCCTTGCTCAACGGCATTCCGCCTTGTGAGCAATGAACCGGAAAACGCTCCAGCGGAGCGTTTTCTTTCGGCTCAAAGCCAGATCAGATCAGCGCCACCCATGCTCGCGCGATGGCGAGGCCGTGCGCGTCGGCGGCTTGGCCGTGGCGCTCGGCTGCAGCGGCGAGGGCGGCGGTGAAGCCGGGGCTTTGCGCCTCGATCACCTCGGGGAAGCGGCGGGCCCAATCGGCGACGACGGCGCGGCTGGCCTCAAAATGGAACTGCGTGGCATAGCCTGCGCGACCGACTTTGTAGGCCTGAACCGTGGCGGCGGGGTTGGTGGCGAGATGCACCGCTTCGGGCGGTAGGGTGAAATGATCGGAGTGCCATTCGAAGATCGGAAAATTGCTGGGCAACAGGCCCAATACCGGATCGGCGCGGCCCTGATCGGTCAACTCGATCTTGCACCAGCCGAACTCGGGATTGCTGCCGATGGTGTTTTCAGCGCCTGCACCGCGCGCAAGGGCTTGCGCGCCAAGGCAGATGCCGAGGGTGGCTTTGCCGCTGAGGGCGGTGTCATAGAGCAAAGCGGCAAGGTCGGGCAGATAGGGGTGGCTGTGATCGGATAAAGCGGTCTGTTCGCCGCCAAAAGAGATCAGCGCATCGAAGCTGGAGGGTGTGGGCAAGCGGCCATCCAGCCACGGTTTATAGAGGTCGATGGTGGCGGCGGCTTCGTGCAAAGCCACGCCGACCTGACCGTGATGGGTGATGGCAGTGTTTTCGATGATGGCGACGCGCATGGATTCCCCCGGATTTGGCCGCACCATGCCGAAGTGGGATTTTAGCTGCAAGCGCCGTTTCACCCTTGCCAATCGCTGCTGCCCGTGAAAGTGGGACGTGTCAAACGAACACTCCCCTTAGACCCCGTTGGAGGTGAACATGGAGATTCGCGAGGCGCTCACATTTGATGACGTTTTGCTGGTGCCGGCTGCAAGCTCGGTGCTGCCGAGTGAGGCTGATACCTCTACTTTTGTCACCCAAAGCATTCGGATGAACATTCCGCTGCTGTCATCCGCGATGGACACGGTGACCGAAGGCCGGATGGCGATTGCGATGGCGCAGGCGGGCGGTATTGGGGTTATTCACCGCAATCTGGACCTTGAGGCGCAGGCGCGCGAGGTATCTCGGGTCAAGCGGTTTGAAAGCGGCGTGGTGTATCAGCCGATCACTTTGACGCCGGATCAGACCTTGGGCGATGCCAAGCTTTTGATGGAGCGTTATCAGATCACCGGTTTCCCGGTGGTGGATAAAGAGGGCCGGGTTTTGGGCATCGTGACCAACCGTGACATGCGGTTTGCGTCGGATGACAAGACCCCGGTTCATGCGATGATGTCGTTTGAAAATCTGGCGCTGCTGCGTGAGCCGATTGACCGTGATGAGGCGATTTCGCTGATGAAGGCGCGGCGGATTGAAAAGCTGCTGGTGACCGATGGCGCGGGCAAGCTGACCGGGCTGTTGACGCTGAAGGATACCGAGAAATCGGTGCTGAACCCACAGGCCTGCAAGGATGAGATGGGGCGGCTGCGGGTGGCGGCGGCGTCTACTGTTGGCGATGCTGGGTTCGAGCGGTCGATGGCGCTGATCGAGGCCGGGGTGGATATGGTGGTGATTGATACCGCGCATGGCCATTCGGCGGGCGTTGCGCTGGCGGTGGAGCGGATCAAGAAGGCCTCGAACACGGTGCAGGTGGTGGCGGGGAACGTCGCTACGGCGGAAGCCACGCGGGCGCTGATTGGCGCCGGGGCGGATGCGGTGAAGGTCGGGATTGGCCCCGGTTCGATCTGCACGACGCGAATTGTCGCGGGTGTGGGCGTGCCACAACTGACGGCAATCATGGATGCGGCTGGGGCTGCTGGCAATGTGCCTATTATTGCGGACGGTGGGATAAAGTTCTCGGGCGATTTCGCCAAGGCGATTGCGGCGGGGGCCTCTTGCGCGATGGTGGGCTCTGCGATTGCGGGGACGGACGAGTCTCCGGGTGAGTTGATCCTGTTTAACGGGCGGTCTTATAAATCCTACCGTGGCATGGGGTCTTTGGGGGCGATGGCGCGCGGCTCGGCGGATCGCTATTTCCAGAAGGATGCGGCCAGCGATAAGCTGGTGCCGGAAGGTATCGAGGGCCAGGTGCCGTATAAGGGCACGGCGGCGCAGGTTATTCACCAGATGGTTGGGGGCTTGCGGGCGGCGATGGGCTATACTGGCTGTGCGACGGTGGCCGAGATGCGCGCGAACTGTCAGTTCGTGCGAATCACCGGGGCAGGGCTGAAAGAAAGCCATGTGCATGATGTGCAAATCACCCGCGAAAGCCCGAATTATCGGGTCGGTTGAGGTGATTGCATCGACGACAATGGCCCCTTCGTGGGGCCATTTTGCATTCAGGCGCGGGTGCTGAACGCCATATAGATCACGGCGGTGATCACCGCCCAGTAGACGCCGACCAAAACTATGACTGCGGTCACTGCGACAACGGCTGCGGCAAGGATGAAGTAGCCGTCATTGCCCAACAGCCCGAGGGCGGCGATGAGGATGGCCAAGGCGGGCAGGAAATTCCCCAAGGGGATCGGCAGCATCACCAGCACACTCAGCAGCACGCCGATGCCGCCGAGTATCCGCTGGGCGTTCTCGCTGCTCAAGGCAGCCATGCGGGGATGCAGGACGCGCTCGATGCGGGCCAGGTGGGGTTCGGCCTTGGTCAGAAGCGCGAGCAGGTTCGAGCGCAACAGCGAACGATTGGCGATGAAACCGGGCAGCCAGGCCTCGCGGCCCAGCATCATCTGGAAGGTGAGGTACACCAAGGGCAGGCCCGTCACCGCCGAAGTACCCGGCAGGCCGGGCAGCAGGTTGGGCAGCGCGAACAGGATCAGCAGGGTAGCGCGGGCGTGGGTTTTGATCCCGTTCACCAGATCGCCCAGGCTGACGCGCTCGCTGTCACCATTGTGGACAAGCCGCAGCAGTTGTTGAGAAAGCGGGATAGGGTCGGACATGTCACCTCGATGTTGCGGTCAAGATGGGGCGGGCTGGTCGAAATTGCCAGAGGCGGCGGCCTTGGTTGCGGGATTTCCGCGCGCATTGTAGGGAAGGGTTCGATCAAGTGACAGGGACAGCGCCATGACACCGCAAGCAAGGCTTTCCGCCGCGATCGAAGTGCTGGACCGGATTTTGGCAGGCGCTTCGGCCGAGCAGGCGCTGACCAATTGGGGGCGGGCCAGCCGCTTTGCAGGCTCGGGCGACCGAGCGGCACTGCGCGATCTGGTGTTTGACGCCTTGCGATGCAAGCGGTCTTATGCGGCCTTGGGCGGCGCATTAAGCGGGCGCGGGCTGGTCCTTGGTGGGCTGCGGGATCGGGGTTTCGATCCGGCGGAATGGTTCACCGGTGAGGGTCATGCGCCCAGCGTTTTGTGTGATGGCGATACGGGCTTCACGCCCGCAGGTAATGTGGCCTTGGATTGCCCCGAGTGGTTGGCCGAACCGTTGCAGGCCGCCTTGGGTGCGGATTTTGCGGCCGTGATGCAGGCGCTGCGGCGGCGCGCCCCGGTGTTTTTGCGGGTGAATTTGGCAAAAGCATCCGTTGCGCAGGCCATGTCAACTTTGGCAGCCGAGGGAATTGTCTGTCAGTTAAACCAACTTGCAAAGACTGCCTTGGAAGTCACAGATAATGCAAGGAAAATACAGAATTCTCAAGCCTATCTTGGCGGCTTGGTCGAGTTGCAGGATGCCGCCAGCCAAGCGGTCATTGAGGCCTTGCCCTTGGCGGATGGTCAACGCGTTCTGGATTATTGCAGCGGCGGCGGTGGCAAGGCCTTGGCGATGGCCGCACAGGCGCAGGTGAAACTGGTGGCGCATGATGCCGATCCGCGACGGATGCGTGATATTCCGGCACGGGCGGCGCGGGCCGGGGTGAGTATAGCAGTTACAGAAACCCAAGATATTGGAAAGGGTTATGATCTGATCCTCACAGATGTGCCCTGTTCTGGATCGGGCAGCTGGCGCCGTGATCCGCAGGGAAAATGGGCGCTGACTGAGGCGCGGCTCACCGCGTTGTGTCAGATTCAGGCCGATATTCTCGACCGCGCAGCGGGGCTTTTGGGCCCGACTGGCACGTTGGCCTATGCCACCTGCTCGATGCTGGGCGCCGAGAATGAGCATCAGATCGCAGCTTTTCTGGAACGCCATCGAGGTTGGAGCAACCCCTTGCAGCGCCGCTTTTCGCCCTTGCAGGGCGCGGACGGGTTTTTTGTGGCGCTGTTGACGCGTGAAGCATGACTTTATACACAAATTGGGCGGGATTTTCGCTTTGTAAGTGATGCGGTTAAGCCAGCCTTAACACTTTGCCAGCCAAATGAACGGAAACGAATCCCGGATCGGAGGGCGCAGTGACCAGTTCGACGACAAGTTTGGCTAAGGTCTTTGCGCCCAGCAAGAACAAGCAATTTGGCCTTTGGGCGATGATTGCCGCTGCAAGTTGTTGTGCCCTAGGCATCATGATGTCGTCGCAACTTGTGACGCAGCTGATGTTTTTGGCGGCTGGACTGACCTTTGTCGCGCTGGCGATGCTGCAACAAGGCGCTGGCTGGTGGGCTGCGCGCGCTCAAAAGCGGCTTGAGGCGCAACTGATCGCCCTAGTGGGCCTTGATGCAGTGCCCTGTTTTACCTCGGATATACAGGGCCAGATCGGATTTCAGAACGCGGCAGCCGCGCAACGCTTTGGGGCGATGCCAGGGGCCACGCTTATGTCAGCCCTGAAGGACCATTTTGCAGCCCCTGCAGCGGTGCTGTATCGGTTGCAGGCGCGGGCCAGCCACAGCGGTTCTGCGCGCGAAGATGTGGCGACAAGGCGGGGGCATCTGCGCCTGTCAGTGCATCGGTTGACGCAGGTGCGCTATTTATGGCGACTGGAAGAATTTCAGGACCGCGCGGCGGCGGGGCGTGGGGCGGAAATGCTCAGTCTGCCGATGCTGACGGCCAACAAGGCCGGGGTGGTGTTGTTCACCAATGAGGCGATGCGCAGGCTGCTAGGCGGGCGACCAAAGCGGTTGGACCGGGTGTTCACCTCCCCCATCCTGCATTCCGGGGAAGAGGTTGAGGTGTCAGCGGCAACCGGCCCAGTGCGCGCGATTCTCGCCGAGGTTGAAGGTTTGGGTGAGCGGCGCGAGATCTACCTGCTGCCGGTGGCGCGGCGCGCGAGTGATGACAGCATGTCGGCGGATTTTGAGCATGTGCCGGTAGCGTTGCTGAAATTTGAGACAGATGGGGCTTTGCGACAGGCCAACAAGGCGGCGCGCGATCTGCTGCATCTCGATGGTGCGCCCGAGATGCTGCATGATTTGTTCGAAGGACTAGGCCGCCCGGTGTCGGATTGGCTTTCAGATGTGGTGAACGAGCGGATTGTCGGCGGTGCCGAGGTGTTGTGCGCACGCCGTCTTGGGGGGGAGGTATTTTTGCAGGTCACACTGCGCCGCATCGTCGATCAAGGTCGCCCTGGCGTGCTGGCGGTGTTGCAGGACGCCACCGAACTGAAGACGCTGGAGGCGCAGTTTGTGCAAAGCCAGAAAATGCAGGCGATTGGTCAACTTGCAGGCGGGGTTGCACATGATTTCAACAACTTGCTGACGGCGATCTCGGGTCACTGCGATCTGCTGCTGCTGCGCCATAACAGCGGTGATCCGGCCTATGCCGATCTGATCCAGATCCATCAGAACGCCAACCGCGCTGCGGCACTTGTAGGGCAGTTGTTGGCGTTCTCACGCAAACAAACCCTGAAACCCGAACGGATTGAGCTGCAGGATGTGCTGTCAGATCTTGCACATCTGCTTAACCGTCTGGTGGGAGAGCGGGTGCGTTTGCGGCTGACCCATGCCCCCGATCTGGGGCCGATCCGGGCCGACAAGCGTCAGCTAGAGCAGGTGATCATGAATCTGGTGGTTAATGCACGCGATGCGATGCCTGAGGGCGGCACGATTCGGATTGAGACCGAGGCGCTTACCCTGCGTGACGAGATGCGGCGTGACCGCGCAATTGTGCCTGCGGGCGAATATGCCCTGATCCGGGTCAGCGATTCTGGCGTTGGGATGCCGCCAGAGCGGCTGCAGAAGATCTTTGAGCCGTTTTTCACCACAAAGCGCTCGGGAGAAGGCACAGGGCTGGGGCTGTCGACAGCTTACGGCATCGTCAAACAATCCGGCGGGTTTATCTTCGTGGATTCGACTGAGGGCGAGGGTTCGGTGTTCCAACTGTACTTCCCGATCTTTGCCGGAGCGGCATCGGCTGAGATTGCCGCGCCTTTGCCGAAAAAACTCGTGCTGCGACAGGGCGAAGGCGTGGTGTTGCTGGTCGAAGATGAGGCCCCGGTGCGCGCTTTTGCCAGCCGGGCGCTGCGGATGCGCGGCTATACGGTGCTTGAGGCCGAAAATGCCGAAGATGCGCTAAAACAATTGGAAGACCCCGGTCTGGAGGTGGATATTTTCGTCACCGACGTGGTGATGCCAGGCATGGATGGCCCGAGTTGGGTGCGGCAAGCTCTGCGGACGCGCCCGAATGTGAAGGTGATCTTCGTCTCGGGCTATGCCGAAGAGGCGTTGTCGGAAGGCCAGGCGCGGATCCCGAATTCAACCTTCCTGCCGAAACCGTTTTCGCTGAGCGATCTGACTGCAACGGTGCAAGAGCAGTTGCATTGAAACGGCGCGCTGCGAATCCTCGGCAGGCCGCAAAAAAATGTTCTGCTCCTGTTCTGCGGTAATCATTTCTTAATCATGGTGCGAAAAGCTGGGCTTGCGACAATTCGATTGAAATGTTCCCGCTTTACCCCCATACAGGGTAAACAAACGCAGAACATCTTGGGCGATTGCCGCCTGAAGACAACCATGGGATAAGGGCAAAGCAATGGCAGCGGCAAATCTGATCGAGTTGAACGGGAAGCGCGATATGGACAAGGCAAAGGCGCTGGAAAGCGCTCTGGCACAGATTGAACGGCAGTTCGGCAAGGGCTCGATCATGAAGCTCGGCCAAGACAATCCGGTGATGGATATCGAGGCGACCTCGACGGGATCGCTGGGGCTGGATATTGCTTTGGGTATCGGCGGGCTGCCGCAGGGCCGGATTGTCGAGATCTATGGGCCGGAAAGCTCGGGCAAGACCACGCTGACGCTGCATGTGGTGGCGGAACAGCAGAAAAAAGGCGGCGTTTGCGCCTTTGTCGATGCTGAACACGCGCTCGATCCGCAATATGCCAAGAAGCTGGGCGTCAATCTGGATGAGCTGTTGATCAGCCAACCCGATACCGGCGAACAGGCGTTGGAGATTGTCGACACCCTGGTGCGCTCGGGCGCTGTCAGCCTGATCGTGGTCGATTCGGTGGCGGCTTTGGTGCCGAAATCGGAAATCGAAGGCGATATGGGCGATATGCAGATGGGCTCACAGGCGCGTCTGATGTCTCAGGCGATGCGCAAGCTGACAGGCAGCATCGGCAAATCGAACTGCATGGTGATTTTCATCAACCAGATCCGCATGAAAATCGGCGTGATGTTCGGCTCGCCGGAAACCACCACCGGCGGCAATGCGTTGAAATTCTACGCAAGCGTGCGTCTGGACATCCGTCGCACCGGGGCGATCAAGGACCGTGACGAGGTTGTCGGCAACGCGACGCGGGTGAAAGTGGTGAAGAACAAAGTCTCACCGCCTTTCAAGGAAGTCGAATTCGACATCATGTATGGCGAAGGCATTTCCAAGGTGGGCGAATTGGTCGATCTTGGTGTGAAATCCGGCGTGGTTGAGAAATCGGGTAGCTGGTATTCCTATAAGGATGAGCGGATCGGGCAAGGGCGTGAGAACGCCAAAACTTTCCTGAAGCAGAATCCGGCGATGGCGCTGGATATTGAAGACCGGATCCGCGCCGCCAATGGGTTGGATTTCTCGGTCAGCCCGGATGCAGGCCCGGTTCTGGACGATTGATCTTTGATCAAGCGGTTGAAAATGGGGCCGGAAACGTCAAGTTTCCGGCCTTTTTGCTTCGACAGTGGACAGCCCCCGCAGGGGCGGATAAACGGGGCGGAACCAGAGTTTTCCCGCTTTTTGGAGGCCCAAGCCTATGGCTTCGTTGAATGACATCCGCTCGACCTATCTCGATTTTTTTGTGCGCAATGGCCATAAACGGGTGGACAGTTCTCCGCTTGTGCCGCGCAACGATCCGACGCTGATGTTCGCCAATTCGGGCATGGTGCAGTTCAAGAATTGCTTCACCGGGGTGGAAACCCGCGACTACAAACGGGCCACAACGGCGCAGAAATGCGTGCGGGCGGGCGGCAAGCACAATGATCTGGACAATGTCGGCTATACCGCGCGGCATCATACGTTTTTCGAAATGCTGGGCAACTTCAGCTTTGGCGATTACTTCAAGGATCAAGCCATTGCTTTCGCTTGGGAATTGCTGACCAAAGACTTTGGCCTGAACAAAGACAAGCTGCTGGTTACGGTCTATCATACCGATGACGAGGCGGCCTCGATCTGGAAGAAGGTCGCGGGATTGTCGGACGACAAGATCATCCGCATCCCGACCGATGACAATTTCTGGCGGATGGGACCGACCGGGCCTTGCGGGCCGTGCACCGAGATTTTCTACGATCACGGCGATCATATCTGGGGCGGCCCGCCCGGTTCCGCCGAAGAGGATGGCGACCGCTTCATTGAAATCTGGAACAACGTGTTCATGCAGAACGAACAGTTCGCCGATGGCACGATGCGCCCGCTGGACATGCAGTCGATTGATACGGGCATGGGGCTGGAGCGGATTGGTGCGCTGCTGCAGGGCAAGCACGACAATTATGACACGGATTTGATGCGCGCGCTGATCGAGGCTTCGGCGCATGCGACGCATTCCGACCCGGATGGGCCGGGCAAAACCAGCCACCGGGTGATTGCCGACCATTTGCGCTCGACCTCGTTCCTGATCGCCGATGGCGTGATGCCCAGCAATGAGGGCCGTGGTTATGTGCTGCGGCGGATCATGCGTCGCGCGATGCGGCATGCGCATATGCTGGGCGCGCAGGATCCGGTGATGCACCGGTTGGTGCCCGCGCTGGTGCAGCAGATGGGCGCGGCCTACCCAGAGTTGCAACGCGCGCAAAGTCTGATCGAAGAAACCCAACTGCTGGAGGAAACCCGGTTCAAAACCACCTTGGATCGCGGTTTGCGGCTGCTGAATGACGAGTTGGATCGCCTGCCGGAAGGTGGCGAGTTGCCGGGCGGCGTGGCGTTCAAGCTTTACGACACCTATGGCTTCCCGCTGGATCTGACGCAAGATGTGCTGCGTGAAAAGGACCGCGCAGTGGATGTGGCGGGTTTTGACGCCGCCATGCAAGAGCAGAAAACCAAGGCGCGGGCGGCGTGGTCGGGTGCGGGCGGCACGGCGGATGCGAAGATCTGGTTTGAGATCGCCGAGGCGCATGGCGTGACCGAATTCCTCGGCTATGACACCGAAACCGCTGAGGGGCAGATTGACGCGCTGGTGCGCGATGGCGCGCTGGTCGGGTCGGCCGAGGTTGGCAGTTCGGTGCAGATCGTGGTGAATCAGACGCCGTTTTATGCCGAAAGTGGTGGGCAGGTCGGTGATACCGGCTTGATCCGCACCCAGACTGGTTTGGCGGAAGTGACCGATACGCGCAAATCGGCAGGGGTGTTCATGCACATCGCCACCGTGCTGGAGGGCACGATTGTCCGCGGACAACCGGCAAAGCTGGAGGTATCGCACTCGCGGCGCGGGGCGATCCGGGCCAATCACTCGGCAACGCATTTGCTGCACGAGGCGTTGCGGCGGGCGCTGGGGGACCATGTTGCACAGCGCGGGTCGTTGAACGCGGCGGATCGCTTGCGGTTTGACTTTAGCCATTCGGCAGCGATGTCGGAGGCGGAGCAAGGCAGCGTCGAGGCGGAAGTCAATGAATTCATTCGGCAAAACTCGGTTGTCGATACGCGGATCATGACGCCGGATGACGCGCGCGCTTTGGGTGCGCAGGCTCTGTTTGGCGAGAAATATGGCGAGGAAGTGCGGGTTGTCTCGATGGGCCTGCTTGATGGTTCGGGCAAGGGCAGCGAAGGGCGGACCTATTCGCTGGAACTTTGCGGCGGCACCCATGTTGGCCGCACCGGGGATATTGGGGCGTTTGTGCTGTTGTCGGACAGCGCCTCGTCCTCGGGCGTGCGGCGGATTGAGGCTTTGACGGGGCAAGCGGCGCTGGATCATCTGCGCGCGCAGGACCAGCGCTTGGCGACGGTGGCATTGGCGCTGAAAACCCATCCGGGCGATGTGTTGGACCGGGTGAAAGCTCTGCAAGATGAACGTCGGGCGCTGGCCAATGAAGTGGCGCAACTGCGGCGCGAGTTGGCGATGGGCGGCAAGTCAGGTGGGCCGGAGATCAAGGAAATCAACGGGGTAAAGCTGATTGCGCAAGTGCTTTCCGGGGTATCGGGCAAGGATCTGCCGGGGCTGATTGACGACATGAAAGCGCAGATCGGCTCGGGTGCGATTGTGCTGATTGCCGATACCGGGGCGAAACCTGCGGTGGCGGCGGGGGTGACGGCGGATCTGGTGGCGCGGATTTCGGCGGTGACTTTGGCGAAAGCGGCTGTCGCGGCCTTGGGCGGTAAGGGTGGCGGTGGTCGCCCGGATATGGCGCAGGGTGGCGGCGCGGATATCGCGCTGGCGGATGCAGCGATTGCGGCGGTGCATGCCGCTTTGGAGGTGTGAGATGGCGACGGCACTTTGGATTGCGCATGTTGAGGTGATCGACGCCGAGGCTTACGGCAAATATGCCGTGTTGGCGGGGCCGGTTTTGGCCTCGTTTGGTGGGAAATTCCTCGCCAGATCAGGGCGTTATGTGCAGCTTGAGGGCAATGACCGCGCCCGCAATGTGGTGGCGCGGTTCCCCAGTGTTGAGGCGGCGGTGGAATGCTATCATTCCGACGCCTATCAAGCGGCGCTGCTGCACGCCAAGGGCGCGTCACACCGCGATCTGGTGGTGGTGGAGGAGTTGGGCGAATAATGTCTCGCCTAACGTAAATCTTGCGGAAAAATGTGCTGCAATAGATGCGGTTTATGGTATGTTTTCCTTAAGAGGCCAGTCAGGTCCGGGAATGTGAGGGCAGAACATGTGCCGTTGGGCAGCTTACGCGGGCGCGCCGATCTTTTTGGATGAGATCATCAGCCGTCCGGGACATTCGTTGATCCACCAAAGCCATGGTGCGACGCAGTGCCATTCGTCGATCAACGCCGATGGTTTTGGTGTGGCCTGGTATGGTGATCGAGCTGAGCCGGGGCTTTACCGCGATGTCTTGCCCGCTTGGAGTGACCCGAACTTGCGTAGCCTGACCGCGCAGGTGAAATCGGGGCTGTTTTTGGCGCATGTGCGGGCCTCGACCGGCACCGCGACCAGCCGCAACAACTGTCATCCGTTTGTGCATGGGATCTGGTCGTTCATGCATAATGGTCAGGTCGGCGGTTATGAGCAGTTTCGCCGCGATGCCGATATGATGATCCCCGATGGGTTTTATGCGGCGCGCAAGGGCGCGACCGATTCCGAAGCGCTGTTTCTGGTGGCTTTGGCGGAGGGCCTTGACGCCGATCCGCGTGGGGCGTTGGAACGGGCTTCGGCGCGGTTCATTGCGGTGGCACGCGCCAAGGGGGCAGCCCCGCATCTGCGGATGACGGCGGCTTTGTCGGACGGCAAGCGGCTTTATGCAGTGCGCTATGCCACGGATGATGCCGCCCCCAGCCTGTATTACCGCTGGTCTGACACACGCGGCGGTATGGCGGTGGTGTCGGAACCTTTGGAGGCGGAGGAGGGCGGTTGGAACCAGATTGCCTCAAACACCTTCTGCACCTTTGATGGTACAGACGTGCGGGTGGAAGCGTTTATGCCCTGCAAGCTGGTGGATCAGTATCAGCAGAGTGCGGCGTCGGATCTGGCGGCGGAGTGAGGCGGCAGCCTATTTGAGCTTGCCGCTTGCCACGAGATCCGCCAGCACATGATCCGGCTGGGTGGCGGGGGCGTCGAAATTCTCAAAATACTGCATGTTCCGCGAGCCATCCCGGTCAATCTTGCTGGCGGCACCACGGGTCATTTTGTAGGTCTGAAAGTAATCCAGACTTTGAATCGGGTAGTGATTGAGGTGAAACCTCTCATTGTCTGACACGGTGCGTTCAGAGCGCGCGCCATTTAACACATGCACTCCAATGGTTTGCGCCGATTTTATCACCGAGGTGCGGCACATGTATTTGCGCCCGGTATGGAAGTGCAGTTTCGGGTTGCGCAGCGTAAAAGCCTGCCGGATGCTGGCGGGGTGTTTGATCAAGCCGCTGCTGCCAAACATCCGCCAGTTGCCATAAATCACGTCGATATCGCGATAATCCTTGAACTGGTCGGAAATCTTCTCGCCGGTGGGGCAATACCAGAACTCGTCAAGGTCGGCGATGATCAGCCATTGGCACCGGCGCGCGATCTTGAACTCGTTAAAGGCTGTCCAGTAATGCCGCCTTTGACGATGCGGCTGGGGATATTCGACCAGTTCAACAACGCCTTTGGCGACCCAAGCCTTGGCTTTGGCAACGCTGTCATCGGTGCTGCCATTGTCGATCAGAAAGATTTTCCCGGCACCCACCGAGAGGTAGTGCTGCACCCATTCGTCAATGTTCACGCCCTCATTTTTCATGATGCCGAGCACGCCCAAGGTGAATTCATGCGCCGCTTTGGCGGCACGGTCAGCACGCCGCCGCTCGATACGCAACCGGTTCCATGTGCGGAGCTTGTTTGTCAGATTAACCAGCAACTTCGACATCCCTGTGAACGGTCTCAGAGGGATTTTTATACGCGAAGACAAAGCGCACGACAATATTCAGCGCTTTAAAGATGAACCTGTGGGGCATGAAAAAACCCGCCTTTCGGCGGGTCTTTGTGGTTCAGGCCGAGCGCGAGTTGCGTTTGCGTTCGTTCGGATCAAGGAAGCGTTTGCGCATCCGCACCGATTTCGGCGTGACTTCGACCAATTCATCGTCGTCGATGTAGGCGATGCACTGTTCCAGCGAAAGCTTGACCGGGGTGGTCAGGCGGACGGCTTCATCCGTGCCCGACGCGCGCACGTTGGTCAGCTGTTTGCCCTTCAGCGGGTTCACTTCCAGATCATTGTCACGGCTGTGTTCACCGATGATCATGCCGGTGTAGACGGGTTCCTGCACGCCAATGAAGAAGTGGCCGCGATCTTCCAGTTTCCACATCGCATAGGCGACCGAAATCCCGGATTCCATCGAGATCAGAACGCCTTGACGACGGCCCTCGATAGCGCCCTTGTGCGGTGCCCAATCGTGGAACACGCGGTTCAAAACGCCAGTGCCACGGGTGTCGGTCATGAACTGACCGTGATAGCCGATCAGACCGCGCGACGGCACATGGGCGATGATGCGGGTTTTGCCTGCGCCTGCCGGTTTCATCTCAACCAGATCGCCCTTGCGCGGGCCGGTCAGCTTTTCGATCACAGCGCCGGTGTATTCATCATCAACGTCGATGGTGACTTCTTCGATCGGCTCGGATTTCACACCGTCAACGTCTTTGAACAGCACGCGCGGGCGGCTGATCGAAAGCTCGAAGCCCTCACGACGCATGTTTTCGATCAACACGCCCATTTGCAATTCGCCACGACCGGCAACCTCGAAGGCGTCGCCGCCGGGGGTGTCGGTGACTTTGATCGCGACGTTGATCTCGGCTTCTTTCATCAGACGCTCGCGGATGACGCGCGACTGAACCTTTGAGCCTTCTTTGCCAGCCAAGGGGCTGTCATTGATGCCGAAGGTGATCGAGATTGTCGGCGGATCAATCGGTTGTGCCGGGATCGCGGTTTCGATTTCCAGCGCGCAGAGCGTGTCAGCCACGGTGGCTTTGGTCATGCCCGCGAGGGTGACGATATCACCAGCCTCGGCGGCATCAATCGGGGTCATCACAAGGCCACGGTAAGCGAGGACTTTCGAGACGCGGAACTGCTCCAGCTTTTCGCCATCGCGCGACAGGGCCTTGATGGTTTCGCCAGCTTTCAGGGTGCCTGCTTCGACACGGCCGGTCAGGATGCGGCCGATGAACGGGTCAGCCGACAAGGTGGTCGCCAGCATTTGGAACGGTTCAGCGCGGCGGGCGATTTGTTTGGGTTCCGGCACATGCTTGATCACCAGATCATAAAGTGCGGTCAGATCCTTGCGCGGGCCGTCAAGTTCAACGTCAGCCCAGCCAGAGCGGCCCGACGCATAGAGCACCGGGAAATCAAGCTGGTCATCATCGGCGCCAAGGTTGGCGAACAGATCGAAGACTTCGTTCAGTGCGCGGGACGGTTCGGCGTCGTGCTTGTCGACCTTGTTCAGCACCACGATCGGGCGGAGGCCCAAGGCCAGCGCCTTCGAGGTCACGAATTTGGTTTGCGGCATCGGGCCTTCGGCGGCGTCGACCAGCAGCACCACACCGTCAACCATCGACAGAATGCGTTCGACTTCGCCACCAAAGTCGGCGTGGCCGGGGGTGTCGACGATGTTGATGCGCGCGCCGCCCCATTCAAGGCTGGTGCATTTCGCAAGGATGGTGATGCCACGCTCGCGTTCAATGTCGTTGCTGTCCATCGCGCGCTCGGCGACGGCTTGGTTGTCGCGGAACGAACCGGACTGTTTCAGCAACTCGTCTACGAGGGTGGTCTTGCCATGGTCGACGTGCGCGATAATGGCGATGTTGCGAAGCTCCATCGGGGAGGTCTCTTTCTTTTGTCAGCTTTGGCGCGGCGATAGCCTAGATAGGCCGGAAAGGCCAGAGGAACCTTGTCAGGTTGCGATGTATCGGTCGCGGCGGTGGTTGATTGCGAGGAAAATGTTGAAAACGGCGGCGCCGAGGAACGACCAGCCCAAGATATGCCAATCAAGAAACAGCAATGAGACAGCGAACAGCACGGCGTCGAATATAAGTTGTGCGTAGCCCGCCTGGAACCCGGTGCGGTCTTGCAGGATCAGCCAGAGGATCGAGATGCCGCCAAAGCTGCCACCGTGGCGGACGACGGCAAGGGCTGCGATGCCGAACAGGATGCCGAACAGAATGGCGGCGAAGGCGGGCTGGATGTGCGCGAAGGACAGCCAGCGCGGCAGGATGGCGATGGCGAGCGACAGTAAAGCGACGCAGAGGAAGGTTTTCAGGGTGAAGGCCAGCCCCATGCGTTTGTAGCCGAACCACAGGAACGGCAGTGAGATGGCGAAATACACCGCCGAGAACGGCCAGCCGGTGAGATAGCTGATCAGCGCGGCGACCCCGGTGGTTTGGCCGGCGATGAAGCCCATGTAGGTGAGGATGTGCATGCCGACCGCAGCCATGCAGACCCCAAAGGCGATGCCTTGGGCGTCTTCAATGGCGGAATGGCGGCTGGAGGGGCTCATGCCGCCGCGTAGCATGCGGGGTGCGTCTAAGTCAATAATGCTGACCTATAATCGCCATAGGAAAAAGGCCCGGAGCAATCGTCCGGGCCTTTGTCGCTTAGCCTTGCAGGGCTTTGTTCAGATACTCGTCAACCTTTTCCAGATAGCCCATCGTGGTCAGCCATTTCTGATCGGGGCCGACCAGCAAAGCCAGATCCTTGGTCATCCAGCCATCTTCGACCGCATCAACGGTGACCTTTTCCAGCGTCGAGGCAAAGCGCATCAGTTGCTCGTTGCTGTCGAGTTTCGCGCGGTGCTTCAGACCACCGGTCCAGGCGAAGATCGAGGCGATCGAGTTGGTCGAGGTCGCCTTGCCTTTCTGATGCTCGCGGAAGTGGCGGGTGACGGTGCCATGGGCGGCTTCAGCCTCAACGGTTTGACCATCGGGTGTCATCAGGATCGAGGTCATCAGGCCGAGCGAGACGAAGCCTTGTGCGACGGTATCCGACTGCACGTCACCATCGTAGTTTTTGCAGGCCCAGACATAGCCGCCCGACCATTTCATCGCGGAAGCCACCATATCGTCGATCAGGCGGTGTTCGTAATGGATGCCCTTGGCCTTGAATTGATCTTCAAATTCCTCGGCATAGACTTTTGCGAAGATGTCTTTGAAGCGGCCGTCATAGGCTTTCAGGATGGTGTTCTTGGTCGACAGATACACCGGCCAGCCTTTCAGCAAGCCATAGTTGAACGATGAGCGCGCGAAGTCGTGGATAGAGTCGTCAAGGTTATACATGCCCATGTAAACGCCCGAGGACGGCGCGTTATAGACTTCTTTCTCGATCACTGTGCCATCGTCGCCGACGAATTTCATCGTCAGTTTGCCAGCACCGGGGAAGCGGAAATCGGTGGCTTTGTATTGATCGCCAAAGGCATGACGGCCAACCACAATCGGCTGGGTCCAGCCGGGGACCAGACGGGGGACGTTTTTGCAGATGATCGGCTCGCGGAAGATCACGCCGCCAAGGATGTTGCGGATGGTGCCGTTCGGCGATTTCCACATTTGCTTGAGGTTGAATTCCTCAACCCGCTGCTCATCCGGGGTGATCGTGGCGCATTTGACGCCGACACCGTATTTCTGGATCGCATGGGCGGAATCGATGGTGATCTGGTCATTGGTGCGATCACGCTCTTCGATGCCCAGATCGTAATATTTCAGATCAATGTCGAGGTAGGGCAGGATCAGCTTTTGCTTGATGAAGTCCCAGATGATCCGGGTCATCTCGTCGCCGTCGAGTTCGACGACGGGGTTCGCTACCTTAATCTTGGTCATGTCGGCCCCTTATGGTTGGTTGTGCTTGTGCAGGGTTTAGGTGAAATTCGTGTGAAAGGGAAGATGGTATGCGACGGTATACCGAAATGTCGCGGCTTATTTGAAGAAGCTGTGCGTCTTTTCGCGCACCCAATCCCACAGGCGCGGCGCACCCTTGGCGATTTTGCTGCCAACACGAGATTCCAGCTGCTCAGGCGTGACGTTGTAGGTGATCCAAGTGCCGCCGCCGGATTGCAGGTTGGCCATCACGGGCTGCACGCGGTCGAGGGATTTGGCGAAGATGGCGTCGGGGGTTTCGGCCGCTTCAAATTCGTCCCAAATCGCGCGGAGATCAGAGCGGAGGTCATCGGGGAGCAGGCCGAAGATCCGATCCGCGGCGCGGGATTCGGCGGCTTGGGTGTCGGTGCTGGCGTGCGCCAGACCGTTGGCAGAATGGATCGGCACGTCGCCAACGTCGATTTCCACCAGATCGTGCACCAGCAGCATCTTGATCACGCGGGAAATGTCGACGCCGGGGGCGGCTTGATCGGCCAGCACCAGCGCGTAAAGCGCCAGATGCCAGCTATGTTCACCAGAATTCTCAACCCGCGAGCCATCGCACAAGGTGGTGGCGCGCAGCACGGATTTCAGGCGATCTGCCTCATTCAGAAACGCAAATTGCGCTTCCAGCCGCGCATCCCTGGCATTGGCGCTCAATGGCCGCTCTGCATATGCGGGCCGGGCGGTGGGGCGGTGCCGTCGCGCTTGGCTTTCAGCAAAGCCTCGACGAATTTGCGCCCGCGCTGCTCGGCAACACGGACGCGGTAGGCGGTCAAGAACGCCTCTTGCATGGTGGGCGAGGCATCCAGCAGCACTTTGGAGACCTTATCCGGCAAGCGGTGGTCGTCGAGTTCTTCCATTGCGGCGATCACGTCACGCGCCAGCGCATCGCCCATATCCTCGACGACGCCCATTTAGCGGGTCACTTCCGTCAGACGACGCTTCACATAGCCCGAGACGGTGTTGATCATCGGCTTCATATGCGCTTCTTCATCCTTAAAGAAGTGATCGGCGCCTTCCACTTGCGTGTGGGTAATGGTGATGCCCTTCTGCTCGTGCAGTTTGTTCACGAGGTTGATGGTATCTTTCGGCGGTGCCACCTTGTCTGCGGTGCCGTTGATGATTAGACCGGAAGCCGGGCAGGGTGCGAGGAAGCTGAAATCATACAGGTTCGCCGGAGGGGCGACCGAGATGAAGCCAGTGATTTCCGGGCGGCGCATCAGCAGTTGCATGCCGATCCACGCGCCAAAGCTAAACCCGGCCACCCAGCAATGCTTGGCGTTCTGGTTCATCGATTGCAGATAGTCGAGCGCAGAGGCCGCATCCGACAGCTCGCCAATGCCCATGTCATATTCGCCCTGCGAACGCCCGACACCGCGGAAGTTGAACCGCATCACGGTGAAGCCAAGGTTATAGAACGCATAGTGCAGGTTATAGACAACCTTGTTGTTCATCGTGCCGCCGTAAGCCGGATGCGGGTGCAGCACGATGGCGATGGGGGCATCGCGCTCTTTCTGCGGATGGTAACGGCCTTCGAGGCGGCCTTCTGGGCCGGCGAAAATAACTTCGGGCATGTAAGCTCCGTGCCTGTTTTCTGAACGAATTGTTGACGAATTCGCTCGGATATACTAGAACCATTCTAAAGCGGTTGAAGCCGCTCATGGACTGGGGTTGAGTTAAGCGGACGCACCCCCGACGTCAATGGAAAGTCACGCAATTGGGTGGGTGCTGCGTATGAAACTATCGACCAAGGGACGTTACGCGATGGTGGCGCTGGCCGATCTGGCGCTGGCAGAGGCAAAATCGACCGCTGAATTGATGTCACTGGCGGCGATTGCCAAGCGGCAGGATCTGTCGTTGCCCTATCTGGAGCAGTTGTTCGTCAAACTGCGCCGCGCCGGGCTGGTCGAAGCGGTGCGCGGGCCGGGCGGCGGCTATCGCTTGGCTCGCAGCCCGGATTCGATCCGGATTTCCGAGGTAATGGAAGCGGTTGAGGAGAACGTCGATGCGATGCATTCGGGCGCCGGGGCGTCTGGTGGCGTGTCGGGCAGCCGGGCGCAAAGCCTGACCAATCGGCTGTGGGAGGGGCTTTCGGCGCATGTTTATGTGTTTTTGCACCAGACCCGGCTGTCGGATGTGATCGGCAACGTGATGACGCCATGCCCTGCGGTGCCCGCGCTGTTCCGTGTGGTGGATGTGGTGGACGAATGAGCCGGATTTACCTCGATTGGAACGCGACCACGCCGCTGCGCCCTGAATCGCGCGCGGCGATGATTGCGGCGATGGAGGTAGTGGGCAACCCGTCTTCGGTGCATGCCGAGGGGAGGGCGGCCAAGGCAATGATGGAACGGGCGCGCAGCAAGATCGCAAGCGCACTCGGGGCCGAGGGTGCGGATATCGTGTTCACCTCGGGTGCCACCGAAGCGGCGGCTTTGGCCTGCGCCGGGCGTGGGCTGAGATGTGCGGCGGTGGAACATGAGGCGGTTTCGGCTTGGTGTGAGGATGGTTTGGCGGTGGATGCGGATGGTCGGGTGACGGTGATGGATCCGGCGCGCAGCGCGCTACAACTGGCCAATTCGGAAACCGGGGTGGTGCAGGATTTGCCAGCCGGTCTGGCAGTTTCTGATCTGACGCAAGGCTTTGGCAAGCTGCCGTTGGCGTTCAACTGGCTCGGCTGCGAGATGGGGCTGATCGCGGCGCACAAGCTGGGTGGGCCGAAGGGCGTGGGCGCCTTGGTGCTGCGGCGGGGGCTGGATGTGGCCTCGCAGTTGAAGGGCGGCGGGCAGGAAATGGGGCGGCGGGCGGGCACCGAAAATTTGATCGGCATCGCCGGGTTTGCGGCGGCGGCAGAGGCTGCGGCACGCGATCTGGCGGATGGGGTTTGGGACCGTGTGGCTGAAATTAGAAATATTCTAGATTCAGCATTGTCCGCCATGGGATTTGAGATTATTTCAGTCGGGAATAAAGTGAAACGTTTGCCGAACACGCTGAACCTGATTGCCCCCGGCTGGAAGGGTGAGACGCAGGTGATGGCGATGGATCTGGCGGGATTTGCGATCTCAGCAGGCTCGGCTTGTTCCAGCGGCAAGGTGCGGGCCAGTCGGGTGCTGAAGGCGATGGGCTACGGTGACGAGGCGGCGGGTCAGGCGATCCGCATCTCGCTGGGGCCAGATGTGACAGAGACCCAAGTGCTGCGCTTTGCTGAAGCGTGGGCGCGGGATTATAAGCGGATACGTTCGCGCGTTGCGTGAACTTTTGGCGGCAACGCCTTGGGATATAAGGAATATGACGATGGCCGAACAGGATCTGGAAGTGCGCGACGGCGTGGACCGCGAGACCATTGAGACCGTCCACGCGATGTCTGGCACCTATAAATACGGCTGGTCGACCGAGATCGAGATGGATTATGCGCCGAAAGGCGTATCGGAAGACATCGTGCGGCTGATTTCCTCGAAAAACGAGGAACCCGAGTGGATGCTGGAATGGCGTCTGGCGGCCTATCGCCGCTGGGTGCAGATGGAAGAACCGCGTTGGGCGATGCTGAACTACCCCAAGATCGACTATCAGGATCAGTATTACTACGCCAAACCGAAAAGCATGGCGGTAAAGCCGAAGTCTTTGGACGAGGTCGATCCGAAGATTCTGGCGACCTATAAAAAGCTTGGCATCCCTTTGAAAGAGCAGCTTATTCTGGCTGGCGTCGAAGGTGCTGAAACCATGGGCGAGCGCAAGGTTGCGGTTGATGCGGTGTTCGATTCTGTGTCGGTGGGCACCACGTTCAAGGCGGAACTGGCGAAAGCCGGGGTGATTTTCTGCTCGATTTCCGAAGCGATCAAGGATCACCCGGATCTGGTGAAGAAATACATCGGATCGGTGGTGCCGCAGTCGGATAACTTCTTTGCGACGCTGAATTCAGCGGTGTTTTCCGATGGCTCGTTTGTCTACATCCCGCCGGGCACCCGCTGCCCGATGGAGCTTTCGACCTATTTCCGTATCAATGCCGAGAACACCGGGCAGTTTGAGCGCACGCTGATCATTGCCGATAAAGGCAGCTATGTCAGCTACTTGGAGGGCTGCACTGCCCCAAAACGTGACACCAATCAGTTGCATGCGGCGGTGGTCGAACTGGTGATTTTGGAAGATGCCGAGGTGAAATACTCGACGGTGCAGAACTGGTATCCGGGCGATGAGAACGGCCTTGGCGGGATCTATAACTTCGTGACCAAACGCGCCGATTGTCGGGGTGATCGGGCGAAGGTGATGTGGACGCAGGTGGAAACCGGAAGCGCCATCACCTGGAAGTACCCATCCTGCATTCTGCGTGGCGATGACAGCCAAGGTGAGTTCTACTCGATCGCGATTGCCAACAACGCGCAGCAGGCGGATACCGGCACCAAGATGGTGCATTTGGGCAAGCGCACGAAATCGCGTATTGTTTCCAAGGGTATATCGGCGGGCAGGGCGCAGAATACCTATCGTGGGCTGGTGTCGATGCACCCAAAAGCCACCGACAGCCGCAACTATACCCAGTGCGACAGCCTGCTGATCGGCGATAAATGCGGCGCGCATACGGTGCCGTATATCGAGGTGAAGAACAATTCCAGCCGGGTGGAGCACGAGGCGACGACCAGCAAAGTGGACGACGATCAACTGTTCTATTGCCGCTCGCGCGGGATGGATGAGGAAGAAGCGGTGGCTTTGGTGGTGAACGGCTTCTGCAAAGAAGTGCTGCAGGCGCTGCCGATGGAATTTGCGATGGAAGCGCAGAGTCTGGTCGCGATTTCACTGGAAGGATCGGTTGGGTGAAGAACAATCGGCGCAACGCAGAGCCGGGGCAGTACCTTGGTTCGGTCACAATCACGCCGGATTGCCGGGTTGTGCGCACGGTGATCTGGGGGCAGCCGGTGTATTTCACCCTGACCAATCCAAAAGACGTGATTCAGCGCAAACACCAAAGCGGCGAATTCTACGAGCCTGAAGAGCTTGAGATCATTCGGCGCTGGTGCCCGCCGGGCGCAGTATTCGCTGATATTGGCGCAAACATAGGTAATCACTCGCTTTTCGCGCTGAAATTCCTACATGTCGCGCGACTGATCCCGTTCGAGCCGAACCCGGTGGCGATTGATATCCTGACCTCGAATCTGGCGCTGAACGGCGAGTTGCACCGCTGTGATCTGACGCATCTGGGCTTTGGTCTTTCGGATATGGCGCAGGCCGGATTGCAGATTGAGTTGGATCAACCCAACAAAAACCTTGGCGGCGGGCGCTTGGTTGAGGGCGGCGATCTGGCGGTGATCCGGGGCGATGATGCTTTGGCCGGAACCCATGTCGATTTCATCAAGATCGACGTTGAGGGCATGGAAATGCGTGTGCTGCGCGGCCTTGCGCAGACCATCGCGGCCAGCCGACCGGTGTTTTTCATCGAAGTCGATGAAGCAAATCGCGCCGAATTCCTCGCTTGGGTCGCTGAGGCAGGCTATGCCGTGCGCGCCACCTATCGCCGTTATGCGGTGAATGAAAACTTCCTGCTGGTGCCGTCTGAAAAGGCGCACCAAGACACCGAAACGCCAAGATGACCCAAACTACCATCACCCGTCCCGTTCTGACTCTGCCCGCTGATGAAGAAGCGGCGGTGCGGCAGCACTATGGCCGGGCGCGGGTGATCTTGGAATATGGCTCGGGCGGCTCCACCGTGATCGCAGCGGAACTGCCGGGCAAGCGGATTTTTTCGGTGGAAAGCGATGTGAAATGGTTGGCAGGGATGCAGAGCTATTTTGACACCAACAAGACCGCTTCGCCCGTGGTCATGCACCACGGCAAGGTCGGGCGAACCAAGGCCTGGGGCTTTCCTCAAAGCGAAGAACATTTCCGGAAGTGGCCGAGATATCCTTTGTCTGTCTGGGACTTGCCCGAATTTGTTCATCCGAATGTCGTTCTGATTGACGGCCGTTTCCGTGCGGCCTGCTTCCTGTCTGTGCTGTTCAAAATCACTCAACCCACCACCGTGTTGTGGGATGATTACATCGACAGACCCGCCTATCACGAGGTCGAAGCGCTGGCCAAACCGTTTGAAATGATCGGTCGCATGGCGCGTTTTGAGCTGACCCCGACACCCATTCCAGCCGATCGGCTGTTGTGGATTTTGCAAACCTATTTGCGCGTCAATTGACGCGCCCTGCCTGAAGGAAAAAAAATGCTGGAAATCAACAACCTGCATGTGAAACTTGAAGAAGAAGACAAGGTGATCCTGCGCGGTGTAAACCTGTCGATTGGTGCCGGTGAAGTGCATGCGATCATGGGGCCGAATGGCTCGGGCAAGTCGACGTTGTCTTATGTGCTGTCGGGCCGCGATGGCTATGAGGTAACCGATGGTTCCGCCAAGCTGGAGGGCGCAGAACTGCTGGAGATGGAGCCCGAAGCGCGGGCTGCTGCCGGGCTGTTTCTGGCGTTCCAATACCCGGTGGAGATCCCGGGTGTCGGCAACATGACCTTCCTGCGCACGGCGGTGAATGCGCAGCGCAAGGCGCGCGGTGAGGCGGAAATCTCGGCCGGTGACTTCCTGAAACTGGTGCGGGAAAAGGCGAAAACCCTGAAAATCGACGCTGAGATGCTGAAGCGTCCGGTCAATGTCGGCTTCTCGGGCGGTGAGAAAAAGCGCAACGAAATCCTGCAAATGGCGATGCTGGAACCGAAGATGTGCATTCTGGATGAGACCGATTCCGGGCTGGACGTTGATGCGATGAAGCTGGTTGCGGAGGGCGTGAATGCTTTGCGCGGGGCAGGGCGTTCGTTCTTGGTTATCACGCATTATCAACGGCTTCTGGACCATATCAAACCTGATTTCGTGCATATCATGGCAGCCGGTCGCATCATCAAGACCGGCGGGCCGGAATTGGCGCTTGAAGTGGAAAACAACGGCTATGCGGATCTTTTGGCGGAGGATGTCTGATGGCCGTTCTGCAATCAAAGCAAGATGCGTTGCAGGCGCGGATTGCCGGGTTGGCATTCGACCCGCAGGGCTGGTTGGGTGCCGCCCGCACCGAAGCTTTGGCGCGGCTGACCACGATGGGTCTGCCCGGCAAGCGCGATGAATACTGGCGCTACACCGATCCGACCGGGTTGACTGCGGTTGAGGCCGCTCCGGTCAGCCTGTTTGATCCGGGTGACGAGCCTGCGCCGTTCAATGGTCTGGACCGGTTGAAGATCGTCTTCGTCGATGGGGTTTTTGATGCCAGCCAGTCTGACGCGCTGACGTTGGAAGGCGTGCAAATCGAGCGGCTGACTGATGCGGCTGCTGCCGATATTCACTGGGCGAGCGGGCTTTATGGTGTGCTGGAAGCGCGTGGGCAAAATCCGGTGCAGCGGCCACTGGCTGCGCTGAATTCGGCCTTTGCCGATGAGGGCGTGCTGATCCGCGTGACGCAGACGCCGTCGATGCCGATTTCTCTGATTTATCATCATAAATCAGAGAGTTCTGACGTTATCTTGCACAACTGCATCAAGATTGAGTCGGGTGCTGAAGTCACCATTCTGGAGAACGGTGCCGCGGCTGCGCGGTTTAACCATGTGATGGAGATCGAGGTCGCCGATGGCGCGCGCTTTCACCACATCCGGGCGCAGGGGCGGGCGCATACACGGCAAGCCGCCACCCATCTGTTTGCCCGTATTGGTCGCAATGCCGCGTTCAAATCCTTCACGCTGACCGCCAATGGCCGCCTGACCCGCAACGACGCGGTACTGGAACTGCTGGGCGCAGATTCTGTGGCGCATATCGCGGGTGCAGCTTTGGGCGACGGCGATTTCCACCATGATGACACCGTGTTCATCACCCATGCCGCCGAACGCTGCGAAAGCCGTCAGGTGTTCAAGAAAGTGCTGAAAAACGGCGCGGTCGGGGTGTTTCAGGGCAAGATTCTGGTGAAACAGGGCGCGCAAAAGACCGATGGCTATCAGATCAGCCAAGCGCTGATGCTGGACGGCGACAGCCAGTTCCTGGCCAAGCCCGAGCTGGAAATCTACGCCGATGACGTGAAATGCAGCCACGGCTCGACCTCGGGCGCGATTGATGAAACCGCTTTGTTCTATCTGCGCTCGCGCGGGGTGCCGTTACGGGAAGCGCAATCCTTGCTGGTGCTGGCATTCCTGGCCGAGGCGATCACGGAGATCGAGAATGAGGTGATTTCCGAAGACATCCGGCAGCGTCTACAAAGCTGGCTGGCGCGTCACGAGCGTTGAATGTCAGTCACAACCGATATCGTGCAGGCGTGGCGGCAGCCGAAAGCGGTGATGCGGCGGCATCTGCAGCGGCCGAAGTCTGAGCCGTTTGCGTTCAGCCTGCTGGTGGCATTTCTGGTGCTGGCTTTCGTGTCACTCTGGCCGTTCCTGTCGCGCCAAACCGTGCTGCAACCCGAGGTGCCGATGGTGCAGCGGTTGGTGGCGGCAGGATTGGCGCTGCTGGCGTCGATCCCGTTCTGGTATCTGCTGGCAGGCGTAAGTCGTTGGATTGCAAAGGCAATGGGCGGGCAGGGCAGTTACTACGCCTCGCGGTTGGCGCTGTTTGCGGCGCTTTTGGCGGTGACGCCAGGGATGCTGCTGCAAGGCTTGGTTGCGGGGATGATCGGGCCGGGCCTGCAAGCCAATCTGGTGGCGGCGCTGGTGGGTTTGGGATTTCTGTGGATCTGGCTTTCGATGCTGCGGGAGGCAGAGCGCGGCGATGCAAGCTGAACTGACACATGTGCTGCAACTGACGTTGCAAAATCCGCGCGCGGCGGCCCGGCATCTGCTGGATCGGCAATTGCCGCTTTCCACCATTTTGCTGGCGCTGGCTTTGATGGCGGTGGTTTCTGCCGCACTGACCGGGGTGTCGATGCAGATCGCGCCAGATCAGGTAGAGCCTAACTTCTTGGCCATGTTCAAGAATCCGCTGCAAGTCGCGGTGCTGCAAGGTGTGGCGATGGTGGTCATGGCCATGTTGGCGCAGGGCGTGGGACGGATGTTCGGCGGCAGCGGCAGGTTTGCGGACGCGCTGGTGCTGATCGCCTGGACCGAGGCGCTGCTGAGCCTGCTACAGCTTGGGCAAATCGTGTTGGTGCTGCTGTCACCATCTTTGGCCGCAGCCTTGGGTATGTTTGGTATCGTGTTGTTTCTGTGGATTCTATCGAACTTTGTCGCCGAGATGCACCGCTTTGCCTCGGCGGGAAAGGTGCTGGTTGGCATCATCGCGACGGTGCTCGCCGTGGCATTTGTTATGGCAGTGGCGACGGTTGCGCTGGTGGGAATGAAAGGCTGATCATGTATGATGTTGCAAAAATTCGCAGCGATTTCCCGATCCTGTCGCGGCAGGTCAACGGCAAGCCGCTGGTTTACCTTGATAACGGGGCGTCTGCGCAAAAGCCGCAAGTGGTGATTGATGCAGTGAACCAAGCCTATTCGATGGAATATGCCAATGTTCACCGTGGCTTGCACTACCTTTCCAACCTTGCGACTGACAAGTATGAGGCCACACGCGGCAAGATTGCACGGTTTCTGAATGCGGGTTCCGAGCATGAGATTGTCTTTAGCACCGGGACCACAGAAGCCATCAATCTGATCTCTTACGCTTGGGCGGCACCGCGATTTCAGGCCGGGGATGAGATCGTGCTGTCGATCATGGAGCATCACGCCAATATCGTGCCGTGGCATTTTCTGCGCGAACGGCTGGGAGTGGTGTTGAAATGGGTCGAGGTTAATGCCAAGGGCGATCTGGATCCGCAAGCGGTGTTGGATGCGATCACGCCGCGCACGAAGCTGATTGCAATCACCCATATGTCCAATGTGTTGGGCACCGTTGTTGATGTGACAGCGATCTGCCGGGGTGCGCAGGCGCGGGGGGTTCCGGTGCTGGTTGATGGCAGTCAGGCGGCTGTGCATGGCCCGGTGGATGTGCAGGCGATTGGCTGCGATTTCTATGCGATCACTGGACATAAGCTATACGGGCCAAGTGGTTCCGGCGCGATCTTCATCAAGGCCGACCGCATGGCCGAGATGCGGCCGTTCCTGGGTGGCGGTGATATGATCCGCGAAGTGACCCGCGATACCGTCACCTACAACGATCCGCCGATGAAGTTTGAGGCTGGCACACCGGGCATCGTGCAGCAGATCGGGTTGGGCGTGGCGCTGGACTATCTGACAGGTCTCGGGATGACCAATATTGCCGCTCATGAGCGCGGTTTGCGCGATTATGCCGGTGCGAAACTGGCGGGATTGAACTGGCTGACGGTGCAGGGAACTTCAGAAACCAAGGGTGCGATTTTCTCTTTTACGCTGCAAGGTCAAGCACATGCGCATGATATCTCTACCGTGCTCGACAAGCGCGGCATTGCGGTGCGGGCGGGCACGCATTGTGCGATGCCGCTGATGCAGCACGTTGGCGTCGGGGCGACGTGCCGGGCCTCGTTCGGGCTTTACAACACGCGTGAGGAAGTTGACGCGCTGATCTCGGCTTTGGAGCTATGTCACGAACTTTTCGGTTGATTTCGCGTTGCAGCCCAAGGCGGTAACCGTTATAGCAGTCGCAGGCACCCATAGCTCAGCTGGATAGAGTGTCGCCCTCCGAAGGCGAAGGTCGCACGTTCGAATCGTGCTGGGTGCACCATTTCCCTAGAATAATGATTTTATTGGGCAGGGTGCGGGTCTGTAGTGCTATGCCATATATCCTATAATCAATATTATGTAATATTAATGCGATGTAGGACTGGACCAAAGCTGGCAAACCGCCTATGAACCCGCAAATTGCCACAGATGGAACCTGCGATGACCTTCAGCCGCCAGATCAAGATTGCGCCCTCTATCCTTGCGGCCGACTTTGCCAACTTTGGTGCGGAATGTCGCGCCATTGAGGCCCAAGGTGCGGATTGGGTGCATGTCGATGTGATGGATGGGCATTTCGTGCCGAACATCACCTTTGGGCCTGCGACCTGTGCTGCGATCCGGCCGCATATCAAGGGCTTCATGGATGTGCATCTGATGATCGCTCCGGTCGACAGCTATATTGAGGCCTTTGCCGAGGCTGGCGCCGATCTGATCTCGGCGCATCTGGAGGCTGGGCCGCACATTCACCGCACGCTGCAAGCCATTCGCGCCACGGGAAAAAAGGCTGGTCTTGCGATCAATCCGGGCACTGGGATTGACGCTGTGGCGCATCTGCTGGATCTGGTGGATCTGGTCTGCGTGATGACGGTCAATCCGGGTTTTGGCGGGCAGAAGTTTATCCACTCGCAACTGGATAAAGTGCGGTCGTTGCGCCAGATGATCGGCGATCGGCCGATCCATATCGAGATTGACGGCGGCGTGACTGTGGAGACCGCTCCGCTGGTTGTGGCGGCGGGCGCGGATGTATTGGTCGCGGGCTCTGCGGTGTTCAAGGGTGGCTCGGTGGACAATCCTGCACCTTACGGCGTGAATATCGCGGCGATCCGGGCCGCGGCAGCGCGCTAGGCTACAACCCTGCCCTGTATTCTTCTCGACTTGCGGCGGATTCGCGCCTATGGATCACAGCGGGGATATAGAAAAACAGGGACAGATCGTGACAGCAGTTTATCCGCTGTTGGTGAATATTGCGCAAAGCACCAGTGCTGACGATGTCTGGCGGCTGTCGACGCGATACTTTGCCTCGCTGGGCTTTGGGCTGGTGAACTATGGCTTCACCCGCTTCCGGTCCACCCGCACGATTGGCGACCCGGATGATGCGCTGTTTTTGACCACCGGGTCTGAAGCCTATGCCACCAGCTACTTTCGCAATGGATTCTATGCCAAGACGCCGGCGTTTCGCTGGGCACAGAACAACGAAGGCGCTTGCACCTGGTCTTGGGTGCGTGAGGCGATGCTGGCAGGCAAGCTGAGCGCTGAGGAAGTTGAGACGGTCAAGCACAACATCGCGATGGGAATAACCGCTGGAATTTCCGTCAGTTTCCCAGAAACTTCGGCGCGGGCCAAGGGGGCGCTTGGCTTGATCGCGGATGCCGGGATCAGCTCTGAGGCGGTTGATCAGCTGTTTGCCGACCGCCGCGATGAGCTGCTGGCGGTCGCGCACATGTTGCATTTGCGCTTGATCCAACTGCCGTTTTCCAACCGCAGGCGCGCGCTGACCACCCGGCAGCGCGAGGCGTTGGAATGGGTTGCGGATGGCAAGACCAGTCAGGATGTCGCCCTGTTGATGGGAGTTTCTGCGGCGATGGTCGAAAAGCATTTGCGACTGGCACGGGAAACCTTGTCGGTGGATACAACGGCTCAGGCCGTCGCGAAGGCGGCGCTTATGAATTTGATTTTTCAGCGTAATCCGCAAGACGCCAGCCATATTCCCGTCGCCGCAAGGTAAGGATTCCCCGACTAGGCTGACGCTGCGTAACCTGACATTCTAGTGTTGTTCCGTGAGTGGAGGCTTAAGCCTTTGGGACAGCAGGCGATGTCGGTTTGCATTTTCAGACAGGACATCCCTGCACAGATTGGGGGCCCCTCCCCCGGCCCGAGACTGGCGCTGCGGCTTATTCAGGCTGTGGTGTCACGAGTTGCGCTGATCCTCATCCCCGTGGTGCGGCGCAAGACGGCACAGCCCCCGGAGCTGTGCCGTCTTTTCTTTTAAGTCATATAAAAATGAGGGTTTACCACTGTGAGGGGCCATATTGCCCCCTATGTTTGCGTGCCTATGTTGTGCTGCGCCAAGCGGCGCGAAAGCGGTGTTAGCCAGCCCGCAGAATCATCCAAAAAAGCAAAGGGGCCGGTGTTGCCACCAGCCCCCTGCCCTAAAGATCGTCAGAAGATCAGGCCGAAACCATCTTCGCAACTTCTGCTGCGAAATCTTCTTCTTTCTTCTCAATGCCTTCGCCGACGCCCATACGGACGAAGCCGAGGATCTCAACGCCAGCCTGCTTTGCAGCTTCGGCGACGGTGATTTCCGGGTTCATCACGAACATCTGGCCCATCAGGGTGTTCTCGGCGAGGAATTTCTTCATCCGGCCGGGAATGATGTTGTTCTGGATCACCGCATCGGGCTTCGGCTTGGCCGAGGCTGCGTTTTCTTCCAGTGCTTTCGAGGTTTGCACAGCCAATTCACGTTCGACCACAACCGGGTCAAGATCAGCTTCGGACAGTGCCAGCGGGTTGGTTGCTGCAACGTGCATCGCGACTTGCTTGGCGAAGGTATGCTCGCTGCCTTTGATCGCAACCAGAACGCCGATGCGGCCCAGGCCGTCAGCAACCGAGTTGTGAACGTAAGCTGCAACGTGATCGCCTTCGATCGCAGCCATGCGGCGCAGGTTCATGTTCTCGCCGATGGTAGCCACAGCTTCCGCGATCACGACATGCACCGGCTGGCCAGCGAGGTCAGCGTTTTTCAGCTCTTCCACGGTATGCGCGCGGAAGGCGGTTTTGGTGATGTTGTGCACCATCGCCTGGAAGTCAGCGTTTTTGCCAACGAAGTCGGTTTCCGAGTTGATTTCGACAGCCACGCCACGGCCACCGGAAACGGCGACGCCAACCAGACCTTCAGCGGCCACACGGTCAGCTTTCTTGGCGGCTTTCGCCAGACCCTTGGTGCGCAGCCAATCGACGGCGGCTTCCATGTTGCCTTCGGTTTCCACCAAGGCCTTTTTCGCGTCCATCATGCCTGCGCCGGTGCTGTCGCGCAGTTCTTTCACCATTTGTGCGGTGACGGTCATGTCGTGTCTCCTGAAATTCAAGAAATGAGTGCGGCGGGAACCGGGCCAAAGCCGTATCCCCGCCGTATATCAGTCGCGTAACAGCCGCTTAGGCGTCAGCGATGGCTTCTTCTTCCGGTGCGGTTTCCAAAGCGCCAAGGTCGATACCAGCGGCGCCCATTTGTGCCGACATACCGTCCAAAGCTGCCTTAGCAATCAGCTCGCAATAAAGCTGGATCGCGCGCGCCGCGTCATCGTTGCCGGGGATCACGTAATCCACGCCTTTGGGCGAGTTGTTGGTGTCGACGATGCCGACGACCGGGATGCCCAGTTTCTGCGCTTCAAGGATCGCCAAATCTTCTTTGCCAACATCAATGACAACGATCAGATCCGGGGTGCCACCCATTTCACGGATGCCGCCAAGCGAGGCTTGCAGTTTGGACTGGTCGCGTTCCATCATCAGACGCTCTTTCTTGGTCAGGCCTTCGCCGCCTGCGCCCAAGAGTTCGTCGATGGTTTTCAGACGCGCGATCGACTGGGAAACGGTTTTCCAGTTGGTCAGCGTGCCGCCCAGCCAGCGGTGGTTCATGTAGAATTGTGCGCAACGCTCAGCGGCCTCTGCGACCGGCTTTTGTGCCTGACGCTTGGTGCCGACGAACAGGATACGGCCGCCTTTAGCGACGGTATCGCGCACGACTTTCAGCGCCTGATCCAGCAACGGGACGGTCTGCGTCAGGTCGAGAATGTGGATGCCATTGCGGTCGCCGTAGATATACGGGCCCATTTTGGGGTTCCAGCGTGCGGTCTGGTGGCCGTAGTGAACGCCTGCTTCAAGCAGCTGACGCATGGAGAACTCAGGAAGAGCCATGTCTTATCCTTTTCCGGTTTCAATCCTCGGTGAAGCTGTCTCAGACCTGCTGGTCCAACCGGCGGAGTTTACGGGATTTCTCCCCGCAAAGCCCAAGCCTCACCTGTGAAGTGCGCCGCGTTTAGACGGGTTTTCCCTGCACCGCAAGGGCCAGAGCAGGACTTTGGCCAGAATTGGCGCGGTTTTTCTCAGAAAATTAGGGCTTTCGGCGGTTGCCCCCGGCTTGCACCCGCCGCCATGCTGAGTCACACCAAGGCATGACACCAGATATTCTCTGCATCGGTTCCGTCTTATGGGACATCATCGGCCGCTCGTCCATTGCGATGCGGCTTGGCTCTGACGTGCCTGGGCGGATCACCCGGCTGCCGGGCGGCGTGGCGATGAACATCGCGATGACGCTCAGCCGGTTTGGCCTGACCCCTGCCCTGCTCTCTGCCGTCGGGCAAGATGAGGAAGGCGTCGAGCTGATTGCCGCCTGTCAGCGTATGGGCATGGTGACAGATCACCTTTACCGATCAGAAGACCTGCCCACCGACCGCTATATGGCGATTGAGGGCGCAAACGGGCTGATCGCCGCGATTGCCGATGCACATTCGCTGGAGGCCGCGGGCGACAAGATTCTGCGACCCTTGGCCGATGGGCGTTTGGGATCGGCTGAGGCACCTTGGTCTGGCATGGTCGCCCTTGACGGCAATCTGACTGTCGCACTTTTGTCCGAGATCGCGCATTCGCCGCTGTTCGCCCGCGCCGATCTGCGCGTGGCCCCCGCCAGCCCCGGCAAGGCCGAGCGTTTGCTGCCATTGCTGAATCACCCCCGCGCCACGCTCTACGTCAATCTGGAAGAGGCCGGTTTGATCGCCCATGCCCGCTTTGACAGCGCCGCCGAGGCTGCCGAGGGTTTGCTTTCGCATGGGGCCGCACATGTGCTGGTGACCAATGGCGGCAATCCCTGCGCGGAAGGCCGTCGCGGTGCAGGCGTGATCACCGCCGCTCCGCCACCGGTATTGGTGTCCAGAATTACCGGCGCGGGCGATACCTTCATGGCCGCCCATATCGTCGCAGAACGCCAAGGCAGCCCGCGTGAGGTGGCACTTGCCGCAGCACTGCAAGCCGCCGCCATCTATGTTTCAGGAGAACAACCGTCGTGACCACTGAATTGCTGACCTTCTCGCCCGAAGTCGCTGCCGCCCGTGCCGCTGGCACCGCCATCGTGGCGCTGGAATCCACCATCATCACCCACGGCATGCCGTTCCCGCAAAACGTCGAAGCCGCCCGCGCGGTAGAGGCCGAAGTACGCGCGCATGGCGCGACCCCCGCGACGATTGCGGTGATGGACGGGCGCATCCAGATCGGTCTGACCGATGCGCAACTGGATGCCTTGGGGCAAGCGCAGGAGGTGATGAAGATCTCGCGCGCCGATATTGCCGCCTGTATCGCCAAGGGGGCTGTGGGGGCAACGACGGTCGCGGCGACGATGATCTGCGCTAAACTGGCTGGGATTGATGTGTTTGCCACCGGCGGTATTGGCGGCGTGCATCGCGGCGCGGAAACCTCGTTTGATATTTCCGCCGATCTGCCGGAACTGGGCGAAACCGCTGTCACGGTGATTGCGGCGGGGGCGAAGGCCATTCTCGACCTGCCAAAAACGCTGGAATACCTGGAGACCAAAGGCGTGCCGGTGATCGCCTTTGGGCAGGATGCGTTTCCGGCGTTCTGGTCACGCGACTCGGGTCTGAAAGCGCCGCTGCGGATGGACACGGCGTCCGAGATTGCCGCGGCGCAACTGATGCGGACGCGGTTGGGTCTGCCGGGCGGGCAGTTGGTGGCCAACCCGATCCCACTGGCGGATGAAATTGCGCGCGCCGAAATCAACCCGGCGATTGAAGCCGCACTGCTTGAGGCCGAGGCGCAGGGGATCGCTGCGAAAGAGGTCACTCCCTTCTTGTTGCAGCGCATCTTTGAGCTGACCGAGGGTCGCTCGCTGGTGTCAAACATCGCCCTTGTTTTGAACAACGCGCGGTTGGGGGCGGCGATTGCGCGGGAAATTGTGATCCAGCGGGGCTGAGTGCGGGGGCAAAGCATTGTGAACCGCGTCCCGGCTGCTTAGGTTGCGATGAAACCAAGGAGCCTTCATGTCTGACCCACATCCGCGCCGTTCGATGCTTGCTGGCTTTCGGGCTTCGTTTCTGACGGGCCTTGTGGTGGTGCTGCCGGTGGGCCTGACGATCTATGTCGTCTGGGGGGTGATTGGCTACATTGATGGCTGGATCCTGCCGCTGATTCCCGCCGCCTATCAGCCCGAGGCGCTGTTGCAACGTTGGTTCGGGCCTGAGGTGAATTTCCCGGTGCGCGGTGTGGGGGTGCTGGTTTTTCTGGTGTTCACTGCCTTGGTTGGCTGGCTGGCGCGAGGATTGATCGGGCGGACGGTGATGCGGCAGGCCGAGATGGTGGTGGAACGGGTGCCGCTGGTGCGCTCGGTGTATTCCGGTCTGAAACAGATCACCGAAACCTTCTTTGCCAAGTCTGAGAAGAGCTTCGAGCGCACCTGTCTGGTGGAGTTTCCCCGCACCGGATATTGGGCGGTGGGGATGGTCGCGACGACGCCGAAGGGGGAAATTGCCGCCAAACTGCCGGGCACGGGGCCAATGGTGGCGGTGTTTGTCGGTCTCACCCCGATGACCTCGGGGATGCTGCTGTTCGTGCCGGCAGAAGATGTGATTTTTCTGGATATGAAGGCGGATGAGGCGGTGAAAATGATCGTCTCGGCGGGGCTGGTCTATCCCGCCTCGAAAGAGGCGATCGCGGCGGTGGCTGCCCGGTAGCGGCTTGTCCGCGTGTGGACAAGCTTTACGCCGATGTGTTTTCAATGGGTTAGACTGGGCCTGTTAACCCAATATTAACTGTTACAGCGCCGTCCAACCGCCATCGACCGAGATCGTGGTGCCGGTGACCTGATCGGCAAAACTGGAGCACAGATACACCGTGGTGCCGCCGATCTGTTCCACCGTGGCGAACTGACGTGAGGGTTGCCGCAGCAGCATCACCTCGCGGATCACCGTCTCGCGGTCCATGCCATGCACCTTCATCTGATCGGGGATCTGTGCCTCGACCAAGGGCGTCAGCACATAGCCGGGGCAGATCGCGTTGCAGGTGATGCCCTGCCCTGCGGTTTCCAGCGCCACGGTTTTCGACAGACCCACCACGCCATGTTTGGCGGCGATATAGGCGGATTTGAACGGGCTGGCGGTCAGGCCATGCGCCGAGGCGATGTTGACGATGCGGCCCCAACCTTTCGCGCGCATGGCGGGTAAAGCAGCGGCGGTGGTGTGGAAGGCCGAGGTCAGGTTAATCGCGATGATCTGATCCCATTTCTCGGTCGGAAATTCATCCACCGGGGCGACGAATTGGATGCCCGCGTTGTTCACCAGAATATCGCAGCCGCCGGCTTTCTCGATCAACGCCCGGCAATCCGCGCCCTTCGACATATCGGCGGCGATGTAGATCGCCTTCACGCCATGCCGTGCCGCCAGATCAGCCGCCAAGGCGTGATCTTCCGCCCGGTCGGTGAAGCTGTTCAACACCACATCCGCCCCGGCGCGGGCGAGTTCTTCGGCCACACCCAGACCGATACCAGAGTTCGACCCGGTGATGATCGCGCGTTTTCCCTGAAGCATGTTGCCCCCCTTTTGCTGCGGCAAGGCTACATGCTGCATCTGCAAAGGGAAACCAAAACTGCCAAAAAAAACGCCCGCGCGAAGCGGGCGTTAAGTTATTGAGGCAGGTTTCATACAGGCAAGAAACCTATCGAGCAGTAGGTATCTTATAGCCCTGTTGGCGGCGCACTCCAAGTTAAAAGTTTGAAAAGGTTGGATTGCCCGCATAGGTTGGGGTTCAATAAAAACAGGCTGCGGGGGATTGTTGCCAGAATGAACCGGGATTTTTTCGCACTTTTGCGCAGCTTTGGGCTTGGTCTGGCGCTGATCACCGCCCCCGGATTCGGGGGGGGATTCGCGCAGGCGGAACCGAGGCACGGCATAGCTATGTATGGCGAGCCTGCCCTGCCACCGGATTTTGTGTCGCTGCCCTATGCCAACCCCGATGCACCCAAGGGGGGTCGCCTTGTGGTGGGCGAGAACGGCAGCTTTGATTCCCTCCATCCGTTCATCGTGAAAGGCCGTGCGCCGACGGGGATTTCTTTGTTCACCACCGAGACGCTGCTGGGGCGTTCTTTCGATGAACCGTTCTCGCTTTACGGGATTCTGGCCGAATCAGTCGAGACTGACACCGCCCGGACCTACGTAGAATTTACTTTGCGTGAGGCGGCTCGATTCTCGGATGGCAGCCCGGTGACGGTGGAAGATGTGCTGTGGTCGTTTGAAGCCTTGGGCACATTGGGCAATCCGCGCTATGCGCCGGTGTATCAGGCGGTCGCCAAAGCCGAGAAAACCGGTGACAGGAAAGTGAAGTTCACCTTCGGGGCCGAGAACCGGGAACTGCCGCTGCTGCTGGGTATGCGCCCGGTGCTGCAGAAGGCGCAGTGGGAGGGGCGCGATTTCAGCGCCACCACGATGGTGCCGCCGATCGGATCGGGGCCCTATGTGGTGGACAGGGTCGAGGCCGGGCGCTTTGTCAGCTACAAGAAAAATCCCGATTGGTGGGGCAAGGATCTGCCGTTCTATCGCGGCCAGCACAATCTCGACGAAGTGCGGGTGGAATATTTCGGCAACCCGGATGTGCATTTCGAGGCGTTCAAGTCTGGTGAACTGAACAGCTATCGCGAAACCAACCCCGAGAAATGGGCGACGCATTACAACCTGCCCGCCATCGCTGCGGGTGCTGTGGTGAAATCGGAGATCCCGCATCAGCGGCCCTCGGGGATGGATGGCTTCGCGTTCAATACCCGCAAGCCAATTTTTGCCGATTGGCGCGTGCGGGAGGCGCTGATCCTCGTGTTCAACTTCGAGCTGATCAACCAGACCATCAATGGCGGGGCGGTGCCACGAATCACCAGCTATTACAGCAACTCCGAGCTGGCGGGTGATGTGGCGAACCCGGCGCAGGGCAAGGTTCTGGCGCTGTTGGAGCCTTACAAGGCCGAACTGCTGCCCGGAGCGCTTGAGGGTTATGCCCTGCCGGTTTCGGATGGCAAAGCCGCCAACCGGGGCAATCTGCGCAAGGCCAGCGCGCTGTTGGATGAGGCCGGATGGACGGTGCAGGATGGCGTGCGCAAAGATGCCGCGGGCAAGCCACTGGCGTTTGAGATCTTGCTGGTGAACGGCGCGGATGGCTACATCGCGGCGGCGAATATCTATATTCAGGCGCTGAAGCAGTTGGGGGTGGATGCCAAACTGACCACGGTGGATCAGGCGCAATATACCGAGCGCACCAATGTGTATGATTTCGACATGACCCAGCTGATCGTCGCGCTGTCTCTGTCACCGGGAACCGAGCAGCTGCGCTACTGGGGCAGTGCCAATGGCGCGGCGCCGGGGTCGCGCAACTTTGCAGGGGTCAATGCGCCGGTGGTGGACGCTTTGGTGCAGACGCAGCTGTCGTCTACCGATCGGGCGGATTTTGTCACGGCGGTGCAGGCTTTGGACCGGGTTTTGACCTCGGGGCGCTATGTGGTGCCGCTGTGGTATCAAAATATTGGCCGTATCGCCCATGCCAAGCAGTTGCATTTCCCCGAGAAATTGCCAATTTACGGCGATTGGCCGGGGTTTCAGCCCGAGGTCTGGTGGTATCAGGAGTAGACCGATGCGCAAGCTGATGATGATTTTGGTGCTGGGCGCACTGGCGGGCTGTGCGACCGTGGATGGCGTCGGGCGCGATGTTTCGGCGGGCGCGCAGCGGGTCGGCGGTTGGTTCAACTAGGCTTTAACTGGCCTCCGGCTGCCCGCTGTCGCGCAGCCGGATCACTGTGACCGAACAGGCGGCTTCGGCGACGACTTTCGCCGAAACCGAGCCCAGAAACCGCCGGGTGCTGGAATGGCCGCGCGCGCCCATCAGGATGTGATCCACGCGGGTGACTTCGGCGTGGTCGATGATGGCTGTGGCGGGGTCGGTGTTTTCCAGAATGGTGTAGGTCAGGCGATCATCGGTCAGATCAATGCCCTCGGCCCAAGTCTTTAACCCGACCAGACGTGCCACATGCAGGTTGTTGCCGGCGTCGTCGGTGGTGGGGTCGATGCCCAGCCGCGCGGTTTTGATCACGTTGACGCAAGCCACACGGGCATCGGGGCGATTGACCAGCATGCGCTTGATTTGCAGATAGATCGCTTGCGCCAAGGGTTCGGCCTCGGGCGAAAGATCAACGGCGACCAGCAGGATCGGGGCGCGTTCGATCTGGGCCGCGACCGAGGGTGGCGCTGCAAAAGCCTTAAGGTTGCGCATTTTGCGCCAGCGGTTGAACACGGTCAAAGCGGGGTCGCGCTGCATCTTGTGCCCGCGCGCGGTCAGGCGGATCTGCATCGGATGTGCGAGATCAAACATCATCTGGGCGGCGGATTGGTAGCGGTCGGCGGGATCGACCTCGAGCGCGCGCAGGATGATCTCTTGCAACCATTCGGGAATATCGGGGCGGATGGTGCGCGGCGGCACAGGATCACGCCACAGCCGTTGTTTGACTTGGGAGAGTTTCTCGGGCTGACCGAACGGCATCTTTCCCGTCGCCAGCTCATAGATCATCGCGCCCAAGGCGTAGAGATCCGAGCGCAGATCGCCGCGTTGGCGCAGGTATTGTTCGGGGGCGATATAGGGGAAGGTGCCCATCGGGATGGTGAATTCTTCGGCCAGAAGATCGGGCAACTGATCATGACGCGATAGGCCGTAGTCGATCAGCACCATCTCGCCCGTGGGGCGCTGCAAGAAATTATCGGGCTTCAGATCAAGGTGGATGACGTGCTGGCGGTGGATGTCATGCACAGCTTCGGCCATGCGGGCGGCGAGTTCAATCACTTCGGCCACCGGACGCGGCGCGCGTTTGAAATACTGGAACATCGAGTTGCCGGGAATACGCTCGGTGACGATATAGGGCATCACCGCGAAATCACCCTGCCCCATCACGCGCGGCACATGAATGCCGGTCAGGCGCGGCATGATCATCTGCTCGACCTCAAACCCCACGATGGTCGGGCCATCGTAACCATCAAGGATGGTGGGGACTTTCATCACCATCGGCGTGCGATACAAAGCGTGGGTCACGTCCCAAATGGTGGCAAAGCCGCCTTTGTGCAACTGCTCACCAAGAGTGAAGCCGTTGATTTCCAAGCCTGGATGTGGTCGCACGGACATTCAAATCCCCTTCATCAGACGCTGCGCCAGCGCCTCTGGCAGACCCGCTTCGCGCGATTTGCGGGCGGTGGTGGTGGCATCATAGCCGACGCGGCGAAAGGTCAATTCGTTGCGATTGCGGTCGAGGATGGCATAAGACGCCAAAGTGCTGCCATCGCGCGGCTGACCGACAGAGCCGATCACGCCCAGCCAGCGCCGCGATTGCAGCAGGGGCATCGGCTGACCTGCGGCCACGGTCAGATGGCTGATCCGGCCGGTCAAATCGCAGCTGTAAAGCGCATTGCGGTGGACATGACCGCAGAAGATCAGCCGCGCATCGCAGACCAGAAAACTGGGACGGGCGGTGGCTTCCGAGGTGACATAAAGCCAATCTGCCGGATCATTGGCCGAGGCGTGGACAAACAACGTATCACCATCCCGCACCGTCAAAGGCAATTCCGACAGGAACAGCTTTTGCCGCGCGTTCAGACGGTTCACCGTCCAGTCGATCACCCGGCGGGCGTTGGCGTTCAGGATGTTGTCGGCCACGCCTATGGCGCGGTCATGGTTGCCGCGTAAGGCGATCGCGCCCTTGGCTACCAGAGATTCCACCTGATCAATGCACCAGCCGGGATCGGGGCCATAGCCAACGATATCGCCCAGAAACACCAAACGGTCGATCTGACGCAGCGAGAGGTCCGCCAAGACAGCCTCAAACGCCTCGCGATTTGCGTGGATATCCGTCAGCAAAGCCAGACGCATGAAACCCCTCCTCAACCCGCTGGCCCGTCATGCTTTTATGCTGATCTAAACCCAAGGGCGGTGGCAGACAGTGATATGGATCAAAGCGCAAGGTCAAGCCTTTGCGGCAGGGGTCACGCCAGTGAGGTGACCCAAAGAATGGTCGCGTCGTCTTCTGACAGGCTGATCACATTATGCCCCATTGAGGCATCGTAATAGGCGCTGTCGCCGCGGCGCAGATCGACGGGCTCGTAGAATTCGGTGAACAGCCGGATCACACCGGTCAGCACAAAGAGAAATTCTTCGCCCTCATGGCGCACCCAGCCGTCAAAATCCTCCATCGCGCGGGCGCGGATGGTTGCGCGGTAGGGCAGCATCTGCTTCTTGGTGAGACTGCCTGCCAGCAGTTCATGCTCGTAAGTGGTGGTGGCATGGGCTTGGCCCTCGCCGGATTTCGTCACCACGATGCGGCCCGACACCTGTGGCGCTTGCGCGGGCGTGAACAGCTGCGGCACCGAAACCCCCATGCCGAGCGCGAGTTTCTTCAGCGCCTCATAGGTCGGCGACATCTGGCCGTTTTCGATTTTCGACAAGGTAGAGCGCGCCAGACCGGCCTGCACCGAGGCCTGTTCCAGCGTCCAGCCCTTGGCTTTGCGCAGTTCACGCACCCGGATGCCCAAATCCAACGGCTCCGGCACGGATTGGCCAGAGTCGGGGCCCGTTTCGCGGGCAATTCGGATCATGCGTTTGGGATCGCTGGACATGGGCTTTCCTTACGGCAAGGCCGCCTTGCGTGCAACCAATGCAACGCAGCTGTGCGTGGATGTCGGATTGCAGCCGCGGGCTGATAGCGGTATCTCATGGGGCCATTCGTGTGCGAATGGCCCCCTATCCTGCTTGCCTTCGGAGCCTCACGATGATCCGCCTTGATATTTTCTCTGATCCGGTATGCCCGTGGTGCCTGATCGGCAAAGCCAATCTGGACCGTGCGCTTGAGGCGCATCCCGATCATCCGTTCGTGATCGCCTGGCATCCGTTTCAGCTGAACCCGGATATGCCCGCCGAGGGCGTCGAAAAGCGGCCCTATCTGGTGGCCCGTTTTGGCGGTGAGGCGAAGGTGGATCAAATCCACAACCATCTGCGCGCAATGGCGAAAGAGGCGGGCGTGGCGATGGACCCTGACAAGCCCGAAATGCTGCCCAACACTATGAACGCACATCGGATGATCCATTGGGCGGGGATTGAGGGCAAGCAGGCGGCGATGGTTTCGGCGCTGTTCCGGGCCTATTGGCGCGATGGCCGCGATATTGGTGATGTGGAAGAACTGACCGATATTGCCGAGGAAATCGGCATGGACCCGGCGGCCGTGGCGCGGCTGTTGGCGACGGATGCCGATCTGGACGATCTGCGCGCCCGCGATGTCGATGCGCGCAAAAAGGGGGTGACGGCGGTGCCGACCTTCCTGATCGCGCAACAATATGTCGTCTCTGGCGCACAACCTCCTGAGGTTTGGCACCAGGTGATCGAAGAACTCGTGGCCAAGGCCGCAGAAGAAAGTAAATGAAATGACCCCGATCAAACGTTTGTCACAAGGCGAGTTCGTCGCCCTGACTGCGGCGCTGTTTGCCATGGTGGCGCTGTCGATTGACGCCATGCTGCCCGCCCTGCCCGAGATTGCGGCCACTTTGTCGCCCGATGCACCGAACCGTGCCCAGCTGGTGATCACCAGTTTCGTGTTTGGCATGGGGCTGGGGACGCTGTTTGTTGGCCCGTTGGCCGATGCCTATGGCCGCAAGCCGGTGATTTATGCCGGCAGCGTGCTGTATGCGCTGACCGCCTTGGCCTGCTATTTCGCCAATTCGCTGGAGACCTTGCTGTTCGCGCGGGTGTTGCAGGGCATGAGCGTTGCCGCCGCCCGTGTGGTGTCGATGGCAATCATGCGCGATCTGTTCAAAGGCCGTGAGATGGCCAAGATCATGTCTTTCGTGATGATGGTGTTCATCATGGTGCCCGCAGTGGCGCCGCTGATGGGGCAAGGCATCATCGCCCTTGCGGGCTGGCATGCGATTTTCCTCGTCTATATCGCGATTGTTGCAGTGATCATGCTGTGGTTCGGCCTGCGGCAACCCGAGACTTTGGCGAAGGAAAACCGCCGCCCGCTGGATTTCGGCGTGCTAGTTGCGGCCACGAAAGAGTTGTTCACCCATCGCATCGTGACAATCTCGATTCTGGCGCAAACTCTGACGATGGCAGCGCTGTTTGCCAGCCTGTCGTCGATGCAAGGCATCTTTGAGCTGCGCTTTGACCGCGCCGAAAGCTTTCCGTTGTGGTTTGCCTTCATTGCCTTGGGCTCGGCCTCGGGCAGTATCATCAACTCGCGGGTGGTGATGCGGGTGGGTATGCGGCCGGTGATCACGCTGGCTTATGCAAGCGTGCTGGCGCTGACCTTGGTGTTGCTGGCGCTGATCGCGACCGGGCTGATGCCCGAGGTATTGGCCTTCCCGGCGCATATCCTGTGGAGCATCGCATTGTTTTCGATGATGTCTTTGACGATGGGCAACCTGAATGCGCTGGCGATGGAGCCTGTTGGCCATATCGCCGGGCTAGCGGCTTCGGTGATGACATCGGTGGCGACGGTGGCTTCGGTGGTGCTGGCGGTGCCGGTGGGGCTGGCGTTTGACGGCACGGCTTTGCCGCTGATGGCGGGGTCTGCGGTGTTCATCGGCTTGGCGCTGGCGCTGATGCGGTTGATCAAGCGCTGATCTACAGCTTCGATCTGAGAAAGCGCGCCCTGCACCGGGCGCGTTTTTTCATGCCTTGGGTTTGACGACCTTTTCCGCCAGATCGCGGGCGATGTTGAACGCGCCCTTGATACGGTCGGATTCCGATTTCATCTCACCCATCAGCACGATCTTGTTGCCGCTGATCTTCGCGGCAGGCCCTTGCGCCTTGATGAATTCGACCAGCCCCGCCGGGTTGGCGAATTTGTCGTTGTGGAATTGCACCGTCGCCCCCTTGGTGCCCGCGTCGATCCGGCTGATCCCGGCGCGTTTGCACATCGACTTGATCCGCACGATCAGCATCAGCGTGTTGACCTCTTTCGGGATCGGGCCGAAACGGTCGATCAATTCCGCTGCAAAGCCTTCGAGTTCGACCTTGGTGGCAAGGCTGGACAGGCGGCGATACAGGCCTAAACGGATATCCAGATCAGGGATGTAGGCCTCGGGGATCATCACCGGCACGCCAAGATTGATCTGCGGCGACCATTGGTCATCAACCGCCGAAAGCCCCTGCAATTCACCGGATTTGATCTTGGCAATCGTCTCTTCCAGCATGGCTTGGTAAAGCTCGTAGCCGACTTCCTTGATATGGCCGGACTGTTCCTCGCCCAGCAAATTGCCCGCGCCGCGCAGATCAAGGTCGTGGCTGGCAAGGTTAAAGCCCGCGCCAAGGCTATCCAATGATCCCATCAAGCGCAGTCGCTTGTTGGCCTGCGGTGTCAGCGGCGCGCGGGGTTTTGTGGTGAGATAACAATAGGCTCGGGTTTTGGAACGCCCCACCCGGCCCCTGATCTGGTACAGCTGTCCAAGTCCAAACATATCGGCGCGGTGCACGATCATGGTGTTGGCGCTGGGGATATCCAGACCGGATTCGACGATGGAGGTTGCGATCAGCACATCATATTTGCCGTCGTAAAATTCGTTCATCCGCTCATCCAGATCGCCCGCCGCAAGCTGGCCGTGGGCCACGACGTAAGACACCTCTGGGACATGGGTTTTCAGGAAATCCTCGATGTCATGCAGATCGGAAATGCGCGGAACGACATAGAAGCTCTGCCCACCGCGGAAGCGTTCGCGCAGCAGGGCCTCGCGGATCGTGATGGTGTCGAATTCTGAAATATAGGTGCGGATGGCGAGGCGATCGACCGGCGGAGTGGCGATTATCGACAGATCGCGCACGCCCGTCAGCGACAGTTGCAGGGTGCGCGGAATGGGCGTGGCGGTCAGGGTCAGAACGTGGACTTCGGAGCGCATTTCCTTCAGACGTTCTTTATGGCCGACGCCGAAATGTTGTTCTTCGTCGATCACCAACAGGCCAAGGTTTTTAAATCGGATGGCTTTGGCGAGTAGCGCATGGGTGCCGATGATGATATCCACCCTGCCCTCGGCCATCTCGGTGCGGGTGATATTGGCGTCTTTGGTGGACACGAACCGGGACAGTGGTTTGATGTTGATCGGAAAGCCCCTGAACCGCTCAACAAAGCTGCGGTAGTGTTGACGGGCAAGCAAGGTTGTGGGGCAGATCACCGCGACTTGCATCCCCGAAAGTGCCGCCACAAACGCCGCGCGCATCGCCACTTCGGTTTTACCAAAACCGACATCGCCGACGATCAAGCGATCCATCGGGCTGCCCTTTTCCAGATCGGCGACCACGTCACCGATAGCGGAAAGCTGATCGTCCGTTTCGGTATAGGGGAAGCGGGCGGCGAAAGCCTCCCATATGCTATGCGGCGCTTCCAAGATTGGCGCGTGGCGAAGGGCGCGTTCGGCAGCAATCCGCATCAGCTTGTCTGCAATCTCGCGGATGCGCTGCTTGAGTTTGGCTTTCTTCGCCTGCCACGCGCCGCCACCGAGACGGTCAAGCAAGCCCTCTTCATGGCCATAGCGCGACAGCAGTTCGATATTCTCTACGGGAAGATAAAGCTTAGCGTTTTCAGCATATTCCAAGGCGACGCAGGCATGCGGCGCACCAAGAGCGGTGATGGTTTCCAAGCCCAGATAGCGGCCGACGCCATGTTCGACATGCACCACAAGATCGCCGACCGACAGCGTATCCACCTCGCGCAGGAAGTTGTCGGCCTTGCGTTTCTTGCGGGGTTTGCTGACCAGACGGTCGCCCAACACGTCTTGTTCCGAGATCACGGCAAGACCGGGGGCGGTAAAGCCAGCCTCCAGCGCCCAGATCATCAGGTAGACGCCGCCTTTGCCTTCGGGCAACGCGCGGAAGTCTTTGATTTCTTGCGCGTGGTGCAGGCCTTGATCGTCAAGCAAACCCTTGAGCCGTTCACGCGCGCCATCTGACCAAGAGGCGATCACAACCTGCGCGTCTTTAGACAATACTTTAACATGATCAGACAAGGCGCTGAACAAGCTTAGATTTTCCTGCTGGCGCTCGGGCGCAAAGCTGCGACCAATGCGGCCTTGTGCGTCCAGAACACCCGGCCCCGGCGCTTGCGGCAACGGCGACAGCTGCACCACGCGGTGATCAGCGATGGCGGCTTCCCACGCGGTATCGTCGAGATACAATAGCCCCGGTGCTGAGGGTTTGTAGACAGAATCCATCCGTCCCTTGGCCGTCATCGCCTCATGCCGCGCGTCATATTGATCAGCGATACCCTCCCAGCGCGACAGCCGCACGGCGGTGACTTGATCATCCAAAAGCACGGAAGCCTTTGGCAAATAATCGAAAATCGTCTCAAGGCCTGCGTGGAAGAACGGCAGCCAATGCTCCATGCCCTGATGCTTGCGACCAGCGGACACCGCCTCGTACAAAGGATCATCCGAGCCGCCTGCGCCGAATTCAACGCGGTAGTTCTGCCGGAACCGCGAAATCGCGGCATCATCCAGGATCACCTCGGACATCGGCGCGAATTCAACGGCTTTCAGCTTTTCGGTGGTGCGCTGCGTCACCGGATCAAAGCGGCGTGCGCCATCCAGCACATCGCCGAAGAAATCAAGCCGCACTGGGCCGCCTTCGCCCGGCGGATAGATATCGACAATGCCACCGCGAATGGCGAAATCACCCGGTTCAGCCACGGTAGAGACCGGCGAAAAGCCCATCCGGGCAAGGAACCCCTTCAGTTGTTGTTCATCCACCCGATCCCCGACACGGGCAACAAACGACGCGGTTTGCATCACCGCGCGGGATGGCAGGCGCTGCATGGCGGCATTCAGCGTGGTGAGCAGCACGAACGGGCCGTCAAAGCCCGAGGCCAAAGCCGCCAGCGTTGACATCCGGCGGGCCAAAATCTCGGGGTTGGGCGAGATGCGGTCGTAGGGCAAGCAATCCCAGGCGGGCAGATCAAGCACCACGGTCTCGGGCGCCATCACCGCCAAAGCGGCACGCATCGCCTCGAGGCGTTTGTCATCGCGGGCGATGTGGATGACCGGGGCGCCACGGGCGAGTTCGCGGGCCAGCAGTTTGGCATCATAGCCTTCGGGCGCACCGCCCAGTATGATCCGGTCGGCCATCGCCCGATTACCCCAACACGCCGACGTAAAGATTGACATACATCCCGAACATGGATGTGACGAAAATCGACATCATCCCAAGCGCTTGCGTGGTGATGCGGTGGCGGACGAGACGACGGTGTAGCGCTTGGCCTTCGTTCTCTCCGGCGACGATGAGGCGGGCGGTGCGCAGCGACAGCAGCGACAGAATGCTCATCGGCACCAGCAGAAACAGCACGGCTTGCGCGAATTCGATCTTGTAATAGACCGCCAGCACCAGAAGCGCACTCAGCATAAAGCACAGCACGGCCACAACCCAGACCCCGGCGGTTTGCACGATATCCAGCAGGCGGCCGGTGTTGATCCGCACCAGAGTTTCAAGATCGTCCTGCTGCGGGCCGCCTTGACGACGGGCGCGGGAAATCACGTCGAAGGGGATGCCGAGCACCCAATGGCTGGCCGAAGACCACATCACCGCCAGCATGATCCAATACCAAAGGTTCGAAAACGACCGCATGTCGATCAGCTCGAACAGGACTTGATATAAATTCACCTTAAGCCCTCACCTTAAGCCCCGTCTTGGCCTGCGCCCGAATGTCCGCTTGAGACGCAGCTCTTTCCATGTCAGGCAGAGACAGCAACCGCAAGCCTTTTTGCCACCTTCAGGATAGACCGATGCGCCCGATTTCCGCCCCGACCCCGCAGTCTCGTTTTCGCCGCCTGCGCGCCAGCCCGGCCCTGCGCGCCTTGGTGCAAGAGAACACGCTGACGGTGGGCGATCTGATCTGGCCGGTGTTTGTGCGCGAGGGCGTCGGGATTTCCGAGCCGATCCATTCGATGCCGGGGGTGAACCGTTTGTCGCTGGATCTGGTGGTGGCGGCGGCGCGGGACGCAGCAGAGCTGGGCATTCCGGCGATTTGCCTGTTTCCCTACACCGATCCCAGCCTGAAAACCGAAGGTTGCGAAGAGGCGTGGAACCCAGAGAACCTGACCAACCGGGCGATCCGCGCGATCAAGGCGGCGGTGCCGCAGATTGCGGTGATGACCGATGTGGCGCTGGATCCGTATAACAGCAACGGTCACGATGGCTTGGTCCGCGATGGCATCATTCTGAACGACGAGTCCGTTCAAGCTTTGGTGAAGATGGCTTTGGTGCAGGCCGAAGCGGGCGCGGATATTCTGGGGCCGTCGGATATGATGGATGGCCGGATTGGCGCGATCCGGCTGGCGCTGGAGGCGGCAGGCCATACCAACGTGGCGATCATGTCCTATGCGGCGAAATATGCCTCGGCGTTTTATGGCCCGTTCCGCGATGCGGTGGGGGCAAGCGGTGCTTTGAAGGGCGACAAGAAAACCTATCAGATGAACCCGGCCAACAGCGATGAGGCGCTGCGGTTGATCGAGCGTGATCTGCGCGAAGGTGCAGACATGGTGATGGTCAAGCCGGGGATGCCGTATCTGGACATCTGCCAGCGCAGCAAAGCGATGTTTGGCGCGCCGACCTTTGCCTATCAGGTGTCGGGCGAATACGCGATGATCCAGGCTGCGGCGCAGAATGGCTGGATTGATGGCGACAAAGCCATGCTGGAAAGCCTGATGGCGTTCAAACGGGCGGGCTGTGACGGCATCCTGACCTATTTCGCCCCGCGTGTGGCCCGGCTGTTGGGCGGAGCCGCGCTTGCCTGAACCGCAACGGGTGACAACAGGTTTCAACCGCGCTATTGTTTCGTGAACGGGGTCAAAGAACCCCCTATGAGGCATGAGGGCGGATATGACAGAATTTTCCAGACGCGGCTTTCTGGCGCTTACTGGTGTTGGCTTGGTTTCGGCCTGCCAAAGCACCGTGATCGGCAATGGTGTGGGCTCGAATGGCGGCGCGCAGATTGATGCGCGGGTGCGGGAGACGCAGAACTATCTGTTCAGCAACTTCCCAGGTACGCAGCAGTTGGCGAACCGCTCCAGCGGCATTCTGACGATGCCTTTGGTCACTGAAGCGGGCTTTGGCTTTGGCGGCGCTTATGGCCGCGGCGTGCTTGAGGTGCGGGGGGCGAAGGTGGATTACTATTCGGCCACCAAAGCCTCGATCGGCTTCCAGATCGGCGCGCAGCAATACGCGCATATGTTGTTTTTCACCACCGATCAGGCGTTGCAGGATTTCCGCCGTTCGCCCGGATGGGCTGCCAGCGCGGATATTCGCTATGCGACGCCTGACGAGGGCGGCTCGATTGGCAAAGAGACCACCGAGCTGGATCCGGTGATCGCTTTCGTGTTCGGCCAGCAAGGGCTGATGGCGGGGGCAACGCTGGCGGGCGTCAAGTATACCCGGATCATCGTGTAAGCTGCCACGCGTGGGCGTTTGCCCGCGCATTTCAGATCAAAGGGTTAGCGAGTGCCGATCAGCTTTCGTTAACCCTATTTCAGCCGCCGGATCAGGCTGGAGGTATCATTGCGGTTGCCGCCCATCCGCTGCACATCCTTGTAGAACTGATCGACCAAAGCGGTCACCGGCAGAGATGCGCCGATCTGGTCGGCGGCTTCGAGACAGATTTTCAGATCCTTGCGCATCCAATCTACCGCGAAACCGTGATCGAATTTGCCTGTCAGCATGGTTTTGTGACGGTTCATCATTTGCCATGATCCGGCGGCACCCTGGCTGATCACTTCTACCACCGCTTCGCCATCCAGACCCGCTTTCTCGCCAAAAGCCAAAGCCTCGGCCAGCCCCTGCACCAGCCCGGCAATGGCGATCTGGTTCATCATCTTGGCCAACTGCCCTGCCCCGCTTTCGCCCAGACGGCGGCAGATCCGGGCATAGGCGGCGATCACCGGCTCGGCGCGGTCATAGTCCGCTTGCGTGCCACCACACATCACCGACAGCACGCCGTTTTCCGCCCCCGCCTGACCGCCTGATACCGGAGCGTCGACGAAGCCAAGGCCCTGGCCTGCGGCAATAGTAGACAATTCGCGGGTGACAGCTGCCGACACCGTGGTGTGATCAACGAATATCGCGTCCTTCATGCCCGCGAAAGCACCATCATCGCCAAGGCAAATGCTGCGCAGATCGTCATCATTGCCGACGCAAGCCATCACAAATTCGGCATCATTTGCGGCCTCACGTGGGGTCGCTGCGGCAGTGCCGCCATGTTGCGCCACCCAAGCCGCCGATTTCGCCGGATTGCGATTGTAAACAACCACCTGATGGCCCTTGGCGGCCAAATGCCCGGCCATCGGATAGCCCATCACCCCAAGGCCAAGAAACGCCAGTTTTGCCATGATCTTCCGCCCCGCATTGCCCCTATTCTGGCTTTGGACTAGGAAGGCAATCAACCGTTGCCGTCAAGGACTCCGCCCCATGTTGACCGCCTTCCGCTGGCTTTTGCGCATCTTCACCGGGCTGATGGCTTTGGGGCTGCTGGCGGCGGTGCTGGTGTATTATGTGCTGACGCGGTCGCTGCCGGATTACAACGAGGATTTCACCCTGAAGGGCATCACTGCCCCGGTCGAAATCGTGCGCAACAACAACAATGTGCCGCATATTTTCGGCAAAACCGAGCAGGATGTCTATTTCGCGCTGGGGTTCGCCCATGCGCAGGATCGGCTGTGGCAAATGACCATGCTGCGGCGCACGGCACAGGGGCGGCTTTCGGAGATTTTCGGCGCGCGGACGGTGAAGATCGACGAGTTGGTGCGCAGGTTGGACATCTACGGGCTGGCGCAGCAATCGGTGAAAGTGCAGGACGAACGTACGACAGTGGCGCTTCAGTCCTATGCGGCGGGGGTTAACGCTTGGATATCGCAGGTTAATCTGGGCGCGCGTGGCAGGGGTGCGCCAGAGTTTTTCTTCTTTTCCAACGAGATCGCGGCGTGGTCGCCCGCCGATAGCCTGTCGATCCTGAAGCTGATGGCGCTGCAACTTTCGGCCCATCTGGAGGATGAAGTGCTGCGCGCGCAGATGTCGCTGGTGCTGCCTGCCGAGCGTCTGGGCGATATTCTGCCCGATGATCCGGGCCAAGGTGTCGCCGCCCTGCCCGATTATGCCAGCCTGATGCCGGGGGCGTTTCCGGCCGCCACGCGCAAGACCGCCTATGTTGATACACCGCTGTCACCGTTCCATTCCCGTGATTTTGCCGGGGCTTCAAACGCTTGGGCGGCGACACCCGGCAAAGCGGCGGCGGGCGGGTCGCTGTTGGCGAACGACCCGCATCTGGGGCTGACAGCACCGTCGATCTGGTATCTGGCCCGGCTGCAACTGCCGACGGGCGGGGTGATCGGTGGCACGATTCCGGGGATGCCTTTGGTACTGGTCGGGCGGTCGGAGCGCTTGGGTTGGGGGCTGACCTCATCTTATATGGATGATCAGGATGTGGTGATCGAGCGGGTAAACCCGGCCAATGCGCAAGAATATCTGACGCCGGAAGGGCCGAAGAAATTCACCTCGCGGCAGACCATCCTGAACATCAAGGGCGAAGATCCGGTGACGCTGACCCTGCGCTGGTCAGAGGCCGGGCCGATCCTTCCGGGGACGCATTATGATCTGGCCTCGGTCACGCCTGCGGGCTCGGTCGCGGCCTTGGAATGGACGGCGCTGTCGGGGGCGGATACCTCGATGACGGCGGCGATGAAGCTGATGTCGGCGGGCTCGGTGGCTGAGGCGATTGATGCGGGAAAGCTGTTTGTGGCACCGTCGCAAAACCTGATGCTGGTCGATGCCAATGGCATTGCGATGCAGACCATTGGGGCGATGCCGGCGCGTGATCCGGCGCATGCCACCAAAGGCCGGATGCCTGCGCCCGGATGGCAGGGCAAGAACCGCTGGACGGGGATGTTGCCCTACGCCGACAATCCAAGTTTTGTGAACCCCACCAGTGGCTTGCTGGGCAATACCAACAACAAGACGGTGGATCGCGCCTTTCCGTTGCATGTGTCGTTTGAATGGGGCGACACCCAGCGGATTCAGCGCTGGCTGGCGCTGATGAAAACCCGCGCCGTGCATACCCGCGACAGTTTCATCGAGGCGCAGCTGGATACGGTCAGCCCCACCGCGCGCAATATTCTGCCGCTGATCGGCGCGGATCTGTGGTTCACCGGAGAGCCCGCAGCCGAAGGCACGCCCGAGCGGCAAAGGCAGAAGGCCTTGGATTTGCTGGCAAAATGGAATGGCGAGATGAACGAGCATCTGCCCGAACCGCTGATCGCCGAGGCTTGGCTGCGCGCTTTGCAAGACCGGCTGACCCGCGATGAGATCGGGCCTTTGGCCGATGAGTTCAGCCACCCGGAACCGGTGTTCATCGAGCGGGTCTATCGCAACATTGGCGGTGCTTCAGTGTGGTGCGATGTGGTGCAATCGGCCGCGGTCGAGACCTGCACCGACATCGCACGGATCGCTTTGGATCAGGCTTTGCTTGAATTGTCAGAGGTTTATGGCCCGAACATCGAAAGCTGGCGTTGGGGCGACGCGCATCAGGCAACGCATGATCACCCGGTTCTGGGCGATGTGCCGGTGCTGCGCTACTTCGTCAACATCCGGCAATCGACCTCGGGCGGTGACACGACTTTGTTGCGTGGCCGCACCAAAGGCACCGGACCGAACCCCTATCTGAACGTGCATGCGGGCGGCTATCGTGGGGTGTATGATTTCGCCGACCCGGACAGTTCGGTGTTCGTGCAGGCCACCGGGCAATCCGGGCATCCGCTGTCGCGCTTTTATGATGATCTAAGCGAATTGTGGCGGCGTGGCGAATACATTCCGATGTCTCTTGACCCGGAACTGGCGCGAGCGGGGGCTGTGGGCGATATGATCTTGACGCCAGAAGCGCCGCAATAACAATGCATTGCGGCGCGATATTGATGCTTTAGCTGAGCTCCCGGTAGCGTCCCTGCTGCCGTGCGGTCCACAGCACGCTGATGCGCCAACCGTCTTCATCCTGCGTCTCATCCTGCACGATACCGGCCGCATGCAACCACGAGCGCCGCTTGCCTTCGGAGAAACCAAGCGTCAGCACCGCCTGCGATTTCTCTTCCTCGAATGCGGTTGAGACCGCCTCTAGCAGCGCCGCCACACCCTCGCCCGTCAGCGCAGAAACTGGGAAAACCCCTGCCCGATTGGTGGCTTGCACCAGCAACGCCTCACGCTGGCTGGGATCAACCAGATCCAGCTTGTTCCAGACCTCAAACATCGGCACGGCTTTGTTGACGCCCAGCGAGGTCAGAATATCACCCACATCGGCGGCCTGTTCGGCGGTTTCCGGGTGGCTGATGTCGCGGACATGTAGGATCAGATCGGCCTCAAGCACCTCTTCCAGGGTGGCGCGGAAGGCGGCGACCAGTTGGGTGGGCAGTTCGGAAATGAAGCCCACGGTATCGGACGCAATCACTTTGCGGCCAGATGGCAGCACCACGCCGCGCATGGTGGGGTCCAGCGTGGCGAACAGCATGTCCTTGGCCAGAACCTCAGCCCCGGTCATATGGTTAAACAGCGTCGACTTGCCGGCGTTGGTATAGCCCACCAAAGCCACCAGCGGGAACGGCACTTTACGGCGCGAGGCGCGGTGCAACTCGCGGGTTTTCGCAACCCGGTCAAGCTGACGTTTCAGGCGGATAACCTGATCGTCAATCGCACGGCGGTCGGATTCGATCTGCGTCTCCCCCGGACCGCCAACAAAGCCAAAACCGCCGCGTTGGCGTTCAAGATGGGTCCAGGCGCGCACCAGACGGGTGCGCTGATATGACAGCGCCGCGAGTTCAACTTGCAGCACGCCTTCACGGGTACGGGCACGGTCGGCGAAAATCTCAAGGATCAGACCGGTGCGGTCTAACAGTTTGACGCCCCACTCTTTTTCAAGATTGCGCTGCTGCACCGGCGTCACCGGACCATCGACCAGCACCAGATCAATCTCCAGCCCGTTCATCGTGGCTTTGAGGTCTTCGACCTTGCCCGAGCCGAACAGAGTCCCCGGCTGCACCCGTGGCAGGCGCACAACTTCCGCCCCTAAGACCTCAAGTCCGGGCAAGGCGGCCGCCAGACTGACGGCCTCTGCCAGACCATGTTCCGGCAAGCGGCGCGATTTGACCGATTTCAGATCGGGGTGCAACACATAGGCGCGCGTTGGAGCGGCCGCCGTTTCATAGGCGTCGATGCCACCGTCCGCAAATGGCCATTCGTCATCTTCTGGAAGATCAGGGATCAGTCTTCACCTTCATAAAGGTTAACCGGTCCACCCGGCATGATCGTCGAGATCGCATGTTTGTAGACCAGCTGCGATTGACCATCACGGCGCAAGAGCACGCAGAAATTGTCAAACCAAGTGATCACCCCCTGCAACTTTACCCCGTTGATCAGGAAAATCGTCACCGGAACCTTGGATTTCCGGACATGATTGAGAAACGCGTCTTGCAAATTTTGTTTGTCTGCGGCCATTTTTTCTTATCCTTATCGCCAGTCGCACCAAAAGCGCGCCCTTTCGCGCTTTGGTATTTAACTATGTCGCGCAAATTTGGCAGATTCCAGCGCAAAACGTCAGAATCTTCACCGATGTTCCCGATTTGGATTCTTTCTGCAACAGTCTGCTTAGTCTTCGTCCTCGTCATCGCCACGGCCGCCAGATTTCCCGGTGGTGACGACGCCCAAAGACTTCAGTTTGCGGTGCAAGGCCGAGCGTTCCATGCCAACAAACCCTGCGGTGCGGCTGATATTGCCGCCAAAACGGTTGATCTGGGCCAGCAGATACTCGCGTTCAAACACCTCGCGCGCTTCACGCAGCGGCAGCGTGGCCATCGCCCCGCCCAGCACCATGCGCCCGCCCGTATCGGTCGGGGCCTCTTGGCCGGGCAGTTCGCGCGCCTCAATCGGGCCGGTGCCATCGCCCAGGATCAGCACCCGCTCGATCACGTTGCGCAGCTGGCGGATGTTGCCGGGCCATTGCATGGTTTGCAGCATCGCCTCGGCTTCTTCGGTCAATTTGCGTTGCGGCAGGCCTTGAGTGCGGTGGAACATCTCCACGAAAGTCGTTGTTAATTCGGGAATATCCTCGCGCCGCTCTGCCAGCGACGGCACTGCGATTGGCACCACGTTCAGCCGATCATACAGCTCTTGCCGGAAGCGCCCTGCGGAAATTTCCGCGCGCAGATCCCGGCTGGTCGAGGAAATCACCCGCAGATCAACGCGCACCTTGTCAGCGCCGCCGACACGGGTGAATTGCTGATCGGTCAACACACGCAGAATTTTGGCTTGGGTGCCCAGTGGCATCTCGGCCACTTCGTCAAAATAGACAACGCCGCCATGGCCTTGTTCCAAAAGGCCTTTTTCAACACCCCGGTCCGCGGTTTCGCGACCAAACAGCACTTCCTCCATCCGGTCGGCATCAATCGTGGCCGAAGACACCGAAATGAACGGTGCCGAGGCGCGGTTGGAGTTGGTGTGGATGAAGCGCGCCGCCATCTCTTTGCCAGAGCCCGCAGGCCCCGCCAGCATCACCCGACCATTCGACTTGGTGACCTTTTCAAGCTGTGATTTCAACGTTCTGAACGACGGACTTGATCCGATCATCTCGGATGAGGTGACGTCGCGCCTGCGCAGATCGGCATTTTCGCGGCGCAGGCGTGAGGTTTCCATCGCACGGCTGACCACCACCATCAGCTGATCAATGTTGAATGGCTTTTCAATAAAGTCGTAAGCGCCCTGCTTGATCGCGGCGACGGCGATTTCGATGTTTCCATGCCCCGAGATGATCACAATCGGAATATCCGGGTTGTCGCGCTTGACGGTTTTCAGAATGTCGATGCCATCCATCCGGCTGTCTTTCAGCCAGATGTCGAGGATCATCAGGCTGGGCGCTTCGGCGTTGATCTCGGACATGCAATCGTCAGAATTTGCAGCAAGACGAATGGTATAGCCCTCGTCCTTCAGAATATCGCCAATCAGTTCGCGGATGTCTTTTTCGTCGTCAACGATCAGAATATTGCTCATTTTTCCCCCTGGCCCGTTTGGCCCGTGTTGCGCTGCCCCCGCTTGCGCGGTGCCCGAGGCAGACGGATCACCGCCATTGCTCCGGCTTGGGCGTTGTTTTCAAAGACGGGCGCATCTTCAAGTGTCAGCGTACCGCCATGTTCTTCAATGATTTTCTTCACGATCGGCAGACCTAAGCCGGTGCCTTTCTCGCGGGTTGTGACATAGGGTTCAAACAGCCGCGCGCGGTCAGGCGGCAGGCCGATACCATTGTCCATAATGCGGATGACGGCCTCAGACTCGTCCACCGTCAGGCTGACGCGGATCTCTGGCACATGGCCGTCCGGTTTTGATTTTTCATGCAGAGTTTCAATGGCTTCCCCCGCATTCTTAATCAGGTTTGTCAGGGCTTGGCCGATCATGGTGCCGTCAAGTTCCATCATCAGCGGACCTTCGGCCAAGCTGCGGCGGAAGGTAACACTGGGCTGGCCATTTTCTTGCAGCATCACAGCGGCACGCAGCAGCGCCACCAGATCGGTTTCGCGCCGATCCGGTTCGGGCATGCGGGCGAATTTGGAAAACTCATCCACAATGCGGCGCAAGTCATTGGTTTGGCGCACAATAACTTCGGTATACTGATCAAGATCATCCGGGTCTTGCACTTGCGATCTGAACTTGCGCTTGATCCGTTCGGCGGAAAGCTGGATCGGGGTCAGCGGGTTCTTGATTTCATGCGCGATGCGGCGGGCCACATCGCCCCAAGCCGCCATGCGCTGTGCCGAAACCAGTTCGGTCACGTCATCAAAGGCCACCACATAGCCTTCCAACCGCCCGGACTCGCTGCGCCGCACCGACATACGGACCAGCAGGCTTTCCAGCTTGCCCTTGCGGGTCAGCCGCACCTCTTCCTGCACCGCAGAGCCGCCAATGTCGCGCAGGCGTTCAAACAGCGCGGCGAACTCCGGCACGGCGATGGCAAGTGGCACCTCGGCTGCACCATCGGCAAGCTCGAGCAGACGTTCAGCGGCGCGGTTGGCGAAATCAATATCCCCTTCGGCATCCAGACCGATCACGCCCGCAGTGACGTTGGACAGCACGGAATCGAACAGGCGGCGGCGTTGTTCGGTCTGGCGGTGGCTGTCGACCAAAGCATCGCGCTGACCTTTAAGTTGATGCGTCATCTGGTTGAAAACACGCGACAAAGTGGCAATCTCATCATCGCCCTCTTCCTCGATCACCTGCACATCCAGATCGCCCGCGCTGACCCGACCCACCGCATAGGCCAGGCGGCCCACTGGTCGGCTGAGGCGTTCCGCGAACCACAGCCCCATCCAGACCGCAGCCAGCACAAGGATCAGTGCGAAGCCGAGGTAGAGCAGGCCGAAGTTGAACAGCATGGTGCCGCGCTCGGATTCGAGCTGCTGATACAGCCGCACGGTTTCCTTGGTTTCATCCAGCAGCGACAAAATTCCGCCGTCAACGCTGCGCGCGACATAGAGATAGCGGTCGGCGAAGGCATCCAGATGCACCAGCGCGCGGAATTCGTCGTTGGCCCAATCCTGTATCACCACGATTTCGCCCTGTTTGGCGCGGGCAAGTTCTTCGGGTTTCGGCGGCTCGAAATCGAACAGATAGGATCGCTCGCCACGGGTTTTCAGCGTGGCTGCACCGTCGATCAGATAGACCTCTTTCAAACCGCGCTGAATGGCGGCCTGACCTTGGGTCAGGATCGGGCGCACCTGATCGTCTTGCAGGAAAAATGTCTTTTGTTTTGCGATATTCAGAAAAGCCGCCAAGGCGAAAGCATCGTCTTTCAGTGCCTTGGTCTGCTCATCCTCATAGGCCTGTGCGGCCGTCAGCGAGGCCGAGACCACGTTACGGACCCGTTCTGAAAACCAGCCCTCCAGCCCGATGTTCACCGTCAGCACCGCGAACACCGCGACCAGAATCGTCGGCACCAGCGCCACGAAGGCGAATACCCCGGTCAGGCGCAAATGCAGCGCCGAGCCTGCCGATTGCGAGCGGCGATCCGCGATCATCCGCATCACACGCGCCAGCACCAGACCTGCCACCAGCAGGATGTAGACCATATCGACAAGCAGGATCAGCCGCAGATTTTGCGACGAGGCGTCAAGGTTGAACGGCCCAAGCGCCAGAAAAGTGCCCACCGCCAGCATCGGGCCAAGGAAGACAAGGCCGAAGGTCAGCCCATTTTGCACGCGCCGCATCCGGCGCAAGCGCGCCAGTTTGGCCCATGTGAGACTGCGATAAGCGCCTTGCAAGATTCCCCACCCTTTGACGCGGGGAGTGTCGCCCCCGCCACAGCTTTGTGCTTTCCGCGCCACGTTACGCGCAAGGCACTGCTCTGTGGCGGTTTTACATCAGCTTGCGACGCCGTGTCACGCGGATATCGAGATCGGTGATCTTCTTGCGCAAGGTATTGCGGTTGATGCCCAACAGATCGGCACATTTTGCTTGATTGCCGCCGGTGGCGTCGAGGGCGATTTCAATCAAAGGCACCTCCATTTCGCGCAAAATCCGGTCGTAGACGCCTGGCGGCGGCAGTTGCCCGCCGTGCAGATCGAAATAGCGCTGTAAATGTCGCGCGACTGAGGCTGACAATTTTTCGCCGTCCATGCCACCGGATCGGCTGATCTGCACCGGCTGAGTCGCCCCCAAGGCCTGTTCGATCTCGGTCTTCGAGATTTCGGGTTCGGTCGCGGTGACCAGCAAGCGTTTGAGCAGGTTTTCCAACTGACGCACATTGCCCGGCCACGGATAGGCGCGCACGATGGCCATGGCTTCGGGCGAGAGACGGCGTTGCAGGCCCATGTCACGTTCGCCACGGGCAAGAAAGTGCTCGGCGAGCAGCGGGATGTCTTCGACACGTTCGCGCAGCGGCGGCACTTGCAGGGTGACGCCGCCAAGACGATAGAACAGGTCTTTGCGGAAAACCCCGGCCTCCATCTTCTGGCCCAGATCGGCCTGTGAAGTCGCCATGATGCGCGGCGCGTGGTCACCCATCACGTCGAGCATCCGCACAAGCCGGGCCTGCGCGTCTTCGTCGAAATCCGAAACCTCATCCAGCACAAGGCTGCCGCCCTTGGCGCGGGCCAGCAGGGTTGCGATGCCGTCAACGCCCGCCAGATCGGTGGCTTGGGCGGTGATGAAGGGCTGGCTGCGACGATCGGAGAAATCGTGAACGGCACGCGCGATCAGCGATTTTCCGGTGCCGGATTCGCCCGAGATCAGCACGGGCAGATCGGCGTTCATCACGCGGGCGACAAGGCGATACAGCGCCTGCATTGCGGGGGTGCGGCCCACCAAGGGCAGATCATCGCCCATTTCGCGGGGTGCTGCGCTGGGTTTGGGGGCGTGGCGCTTCAAATCCAGCGCACGGGCGGAGCGTTTCATCAGGTCGGGCAGATCGAAGGGCTTCGGCAGGTAGTCAAACGCCTCGGCCTCGGCGGCTTGAATCGCGGTCATTATCGTATTCTGAGCGGAAATCACGATCACCGGCAGGCCGGGGCGCAGCTGGGCAATGCGCGGCAGCGCTTCAAGGCCGTTGCCGTCGGGCATGATCACGTCTGAAATCACCAGATCGCCTTTGCCCTCTTCGACCCAACGCATCAGGGTCATCAGGCTGGAAGTTGCATGCACTTTACACCCGGCGCGGGTCAGCGCCTGGGTCAAAACGGTGCGGATGGTGCGGTCGTCATCGGCGACAAGAATGGTGCCATCCATTTAGTGGGACTCCTCGGGTAGCCCGCGGGGTGCGAGCGGTAGGGAAATGCGGAAAACAGTGCGACCGGGGGCGGAATCAACCGAGATCCAGCCCTCATGGTCAGAGATGATCTTGGAAACCAAGGCGAGGCCAAGGCCGGTGCCATTCTCGCGGCCCGACACAAATGGCTCGAAGATGTCGGTGGCGATACTGGGCGGGATGCCGGGGCCGTCGTCGATGATTTCGACTTGTAGCGGCAAGGTAGAGCCGGAACCGTCCTTGCGGCGGCGGCGCAGAGAGTGGTCATAGAACGTATGCAGACGGATGGTTCCGCCTTTGGAACCAGCAGCTTCCGAGGCGTTCTTCAACAAGTTCAGGAAGACTTGCATCAGCTGATCGTTGTCAGCGAAGGTGGCAGGCAGCGAGGGGTCGTAATCTTCGGTGATGCTCATATGCGCGCCAAACCCGACCAGCGCCGAGCGGCGGGCGCGATCCAGTGCATCATGGATGTTGACAGCGCGACGGGCGGGCGGGCGCAGGTTGCCGAATTGCTCGACCTGTTCCAGCAGTTTGACGATGCGACGGGTCTCTTCGACGATCAGATCGGTCAGTTCCAGATCTTCGGGGCCGAGGCCCATCGCCAGCAGTTGTGCAGCACCAGAGATGCCTGCCAGCGGGTTCTTGATCTCATGCGCCAGCATTTCGGCCATGCCGATGGCGGATTTTGCAGCAGACGTCACCTGCATCGAGCGGCCCAGACGTTCGGCAATCTCGCGCGGGGAAATCAGCAGCAGCACGCAGCCGGGGCTGTCTTGCAGCGGGGCCATTTGCAGCGCGCATTGCACCGGGGCGCGTTCGCCGGTGGTCACGTCGGCTTCGGCGATGAACAAGGGCGATTCGTGGGCATGGACGCGGGCAAGCGCGTCTTCCATCGGGGCGTCGATCGACAAACGATCCAGCAGCGGTTGGCCGACGAGGCTTTTCGATGAGGCGTTCAGGAAGGTTTCGGCCGGGGGATTGACGTCAAGGATCAGCCCGGTGGGGCCGATCAGCAGCGCGGGCAGCGGCAATGAGGCCCAAAGCGCCTGGCCGTTGAAATCGGTCATGCCGCCACCTCGGTTGCCGGGGAAAAGCTGTCGCGGATCAGGTTGCGGACGGTCGCGGGGCTGGTGGCGGTCAGGATCGCCTCGCGGTTGCGGGTGATCTGGGCGGCTTCAAGATACCAGCCGAGATGTTTGCGGGCGACACGGATGCCAAGATCGGGGCCGTAGAATGCCAGCATGTGATCGTAGTGCTCGATCACCAGATCGGCGAGGGCTTCCCCTGTGGGGATCTGCGGCGCGGGCGTGCCGTAAAGCGCGTGCGCGATTTCGGCCAGACGCCACGGCGCACCCTGCGCGCCGCGCCCGACCATGACGCCGTCGGCTTTGGAGAGTGCCAGCGCCTGTTTGGCCGTCGTCACATCGACAATATCGCCATTGGCGATCACCGGCACAGAAACTGCCGCTTTCACCGCAGCAATGGCGGCCCAATCGGCGCTGCCTTTGTAGAACTGGCAGCGGGTGCGGCCGTGGATGGTGATCATCTGCACCCCTGCCCCTTCGGCGGATTTCGCGATTTGTGGAGCGTTCAGCGAAGCATCATCCCAGCCGAGCCGGGTTTTTAGGGTGACAGGAACGCTAACAGCGTTGATCACCGATTCGATCAGCGCGAGCGCCAGTTCGGGTTCCTTCATCAAGGCCGAACCACAAGCGCCATTACCGCCCGCAGCCGTCACCCGTTTCGCCGGGCAGCCCATGTTGATGTCGATGACTTTAGCACCTTGGGCTTCGACATAGCGCGCGGCCTCGGCCATCCAATAGGGATCGCGGCCCGCGAGTTGCACGGAAGTGGCGGCCTCGGAAAACCCCAACTCGGCACGGGCCCGCGCCAAGGGCTGCGCCTTCATCACTTCCTCGGACGCGATCATTTCCGACACCACTAACCCTGCGCCAAAGCGCACCACCATCCGCCGGAATGGCAGATCGGTGATGCCCGCCATCGGTGCCAGAATCACCGGGGGATGCAGAGAGATTGCGCCTAATGACAGGGACATTGCGGCTCCTTTGGGGGAAACATGCGCCCCGGCTGCGGGTTCGCCAAGGGCTGGCCCTCTCGTTTATGCCCTATTTCTAAGCAATGCACAATAATTAGGCGACTATGCTGCATTTCGCGACCAGATTGGCATGGGTTGGGGCAGATTGTCAGAGCGGAAGCAGTCGCTTAGATAAGTGCAAAAGGAAATAGCATGACAACAGCCGCCATCATCACCGCCGCAGGACGCGGGCTGCGCGCCGGCGGGGATATGCCGAAGCAATGGCAGTTGTTGGCCGGGCTTCCGGTGGTGGCGCATGCTTTGGCTGCGTTTGAGGGCATGCTGCGGGTGCTGGTGGTGCATCCAGACGATCGCGCGCGGGCCGAAGCTTTGGGGCTGGATGTGCTGATTGTCGAAGGCGGGGCGTCACGCACGGCTTCGGTGCGCAATGCGTTGGAGGCTTTGGTGGGGCGTGGAGTGGATCACGTCTTGATCCATGACGGCGCGCGGCCGTTGATCTCGGGTGCGGTGATTGGCCGGGTGATCGCGGCCCTCGATCAGTCGGATGGGGCTGCCCCGGCGCTGGCGGTGAGCGATGCCTTGTGGCGCGGTGCGGCGGGGCTGGTGGTGGGCACTGTGCCGCGCGACGGGCTGTTTCGGGCGCAAACACCGCAGGGGTTTCGCTTTGAGGCGATTTTGGCGGCACACCGGGCACATCCGGGCGAGGCCGCCGATGATGTGGCTGTGGCGCGCAGCTATGGTCTGGATGTGGTGATCGTCGCGGGTGACGAGGACAATCTGAAACTGACCTTTCCGGGCGATTTTGCATCGGCAGAGGCGATCTTGAAGGGGCGGCAGATGGATCTGCGGGTGGGCAATGGCTTTGATGTGCATGCGTTTTGTGACGGCGACGGGGTGTGGCTCTGTGGGGTCAAGGTGCCGCATGGCCGCGCGCTGCTGGGCCATTCGGATGCCGATGTTGGCATGCACGCTTTGACGGATGCGATCTATGGTGCTTTGGCCGAGGGCGATATTGGCCGGCATTTCCCGCCGTCTGATCCGCAATGGAAAGGCGCCGAGAGCAAGATCTTCCTAGCCCATGCGATGCGGTTGGCGCGGGCGAAGGGCTTTGCGCTGGCGAATTGCGATGTGACATTGATCTGCGAGCGGCCCAAGATCGGCCCCCATGCCGAGGCGATGCGGGAGGCACTGGCTGCGATCATGCAGGTGGCGGTGGAGCGGATTTCGGTGAAGGCCACGACCTCGGAACGGCTGGGGTTCACCGGACGTGAGGAAGGCATCGCCGCGATGGCAACCTGCGCTTTGGTGCGGGCATGAGGCTGACACGGGTTCTGGCGATCTGGTTTGGCGCGGGGCTGTTGCGGCCCGCGCCGGGAACTTGGGGATCGCTGGTTGCGGTGATCATGGCGCTGCTGATTGATCGGTATCTGGGGTTTCCGGTGCTGCTGGTGGCGACGATTGCCGTCACCGCCTTGGGATTCTGGGCGGTGTCGGTGGAGCTGCGCGATACGCCTTCCGCTGATCCATCCGAGTTTGTGATTGATGAGGTGGCAGGCCAATGGATTGCGCTGCTGTTTTCCTCGGCGGCGTTTTGGTGGCGGGGACATGAGGGCTTTCTGCCCTACCCTGCCCCGATTGCGGCGTTTTTGTTCTTCCGGCTGTTTGACATCTGGAAGCCTTGGCTGGTCGGGCGCGCGGATCGCAGGCATGATCCGGCGGGCGTGATGCTTGACGATCTGTGGGCGGGGCTGTTTGCTGGTCTGGCGACGGTTGTGGCGGCAGCGGCCTATCACATTCCGATGATCTTGATGAGGTGATCCATGACGGCAGAACTGCTGCGGCTTTCGCGCTATTGGGGCTATCGGGTGGCTGTCGCCGAAAGCTGCACCGGTGGCATGGTTGCGGCGGCGCTGACCGAAGTGGCGGGATCGTCAGATATGTTTGACCGTGGTTTCGTGACCTATTCCAATCAGGCAAAGATCGACATGCTGGGGGTGCCTGAGGCCCTGCTGGCAGAGTTTGGCGCGGTATCGGAAGCGGTGGCAGCGGCGATGGCCGAGGGCGCTTTGGCGCATTCAACGGCTGATCTGGCGGTGTCGACCACCGGGATTGCCGGGCCGGGCGGATCAGAGTTCAAGCCCGAGGGGCGGGTATGCTTTGGGTTGGCGGTGAAGGGCAAGGCGGTTGTGGTGGAGACGGTGGAGTTCGGGGCGCTCGGGCGCGACCGGGTGCGGAAGGCTGCACGGGATCATGCTTTGGAGTTGTTGCTGCGGGCGATGGCGTAGGGGGCTCATGCCGGAGTGGGGCCAGCCCCACACCCCGGAATATTTAAGCCAGTCTGAAAGCAAACTTTAGTTAAATTTTATGAACTTATGGTGCCGTAGAGTTTCGCCGCACGGACTTCAAACGCGCGCACCACGCGGGTCATCGCCTCGTTGAACACAAGACCGATCAGGCCCGCGAGGATCGGGTTGCGGAACTCGAAATCCACCTCGAATGAGACAGCGCAGCCGGTTGGCGTGTCGTGAAAGCTCCAGACCGATTTCAGATGTTTGAACGGGCCGTCGATATATTCGGTCAGGATCTTGTTCTCAGCGGGCAGCAGGGTGACGCGGCTGCCGAAACGCTCACGGAAGACCTTGAAGCTGATCACCAGATCGGCCTCCATCACCTCGCCGCCCCCCGCAATGGGAGAGCGCGAGCGGACGCGCGCGGCGGCGGTCCAAGGCAGGAATTCGGGATAGCGCGCGACATCGGCGACAAGATCGTACATTTGTACGGCTTTATATGGCAGCTGTTTGGTCTCATGGTGATGCGGCATGCGTAACCTATCGCGTGACTTGGAAAGAGGTATTGGGTAGAAAACCCTCAGAAATCAAGAGGCCCCCATGCAGACGCGTCCATATGTCATCGACCAAATGATCTCGGCCAAGGCGATTGCGGCGCGGGTCGAGGCTTTGGCCCGCGAGATCACCGCCCATTACAAGGATTGCGACAAGCTGATCGTGGTCGGGCTGCTGCGCGGTTCTTTCGTGTTCATCGCGGATCTGGTGCGCGAAATTGACCTGCCGGTGCAGGTGGATTTTCTGGAGGCGTCGTCTTACGGCGACGAGATGCATTCCAGCCGCGAGGTACGGATTTTGAAGGATCTGCGCGGCGAGATTGCCGGGCAGGATGTGTTGGTGGTGGAGGATATCGTCGATACCGGGTTCACCCTGCATCATGTGAAAAACCTGCTGATGTCGCGCCAGCCGCATCGGCTGGAGGTCTGCGCCTTGCTGGACAAACCCACCCGGCGCGAGGTGGATATCAAGGCAACCTGGACCGGGTTTGAGATCCCTGATGAGTTTGTCGTCGGATATGGCATTGATTTTGCGCAAAGAAACCGCAACCTGCCCTATATCGGCAAAGTGCGGTTTACTGATTGATGAATCCGATCTGGCTGATCCGCATGTCACGCCTTGCACGCCATCCACCGCCGTTGTGGAAGGTGAAACTGGTGCTGGGCGTGATCGTCTTGTGCCTTGTTTTGTTCGGGATCGAGCAGATCTGGGGCTGGCCCGATTGGCTTTCGGTCAATGGCAAAGCCAAGCTGCGCTAGAACTGGCCGCCTGCCGGGTTGGTTCGGAAAGACGCTTCCCAAACGGGCATACTGGTGTAACCTGCGGCAATAATTGGCCAGACCAGAGGGCCAGCACTTCACAAAGGGGACGGCGATGTCTCGACTGCTTTCTGCCTTTCTGGCTGTGGTGCTTCTGGGGTTTGGCGGCTTTCTGCTGCTTTCTGCGCCACAGTCGGTGGATGTTGGCCAGTATGAGGCGCTGACGGGCGATGCGGCCAAGGGCGAGTTGGTGTTCTGGGCGGCCGGATGCGCCTCGTGCCATGCGGCGGCGGATGCCAAGGGGGCGGATGAGCTGGTGCTGACGGGTGGGCAAGAATTTCCCTCGGCGTTTGGCACGTTTCTGGCGCCCAATATCTCGCCCGACGCCACGCAAGGTATCGGCGGCTGGACCTTGGTGGAATTTGCCAATGCGGTGACGTTGGGGGTGGGCCGCGCGGGCGAACATCTGTATCCCGCCCTGCCCTATAACGCCTATAACAAGATGCTGCCGCAGGATGTCGCCGATCTGAAGGCGTTTATGGATGGACTGCCGCCTTCTGCTGAAGCCTCCAAGCCGCATCAGGTTGGCTTTCCGTTCAACATCCGGCGCAGCTTGGGGATCTGGAAGCTGCTGTTTGAGAACACCGATTGGGTGATTGCCGGTGATCTGACCCCCGAGCAAACGCGCGGGCGCTATATTGCCGAGGCGCTGGCGCATTGCGGTGAATGCCACACGCCGCGCAACGCTTTGGGCGGCTTGCAGCGCAGTGCATGGCTGTCGGGCGCGCCTAATCCCAGTGGCAAGGGCCGCATCCCGAATATCACACCGTGGAAGCTGACGTGGAGTGCTGCGGAAGTGGTCGAATATCTGACCTCGGGCTTCACGCCAGAATTTGACTCGGTGGGGGGCCATATGGCGCATGTGGTAGAGAATATGGCAAAGCTGCCAGCGTCGGATCGCCAGGCGGTCGCGGCCTATCTGCAACTTGTGCCAGCGGTGAACTGAATGATCCTGATCGGTCAATATGACAGCCCCTTTGTGCGCCGCGTTGGCATTGCGCTGACGCTGTATGGCATGGCGTTTGAGCATCGCCCGTGGTCGGCCTTTGGCGATGCGGACCTTTTGCGCGCGCTGAACCCGCTGACACGGGTGCCGACATTGGTGCTGGACGATGGCTTTGTGCTGGTCGACAGCCATATGATGCTGGATTATCTCGACGGGCTGGTCGATCAGCCGCTGTTTCCGCGCACCGAGCCTGCGCGCCACCGGGCGCTGAAAGTCGCCGCTTTGGCCTGTGGCTTGGCGGATAAGGCGGTCAGCCTGTTCTATGAACGCGCGATGCATGAGGTGATCTCGCCTGCCTTTGACGCGCGGTGTCGGGCGCAAATTCACGCCGTGCTGCACGCGCTGGAGGCTGATCTGGCCAGCCGTCCCGGCCCCTATTGGTTTGGCGATAAGTTGGGGCATGCCGATATCGCGCTGGGTTGTGCGCTGCGGTTTTTGCGCGAAGCGCATCCCGGCGTCATGGCGGACTTGGATTTTCCAACCCTGATCGCCTTTGCCGATCGGCTGGAACAGACTGCCGTCTTCGCTCAGATCTCGCAGCCGTTTCTGCCGCCGGCTTAAGCGCGGCCCAGTTTCTGCAACCTTGCCTGCCGCAACCGCGCGAAATCGTCGCCGGCGTGGTAGCTAGAGCGCGTCAGCGGCGTGGCCGACACCATCAGGAAGCCTTTGCCGAAGGCGGTTTGCTCGTAGCTTTTGAACTCATCCGGGGTGACGAACCGATCAACCCGGTGGTGTTTCGGCGTTGGTTGCAGATACTGGCCGATGGTCAGGAAATCGACATCTGCGGCGCGCATGTCGTCCATCACCTGATGCACGCCTTGGCGGTCTTCACCCAGACCCACCATGATACCGGATTTGGTGAACAGCGTCGGGTCGAGTTCCTTGACCTTCTGCAGCAGCCGCAACGAGTGGAAATAGCGCGCGCCGGGGCGCACGGTGGGGTAAAGGCCGGGGACGGTTTCAAGGTTGTGGTTGAACACATCCGGGCGGGCCTCGACGACCTTTTCCAAGGCGGAAGGCGGGCATTTCAAGAAATCCGGCGTCAGGATCTCAATCGTGGTGCCGGGCGCACGGTGGCGGATGGCGCGGATGGTCTGGGCGAAATGCTCGGCCCCGCCGTCCGCCAGATCATCGCGGTCCACAGAGGTGATCACCACATGATTGAGGCCGAGTTCGGCCACGGCATGGGCCACCCGCCCCGGCTCGAACGCATCAAGGTTGTTCGGCTTGCCGGTGGCAATGTTGCAGAACGAGCAGCCACGGGTGCAGATATCGCCCATGATCATCATGGTGGCGTGGCCCTGCGACCAGCACTCGCCGACGTTCGGGCAACCGGCTTCTTCGCAAACGGTGACCAGCTTTTTCTCACGCAGAATGTCGCGGGTTTTCTTGTAGCCTTCTGAGGTTGGCGCGCGGACGCGAATCCAATCCGGCTTTTTCGGCTGCGCATTATCGGGCTTATGCGCCTTTTCAGGGTGACGTTGATCCGGCAGCTTGAGATCGCGCAACGGTTTTTCCCCCTGAAACCAACTTGGGTTTACAAATAGTCTGCTAAACAGGGCTTGGCAACGGCGTTCCCGCCGCAGGCCCATGCAACCATAACAAGGGTAAGGGACAGAAAATGACAAAAAAACTGCTAGCCGAAGCTTTGGGAACTTTCATTCTGGTGTTGTTTGGCTGTGGCGCGGCCGTGATCGGTGGCGCGACTGTGGGCTTTACCGGCATTGCGCTGGCCTTTGGGCTGGCGATTATCGCGGCGGCTTACGGGCTTGGCGCGATCTCGGGCGCGCATCTGAACCCGGCGGTTTCTCTGGGCATGGTCGCGGCGGGGCGGATGTCTGCGGCCGATTGCGCAGGCTACGCGGCGGCACAGGTGGCAGGGGCGATCGCGGGGGCTTTGGTGCTGTATTGCATCGCCTCGGGTCAGGCAGAGTATAGCGTCGCGGTGAATGGTCTGGGCCAGAACGGCTATGGTGTGGGCTATCTGGGTGGCTATGCGATGTCGGCGGCGCTGATGTTCGAGTTCGTGATGACCTTCATTTTCGTCACCGTGATTCTGGGCGCAACCGGAGCCGGATCGACGGCGGGCTTTGCGGGCCTTGCTATTGGCTTGACGCTGGCGGCGATCCATCTGGTCGGCATCAACGTCACCGGAGTGTCGGTGAACCCGGCGCGCTCGATCGGGCCTGCGCTGTTTGTCGGCGGCACGGCGCTGTCGCAGCTGTGGCTGTTCATCGTGGCCCCCTTGGCGGGGGGTGCTGTGGCAGGTGTGATCTATAAGCTCGGGCTGACCCGCGCCTGATCGGTTCTGGCGATCCTAGACGGGCGATGGGACACCTTCGCCCGTTTTCTTTTGCGGTTGATCTGGATCAGGGTCGCGATAGGGTCGGCCTGGTTAGAAGGCCGCATGACCATGATTGAACTGACCCTCGCCATCTTCGTGCTGTTGATCACGCCCGGACCGACCAACACCTTGTTGTTTCTGGGCGGGGCCGAGCGTGGCCATCGTGCGGCCCTGTGGCTGATACCGGCCGAGCTTGCGGGCTATCTGGTGGTGGTGGTGCCGCTGACGCTGCTGGGGGCCGCGCTGTTGCACGATGCCCCGCGCGCCCGTGCCGTGGTGGCGATTGCCGCGGGGCTTTGGGTGGCTTGGTTGGCGCTGAAACTGTGGCTGCCGCAAAATCTGCCGAAAGGTGCGTCTGGTGTCAGCGCGGGTTTGGTGTTCACCACCACGATGCTGAACCCGAAGGCGTTGATTTTCGGTCTGGTGCTATTGCCCTCGCCTGATCATCTGGTGGCAAACTTGGGGCTTTTTGCGGCGCTGGTGGTAATCGTGGCGGCAGGTTGGGCGGGATTTGGCGCTTGGTTGGGCGGGATGTCGGGCCACCAAAGCGGGCCGATGTTATGGTTCCGGCGCGGTGCTTCAGTGTGGCTGAGCGTGGTGTCGCTGACGCTGCTGGCAAAGGGTCTGGGAGCTTAAAGGGCGTGCCGGTTGAGGCGTTCAGCCGCCGGGGCGCGCAGGTTTGCACGCCCGTTCGATCCTGAAAACGCTCCACTGGAGCGTTTTCGCGCGTTTGCGCGGCCCGGATCTTACCCAATCAGCGGCCCTGACCGCCCATACGTCTCGTCAAAATGCCGCCGCAGCCGCTGCAATGCGATCCGCAGCACGATCTTGCCCGAGCGCGCGGCCCAGCCCAGACGCTGCTCGGCGGTCTCGATGCCTTCCAGAAAACAGCAGACCCGCAGCGCCACATCGCCCAAACCCGGCCCCAGATCACGCAAGGCCGCCGCCACCCGGTCGCGCGCCGCCCGCGGCCCTTCGGCGATCCCGGCCTCGGCGCGGAGATTGCCGCGATCCGCCCCGGTCAGAAACCGCTCCCAATTCTGCGCGACGCGCGGCCCCATCTGCGCGAGTTCAAAATCCTCGCGCAGCCGTTCGGCGGCAGCAACCAGTTCGGGCTCAAGGAACAGTTTGCCATCCTTATCCCGCCTGCGCCCCAGCACCGAAACCGGGCTTTCGGCAAGGTTGTAGCGGATGCGGCGCGGGCCGGTGTCTTCGGCAAGGCTGCGGCTGTCCCAATCGCGATGCTGATCGCCAAACGCGGTCTGCGCCTCGGCAAAGCCGCCGGCGCGGGCCTCATCGCCCACCATCCGCTTCAGCGCAGCCCGCCCTGCCGCGCTGATCTCATAGGTTGCCACCCGCCCCGGCTTGCGGCACAAAATCCAGTCCTTCAGCGCAAAGGCCTGCGCAATCACCCGCTCGACCACCGCCGTGCGCGCGGTATGGCCATCGGGAAACTCGCGCATCACCACTGCCTTTTCCATATCCGGCGCAAAGGCCAACACTGCTCCCGGCTCGACCAGACGGCGCAGAATGCGTTTGCCCTCTGCCAGAATTGTTGCCTCATCAGCAACTATGGTTTGTGGGCGCAGGGGGGCTGACATGGCGGATTCATCCTTGTTGACAGGGGGAAAATGCGGCGCAGGGCCAAGGGTCAGGGCGGCCAGAGCCTCATCCAGCAGCGGATCATCACGCCGGGTCTCATAACGGCGCACCGCCCGCATCACCGTCGAGGCATGGCGGCCTTCACGCCGGGCAAGTGCGCGATAAGATTGACCATCTTCAGTATGATCCAGATAAAGCCGCACGGCGTCGGGCAACCAGCCCGGCAGGGTTTGCAACGAGGATAGAGTGCTGTTCATCTTGCTTTTCTGCGCCGCCGCGCCTTCCTGATCAAACCTTGCCGAAACGTTAACAAGCGTGGAAGGCATTGATTACCCAATCGTTAATTTCTGAGCTGTCTCCGATAATTGTTTATAAATCTTAAACAATCTCGGAAGCTCCCGCGCGCTGCAACTCGGCTTTGCGCAACGCTCAGTTGTGCCGTGCTATGCAGCCTCCACCACTCATGGAGGCTTCCGAGATGACCGATTTCCGCGCCCTGCTTGAAACCCTGAAGCGCCCCCGCATGTTGATCCGTGCCGCCCGTTGTGGCGTGCTGGATTACCGCCGCGACCGCGATCTGAAGCGCTTGGTTGACAGCACGCCCTCCCCCGAACGCGCCGTGACGCGGCTGTTGGCCGAGGAAGAACGGCTGGAGGATATCCGGCTGAGCGGTGAGGCCAGCTATTCGGTCGCGCGCCATATCGAGGTGCTGATCGCGCTGATCGCCGAAGTGCGTCTGCTGCCGCGCGCGTCAAAGGCGATCTGAACCGCCACCCAAACAGCAAAAGGCCCGCATCGCTGCGGGCCTGTCACCACTCTCGTTCACCTGATGTCGCAGGCCAGATTACATGAACGCATCCGGCATCGAGGCTTTCTTCTTCGCGACATACTCGTCGATACTTTCGCGCACGCCCTCGTCAATCGCAGGGGCCACATAGTCGCCAAGCATCTTCTTCACCCGTTCGGCGGCCAAGGTCTGCGTGTCGCGCGCGCCTTCTTCGGCCCAGGTCTCGAACGGTTTGTAATCCAGCAGATCCGAGCGCCAGAACGCGGTCTTGAAGTTGGCTTGGGTATGTTCGCAGCCCAGATAGTGACCGCCGGGACCAACTTCGCGGATCGCGTCCATCGCCTGCCCGTTGGTGTCCATCATCACGCCCTGTGCCAGATGATGTAGGGTGCCCAACTGATCGGCATCCATCACGAATTTCTCGAACGACGACACAAGGCCGCCTTCCAGCCAGCCGCAGGCGTGCAGCATGAAGTTGACGCCCGCCAGCAACGCCATGTTCAGCGAGTTCGCGGTTTCATAAGCCGCCTGCGCATCCGGCAGCTTCGAGCCACAGAACGACCCGCCTGAACGATAAGGCAGCCCCAGACGACGCACCAATTGCCCGGTGCCATAGGTGATATGCGCCGCTTCCGGGGTGCCGAAGGTCGGCGCACCCGAGTTCATGTCAATCGAGGTCACAAACGCCCCCGCGATCACCGGCGAACCGGGTCGCACGAGCTGGCTATAGGACACCCCTGCCAGAATCTCGGCCAACACCTGCGTCAGCGTGCCTGCCACCGTCACTGGGGCCATTGCACCACCGACGATGAACGGCGAGACGATGCTGGCTTGGTTGTTCGATGCGTAAACCTCCAACGCGCCCATCATGATGCCGTCAAAGGTCATCGGCGAGTTGATGTTGATCAGGCTGGTCATCACGGTGTTCTGGTCAACGAAATCCGCGCCATAGAGCAGCTTCGACATCTCGACCGAATCCGCCGCCCGCGACGGCTCGGTCACCGAGCCCATATAGGGCTTGTCCGACAGCACCATATGCGCGCGCAGCATATCAAGGTGGCGCTTGTTCACCGGAATATCGGTCGGCTCACACACCGTGCCGCCGGAATGGTGCAGCCATTTCGACATATAACCCAGCTTCACGAATTTCTGGAAATCGTCGAGCGTGGCATAGCGCCGCCCGCCTTCCATATCGCGCACGAAGGGCGGGCCATAAACCGGGGCCAGCACCAGATTGCGCCCCCCGATTTCGACATTGCGCTCGGGGTTACGGGCGTATTGGGTGAAGGTTTTGGGGGCAGTCGAGCACAGCTTCCGCGCCAGACCACGCGGAATATGCACCCGCTCGCCGCGCACATCCGCGCCCGCTTCGCGCCAGCGTTTCAGCGCCGCTTCGTTTTCGACAAAATTGACGCCGATCTCTTCCAACACGGTTTCCGCGTTGTATTCGATGATCTGCAAGGCCTCTTCGTTGAGGATCTCAAAGTTCGGAATGTTGCGCTGGATGAATTTCGCGGTCTCGAAACTCACTGCCGTGCGCTCGGCCCGCCGGGTTGCCCCACCGCCACCGCGTGCCCGCCGAACGCCCGTTTCGCTTGCCACATCGCTCATCGCAATCTCCATCCTCAGCCGCCATGCGGCACTGTTTTGCTATGCTTATGCCAAGAACACGCCAGCCCCCGCCCCCCGAATACGCCGTATACGCGCTAAAACCGACATGTTCCCATCCTGATAGCGACTTAAGCCTATCCTCTGTGCGCAAATATCCTCAAGGGGGTTCAAGGGGGGCTAAAAGGCCCCCTTTCCACCGCAGCCGCGCAAAAATCCCGCGCATCGATCTTGCGATTCCTCGCACATCCGGCTACGCGAGGCCATGACACAGCATGATCGCCTTCTCATCATCGACTTCGGCTCTCAGGTCACGCAACTGATTGCGCGCCGCCTGCGCGAGCTGAACGTTTATTGCGAAATCCATCCCTATAATAAGGTCGATGACGCGTTCCTCAAAAGCTTCGCGCCGAAAGCGGTGATCCTGTCGGGTGGCCCGGATTCGGTGACGCGCGCAGGCAGCCCCCGCGCGCCAGAGGCTTTGTGGTCATTCGGCGTGCCGGTTCTGGGCATCTGCTACGGCCAGCAGACCATGATGCAGCAGTTGGGCGGTCTGGTCGAACACGGCCACGGCACCGCTGAATTTGGTCGGGCGTTTGTGACCCCCACGGCGGACACCCTGTCCATTCTTGACGGCTGGTTTGCCGATGGCCGCGAACAGGTCTGGATGAGCCACGGCGACCATGTCTCCAAAATCGCCCCCGGTTTTCAGGTTTACGGCACTTCACCCAACGCCCCCTTCGCCGTCACCGCCGATCCTTCGCGGCATTTCTACGCGGTGCAGTTCCACCCCGAGGTGCATCACACCCCGAAAGGCGCGAAACTCTACGAGAATTTCGTGCGGCTGGCAGGCTTCAGCGGCGATTGGACGATGGACGCCTACCGCGAACAAGCCATCGCCGCAATCCGGGCGCAGGTTGGCGACAAGAAGGTGATCTGCGCGCTTTCGGGTGGCGTTGACAGCTCTGTCACCGCGATTCTGATCCATGAGGCGATTGGCGATCAACTGACCTGCGTGTTTGTTGACCACGGCCTGCTGCGTCTGGGTGAGGCCGAACAGGTCGTGGCGATGTTCCGCGACAACTACAATCTGAACCTGATCCACGCCGACGAATCCGAGCTGTTCTTGGGCAAACTCGAAGGCGTCTCCGACCCCGAAACCAAGCGCAAGATTATTGGCGGTTTGTTCATCGACGTGTTCCAGAAATACGCCAACGGCATCGAAGGCGCAGAATTCCTCGCCCAAGGCACGCTCTACCCGGATGTGATCGAGAGCGTATCTTTCTCCGGCGGCCCCTCGGTCACGATCAAATCGCACCACAATGTCGGCGGCTTGCCCGCCAAAATGGGCCTGAAACTGGTCGAACCGCTGCGCGAACTCTTCAAGGATGAGGTCCGCGCTTTGGGTCGTGAGTTGGGCCTGCCCGCCAGCTTCATCGGCCGCCACCCCTTCCCCGGCCCCGGTCTTGCGATCCGCTGCCCAGGTGAGATCACCACCGAAAAGCTGGATATCCTGCGCCAAGCCGATGCGGTCTATATCGACCAGATCCGCAAGCACGGGCTTTATGATGAGATCTGGCAAGCCTTCGCCGCCATCCTGCCGATGAAAACCGTCGGCGTGATGGGCGACGGCCGCACCTATGATTTCGCCGTGGCTTTGCGTGCGGTGACAAGTGTGGATGGCATGACCGCCGACACCTACCCGTTCACCCATGATTTCCTAGGTGAAACCATGACCCGCATCATCAACGAGGTCAAAGGCGTCAACCGGGTGTTCTACGACATCACCTCAAAGCCGCCCGGCACGATTGAACTCGAATGATCCGGCTGCGGGGCCATCTGGTTTGTGTGACCTCCGAGGAAGCCGCGGCGGTGCAACAGCATGTCGCGCTGCACACCCAGCTTTCGCGCGCTGAACCGGGCTGTTTGTCGTTTGAAGTGACGCCGACTGATGATCCGATGGTCTGGGAAGTGATGGAAACCTTCCGCACCCAGGACGATTTCAACGCCCATCAAGCCCGCACGCGGGCCTCGCGGTGGTTTGAGGCGACGCGAGGCATCCTGCGGGATTTCCGCGTGGAAGACTTAAGAGATTAGATGCAAAAGGGGCGCTAACTGCGCCCCTTGTCATATTATTTCTTAGCAAAGCTTAGACGAATTTTCCGTGGGCCGCGACTTTATCCAACGGGAATCGATTGCTCGGCACTTCGCGCGCCTGCAACACTTCGGGCAGGTTTTCGATATTGCCATGCTCGCCCACAGCCACAACCGCGTGCAGCACATAACCTTCGGGCAGCTTGAGGTTTTCGGCCAAAGTTTTCGGGTCAAACCCCGCCATCGCATGGGCGATCAACCCGGCATGATGGGCTTGCAGTGCAAGATAGCCCCATGCGGCACCGGCATCAAAAGCATGCGTCGGCACGGGTACGTCGGCGCCGTCTTTTTCAATCGTCGTGCGCGAGGCCACCACGATCAGCGCCGCCGCTTTTTCCGCCCAAGAGCGGTTGAATGGCACAAGGCTGTCGGCAATCTTGCCAAAAGCCGCATCGCCGCGCAGGCCATAGGCAAAGCGCCACGGCTGGTTGTTGCTGGCAGAAGGGGCCCAACGCGCGGCTTCCAGCACAGCCAGAACCTCCTCCTCGGTCAATGCCTTAGGCGTAAAGCCACGCGGTGAAAACCGGCTGGTGAACTGCGCATGGATCGGATGATCGGCTTCGCGGGGGTTATGGATGGTGGTATGAGCGGTCATGTGACGTCCAGTGACTGTGAGATTTGCCCTTCTAAGGTAGCGTCGCAAATCAGCGCAGCAAGGCCACTGAATGCAGAACATCATCGCAAAAATGCACAGAACGCCAGCTCTGGCAAAGCCCGCAGGTTGCGGCTACTCCTTGCGCCATGCGTGCGCTGTTCAAAAATGTCCTGTTTCGCTCCGGTGAATGCGTCTCCGTCTGGGGCGGGATAAGCTTGGTACAGATCACCCCTAACTCTGACGCCGAAACCTTGCCGCCCTCTGCGATGACCACAAAGGTCAGCCGATGAGCACGCGTGCACCAAACTCCCCGGCGATCCGCGCGGCGTTCTGGATGATCGGCTCGATCTTGGCCTTTTCTGCGATGGCGATTGCGGCCAAACAGATCGGCCCGCGCCATGACAGCTTTGAGATCATGACAGCGCGCTCTGCCGTGGGCTTTGTACTGGTGCTGGCGCTGGCCACAGCCACGGGCCGATTGCAGGAGATCACCGCCCGCAATCTGGGCGGCCATGCGCTGCGCAACATCATCCATTTCACCGGGCAGAACCTGTGGTTCTGGGCGCTGACGATGATCCCCCTCGCACAGCTGTTCGCCATCGAGTTCACCTCGCCCTTGTGGGTCGTGCTGTTGGCCGCCCTGATGCTAGGCGAGCGGCTGACCAAAGTCCGGCTGATTGCCGCCACCTTGGGCTTTGTCGGCGTGCTGATTGTGGCGCGCCCAGATATGGCGGATCTGAACCCCGGCGTGCTGGCCGCCGCTGGCGCGGCCTTGTGCTTTGCCACCACCAGTGTGGTGACGAAAAAGCTCACGACTGGGATCTCGATCCTGTGCATCCTGTTCTGGCTGACGTTGATGCAGTTCTTCTTCGGCCTTGCCGTAGCGCTTGCTGACGGCAGGTTCCGCCTGCCCACCGCCGCCACGCTGCCTTGGCTTTGCCTCATCGGCCTTGCAGGTGTCACCGCGCATTACTGCATTACGACGGCGCTCAAGCTTGCCCCGGCCTCTTACGTCATGCCGCTGGATTTCCTGCGCCTGCCGCTGATCGCCGTCGTCGGCGCGCTGATCTATGCCGAACCGCTTGATCCCTACGTCATTCTCGGCGCTGCGGTGATCTTCGTCGGGATATGGATTAACATCCGCGCTGAAATCAGACCCAAAGGCCACACAGAGCCTGTCACACCTGTGTGACGCGGCGTCATTGATTGACCGATGGGCAGGCTTCCGCTTAGCGTGACATATCACCGCATTGAACGCATTAACCCACGGGAAAGTTGGGACATGCCAAGATGCCGCATCGGTTACGGGGAGTAGACCATGAAGCACATAGTTACCGCGCTTGGCGCATTGGCAATGACCACCACGCTGGTACAGGCGGGGGGGATTGACCGGTCGGGCACCAGCTATTCGGCGCTGTTCGACAAAGGCAGGGTTGCGACGATTGGGTTTTCCAGTGTGACCCCCTCGGTGAGCGGTGTGTTCACTCATCCGCTTGCCGGCGCAATCCCAACCGGCAACATGTCCGAAAGCTACACGACGCTGTCTTTCAGCTATAAAGCTGACATCAATGATAAATTGTCTTATGCGATCTTTCTCAACCAGCCCTACGGCGCAGATGCCCATTACAAGGAAGGCATCTATACCGGGCTTGAGGCACACTGGAAAAGCACGCAACTGGCAGCCCTGCTGAAGTATAACTTCAACGACCGTGTTTCGGCCTATGGTGGCCTACGTCTGGTCAGATCTTCCGCAGAAATAAATATCCCGGTGCAAATGCTGTCGCCGCCCGCCACTCCGATTGTGATTGGGCCGTATACCGCAAAAACCGATACCGACACGCAAGTCGGCTATGTGGTTGGTGCAGCCTATCAAATTCCAGATATCGCCCTGCGTGTGGCGCTGACCTATGAATCCTCAATCAAGCATGAGTTTGCCACCTCAGAGCGGTTTGCGGGTCTGAACGGCGGGGCCACCATTGACGGCAAAACCGAAATCAGCATGCCGCAAAGCGTCACTTTGGATTTCCAGTCCGGTGTGGCGAAAGACACGCTGGTATTCGGCTCGGTGACATGGAGCGAGTGGTCGAAATGGCACGTCCGGCCCGACTACTATAACGGCGTGATCAATGATGAGATCACTGGCTTTTCCAACAATGTCATCACCTACGAATTGGGCGTCGGTCGCAAGATCAATGACAACTTGTCGGTGTTCGCACGGATTGGATTTGAAGAGTCTGATGGCGAGGAAGCTTCGCGTCTTTCCCCCACCGATGGCCGTCGCAGCTTTGGCGTCGGTGGTTCGTGGACCAAAGACAACGTCAAAGTCACCGGCGGCGTTGAATATGTGAAGCTCGGTGATGCAGTTGACGCATCTGGCACCAAGTTTTCCGGCAATGACGCGGTGGGTGTTGGGGTGAACGTCGCCTTCACCTTCTGATCTCGTGATTTTGCATAAACGGCCCCGCAATTCTGCGGGGCCGTTTGCATTTGCGAAGGTCTTTGCCAGCCTGTAACAAAGCGGCAGCCAAGCCAGCGGAGGGCGCGATGATTTACAGCTCAGGACAAGATTTTCGCGCCGCCGAGCAAAAGCGCGTGCTGCTGTTTGGCATGTCTGGCTTGGGCAAGACATATCTCGCGAACATGCTGCGCGATGCGGGCCAAGCGGGCGCTGGCGGCTGGTTTCACTACTCGGTCGATTACCGCATCGGCACCCGCTATATGAACGAATTCATCGCCGACAACTTCAAGCGCGAGGCGATGAAAGTGCCGCTGCTCCGCGAACTCTTGATGTCGGATTCGGTCTATATCGCCTCGAACATCACCTTCAACAACTTGGCCCCGCTGTCGACCTATCTCGGCAAGCCGGGTGATCCGGCACGCGGCGGCATCGCGTTCGAAGAATATCAGCGCCGTCAGGCCGAACATGCGCAAGCCGAGATTTCGGCGATGCTGGACGTGCCGCGTTTTGTTGAACGTGCTGAAAATATCTATGGCTATCAGAACTTTATCTGCGACACCTCAGGCTCGATCTGCGAGGTGGTGAATGCCGATGACCCCGCCGATCCGGTGATGCGGGCGCTGGCCGACAACCAGCTTCTGGTCTGGATCAAAGGCTCGGACGCCCATAAAGCCGAACTCGCCCGCCGCTTTGATCGCGCGCCCAAGCCAATGTATTACCGCCCGGATTTCCTGAAAACCCTCTGGGCCGAGTACTGCGCAGCCGAGGGCCAATCCGCGACCGAAGTGGACCCCGACGCCTTCCTGCGTTTCGGCTATGCCCGCCTGCTCGATCACCGCCAACCGCGCTATGCCGCGATGGCGCGTTGGGGCATCACCGTCACCGCCGAAGAGGTCGCGCAGGTCAAAAACCCCGCCAATTTTGATGACATGATTGCGACCGCGATTGATCGCACCAAGACCACCGCTTAACTGACCACATAGGATACACCCATGCCGATCACCCTGCCCGCCACCCTGCCCGCCTTCGACGTTCTGCGGAACGAAGGCGTCATGGTGATGTCGCCCGAGCGGGCGCAGGCGCAGGAAATCCGCCCCCTGCGCATCGGGTTGTTGAACCTGATGCCGAAGAAAATCCAGACCGAGAACCAGTTCGCCCGTCTGATCGGTGCGACGCCGTTGCAGATCGACTTCCAGCTGATCCGCATGTCGGAACATCAGGCGAAAAACACTGCCGCTGACCATATGGAAACCTTCTATCGCCCGTTCCAAGAGGTGAAATCCGAGAAATTCGACGGGCTGGTGATCACCGGTGCCCCCATCGAACATCTCCCGTTCGAGGAAGTCACCTATTGGGATGAACTTTGCGAGGTGATGGATTGGACCCAGACCAACGTGTTCTCGACCTTCGGCGTCTGCTGGGGTGGCATGGCGATGATCAACCATTTCCACGGCGTCAAAAAGCACATGCTGGACCATAAGGCCTTCGGCTGCTTCCGCCATCAGAACCTTGCCCCGACCTCGCCGTTCCTGCGTGGCTTTTCGGATGATTTCGTCATCCCGGTCAGCCGCTGGACCGAAATGAAACAGCCCGAGATTGACGCCGCCCCCGGCCTGCGCACCCTGTTGGGCAGCGATCAGGTCGGCCCCTGTCTGGTCGAAGACCCCGGCCATCGCGCGCTTTATATCTTCAACCATTTTGAATATGACAGCGACACGCTGAAGCAGGAGTATGATCGCGATATCGCCAATGGCACCCCGATCAACGTGCCGGACAACTACTACCCGAACGATAATCCCGCCCTACCTCCGCTGAACCGCTGGCGCAGCCACGCGCATTTGCTTTACGGCAACTGGATCAACGAGATTTATCAGGGCACCCCGTATGACATGGCAGAGATTGGCCGCTAAGATCCTGATATCAGCAGCACTTCTGGGTGGCTTGTCGGCGGCGACGCTGTATCGCGCGCAATCGCGTGAGGCTGCGATTGCCGCCGAATTTCCGCCCGAAGGCCAGTTTCTGACGGTGAACGGCGCGCAGGTGCATGTCTACATCAGCGGTGCTGGCCCCGATCTGATCCTGATCCACGGCGCTTCAGGCAACGCCCGTGACATGACGGTGGCGCTTGCGTCAGATCTGGAGAAATCCTACCGCGTCATAGCCTTTGACCGTCCGGGTTTGGGCTGGTCAGACCCGATCCCCGACCAATCCTTGCGCGGCCAAGCCCTGCATCTGGCCGCTGCCGCAGCACAGCTTGGCGTTGAGAATCCGCTGCTTGTCGGCCAAAGTTATGGCGGCTCGGTCAGTCTGGCATGGGCGCTGCATGCTCCGCTGAAACCCCGCGCGCTGGTGCTAATCTCGGCCCCCTCGCTGCCGTGGCCCGGCCCGCTCGACATGTTTTACCGGCTGACCAACAGCGGCATCGGTGCGGCTCTGGTGCCGCCGCTGGCTGCGGCCTTTGTGCCAGACAGCTTGGTCGACACCACCGTCACCGCCGTCTTCGCGCCCGATCCGGTGCCCCCCGGCTATGCCCGCGCCATCGCCGCCAAACTGACGATGCGGCGTGCGACCCTGCGCGCCAATTTCGCGCAAGTGAACGGATTGCGCCCGGAAATCGTCGCGCAAGAACCGCTCTATCCGCAACTTACCCTGCCGATCGAGCTGATCCACGGCACCGCCGACACCATCGTGCCGCTGAACATCCACTCCAAACCCCTGTCAGAACGCCTGCCCAACGCGCATCTGACGGTGATGGAAGGCGCAGGCCACATGCCGCATTACAGCCACCGCGCCGAGACGCTCGCCGCCATTGAACGCGCCGCCGAACGCTCTGGATTGCGCGCACCGCTGCAATCGCCATAGTGGGCAAAAGCCAACCGGAGGATATCATGGACCTGCCCTTTGACGGCGCCATCAGCCGTTTTCTCAATGAAACTGCTCCCAAAGAGCTGCGCAAGACCATTGAAAAAGCCAGCAAGGATGAGATCCTCTGGAAAGATTATCCCTACCGGCAGGAAATGAAGAAAAAAGACTATGAGGTGCAGATGGATGCGCTTCAGGTGCAGCTGGTGCGGATGGCGGCGGATGTGAAGGCCACCGGAAAACGCATGGTTGTGGTGTTTGAAGGCCGCGATGCTGCGGGCAAAGGCGGCGCAATTTCTGCCGCGCATATGAACCTCAATCCCCGCGTGGCTGGCATCGTGGCGTTGCCGAAACCCAGTGATCGCGAAGCCGCGCAATGGTATTTCCAGCGCTATGTCGATTGGCTGCCCGCCGCGGGCGAGATCGCCTTCTTTGATCGCTCCTGGTACAATCGCGGCATTGTCGAGCATGTCTTCGGCTTTTGTACCCCCGAGCAACGCGCGAAATTCTTCCGGCAACTGCCGGAATTTGAACGGATGCTGGTGGATGAGGGCATCATCCTGATCAAGCTCTGGCTTGAGGTCGGACAGGCCGAACAGTTGCAACGCTTTCTGGATCGTGAGCAAGACCCGCTCAAACAGTGGAAGCTCAGCCCTATCGACATTGATGGCTTGGCGAAATGGCAGGAATATTGCGTGGCGATTGATGAAACCTTCGCGCAAAGCCATTTCAAATACGCGCCTTGGACGGTGATCCTGTCGGATGACAAGCTGCGCACCCGGATTTGTGCGATCCAGAACATCCTGCTGGCGGTGGATTACAAAGGCAAAGATCTGGATGTGATCGGCAAGATTGATGGCAAAATCTGCGGCGGGCCAAAGATAAGGCCGAAAGGGTGAAACGCGGTTACCATCACGGCAATCTGCGGCAGGCCTTGGTCGAAGCGGCGCTAGAGCTGATCGCTGATCAAGGCCCGACCGGGTTTACCCTGTCGGAGGCCGCGAAAGCCGCCGATGTCACGCCTGCTGCCGTCTACCGGCATTTCGCTGGCCGCGATGATCTGATCGCCGAGGTCGCCCGCCAAGGCTATGATATTTTCGCCGCCTTGATGGAGTTTGCCTATAACAACGGCCAGCCCACCGCGCTGGCGGCGTTTGAGGCCACCGGCCGTGCCTACCTTGCCTTTGCGCGCAAATATCCCGGTCATTACAAGGCGATGTTCGAATCCGGTCTCAGCCTGCAAGCCCATCCGGATCTGGCCATCGTCTCGCAAAAAGCCCGCGCCGTGCTGGAACAAGCGGCGGAAAAACTGTCACAGCATCTGCCCGCGCACAAACGCCCGCCGTCGTCGATGTTCTCGGCGCATATCTGGGCGATGAGCCACGGTGTGGTTGAACTTTACATGCGCGGCGCACCGGGGGCAAAAAGCCCGTTCCCGCCAGAAGATCTGCTAGAGGCTGGCATCGGCATCTATCTGCGTGGGCTGGGGCTGCTGCCGCCAGACAAATAAAAGGGCCCCCGAAAGGCCCTTTCCTTAGCGGAACAGCACCAGCGCCCCCGGCGACCAAGCCACCCGCGTCTGGGTGCCAATATCCAGCACCGGCCGCCCGAACACGTTGCGCATCGACAGCCGCATCGGCTCGGTGGTGCCCTCCAGCTTGATGTCGTAATAGGTCATGTCGCCATAATAAACGACCTCAACCACTTCCGCGTGGCTTTCACGGTCCGTCGCGGTCTGACCGTCAAACAGGATCGTCAGGGTTTCCGGCCGGAAACCAATCGAGGCGCTGGAGCTTCCGGGTGCCACCGACACCTGCTCTGCATCCAAGGTCAGCCGGCCAAAACCCTTGGCCTCAACCTCAACCTTGCCATCGACTTCCGACAGGATATCCGCAGGCAAAAAGTTCATCGTGCCAATGAAATCCGCCACCTTGCGCGAATTCGGACGTCTGTACAACGTCTCGGGGTCGGCCAGCTGCGCGATTTCACCCTCAAACATCACAGCAATCCGGTCCGACATTACCAAAGCTTCTTCCTGATCATGCGTGACCAGAATGAAGGTGATGCCGACCTGGCGTTGCAGCTTGATCAACTCCATCTGCATCTGTTCGCGCATCTTCTTGTCCAGCGCGGACAAAGGCTCGTCCAGCAGCAACACTTTCGGCTTCAGGATCAAAGCCCGCGCCAAGGCCACCCGCTGCCGCTGCCCGCCCGAAAGCGCATGCGCCGCGCGCGCACCATAGCCTTTCAGCCCCACCATCTCCAAAGCCTCGGCCACCGCCGCGTCTTTCTCGGCGGTGCTGCGCGGATCTTTGCGCAGCCCAAAGCCCACGTTCTGCGCCACAGTCAGATGCGGAAAGATCGCGTAGGATTGGAACACCATATTGGTCGGCCGCACATTGGCCGGCACATCCGCCATGTCCTTGCCGTCAATCATCACCACGCCCGAGGAAATCCCCTCAAACCCGGCAATGGTGCGCAACAGGGTGGTTTTCCCACAGCCCGACGGCCCCAGCAGCGAGAAAAACTCCCCCGCCTTGATCGTCGCGGTGATACCGCGCAAGGCGTGGTAGTCGCCATAATACTTATGGACGTCTTTGAACTCGATCATGGTCTGACCGGATTTTGCAGTGGTTTCAGACGTCACAGGAAGCCTCCAGTATCCTTACCACCGGTTTTGGCGATGCCACGGCGGCGGAAATATTCTGCGGTTGCAAGCAAGGCGATGGACAGACAGACCAGAATCGTCCCCAAAGCCAGAATGACCGGCACGTTCTGCGGAAAGCGGAACTGGCCAAAGATATAGACCGGCAGCGTGGTTTCGTTGCCCGCCAAGAAGAACGCCATGATGAATTCATCAAGGCTGATGGTGAAGGTGATCAACAGGCTAGAGATGATCCCCGGCAGCACCAGTGGCAGGATCACCAGCCGGAACGCCGAGACCGGGGTTTCGCCCAAATCATAGGCGGCTTCCTCCAGCGAATGATCCAAAGACTGGAACGCCGCCGACAGGATCGCAATCGAGAACGGTGTGCAGACCAGCACATGTCCCAAAATCACCGTGAACAGGCTCATCGGCATGCCGATACCGCGCAAAACCGCCAGCAGCGCCACCGCCAGAATGATCTCTGGCAGCACCAAGGGCAGCATGATCATCCCCATCAGCGGCGCCTTGTAGGGGAACCTGTAGCGGGTCGATGCCCGCGAGGCGAAAACCCCCAAACAGGTCGCCAGCACCGCCGTAGAACTTGCAATGATCAGCGAATTTTTCAGCGCCTTGTGCAGTTCAGGCTCTTCCCACAGCTTGGCGAACCACTTGCTGGTAAAGCCGTTCAGCGGGAAGGCCACCGTGGTGGCATTGTTGAACGCAAAGATCGGCAGCAGCACGATCGGCGCATAGAGAAACACCAGATAAACCAGCGTATAGCCGCGAAACCAACCGCCCTTCATCATTTATTCCCCTTCAAGAATCGTCGGTTCAGGAACAGGAACAGCAAGGATACCGCCACCACGATCGCCATAGATGAGATCGCCAAGGCCGAGCCCAGCGGATAATTGTCCAGTTTCTTGTAGGTCAGCTCGATCAGGTTGGCGACCATCCGCCCCTCTGGCCCACCGACCAGCAGCGGCGTCACATAGTCGCCAATCGTCGGAATGAACACGATCAGCACCGAAGAAATCACCCCCGGCATCGCCAAGGGCAGGGTCACCCGGATAAAGGTCATGAACGGCGTCTCGCCCAGATCGCGCCCGGCTTCAAGGAACGAGCGGTCAATCTTCTCCAGCGCCACGAAAATCGGCAGGATCGCGAACGGTGCATAGGCATGAGCCAGCGTGATCACCACCGAATTGACGTTATACAACAACCACGTCAGCGGCTCATCAATGATGCCCAACCCCATCAGCCCGGTGTTGACCACGCCGCCGGTGCCAAGGATCACTTTCCACAGGAACACCCGGATCAGATAAGAGGTCCAGAACGGAATGGTGATCAGAAACAGCCAGAGCGACTTTTTCGAGGGTGCTACGTGAAAGCTGACAAAATACGCCACCGGAAACGCCAGCAGCACCGTCACCGCCGTCACAATCAGCGAAACCATCAAAGACCGCAACATCAGCGCACGCGACAGCGGGTCAGACCAGGCCCCGCGATAGGTCTGCGCCTCGGTCATCACCCCGTTGACGTCCTTATAGGAATGACATTCGCCGACATAGTTACACAGTTGAAACTGCGGGATAATCTTCAGGTATCCATCGGTCATGAAGCTGTAGGCAAAGATCATCGCCAGTGGCGCTGCCAACAGCAGAATCACATAGATTGCGGTGGGGCTGATCATCAACAGCCCGTTGGCGCCTTCAGATCCTCTGAAGCGCACCTTTGGTTTGGATTGCATCCCGTTCCCCCTGTTGCGCCTTTACTGGCACTTTTGGCGTATTTTGATCAAATTAAGCCGAAGCTATGTTGCCGCGCAAGCTTTATGTGATCGCAAATCTAGGCTGATCATCGCCGCCAAGTGCCGTTTGCGCAAGGAAAACGCGGGGGATTCAGACGCGTTCGATGTGAATTGCCCGCTTTTTCAGCTCTTGATACAGACAGGCCAGCACCTTTGGCGCGCCCACCGCCGCCTGCAACGCATCCGAGATCACCTGATCGCCCGCGCCGTCCGACACCCGCCAGACCAGCCGCTGCTTGAGGCCATCATCATAGACAATCTCGGTGGACCCTGCACGCGACTTGCGCAGCCCCAGAAAATCCGCCCCGCCTCCGGGCGCGTGAAACGTGGTTTGAAGTCCCATTTGCGGGCCTTTCTTTTATGTGTCTGGCAAACCTGCTCGTGGGCGAATCTTGCGCGCCTGCCCGCTTTCGGTCAATTCCCGCCGACAGGATTGTATCGCAGCGAGTCCAGAAAGCCACACAATCAAACCGCCATATCATTGGGGGGACGTGGCAGCAGATATCCCATCGCCGCCAGCCCAGAGTCGAGCTGCTGGCGCGGAATGCCTCCCGCAATCGCCAGCCGCACCGCATTCGGCGCGCGGCCGTTGCTCATCGCATATTGATCTGCCGCGCGCAGCAAAACCCCTTGTTCTTCGGCCATGCGCGCAAAGGTATAGGCCCGCCAGCCCTGCGGCAGCCGCAGCCAGGCAAAGGGAATGCCCTTTTGCCAAGACAGGTCAAACGCCCCAAGCCGGTTGATAACCATCTGCAAACGATCCGAAAACTCCGCCTCGACCTTGCCGCGAATGTCATCGGCAGCCCCCGAGTTGAACAGCTCCAGCGCAAAGGCAGACAGCGGTTTTGACAAGGCAAAAAACGCGTGCTGTGCTGCCAGCCGCCCGGTTGGCCCCATCCCCGTCGGGCAGATCACATAGCCAAACCGCAGCGCCGCCGAGACCGATTTCGACAGGCTTCCCGCATACCAAACCCGTTCCGGCGCCAAGGCCCGCAGCGCAGGCTCGGACGCGCCGGAATAGAAATAGCACTCATCCTCGATGATTTGCAGATCGTAGCGCCGCGCAATGGATACAATCTGCGCCATTCGCTCAGCACTCATTCGCGCCGTGGTCGGGTTTTGTGCGCTTGGCGTCAGACACAATACCTGCGCGCCATAGCGTTTGCAGGCGGCCTCCAGCGCATCCGGGCGCAAACCCTCGTCGTCCAACTCGATGCCGATCACCTCGGCCCGCGCCGCACGCGCCGCATAGCGAAACCCCGGATAGGCCAGATCCTCGATCAAAACCACCGGACGATCCCCGCGCAAACAGCAATCCAGGATCAGCCCGATGCCGCTTTGCCCGCCATGCGTCAGCATCACATCATCTTCACTGATCGGCCCCAGCACCCGACCACACAACCAGTCCACCACCGCCTCGCGCAGCGGGGTCTCGCCGCTTTGATGTGTATAATCAAGCCATTCCGTGCCTACAGTCAGCGAAACCTTGCGCAGGATATCACCAAAAATCTGCACCTGTCCGACATCCGGCAGCTGTGGCGAGCGCAAATCCACCCGCCCCTCTTCCACCCCCGGATCGCGATCCAGAAACAAAGGTTGCGTCGGTCCCAGCCGAGGTTTGCGCGCCGCCACAAACGTGCCGCGCCCCACCGTCGCCTCCAGCAAGCCTTCCTGCGTCGCGATCTGATAAGCCCGGCTGACCGTTCCCGGCGTCACCGACAAGCGGTAAGCCAGATCGCGCACCGTCGGCAATTGTGTGCCTTGTGGCAAAGTTGCGGTGCGGATTGCATCCCGCAACGCCCGCGCGAGCGACAAATACTTCGGCCCCTCGTCACCGGCAAGATCCGGCACCCAGATTGTGTGCATAACAATGTTCCTCTGGCGATTCGCTGCGGAAGTATTGTATCAATCATAGCAGAAAACTGCATCTTGTATCAATACAATCGGATGAAGCAAATGTCGTATAACCAAGCCCTCGCTCTGAACGCCCACCCTTTGCCGCCGCTGTCGCGCGTGCTGGTGTCGCTGGCGCTGACTGTTGCGGCATGGGAGTTGCGCCATCGCACCCGAAAGCAGCTTGCCCTGATGCCGAAACATATGCTGCGCGATATTGGCCTGTCGGAAAGCCATGCCGAGATCGAGGTTGAAAAGCCGTTCTGGCGCGCCTGACCCTATTCTCCCTGTTCCCCAACCTCGGGCCGGTTCTTCCGGCCCGTTTTTTTTATCGCCAAAGCCCTGCCGCAAAGCAAAAGGCCCGTGGTTTCCCACGGGCCCCTGCCATTCGCCAAAGACGAACCTTAACGCTTCGAGAACTGGAACGACTTACGGGCTTTCGCCTTGCCGTATTTCTTACGCTCAACCACACGGCTGTCGCGGGTCAGGAAGCCAGCGGCTTTCAAAGCCCCACGCAAAGCGGGTTCATACAGCTGCAAGGCTTTCGAAACGCCATGCTTCACAGCGCCAGCTTGGCCGGAAAGACCGCCACCAGCAACCGTTGCCATCACATCGAACTGGCCTTCTACGCCCGCCACGGTGAACGGCTGACGCAGGATCATTTGCAGCACCGGACGCGCGAAATAAACCGCCATCTCTTTGCCGTTGACCACAACTTTGCCCGAGCCCGGTTTGATCCAGACGCGTGCAACCGCGTTTTTACGTTTGCCGGTCGCATAAGCACGGCCCAGCTTGTCACGCACAGCGACGCGCACGATGGCAGCGGGCGCTGCCGGAGCAGCCGCGCCAACAGCCGATTTCAGATCGTCGAGAGATTTGATTTCGGACATGGTTACGCGCTCCGAGTGTTTTTCGGGTTCAGGGCCGCGAGGTCCAGAACGGTGGGCTGTTGCGCCTCATGCGGATGCTCAGCCGACGCGTAAACGCGCAGGTTGGTCATCTGAACGCGGCCCAGACGGTTGCGGGTGATCATACGCTCAACAGCTTTGATCACGACGCGCTCGGGGTGAGCACCTTCCAAGACTTGCTTGGCGGTGCGCTGCTTGATGCCGCCCGGGTGGCCGGTGTGCCAATAGTAGATCTTGTCGTTGCGCTTGTTACCGGTCATCTGGATTTTGTCCGCGTTGATGACGATAACGTTATCACCCATGTCCATGTGGGGGGTGAAGGTCGGCTTGTTTTTGCCGCGCAGGATAGAAGCCACGATCGTTGCAAGACGGCCCAGAACGATGCCTTCGGCGTCGATCAGGATCCATTTCTTGTCAATGTCCGCGGGCGTAGCGGAGAAGGTTTTCATCTTGAACCCATAAGAGAGAGGGCGAGAGTCACCTCTCGCATTTCGGATGGCGGCTTATCGCTGAACCAGCGCGCAGCGTCAAGCGCCTTGAAAGATATAATATCGTTTACAATCAACATCTTAAAATAAGCGGTATTATGTTACCCCATTTCAGCTTCATGCAACTTAGTTAAAATTTGCTTTCAGACTGGCTTCAATACTCCACAGGGGTCTGGGGGTGTGAAACCCCCAGTTCAACCTCACCGCAAAATCGGCGGCTTGCCATCCATCCCCGGTGCCGCCCGCTCCACCGCAGCCTCTACGACCATTTCCGGCACTTCAAACACCACCGCCACCCGCGCCAACGCGACGACCGCCGCATCCGCCGAGGCCAGGAAGGTCACATCCAACTCCCCCGCCTCCAGCCCGGAAAACACCAGCGCCTCGCCCAGAGCCCGCGCCAAGGCGTCCTCTGCCCCCGGCCGTGCATCAATCACCGCCAGCATATGCCCAAGCCGCCCGTCGCTATAGCGCACCCCCGCCAACAAAGCCGCCCGCGCCAAACCCGCAGCGCCGCCAAGAGTAAACGTCAGAGCATCGCTCAACGCCTCTGGCAGACCCTTTGGCGCGAAAAACTGCGCGGGCGTGGCCTCGACCTCCACCGGAGCCGCCTCCAGCATTTCACACAGCCAGCGCAACGCCTCGGGCGGCAACAGCACCTCGGATGCCGCCCCGGTGCCGAAGTTCAGCCCCAAAGACAGCCCCTGCCCCAGCATCTGCTGCGCAATCAACCGCCCCGGCAAGGCTGCATAGGGCAAACCCGACCCAGACGGCCCGTCACCCATCACCGCCAGACGCTCTTCTGAATCGTAAGCCAGCAACACCGGCCCATCCGGCAGATCAAACACCCGCGGATCAACCCGCTCGCCTTCCGCCTCACGGTCCAGCAGCAAAAACAGCGTCGCATCGGCCAGCAGGCGGTAAAACCGCAATCCCGCCGCCGCATCGCCGGTCTGCATCGCGGCATAGGCCTGATCGAGTTGTTGCATCACATCCTCCGTTTTCCCAACGCTCAAGCGGTTCTGGTCTTGCCTGCCATCGTAGCGGAAAACCCCTGCGCATGCAGCACGCGACTGTGGTGTCCGATCCGGTGTAAACCGCCCCCGCTCTAGCCCCCCGTGCGCCTTATCACAACGGCGATGCAACACCCTTCGACTTCCGCCAAATCCTCGTTGTGACAGGCCCGCCCCCCAGATATTGAGGAAGTAACGCCTCTCTGCCCCGGAAGCCCCTATGTATCGTGTATCGCCCTTTGTGCGTCATTTTGCCCTTAGCCTGTGCCTTGGCATCCTTGCAGCCACGCTTTGGCTTAATCTGGATGCCGCCAGCTACTATGATTTCATCGAATGGCGGATTGCCGATCTGCGTGCGCCTGCGTTTTTGCCGGACTGGCTGACGCAATGGGGAAGCCAAAGCCCTGCGCTAACGCCCGCTTCGCTCACCTCTGATGGCCTGATGGCGCTGTTCATGTTTTTCATCGGCAAAGAGCTGTGGGAGGCCGTGGTACTAGAGCGCGGCGCGCTTTCCGGTCCGCAATCGCTGGTGCCGCTTGGCGGCGTGATCGGGGCGGCTTTCGGCGCGGCTGTGGTCTGGATCCTTGTCGGCACCGTGATTGAATCCGCTGATGAAGCCAGCGTCGCCATTGGCTGGCAAGTCCCGCTCGGCTCGGATGTGGTGCTGTGCTATGTGATCGGGCGACGGGTGTTCGGCTCGGGGCATCCGGCGCTGCATGTGCTGTTGCTGGTCAGCATCGCCTGCGATTTTCTGGGGCTGCTGGTGTTGGGGCTGTCCTACCCCAGCGGCGGATTGTTCCGTCTGGGCTGGCTTGCGCTGCCGTTGATCGCAAGCTTTGGCGTCTGGGCGCTCTATGGCCGCCGTCCCGATCCTGAGGCCTCCGAAACCGCGCGGCGCCGTGGCCTGTTGCTCTGGCCCTATATTCTGGCAGGCGCGCTTTGCTATATCGGCATTGCTGCCGCGGGCCTGCCACCGGCCCTTGGCCTGTTGCCGATCATCCCCGCCATTCCCCATGCGGACCGCTCTTTCGGCTTCTTCGCCGAGGCCGAGACTTTCCTGCACGATCCGCTGAACCGCCTCGCGCAGTTGCTGGTGCGCCCGCTGGCCGTCGTGCTGTTCCTGTTCGGTCTGACCCGTGGCGGCATCGACCTTGCCGCCTTTGCCCCCACCACACTGACCACGCTGGCGGCGTTCTGGATCGGCAAGCCGCTGGGCTTCCTGATCGGCTGCATGCTTGCCGCCCGCATCACCCGCCGCACGCTGCCGCAAGGCATCGCCCTGCGCGAGTTACTGCTGATCGCCATGCTGCTGGGGATCGGTTTCACCGTGCCGGTGCTGGCGCTTGACACCGCGTTGCCCGGTGGCGGCATGGCCGAAGCCGCCCGCCTTGGTCTTGCCATCACCCTGTTGGCCGGCGCCGCAGCCCTGATGCTGGCCCGCATGACACCGCGCGCGTGATTTAATCCTACCGCATCTTGCGGCATTATCCACGAATGCGACATAATGGCGCCTCAAAGCCGGACTAGACGGAGATTAGGCTCTTGTGGGCAAGCAAGAACCAAGCGTTAACATTTGTCCGGTAGGGCTGGGCGACTGGCCATAATGATGTGCAAGGCAGGAGGCAGACCCGCAAGGGGCAGCCATGATCGCGTTTGAAAATGTCAGCAAGTCCTTTTGGACAGGTAAGTCGCGCAAGGTGATCCTTGACCGCGCCTCGTTCACCGTTGAACTTGGCAATTCGCTGGGCATCCTCGCCCGCAACGGTACCGGCAAGACCACGATCATCAACATGATGGCGGGGCTGGAAAAGCCCGATGAGGGCAAAATCATGCGCACCTCGCGGATCTCTTTCCCGCTGGGCTTCATGGGGGGCATTCTCTCCAAGCACACCGCCACCGAAAACGCCCGCTACATCGCGCGGCTATACGGGCTGGACCCGGACTACATCGAAAGCTTCTGTCGCTGGCTGGCCAATATCGACGAATATTTCGACATGCCGGTTGGCACGTTTTCGTCCGGCATGCGCTCGCGGTTTTCCTTCGCACTGATGCTGGCGCTGGAATTTGACATCTACCTGATCGACGAAGGCATGCCATCCTCCACCGATGTCGAGTTCAACCGCAAGGCGGGCCAAGTGCTGCGCCAGCGCTTGAAAAACGCCACCGTGGTGGTGGTGTCGCACCAGCCCTCGACGCTGGAGAAATTCTGCCGCTCGGCTGCGGTGTTGCGCAATGGCCAGTTGTATATGTTTGAAACTTTGGAAGAGGCGAAGCGGCTGTATGATTACCAAACTTAAAGTTCAGCGGTTCCGCACCCGTCGCCCCGAGCCGGTCGCTCCCCCCGCGCCCTTGCCGATCACCAGTGCCGCCGTCAGTGCCTCCGCCAAAGCCGCCCCGGTTCCGCCGCAAGCGTCATCCCAAACGCCACCAGCCCAAACGCCGCCCTCCGGTCAACCCAGGGTGGGCGACCGCGCCTTCTTCCCCACCGAGGAAGAAGACGGTTTTTCGGGCATGACCTTCCCCACCGCCCAGACCGCCGCTGACGCGCCGACAACGATTGACGCGATCCGCCAGGAAGGACTGACCGGGCGGCAACTCCGCATGGCCCGACGCCTTGCTCAAAAGCATGGCCTGCCCGCCACCTCGGATTTCGACGCGGTGCGGCTGCTGCGCAATGCCGGCATCGACCCGTTTCAAGCCAATTCCGTGCTGGAACTGGTGTCTGCCAGCGATGGCCCACCGGTGCCACCCTCAGGCTCACGCGCGCTGACGATCACGCCCGGTGGCGATGGCATCAAGCTGCCGCAGACGATGAAACCGATTCAACTGCCCTCGACCGAAGAACAGATGGAGCGGGCGCATTTCGCCGAAGTCGGCAAGATCCAACGCGATATCGTCGCGCGCCGTCGCAAGAAATCCTTGCTGCTGGCCGCGCGTTTGTTCGTGTTTGTCGGCCTGCCCACCATTCTGGCCGCGATCTATTATTATACCATCGCGACGCCGATGTATTCGTCGCACAGCGAATTTGTCATCCAGCAAAACGATGCTGGCATCAGCTCGATGCTGAAAGGCTCGACGATGGCGACCTCGCAGGATTCGATTGCCGCCCAAGGCTATCTGCAAAGTCAGGACGCGATGGAGCGGTTGGATCGCGACATCGGCTTCCGCAATCAGTTCTCGGCCCCCGACATTGACCCGCTGCAACGGCTTGACGCAAATGCCACCCAATCGGCAACCTACAAGGCCTACAAGAAACATGTGAAGATTTCCTACGATCCGACCGAAGGGTTGATCAAGATGGAAGTGATCACCCCTGATCCGCAGCTATCGGTAAAATACTCCAGAGCCTTGATCGGTTACGCCGAAGAGCGCGCCGATCAGTTGACGGCGCAAGTGCGCGACGATCAGATGCAGGGCTCGCGTGAAAGCTATGACGAGGCCGAGGCCAAGCTCAAGGACGCCAATGAGCGCGTCGTCGCCTTGCAAGAAAAAAACAAAATCCTGTCATCTGAAGTCGAAGTCAGCTTGATCACCGCGCAGATTGGTCAGCTTGAAACCCAGCTGACCACCGAAAAGCTGTCACTGGCGCAGATGGAGGCGAACGAAAACCCCAATCAGGCAAGGATGGAACCGGTGAAGCGCCGCATTGCGACGCTGGAAGATCAGATTGCACAGTTGCGCGCCAAGCTGACCGAGAATGACGTCAATGGCCAATCGCTTGCGCGTGTGCAGTCTGAACTGCTCGTGGCGCAAGCCGACGTGGCGATGCGTCAACTGTTGCTGTCGCAATCGGTGCAGGCGATGGAACTGGCGCGGAATGAGGCCAGTCGTCAGACCCGCTACCTGTCAGTCTCGGTCAACCCGGTGGCGGCAGACGAAGCCGCCTACCCCCGCGCCTTCGAGTCCACTTTGGTGGTGATGCTGATCCTGATCGGGATTTACCTGATGATCTCGATGACCATCGCAATCCTTTATGAACAGGTCACCTCTGGATGAAGATGAACGGAATGAAACAGGTGCGCATCGGCGGCTTGACGGTGGGCAACGACCAGCCCTTGCTGGTGATTGCAGGGCCGTGTCAGCTGGAAAGTCTGGATCATGCCCAGATGATTGCCGGTGTGATGGCCGAGGCTTGCGCGGCTGCTGGCGCGCAATATGTCTTCAAAGCCAGCTACGACAAAGCCAACCGCACCTCGCCGTCCGGTCGCCGCGGTATGGGCATGGCCGCAGGTCTGAAGGTGCTGGAAGCCGTGCGCGCCACGGGTATACCGGTGCTGACAGATATTCACGACGCCGCGCAAGCGCGCGAGGCGGCGCATATGGTCGATGTGATCCAGATCCCAGCGTTCCTGTGTCGCCAAACCGATCTTCTGCTGGCGGCAGGCGAAACCGGGGCGGTGGTGAATATCAAAAAGGGTCAGTTCCTGGCACCCTGGGATATGGCCAATGTCGCCGAAAAGGTCGCCTCCACCGGCAATGAGCGGATTTTGCTGACCGAACGTGGCGCCAGCTTCGGCTACAACGCTTTGGTCACCGACATGCGCAGCCTGCCGATCATGGCCCGCACCGGCTATCCGGTGATCATGGATGCCACGCATTCGGTGCAGCAACCCGGCGGCCTTGGTGGCTCCAGCGGCGGCCAGCGCGAATTTGCGCCGGTGATGGCCCGCGCGGCAGTCTCTTTGGGCATCGCCGGGGTGTTTATTGAGACGCATGAGGCCCCCGATACTGCGCCCTCGGATGGTCCCAATATGATCCCGCTGGATAAGATGGCGGAACTGGTGGCCAGCCTGATGGCGTTTGACCGCTTGGCCAAGGCCGATCCGCTACACGTTTGATGGTGTTTGATGCCGGCATCGGAGCGGGGGCCAGCCCCCTAGCCAGTTTTTTTCTTGCAGAAAATACAGGCCTACCCCCGGGATATTTGAGCACAGAGGATGACAATTTTAGACAAATTTTAGTGAAAAGTGTTAAAAGTGTCTTAACGTGGCATAGCCATCCATTTGATATATAATAACAAAAAAAGGTCCCGAGTTGGGACCAGCCTCAGGCCACCTGCCCCGCAGCCCATCCCGACGACCAAGCCCATTGAAAATTATACCCGCCAAGCCAGCCGGTCACATCCACCACCTCGCCGATAAAAAACAACCCCGGCACCCCGCGCGCCATCATGGTGCGGCCATCCAGCCCCTCAGTATCGACGCCCCCCAACGTCACCTCAGCCGTCCGATACCCCTCGGACCCCACCGGCCGCAGCCGCCAGTCCCGCAGCATCGTCACGACCCGTTCCAGATCAGCCCGCCCCAGTTCCGCCAGCGGGGCAGTGATGCCCAAACTGGCCTCAATATGCCGCGCCAGTTTCTCCGGCACGATCCTAGCCAACACCGTCCGCAGCGCCTGCTTGCCCTGCTCACGCTTCGCCTGCCCCAACTCCGCCGCCACATCCCGCCCCGGTGCCAAATCCAAGCTCACTTCGCCCCCCTCGCGCCAATAACTCGAAGCCTGCAACACCGCAGGCCCCGAGAGGCCCCGATGGGTGAACAGCATCGCTTCATCAAACCCGGTCTTGCCTACCGAAACCCGCCCCTGCACCGCCACCCCCGCCAGCGGCACCATCCAGTCCAACTCCTGCGCCGCGAACGTCAGCGGCACCAACCCCGGCCGCGTCTCGACCAGCCGCAACCCAAAACTCTCGGCCACCTGATAGCCAAACCCAGACGCGCCCATCTTCGGGATCGACTTGCCCCCGGTCGCCACAATCACCGAAGCGGCCCGCACCACCCCCCGCGCGGTCTCCACCTCAAACCCGCTCGAGGCCTGCCGCACCGCCGTCACCCCGCAGCCCAGCCACAAAGCCACCCCGGCCCGCGCCATATCGCCCAGCAGCAGATCCACCACCTGCCGCGCCGAGCCGTCACAGAACAACTGCCCGAGTGTCTTCTCGTGCCAGGCGATCCCGGCCGCATCCATCCGAGCGATAAAATCCCACTGGGTAAACCGCTTCAACGCCGATAAAGCAAAGCGCGGATTCTGTGAGATAAACCGATCCGGCGCGATCCCGAGATTGGTGAAGTTGCACCGCCCCCCGCCCGAGATCCTGATCTTCTCCCCAGCCGCCGATGCGTGGTCGATCACCAACACCCGCCGCCCACGCCGCCCGGCCTCGATGGCGGCAAACATACCCGCCGCCCCAGCCCCTAAAACGATGACATCAACCTGTTCCATAGCTTGTCATACGCCGCCAGACCCGCGCCTGACAACCACATGAAGATTTTCGCAATAACCCCCTTGCACCCCCCGGATGGCTTCGCTAATAACCGCCGCAGTTGGGGCGTCGCCAAGCGGTAAGGCATCGGTTTTTGGTACCGACATACGGAGGTTCGATCCCTCCCGCCCCAGCCAACTTCCAGTAACAATGTAAAACGACACCAATGCGATGACAGTGGCTGTGCTTTTTCTTTGTCGAATCAATGATCTCTGCGCCACACTTCATACAATGCAAAAACGGCGGCTCCTTTCGGAACCGCCGCAGTTACTTGCGAATGCAAGTGGTTCAGCTACACCCGCTCGTCCCGCCGCAGGTATTGCACTTCATGCAGGTGCCGTTGCGGACCAGCGTGTAGTTGCCGCATTCGCCGCAGGGGTCGCCCTCGTAGCCTTGCATTTTGGCTTTCACCCGCAGGTCCATCGTCACGGTACCTGTTGCCAGCGCGGTGGCGCCTCCCATCGCGCCGCTCATGGAACGCGCAGTTTCCGGGATCAGCATGTTCAACGTTGAAACCGGATCGGTGCCGTTGGCCAGCGCCGTCGCCCCCATGCCACCCTGCAGCACAACCAATTCCGACGGCAGGCGCTTGCGCAGATAGCCAGTGGAGCTGATTTGCTTCAGCACTTCCAACCCGCGAGTCGCCGCTTGGTCTGACAGTTCCGAGACGTTGCGCTTGCCTTCCTCGACCCCGCGGCCGAGATCGTCGAACGACGCACCTGTGGGTTTGACATGCGCGAGATCGGTACGGTCCAGATAGGAAATCGCCAACTCGCGGAAGATGTAATCCAGGATCGAGGTGGCGTTTTTCACCGAATCGTTGCCCTGCACCATGCCCGCAGGCTCGAAGCGGGTGAAGGTGAAGGCTTCGACATATTCCTCCAGCGGCACGCCGTATTGCAGGCCGACCGAGATCGCGATGGCGAAGTTGTTCATCATCGCGCGGAAGCCCGCACCTTCCTTGTGCATGTCGATGAAAATCTCACCCAAGCGGCCGTCGCCATATTCGCCAGTGCGCAGGTAAACCTTGTGGCCGCCGACGATGGCCTTTTGGGTGTAGCCCTTGCGACGCTCGGGCAGTTTTTCACGATTGGTGCGGATGATCTCTTTGTAGATGATCTTCTCGACGATTTTTTCAGCCAGAACCGCGGCTTTTTCCTGGTTGGAGCCCGAGGCCAAGATTTCTTCGGCCTCCTCGTCGTCTTCCACCAAGGCCGAAGCCAAGGGCTGCGACAGTTTTGATCCATCCCGATACAGCGCGTTTGCCTTGATGCCCAAGGACCACGACAACTCGTAAGCCGCCAAAGTCTCGGCAATTGTCGCAGTGTTCGGCATGTTGATGGTCTTGGAAATCGCCCCCGAGATGAACGACTGCGCCGCCGCCATCATGTAGATATGGCTGTCGACCGACAGGTAACGCTTGCCGGTTTTGCCGCAGGGATTGGCGCAATCGAACACCGAATAATGCTGCGGTTTCAGGAACGGCGCGCCTTCCAGTGTCATCGTGCCGCAAACATGGTCATTCGCCGCGTCGATCTGGGCTTTGGTAAAGCCAAGGTGGCGCAGCAGATCAAAGCTGGGGTCGCTGAGCTTTTCAGCCGGGATGCCGAGGGTTTTCTTGCAGAAATCCTCGCCAATCGTCCATTGGTTGAACACGAAGCGGATGTCGAAAGCCGAGGGCAAAGCCGCCTCGATCTTCTCCAATTCGCGCGCGCCAAAGCCGTGGCCGACAAGCGCCGTGGTGTTGATGCCGGGGCAGTTGCCGATCGAGCCGTGGCCGACGGCATAGGCCACGATTTCAGCGGCTTGGCTCGTGGTATAGCCAAGTTTCTCCAAGGCCGCAGGCACCGATTGGTTGATGATCTTGAAATAGCCACCGCCCGCGAGTTTCTTAAATTTCACCAGCGCGAAGTCAGGCTCGATGCCCGTGGTATCGCAATCCATCACCAGACCAATGGTGCCGGTGGGCGCGATCACCGTGGTTTGGGCGTTGCGGAAACCGTGGGCTTGCCCCAAGGTCAGCGCTTCATCCCAAGCGGATTTCGCAAGGGTGACAAGGGTTTGGTCCGGGCAGTTGGCCGCATCCAAGGCCACCGGATTGACGTTGACGGCCTCATAGCCGCTGGTCTTGCCGTAGGCGGCAGCGCGGTGGTTGCGGATGACCCGCAGCATGTGATGGGCGTTGCGAGCATAGCCGCTGAACGCACCGAGCTCCGATGCCATTTCGGCAGATGTCGCATAGCTGACGCCAGTCATCAGGGCGGTCAACGCCCCACAGTAGGCACGGCCTTCGGTGGAATCGTAGCCTAGACCCATGTTCATCAAAAGGCCGCCAATATTGGCATAGCCCAGACCCAAGGTGCGGAAATCATAGGACAGTTGCGCGATTTCCTTGCTGGGGAATTGCGCCATCATCACCGAGATTTCCAGCGTCACCGTCCAGAGCCGGGTGGCGTGGATATAGGAGTCGGCATCGAACTTGCCATCTTTGAAGAAGGTCAGCAGGTTCATCGAGGCGAGGTTGCAGGCGGTATCGTCGAGGAACATATATTCCGAGCAGGGGTTCGACCCCCGGATCGCGCCATCTTCCGGGCAGGTGTGCCAAGCGTTGACGGTGTCATGGAACTGGATGCCGGGATCGGCGCAGGCCCAGGCGGCATGGCCAACCTGATCCCACAGATCGCGGGCTTTCAGAGTTTTGGCGGTCTTGCCATCGGTACGGCGGATCAATGCCCAATCGGCATCGTCCTTGACGGCTTGCAGGAAGGCATCGGTGACACGGACCGAGTTGTTGGAGTTTTGACCGGAAACGGTGATGTAGGCCTCGGAATCCCAATCGACGTCATAGGTCGGAAATTCGATAGAGGTGAAGCCTTGGCGCGCATATTGCAGGATGCGGTTGGTATAAGTGTCGGGGATCATCGCCTTTTTGGCCGAGCGGATCGCGGCTTTCAGGGCCGGGTTCTTCGCCGGGTCAACCGAATCTTCGCCCGAGCCATCCCACTGGCGGATTGCGGTGAAAATTTCATTCAGCTTCAGCTCATGGGCTTTGGAACCGGCAACAAGACTTGCAACCTTTTGTTCCTCGATGACTTTCCAGTTCACGAAGGCTTCGACATCCGGGTGATCCATATCGCAGATCACCATCTTGGCCGCGCGCCGGGTGGTGCCACCAGATTTGATCGCGCCCGCCGCGCGGTCGCCAATTTTAAGGAAGCCCATCAGACCCGAGGATTTGCCGCCACCTGACAGCTTTTCACCCTCGCCACGCAAGGACGAGAAGTTCGTGCCAGTGCCCGATCCGTATTTGAACAGCCGCGCCTCACGCACCCAGAGATCCATGATGCCGCCGTCGCCGACCAGATCATCCTTCACCGATTGGATGAAGCAGGCGTGCGGCTGCGGATGCTCATAGGCGCTGGTGGATTTGGTCAACACGCCCGTCACATGATCAACGTAGTAGTGGCCTTGGCTTGGGCCGTCAATGCCGTAGGCCCAATGCAGGCCGGTGTTGAACCATTGCGGGCTATTCGGCGCAGCCATCTGCCGGGCCAGCATGAAGCGCATCTCGTCATAATAGGCGCGGGCATCGGCCTCGGTGGTGAAATAGCCACCCTTCCAACCCCAATAGGCCCATGCGCCCGCCAGACGGTCAAACACCTGCTTGGCCGAGGTTTCACCGACCAGACGCTCTTCCACCGGCAGGGCTGCCAGCGCCTCCTCATCGGGCACCGAGCGCCAGAGGAACTTCGGCAGATCTTTTTCACGCACGCGCTTCAGCCGTGCCGGAATGCCAGCCTTGCGGAAGTATTTCTGCGCCAGAACATCGGACGCCACCTGGCTCCACCCCTGCGGAACCTCGACGGCTTCGTTGCGGAACACCACTGTGCCGTCAGGGTTGCGAATCTCTGACACGGTGGTCGAAAACGCCATTGCGCCATAGGCACCGGTTGCTTCGGTGGTAAACTTCCGCTCGATCTTCATCTGCCTGTCCCATGTTTTCGCGCGGTTTCTGCTGAGCCGCGTCTGGTGTCCCACAATTCTTGCACCCAACCGCCCCTTGCTTGTCGCACCACCAAAACGGGCGCGGTGGCCCCATTGAGGGGCACAACTCAGGGTTGGGCATTCCGCTGACACACTATATCTTGTGGCTAGTGGTGGTGCGTCGTCAAACTGTCGCAAATCTTGGGCTGCATCAACGGATTTTTTACACTTACACACAAGATTTTGTGCTTGACGTGAAAGTCATACCTAGCAGTGGCTTCACGCCGATGTGAGCGTGGTGCCGCCCGTCGCGGTGCTGCCACGTTAATGTGCCATCGCAACTTGAACAAAATCCCAAGCATCACGGCACATTTGGCGAGTTTGGCTCATACGCCATCGCAGCGCGCTGATTCCTCCACAAGCTGTGGATAAGCCCGCGCGTCAGCGACGGTTGATCAAGATGATTCCCGCCGCGACAAATCCGGCCGCCATGATGAGGCCAAAAGACAACGCTTCGTCGAAAATTACATAACCCAGAGCGATGGCAAACAGCGGTGTCAGGAAGGAAAAGCTGGCGACGGTCGAAGTTGGATACACCGACAGCAGCCACAACCAACTGATGAATCCTCCCGCCACCACCACGCCTGCCTGAAACACCAACCAGAACCAGTGCATCAGTTCGACATCGCGGATCAACGGGCCGAAGAAAGGGGCGGCCAGCAACAAAATAGGGGCTGAAATCAAGACCATCCAGAACAACTGTGCCTCTGGCCCCGCTTCGCGCAGCCGGGTTTTGCGCGCCAGAAAGGCAGTGCCGGCCCAGCCCCAAGCGCCCCCCAAAGCGAACAGATCCCCGGCAATGCTGGCATGTCCCGAGGGGCTTTTCGACAGAATCGCCCAAGCGGTGCCAATGAAGGCCAGTCCCAGCCCGATTCCCCGCAGCCGGGTGATGCGCTCATTCGGCAGCCAGAAATGCGCCGCCACCGCCAGCCACAGCGGCATCGAATAAAAGATCACCGAGGCACGACCCACGGCTGTCAGATCAAGCGCCATGAACAAGCACAGAAATTCTGCGGCAAACACCGCACCGATCGCAAGGCCGGGGCCAAGATCAGCCCGCCTGATCCGACCCAAAAGCCCGCGATATTTCAGCCAGGCGACAACGAATACAATCGCCAGAGCCGAGCGCGCACCCGCGAAAAACACCGGCTGCAGCCCACGGTTGACCTCTTTCACCACGATTTGATTGACCGCCAACAGCAAGGTCACCGCCATCAAGGACGCCAGCCCTACCCCATCCAGCCGCTCTTTGCGCATCATGCCCTCGCTTTGGCGCCAACCTCTTGGGACGGGTCTGCGAAGTCAAGACGGGCCTGCGAAGTCAAGGCGTGCAAAAGCGCTGGCAGCACCGCGCGCTTTCCCTTACATGCGCTGCATCGAAGGGGGGGCTTGCCATGTCGGATCTGATTGCACGCGGTGTCGCAAAGGGCTTGCGGATGACCGATCAGCGCCGTGTGGTGGCGCGGGTGATCACGGCGGCCGAGGATCACCCGGATGTCGAAGAACTCTATGCCCGCGCGGTTCAGGTTGACCCCAAGATTTCGCTCGCCACTGTGTACCGGACGGTGAAGCTGTTCGAGGAATGCGGCCTGTTGGAGCGTCTCGAATTTGGCGATGGCCGCGCGCGCTATGAAGATGCCGAACGCGACCACCACGATCACCTGATTGATGTGAACACCGGGCAGGTCATTGAATTTGTCGATCCCGAGATTGAGGCCCTGCAAGAGCGCATTGCCGCGCGTCTGGGCTATCGCTTGATCGGACACAGGCTTGAGCTGCTGGGCGTTCCGGTCAAGAAGGGATAAAGTTTGGCCTCTGATAACCTGCGCGGCATCCTGTTCATGGTGGTGTCTATGGCCCTGTTCGGGCTGGAGGACATGTTTCTGAAATGGGCTGCCGCCAGCCTGCCGGTTGGCGAGATCGTCTTCGTCTCGGGTGTGTTTGGCGTGCCGGTGTTTGTCTTTATGGCTTGGCGGCAGGGGCATAAGGTGTTCACCAAAGCCGGCCTGCATCCTTGGGTTCTGGCGCGCGGTCTGGGCGAGATGGTTGGCACCTTCGCCTATATCACCGCCCTTGCAACGGTGCCGTTGTCGACGGTTTCCGCTGTATTGCAGGCGATGCCCTTGGCTGTGACGATGGCGGCGGCGGTGTTCATGCAAGAACAGGTCGGGTGGCGGCGTTGGTCGGCGATTGCGGTGGGCTTTGCGGGGGTGATGTTGGTGATCCGTCCGGGACTGGATGGTTTCCGTCCCGAGGCACTGTGGGTGCTGATCACCGTGGCCGGGCTAACCCTGCGTGACCTTGCGGCGCGCAAGATCCCGCCCGAATGTTCCACGGCACAGGTTTCGGCCTGGGGGCTGATCTCGGTCACACTTCTGGGGGCCTTGATGATGCTGGGCTCGGGTGAGGTTGTGATGCCAAGCCCATGGGAAGCCACGACTTTGCTGGGTGCTTTGGTATTCGGGACCGCAGGCTATTGGGCGATCATCGGGGCAACCCGCACCGGCGAAGTCTCGGTTGTGGCGCCCTTCCGCTATGTGCGGCTGGTGTTTGCCGTTCTGATCGGTGCCTTTGTTTTTGCCGAATGGCCCGATGTCATAACCCTGTGCGGCTCGGGGCTTATCGTCGCTTCTGGTCTGTATTCTTTCGCGCGCGAACGCGCCCGCAAACGCACACTTTCCTTGAACGCCCCCTTCGGCTAAGACGCCCAAGAGAGCACCATATCCGCCCATTTGGAGGCCTGTGACATGAGCACGATCATTGATATCCACGCCCGCGAGATTCTCGACAGCCGCGGCAATCCCACCGTTGAAGTTGACGTGCTGCTGGAAAGCGGCGCGCAGGGCCGCGCGGCAGTGCCCTCGGGCGCCTCTACCGGCGCACACGAGGCCAATGAGCGCCGCGATGGCGACAAATCCCGTTACATGGGCAAGGGCGTGTTGGAGGCAGTGGCCGCCGTCAACGGCGAAATTGCTGAAGAAATCGTAGGTTTTGACGCGACCGAACAGGTCGGCATCGACCGCACCATGATCGAATTGGACGGCACGCCGAACAAATCGCGTCTGGGTGCCAATGCGATCCTCGGGGTGTCTTTGGCAGTGGCGAAAGCCGCGGCAGAGTTCACCGGACAGCCGTTGTTCCGCTACGTCGGCGGCACCTCGGCGCGGATGTTGCCGGTGCCGATGATGAACATCATCAACGGCGGCGAACATGCGGATAACCCGATTGATATTCAGGAATTCATGATCATGCCGGTGGGCGCGGAAAACATCCGTGAAGCCATCCGGATGGGGTCGGAAGTGTTCCACACCCTTAAGAAAGAGCTGTCGGCGGCGGGCCACAACACCAACGTCGGCGATGAGGGCGGCTTTGCGCCGAACCTGAACTCTGCCCGTGATGCGCTTGATTTCATTCTGAAATCCATCGAGAAGGCGGGCTACAAACCCGGCGAGGATATGTTCCTGGCGCTGGATTGTGCGGCGACCGAATACTTCAAAGGCGGTCGGTATGAAATGAAGGGCGAGGGCAAATCCCTGTCCATCGAGGAGAATGTCGATTTCCTTGCGGGTCTGGCGAAAGACTACCCGATCATCTCGATCGAGGACGGTTGCTCGGAAGACGATTGGGCGGGCTGGAAGCTGCTGACCGACAAGCTGGGCGACAAAATCCAACTGGTGGGCGACGATCTGTTCGTGACCAACCCGCGCCGTCTGGCCGAAGGCATCAAGGCCGGTTGCGCGAATTCGATGCTGGTGAAAGTCAACCAGATCGGCACCCTGACCGAGACGTTGCAGGCCGTCGATATGGCGCATCGCGCGCGGTATACCAATGTCATGAGCCATCGCTCCGGCGAAACCGAAGACAGCACGATTGCTGATCTGGCAGTTGCGACCAACTGCGGTCAGATCAAAACCGGATCGTTGTCGCGCTCGGATCGGTTGGCGAAATACAACCAGCTGATCCGCATCGAAGAAATGCTGGGTGAGACGGCGGAATACGCGGGTCGCTCGATCCTGCGTGGCTGAGCGTTAGCCTTACACCGTAAACAGCACCACGCGAGGCACCAGCTTCGCGTGGTTTTTTCATTGCTAGGACAGCGGTTTCAACAGGCGGCTGGGGCGGAAATCGGCCAGTAGCGGGGAGTTGTCGCCCTGCCCCAGAATCTCTGCCGCCAAGGCCTCTCCGGCGAGGGCCGCAAGCGTGACGCCAGAATGCATGACCGCCATGCTCAGCCCCGGCTGCACCACACCGATCAGCGGCAGGCCATCGCCGGGCACCGGGCGGTAGCCAAGCGCAAAACGGTCCAACTCTACCGGTGCATCGAACAGCGCACGCAGCCGGATCAGCGTCGCCTCGGCCATTGCGGCAGGATCGGCAACTGCCTCAGCTACATCGGCCTGATGGTTGGCAACACCGGGGGCGAGCAAGGCACCGCTGGGGTCCTGACGGATTTCCTGATCGGGGGTGACGAGGATATGGTTCACGCGCCAGCTCACGGGTTTGCTGTAAACCATGATGCCGGGGCGCCGTCGCATTGGCAGACCAAGACCGAGCGGAGCCAGCAAGGCGGGTGTGGCGACGCCAGCCGCCAGAACCGTATGGTCCGCCGTAAACGGGCCGATAGCGGTGCGCGCACCTTTGATCTGACCCACGACCTCAATCAATGATTTGGCAGCAATGCCACTCAGCACTTTTGCCCCAGAAGCCGCGAGCAAAGCGCGGGTCAGCGCCGCCGGATCGACCGCTCCTTCGGTTGGGAAACGCAGCGCGCGGCTGGGGCGGCGGGCGAGATGCGGCTCTAACTTGGCGATTTCGGTGCTTGTCAGCGGTATGGCGGGATAGCCGAGTGCAGCCAGTTCGGCGGCTTTCTGGTCCAAACCCGTCCCCTCATCCTCAAACCACAAGGTGCCTTGCCAGTTCGGAGCATGGTCCGGTAGCAGGGCGGCAAGGCGGTGATGCGCGGCCATTGCGGCAACGCGCAGATGGTGGTGGCTGGTGGATTCATAGAAACTGGCGTTGATCCAACCAAAACTGCGGCCAGAGGCGGCACTGGCGGGGGCTGCGGCCTCCAGCACCGTCACCACAGCACCTTGGCGGGACAGCTGAAAAGCAAGGCTGGCCCCGATGATGCCCGCGCCGATGATCAGAATAGATTGCGCCATGTCGCCCCCTTTTCGGCCAAGTTGGCATGAGGGCGGGGCGATGGAAAGAGAGCCTTGCGCGGGCAAATGAGCCGCGGCAGAGTGCCGCGATGGATCAAAAAAGCTTTGTCTCGAATCTTGCGCCGGATGTGCGGGCGCAGTTGTTGGCGCGGTCGGATCGCGCGGGGCTGTTGCATCTGACCGGGCATCTTGGCGCAATCATTTTGGTGGGCGCGTTGATTGGCTTTGGCGTGCCGGGCTGGTGGGCGCTGCTGCCTGTGCAGGGCGTGTTGCTGGTGTTCCTGTTCACGCTGGAACATGAGGCAACACATAAGACGCCGTTTGCCTCTGAACGGCTGAATGAGGCTGTTGGACATTTGTGTGGATTTCTGTTGCTGCTGCCGTTTCAGTGGTTTCGCTACTTTCATCTTGCGCATCATCGCTGGACCAATCTTGCGGGCAAAGACCCAGAGCTGGCTTCGGAAAAGCCAAGCGGATTAATGGCTTGGCTTTGGCATGTTTCGGGCCTGCCCTATTGGATTGCCGAGGCTCGTCTGCTGTTTGATCTGGCGCGCGGGCGGGCTGAGGGGGAATATCTGCCCACCAGCGCCCTGCCCCGGATTGTAACCGAGGCGCGTTGGATGGCCCTGGGCTACACGCTGGTTTTGGCAAGTTTGCTGATCAGCCCGCTGCTGTTTTGGGTCTGGCTGCTGCCTCTGGTTCTTGGCCAGCCCGCGCTGCGGTTGTATCTGTTGGCCGAGCATGGCGACTGCCCGCAGGTGGTGAATATGTTTGAAAACACCCGAACCACCTTTACCACAGCGCTGATGCGGTTTTTGGCGTGGAACATGCCCTATCATGTCGAACACCACGTTTATCCTGCGGTGCCGTTTCATCAATTGCCCCGCTTGCACCGCTTGATGAAGGATGACCTGCGCGAGACCGCCGACGGTTATGCGGCCTTTACCAAGGGCTATCTGGCGCGGCGAATGTAATGGTTACAAGTTAGCCGTGGCGTGAGGCTTGGCGCAGGGGTAGCTAGAGCCATGGAAAATTTACCCCCGAAGAACGAAGACTCGCTGCGTGGCTTTGGTTTCGCGCTGACCGCCTATCTGCTGTGGGGATTTTTGCCGATCTTCATGAAGGCGGTGGCACATATCTCGCCTGCGGAAGTGATCGCGCATCGGGTGATCTGGTCGATTCCGATTGCGGGCGCGGTGCTGTGGGCAACGGGGCGGACGGCGGATTTGTGGGTGGCGTTACGCACCCCCCGGATGCTGCTGATGGGCTTCGCGACAGCGGCACTGATCTCTGTCAACTGGGGGATCTACGTCTGGTCGATTGGGGCTGGCCACGCGCTGGATGCGGCGTTGGGCTATTATATCAACCCATTGTTCTCGGTATTTCTGGGCGCCGTGCTGCTGGGTGAGCGGCTGAGCATGGCGCAGAAGTGGGCGATTGCACTGGCGGCTTTGGCGGTGCTGGTGCTGACGATTGAGGCGGGCAAGCTGCCACTGGTGGCTTTGGGGCTGACGGTTACATGGGGGATCTATGCCTACCTCAAGAAATCGCTGCCCATCGGGCCAAACCAAGGATTTTTCCTAGAGGTGCTGATCCTTTTGCCCTTCGCAATGGGCTATGTGATCTGGGCCGAGGTGACGGGAAGCAGTCATTTCATGGCCGGCGTGACTTCGGACACTGCGTTGCTGCTGGCTTGTGGGCTGGTGACGGCGGTGCCATTGATGGTTTACGCCAATGGTGCCAAGTTGCTGCGGCTGTCAACGATTGGCATCATGCAGTATATCGCGCCGACGATGATTTTCCTGACAGCGGTGTTCGTGTTTGGCGAGCCGTTCGGTCGTGGCAAGATGATCGCGTTTCCGATGATCTGGGTGGCGCTGGTCATCTATACGGTGTCGATGGTGCGGCAAGCACGCGCGGCGGGGAAGTAGCGCCTAGGGGCGACTGATCTGACCACCGCCAACCGCTGCGGACACGCCTGTGGTGCTGGAACAGGACGTTGGCAGCCCATACGCCACACGCGCCGCGAGATAAGCGAAAGCCTGCGCTTCCAGCATGTCGCCGTTTAGCCCAGCAGTTTCAATGGGTTCGACGCGGCAAGCCATGCGCCGGGAAAGCTCGGCCATCAGCGTGGCATTGTGGCGCCCCCCCCCGGCGACAAGCAGGCGTGTGATGGGTTTGGGGAAATGCTCGGCGGCTTTGGCGACCGAAGCGGCGGCGATAGCGGTCAGGGTGGCAGCGGCATCGGCGTTGGAAAGCCTATGGGTTTTCTTGAAAAACGGTTGGAAATCGTTGCGGTCGAGCGATTTCGGCGGGATTTTGTGGAAATAGGCCTGGGTAAGGAAGGCTTTGACCAAGCCCTCATCCACCCGACCCGTCGCAGCCAGCGCCCCGCCCTCATCGTGGCTGAGACCCAAGCGGATCTGCATCAGATCGTTGACAGGCGCGTTGGCGGGGCCGGTGTCAAACGCCAGCAAAGCGCCGGGGATTTCCGGGCTGGGCAGGCTTGGGTCGATCCATGTCACATTGCCGACACCGCCCAGGTTCAGGATCGCCAAAGGCTCGGTCGCCTTGATCCATTTGGCACAAGCAAAGTGAAAGAACGGGGCCAAGGGCGCGCCTTGTCCGCCCATTGCGACGTCATTGGAGCGGAAATCCCAGACCACCGGCAGGTTCATCGCTTGTGCCAGCAACCCGCCATTGCCCGCCTGATGGGTGCGGCCCTGCACCGGATCATGCGCAAGGGTTTGGCCGTGAAAGCCGATCATCTCGGCGCCGGAAAACCGTGCCAGCAATTCGGCATGGGCGGTTTCCACCACCTCTGCGGCGGCGGCAACGGCGGGATCGCCCGGCCATTGTCCGAAGGCGGCGCGGATCACCGATTGCTCGGCGGCGCTGTAGGGGCGGTAGGCATCGGGGCCAAACTCAAGGATCGCGTGGCCATCGGTGCGCAGCAACGCGGCATCGACACCGTCCAGCGAGGTGCCCGACATTGTGCCCAAAACCCAAACTGCCCCCTGTTTCGCCATCTTCCCCTTGGCCCCCTCGCCCGCTATACCACCCGGACCTTAAAGCATGAGTGTGCCATGACCTACCATCCGAAATCTGATTTCATGCGTGTGATGTTCGAGCGCGGCTTCGTTGCCGATTGCACGGATTATCAGGCGCTTGACGAGGCATTGGTTAAAGGCGTGGTGCCTGCCTATATCGGCTATGATGCCACGGCAGCAAGCTTGCATGTCGGCCATCTGATGAACATCATGGTGCTGCGCTGGTTGCAAAAGACCGGGCACAAGCCGATCACGCTGATGGGTGGCGGCACAACCAAGGTGGGCGATCCGTCGTTCCGTGCCGAAGAACGCCCGCTGCTGACGCCGGAAAAGATCGACGAGAATATCGCAGGCTTGAAGAAGGTGTTCGCGAAATACCTGACCTACGGCGACGGTGCAACCGAGGCCGTGATGCTGAACAATGCCGAATGGCTGGATCATCTGAACTACCTCGATTTCCTGCGCGATATCGGGCGGCATTTTTCGGTCAACCGGATGCTGTCGTTTGAAAGCGTCAAGTCGCGGCTGGACCGCGAGCAAAGCCTGTCGTTCCTTGAATTCAACTACATGATCCTGCAAGCCTATGATTTTCTTGAAATCCATCGCCGCTATGGCTGTCTGTTGCAGATGGGCGGATCGGATCAATGGGGCAATATCATCAACGGCGTGGACCTGACGCGCCGCGTGGTGGACCATGAAATCTGGGGGCTGACGACGCCGCTGTTGACCACTTCGGACGGTCGCAAGATGGGCAAATCGGCAAGCGGAGCGGTGTGGCTGAATGGCGATATGCTGTCATCCTATGAGTTCTGGCAATTCTGGCGCAACACCACCGATGCCGATGTTGGCAAGTTCCTGAAAATCTTCACCGAACTTCCGGTGGAGGAATGTGATCGGCTTGGGGCTTTGTCGGGGTCAGAGATCAATCTGGGCAAGATCATTCTGGCCAACCACGCCACCACCCTGTTGCATGGCGCCGAAGCAGCGGCTACGGCGGAAGCCACAGCACGCGAAGTGTTCGAAAAGGGCGGCGTGGGCGATGATCTGCCGACACTGAAGGTGTCCCCTGCGGAAGTGTCCGAGGGCTTGGGTATCGTGCAACTGTTCGTGCGCGCCGGGCTCGCGGCCACTGGCAAGGATGCCAAACGCCTGATCCAAGAGGGTGGCGCGCGCATGAATGACGAACTGGTGACGGACGCGGGCCTGCGCGTCGGGGCTGGCATGCTGGCAGAACCGCTTAAACTGACTGCGGGCAAGAAACGTCATGCCTTGGTGGTTCTGGACTAGATCAGCGGTTTTCAGCGTAGATGAAATGAAAAAGGGGGCCATTGCGGCCCCCTTTTGTTTATGAATAAACGTTCGCTCTATGTGAACGAATGTTCTTATTCCTGCACGGTGACTTTCGTCATCACATCCGGCGCAGAAGGCGGCTCGCCGCGTTGGATCGCATCGACCACGTCCATGCCTTTGATCACCTTGCCGACCACAGTGTATTGGCCGTTCAGGAAATCGCCCGGAGCGAACATGATGAAGAACTGGCTGTTGGCAGAATCGGGGTCGTTCGATCGCGCCATGCCAACGACGCCGCGCGCAAACGGCACGTCCGAGAATTCAGCCGGGATGTCCGGCATATCCGACCCACCCATGCCTGCCATCGAGGTCTCGCCGGATGTCTTGCCATATTGCACGTCACCGGTTTGCGCCATGAAACCGTCAATCACGCGGTGGAACACCACGCCATCATAGGCCCCCGACTTCGCCAAGGCGACGATTTGGGCCACATGTTTCGGTGCGTCTTTGGTGTCGAGATCAATTACAATCTCACCCTTCGCCGCGCCATCCACTTCGATCACAAGGTTCGGGCCGGGGCCGTCGCCTTCGGCAAAGGCCGGGGCGGCGGTCAGCAGCAAAGCGGCAAGCACATTACGCAACATCAGCTGCCACCCGCACGGTGATCATACGATCCGGGCTTGCCGGCGGCTCGCCACGGGCGATTTTATCAACATGTTCCATGCCTTTGATCACCCGGCCGTAAACCGTGTATTGGCGGTTCAGGAAGTGGTTGTCGGAAAAGTTGATGAAAAACTGGCTGTTGGCCGAGTTCGGGCTGGACGAACGCGCCGCGCCAATCGTGCCACGGTCATGCGGAATGCCAGAAAACTCTGCCGGAAGATCCGGGTGCTCGGACCCACCCGTGCCGGCGCGGCGCAGGTTGAAATCGCTTTCCATGTTGCCATTGGCGACATCGCCGGTCTGCGCCATGAAGCCGTCAATCACGCGGTGGAAGCAGACGTTGTCATAGGCCTTGGCCCGCGCGAGGGTCTTCATCCGCTCGACATGTTTCGGTGCGATATCGGCCAGCATCTCCAGCACAACCTCGCCGTCCTTCAGGGTGATGATGATGGTGTTTTCCGGGTCTTTGATCTCGGCCATGGGGCGCATCCTTATTTTGATCTGGGGCGGAAAGTAACCATCCACGGGCAGAAGGGGAAGGGCTATAGGTTGACGAATGCGTCAGATCGGCGGAAACAGTTGCAAACAGTTATGGAGGCATCAATGGCCTGGAAGACGATCGACGATATGGCGCTGGCGGGAAAAACCGTGCTGACGCGGGTGGATATCAACGTGCCGATGGAAAACGGCATGGTGAGTGACGCGACGCGGATCGAAAAGATCGTCCCCACGGTTGAGGATCTGATCGCCCGCGGGGCCAAGGTGGTTCTGCTGGCGCATTTTGACCGCCCAAAAGGCAAGGTCGTGCCCGAAATGAGCCTGTCGCATATCCGGGGCGCGCTTGAGGCAGCTTTGGGTCGCAAGGTGGTCTTTGGCGCAGATTGTGTGGGCGATGTGGCCAAGGCCGCGATTGCGCAGGCGGCACAGGGGGATGTGGTGTTGCTGGAAAACACCCGGTTCCATGGCGGGGAAGAGAAGAACGATCCGAAGCTCGCTGCCGAGATGGCGGCTTTGGGCGACGTGTTCGTGAATGATGCCTTCTCGGCGGCGCACCGGGCGCATGCCTCGACTGCGGGACTGGCGCATCTGTTGCCCTCGGCGGCGGGGCGGTTGATGGAGGCGGAGTTGAAGGCGCTGGAGGCGGCGTTGGGTGATCCGGTGCGGCCGGTGGTGGCTGTTGTTGGCGGGGCGAAGGTCTCGACCAAGCTGGAACTGCTGGGCAATCTGGTCGGCAAGGTCGATCATCTGGTGATCGGCGGCGGGATGGCGAACACGTTTTTGGTCGCCCAAGGGGTTGAGGTTGGCAAGTCTCTGGCCGAGCGGGACATGGCCGCGACGGCGCTGGAGATCATAGAGAAGGCCAAGGCTTCGGGCTGCGTGATTCATTTGCCCGTCGATGTGGTGGTGGCGCGCGAGTTCAAGGCAGGGGCGGCGAATGAGACGGTCCCGGTCAAGGACTGCCCGAGCGATGCGATGATCCTGGATGCGGGGCCGAAGACGGTGGCGGCGCTGACGAAGGTGTTTGAGGGCTGCAAGACCCTGATCTGGAACGGGCCGCTGGGGGCGTTTGAGATTGAGCCGTTCAATGCGGCCACGAATGCGGCGGCGCGGGCTGCGGCAAGGCTGACCAAGGCGGGGAAATTGGTTTCGGTCGCCGGGGGCGGCGATACGGTGGCGGCTTTGAATCAGGCCGGGGCTGCGCAGGATTTCACCTTTATTTCCACCGCTGGCGGAGCTTTCCTGGAGTGGATGGAGGGGAAGACTTTGCCGGGGGTTGCGGCCTTGGGGTGAGGTGTCCACGCGTGGACAAGGCCTTGATTTACAATAAATCAAAGGGTTACAGGGTCGCGGTAAGGGTCTATTAACCCTATAACGCGCTGGGATGGCGGCTTCGCCCCCGGCGCGTTTGCATATTCAGCGCAGTTTGCGCTTTGCGCGTTCGGGCCGCCTGCCCTTTTAACATGGCAGAGGCTGCACCCGAGGGGGGTGGTTGTCGCTGGGCCGCCATACCGCGAAAGCGCCGGTGCTGCGCGCATTTTGCTGGCGTTGGACGGGACCGCTTTGCATGATCGGGCGGCAGCAGGGGAGTGACGTATGGCGATCTGGGCTTTGGTGACCGGGGCTTCCGAGGGGCTGGGGCGGGAGTTTGCCACTTTGGCGGCCAAGGACGGCTTTGATGTCATCCTGACCGCGCGTTCGGTCGACAAGCTTCAGACCCATGCGGCCAGCTTGCGGCGGGCTTATAATGTGGCTGTCGAGGTGATCCCGGCTGATCTGACCGATCCGGTGGCGGTGGAACGGGTGTGGGATCAGGCGAGTGCCGGGCGGCAGATTGGTGTGTTGGTCAATAATGCGGGGCTTGGACGCAATGGCGATCTGACCGATGCTGAGGGCTGGGCGCGCGAAGCCGACAGCATCGCGGTGAATGTGATTGCGGCGACGATTCTGCTGAAGCGGGCGGCGGCGCATATGAAAGCCCAAGGGGCGGGTCGGATCTTGAATGTCGCCTCGGTGGCGGGCTTTCTGCCCGGCCCGCATATGGCGGTTTATCATGCGACCAAGGCCTATCTGCTCAGCCTGTCGGAAGCCGTAGCAGAGGAATTGCGCGGCTCGGGCGTGACGGTGACGGCGGTATGTCCGGGGCCGACCGCGACACAGTTTTTCGCAAGCGATCAGGCCGAGAAAGCGACTTTGGCTACGCGGTTGCCGCTGCCTTCGGCGCAGAGCGTGGCGCAGGCGGGGTGGCAAGCCGCGGCGCAGGGGCGACGGGTGAAGGTGGTGGGCGGCCTTAACAAGCTGCTCGCCTTCCTGCCCCGGCTTGCGCCGCGCCGTCTGATGGCATTTTTCAGCGGGATTGCTCTTAAAAGACGCTGGTAAAGCGTTGTTAGCGCAACCAATATTGCGCCACGCTTTGAACCTTTCTACCACCAAACTGACCTTTCCCGGATGGAGCATAAGATGCGCGCGACCAAAGCTGTTCAGAAGATCCTTGCCAATTACGAAGGCGAAACCCCCGGCGTGAAGGCCAATCTGTGCCGGATGCTGATGGAGGGGAAACTTGGCGGCACCGGCAAGATGATCATTCTGCCGGTGGATCAGGGCTTTGAGCATGGACCGGCGCGGAATTTCGCGGTCAATCCGGCGGGCTATGACCCGCATTACCACTACCAACTGGCGATTGATGCCGGGCTGAACGCGTTTGCTTCGCCTTTGGGGATGCTGGAAGCAGGTGCGGATACCTTTGCAGGCCAGATCCCGACGATCTTGAAAGTGAACTCGGCCAACAGCCTGATGTCGGACACGGCAGGCAAGAATCAGGCGGTGACAGCATCGGTCGATGATGCTTTGCGTCTGGGCTGTGCGGCGATTGGCTTTACGATCTATCCCGGCTCGGACATGCAGCTGGAGATGTATGAAGAAATTGTCGAGATGCGCAAAGAGGCTGCGGCCAAGGGCGTGGCGACGGTGATCTGGTCTTATCCGCGTGGGGAGGCGATCTCCAAAGATGGCGAAACCGCGATTGACGTGGCGGCCTATGCGGCACAGATCGCGGCACTTCTGGGCGCGCATATCATCAAGATCAAGCTGTCGACCGATCATCTGATGCTGGCTGAGGCGAAGAAGGTCTATGAGAAAGAGCAGATCGACATCGCGACCCAAGCGGCACGGGTGAAGCATTGCATGGATGCAAGCTTTGCGGGTCGTCGGATTGTGGTGTTCTCGGGTGGGGCTGCCAAGGGCGCGGATGCGGTCTATGATGACGCGCGTGCCATTCGCGATGGTGGCGGCAACGGCTCGATCATCGGGCGCAACAGCTTCCAGCGCAAACGCGAGGATGCTTTGGCGATGCTGTCGAAACTGGTCGATATCTACAAAGGCAAAGCCTGATGCGCTTGGCCCCTGCCCTTGCAGTTCTGCTGTGGGTGGCGGGGGCCGCTGCGGCACAAGACACCGAGGCCCTGCCAGCGGGCTATCCGCCGAAACTGGGCGGTGCTGCGGGGCAACTGGGCGGCAAGCCCGCGGCTTGGGAGTTTTTCGATTTCTCGATCGGGGCGTTTGATGCCTCGGCTTGGGTTGATAGCGATTATGAGACCAAGGCGGTTCAGTTGAAGCTGATGGGTTACGCGCCGGGGCAACCGAATGACATGCGGTTTCGGCTGTGGGCAAAGGGTGATTTCGGGCCAGCGTTTCGCAGCGGTGCGGCTGAGGCGCCTGTGGTCGAAGTGCTGCGGGACGATGATATTGAAGGGCCACGGCTGTCATCGCAAGGTCAGCAGGCCGAGATGGTGATTGAGAGCATCGGGCCAAAGCAAGACAACTCTTATCTGCGCCATGTCACCGGACGGCTGACGGCGCGGCTTTGTCCGCAGGACTGGCTGTTCAAGAGCTGTCAGGACATTGACCTGCGCTTTGAAACCGATGTGCAGATGGGCAGCGCCGTGGTGGTGCAAGAGTAAGCTGATGTGTGCAAGCATTTGAAGCTGCGTGGCAATCGTCGCGCGGTTTTTTCAGATCAGGGATTTCCTTGCAGGCTGTAATGTGGCAGTCTTGATCCACGAACTGCCCCCGATCAGAGGGGTGGACGCTGAGGCTATGCAGATGATCCAGACTCAATCCCGCCCCGCTCTTGGTGGCATGTTGTTTTTCATGGCCACGTTCACTTTGGGCAGTTATTTCGCCTTCGCCGCCATTCAGGGCGATTACGGTGTGTTCCGCCGGGTGCAGATCAATGCCGAGGCGGCGGATCTGCGCATTGAGCGGGATCAGTTGCGGGCCGAACTGGCGCGGACGCAGAATTTGACCCGGCGGCTGTCGGATGATTATCTCGACATTGACCTGCTGGATGAACAGTTGCGCGATGTGCTGGGCTATCTGCGGTCAGATGAGGTCGTGATCCGCTAGCGCATGGTGCGTGAAATCACCCACCCTACATTTCGGATTTTCTGATAAGCTGAGTTGGTTGGGGCGTTGCATGCCTCCGGCGGGAGTATTTTCAAAAGAGCAAATTCAAGCGAGTTTGCTCGGTTGAGTTTTGCATGGCTGCCCTGCCCCACAAAACCCGCTACATTTTCTGTTTTGCGTTATTTCTCCGATGCGGTATAGATGGTTTAACACTAAACTATCTTAACAGCGTGACGGGAGGATGCCGACTTGGCTGCGAAAAAAGCCCCAGAGAAATCAAACGTCTCGAAGGATGAACTGCTAAAGTTCTACCGCGAGATGCTGCTGATCCGCCGATTCGAGGAAAAGGCCGGTCAGCTGTATGGCATGGGTCTGATCGGGGGGTTCTGTCACCTCTATATCGGGCAAGAAGCGGTGGTTGTCGGCCTTGAGGCCTGCACCAAGGAAGGCGACAAGCGGATCACCAGCTATCGCGACCACGGCCATATGCTGGCCTGCGGCATGGATGCCAATGGCGTGATGGCCGAGTTGACGGGCCGCGAGGGTGGCTATTCGCGCGGCAAAGGCGGCTCGATGCATATGTTCAGCCGGGAAAAGCATTTCTACGGCGGGCATGGTATTGTCGGCGCGCAGGTGCCTTTGGGCGCGGGCTTGGCCTTCGCGGATAAGTACAAGGGCAATGACAATGTGACCTTCACCTATTTTGGCGACGGTGCGGCGAACCAGGGCCAAGTCTATGAGACCTATAACATGGCGGAGCTTTGGGCGCTGCCGGTGATTTTTGTCATTGAGAACAACCACTACGCGATGGGCACGTCGCAGGCGCGCTCGACCAAATCCGAGACCCTGTTCGGGCGCGGTCTGGCTTACGGCATTCCGGGCGAGCAGGTTGACGGCATGGATGTGCTGGCGGTGCAGGCAGCGGGGGCCAAGGCCGTGGCGCATTGCCGGGCGGGCAAAGGGCCGTATATCCTTGAGATGATGACCTACCGCTATCGCGGCCATTCGATGTCGGACCCGGCGAAATATCGCACCCGCGAAGAGGTTGAGAAGATGAAATCCGAGAAGGATGCCATCGAACATGTGCGCGATCTGCTGTTGAATGCTGGGCTGTCCTCGGACGAGGACCTGAAAGCCATCGACAAAGAGATCAAGGAAGTTGTGAACGCCTCGGCTGAATTCGCCAAGGCAAGCCCGGAGCCCGCACTGAGCGAGCTTTGGACTGATATCTACGCCTGAGGGGGGAAATCATGGCAGTTGAAGTATTGATGCCGGCGCTTTCTCCGACGATGGAAGAAGGCACTTTGGCGAAGTGGATGGTCAAGGAAGGCGATGTGGTCAAATCCGGCCAGATCATCGCTGAAATTGAAACCGACAAGGCGACGATGGAGTTTGAGGCGGTGGATGAAGGCATTGTTGGCCGGATTCTGGTGGCTGAGGGCACCTCGGGCGTCAAGGTGAACACGGCGATCATGGTATTGGTCGAGGCTGGCGAGTCGGCGGATGCCGCGCCTGCCCCGGTGGCTGCACCTGCGGCCCCGGTCGCAGCGGTTGCGGCAGTGGCCCCGGCGGCGGCGGTTGCTGCCCCGGTGGCGGTGGTGTCAAAAGCTTCGGCGGATTGGCCGGACGGCACACCGATGAAGACGATGACGGTGCGCGAGGCATTGCGCGAAGCGATGGCCGAAGAGATGCGCGGCAATCCGAACGTGATGCTGATGGGCGAGGAAGTCGGCGAGTATCAGGGCGCTTACAAGATCTCCCAAGGTCTGCTGGACGAGTTTGGCCCGAAGCGCGTGGTCGACACGCCGATCACCGAGATGGGCTTTACCGGCATCGCGGTGGGGGCTGCCTGGGGCGGTCTGAACCCGATTGTCGAGTTCATGACGTTTAACTTCGCGCTGCAAGCCATTGACCACATTCTAAATTCGGCAGCGAAGACCAATTACATGTCCGGCGGCCAGCTTGGCTGCCCGATTGTGTTCCGTGGGGCCAATGGTGCTGCGGCGCGGGTTGGCGCGCAGCATTCTCAGGATTTCGCGGCATGGTATGCGGCGATTCCGGGGCTGAAAGTGGTGATGCCCTATTCGGCGGCGGATGCGAAGGGCTTGCTGAAACAGGCCATTCGCGATCCGAACCCAGTTGTCTTCCTTGAGAACGAGATCCTCTATGGGCAATCGTTTGAAGTGCCGGATCTTCCCGATTTCACCATTCCGTTCGGCAAGGCGCGGATCTGGCGTGAAGGCACCGATGTGACCATCGTGTCGTTCAGCATTGGCATGAAGTATGCGCTGGAAGCCGCTGATTTGCTTGCGAAAGACGGTATTTCGGCAGAGGTGATTGATCTGCGCACGTTGCGCCCGATTGATTACGATACGGTGCTGGCCTCGGTGCAGAAAACCAATCGCTGCGTGACGGTGGAAGAGGGCTTCCCGGTCGGCTCGATTGGCGACCATCTGGCCAGCACGATCATGCAGCGGGCGTTTGATTATCTGGACGCGCCAGTGGTGACGTGCACCGGCAAAGACGTGCCGATGCCCTATGCGGCCAACCTTGAAAAGCTGGCGCTGGTGACGACCGCCGATGTGGTCGCTGCCGTTAAATCCGTTTGCTACCGCTAAGGAGGGGATGATGGCGATTGAAATTCTGATGCCCGCACTTTCTCCGACGATGGAGGAAGGCACCCTTGCCAAGTGGCTGGTCAAGGAAGGCGATGTGGTCAAATCAGGCCAGATCCTTGCCGAGATCGAGACGGACAAGGCGACGATGGAGTTTGAGGCAGTGGATGAAGGCGTGATTGGCCGGATTCTGGTGGCCGAGGGTACCTCTGGGGTCAAGGTGAACACGGCGATTGCGGTGCTGCTGGAGGATGGCGAAAGCGCTGATGCGGCACCTGCCCCGGCTAAAGCGGCGGCACCTGTAGCGGTTGCTGCACCTGCACCTGCTGCTGCGGCGGCAGCGCCAGCTGCTCCTGCTGCCGCAGCTCCGAAAGCTGCCGGCGCGCGGGTGTTTGCATCGCCGTTGGCGCGGCGGATTGCGGCGGAGAAGGGTCTCGATCTGGCTTCGGTTCAAGGCTCGGGTCCGCATGGCCGGATTGTGCGGGCGGATGTTGAAGGGGCGAAGGCGGCTGTTGCTGCTCCGGTCGCTGCGGCGGCACCTGTGGCCGAGGCGAAGGTGGCCTCAGCCCCGGCGATGGCTGCTGGGCCTTCGACCGAAACCGTGCTGAAAACCTACGCGGATCGGCCGTTTACTGAAGTGAAGCTGGATGGGATGCGCAAGACGATTGCGGCGCGTCTGACCGAGGCCAAGCAGACCGTGCCGCATTTCTATCTGCGCCGCGATATCGAGCTAGATGCGCTGATGGCGTTCCGGGCCGAGCTGAATGCCAAGCTGGAAGGCCGGGGTGTGAAGCTGTCGGTAAATGACTTCGTGATCAAGGCTTGCGCTTTGGCCTTGCAGCAGGTGCCAGCGGCGAATGCGGTTTGGGCTGGGGATCGTGTGTTGCAGTTCAAGAAGTCGGATGTAGCCGTGGCCGTGGCGATTGAGGGCGGGCTGTTTACGCCGGTGCTGAAAGATGCGGAAGCCAAGTCTTTGTCGGCCTTGTCGGCAGAGATGAAGGATCTGGCGAAGCGCGCGCGGGATCGGAAACTGGCCCCGCATGAATATCAGGGCGGCAGCTTTGCGATCTCGAACCTCGGGATGTTCGGCATTGATAACTTCGATGCGATCATCAACCCGCCGCATGCTGCAATTCTGGCAGTGGGCGCGGGTGTGGCCAAGGCGATCATCAAGGATGGCGCAGTGGTGGTTGGCACGGTGATGTCGGTGACATTGTCGGTGGATCACCGGGTGATCGACGGCGCTTTGGGCGCGTTGTTGGTGAACGCGATCAAGGACAATCTGGAAAATCCGCTGGCAATGCTGGCGTAAGGACTGGAATGCAAAAAAGGCCCCCGAGAGCGATCTCGGGGGCCTTTTTGTTTGGACTGAACGGCTTAGATTTCGTCGTTGATCAGCTGATCCATTGTGACCGAGGGCTGTGAGCAACCTGCTTCGCCGATCACCCGAGCGGGCACGCCTGCGACAGTGGTGTTATGCGGCACGTCGTGCAGAACGACCGAACCGGCGGCGATGCGCGAGCAGTGACCGACGTGGATATTGCCCAGCACTTTAGCCCCTGCCCCGATCATCACGCCGTCGCCGATCTTCGGATGACGGTCGCCGTCTTCCTTGCCGGTGCCGCCCAAGGTGACGGAATGCAGCATTGAGACGTTATCGCCAACCACGGCGGTTTCGCCGATCACGATGGAATGGGCGTGGTCGATCATGATGCCCTTGCCGACACGGGCGGCGGGATGAATATCAACGCCAAAGACTTCCGAGACGCGCATCTGCACGAAATAGGCCATGTCCTTGCGGCCATTCTGCCAAAGCCAATGGCCGATGCGATAGGCCTGGATCGCCTGATAGCCCTTGAAGAACAGGATCGGCTGGATGAAACGCAGGCAGGCCGGGTCACGATCAAACACCGCCGTCACATCGGCGCGGGCGGATTGGCCGAGTTCGGGGTCGGAGGCATAGGCCTCATCGGCGATTTCGCGCAGGATTTGCTCGGACATCTCACCGGACGCCAGCTTCAGCGAAAAGCGGTAGGCAAGCGCGCGTTCCAGGCTGGGATGGTGGAGCAGGCTGGAGTGGATCAGGCCACCAAGCAGCGGCTCGGCCCGGACCATATCGAAAGCCTCTTCGCGCACGCGGCGCCAAACGGGATCCAGAGGGCTGATCTTAGCGCTGGTTTCGGCCATGATGTATCTCCTGCTGGCAGAGAGATTAGCATATGGCGTTCGTTTGCAAAAGTGCCAAGGGGGATTTTGCTATTTCGTCTGGGCGCGATGCTTGCGGACGGCAAGCTGGCTGGCGACGAGGGCAAGCGCGGATAGGAAATGCGCGGACTGCAGGCCGAGTTGGCGAGGCCCGGCTTCGGCGCGGGCGCGTGCCATCAGGCTGCCGTTGCCCCAGAGCGGATGGGCCCTGCCAAAGCGTTTGGCGTAGCGGTGTGCTGCATCGGCCTGATCCAGCAATCGGTTAATCAAGGCGAATTGCTTCACGGGTGGCGAGCCTGCAAGCAATGCCGCAGCCTCGATAAGATCACCGGGAAGGCAGCGCCGCATGCTCAGAGCGTGGTTTGCGTGGTGACGAACGGTCCGTTGCCATAGCGTTGCGAGACTTGGGCGACAGCAATCGTGACAGTTCCGCTGGCCCCATCGGCTGTTTGCATCGTGGAGGTGTAGCTGAAGCCCGGTGCGGTGGTGGTGGCTTCCCGCAAGAGCGTCGCGCCTTGGCTTATTCTGAGCGTGTATAGCTCGGTATCTTCCCCCAAGGGCACCTCCAGCGACTGCCAGCTATCGCCGTCGATGCGGGTGCGTCGCAACCATTGCAGATCAAGGGTGCCGCTGGTTTGCCGAACCGCTTGCAGATGCGAGACCGGATAGGGCCGCAACCCCGTGCCGTTAAAGCTTTCGGTTCGCAAAACGCTCGCGTTGTTCTCGTAGCCCCTGTCAGCAGGACCAAAGCGATAGAACCGCGGCAGGCCACGGGCAGACAATGGCAGGCTGATCTGCTGCACCGCTTCGTTGAGCAGCACGAAAGTGCTGCCCTCGTGCCAAGTCGGTGGCATCATACCATCGCTGCCAGCCTGTCCGCGCAGGCGCAGCGAGATGTCATAGGTATTGGGCGCGACAAGCACGGCATTGGCAAACTGGAAAACCTCCCAGTTTTCCGGACTGCCATCCCCTATGGCTGCCACATTGGCCCCCGAGAGCACAGAGAGATTGCTGACCGAGGACAGCGCACCGTGTTCAATGCGGACGCGCAAGCTGGGGCCTCGATCCCACAGCCCTGTCTTGGCCGCATTCAGCGCAGTTTCCGTCACCCCGATGATCGCAGATTGGGTCAAGGTGGTGTTGAGGCTATAGCTGTCATCTGAAATCGAGCTCCACACCGCCACATCGCCGGGCCACGGCGCGGCTGCAACGCAGACATGCGGCGCATATTCGATCTCGGTGCCTTTCAGCAGCGGCAGGTCCAGAAACAGCGGATAGACCGGAACCGTGGCGAGAAAAGGCACCCAACCGCGCGTGGGCACACTGGTTTCGGCGGGCTGGTAGACATTCGGATCGACGCGAACCGCATCAATGGTTTGCAACTCGGACAGTTCGGCGCGATCAATGCGATAAAGCTCGCCTGCGATATTGATTGTGTCGCCGACACCGAGCGCAAGCTGCGATTTCGGCAAAGCAAAGCGTGCGCTATCGCGTGAAACCCGTGTTTCAGCCATCCAGCGTTCGGCAATCGCGGTGGCTTCTGCGGCGGTTAATGTCAGCGGCAATTCGGATTGTTGCACCACATCGCCAGCGCGATCCGGAAAAGTCGCGGAAACCGTAGAGATGGCGAAATCGGTTTCAGCCTCGTTGAAGGTCAGGCGAATATGCTCTGGGGTTTCGATGTCTGCGCTGCGGCTGCGCTCGATGCTGCCGTCAATTTCGCTGGAAACCGCGAAGGCATCGGTGGCAATGGTATGCGCGTTCAGGGCGGTGCGGGACTGAAAGCGCAAACTGCCTTCCCGTTCAACCACATCGGTGGGAAACGCCAGCAGCAACGGTTGCAGGGCGGCGCGGGCCGAAGCCACATCCGAAATGCTGTAGCCACGCACGATGCCACGGGCGTCTTTCAGATCAACACTCTGCATGCCCGTCTGCTCACAAATGTCAGCGATCACAGCGGCCAGAGGCTCGTTGGACGCGCGGCCATTCAACCAATGCCCCTTGTCATAGTTTGTGGCATCCGACCACAGGGCGGCATTGCCGGGGAACGTCGGGAACGGCCGTGCGTCCCAGGCCCAGGCCAGAGAATTGTCGAAGTCGACCATCCGACCCGCGTAGAGGAAGGCGTCGGGGTTAGTTTGCGGATCGGTCCAGTAGCCATGCATCGCCTGATAGTAAGACAGTTGCAGAAGATCATCCCGCAAGCCGTTTGAGTGTTTCGGCAACGCAGATTCCGAGGATTTCGGGTCAAGAAAGACATTCGGCTGGTTGGTGCCCTTGTCCACCGCCGCGCAGCCGTATTCGGTGAATCGGATCGGTTTGGAGCCCGCAACCCAAGCCGTCGGAGTTTCTACCCGCGTGCCCGAGATGCGTTCGTGATGCGAGCTGGACCACCAACCGCGCAGATCCTTGTAGCGGTAGACCCAAGGCTCATCATAAGCGCCGTCGGTGATCGGGGTGCGGATTTGGGCGGCCTCATCGATGGGCGAGGCATAATACCAATCATAGCCCTCACCGCCCGCGACATTGCTACGCAGATAGGCCGGATTGTGGATATCGCCCCAAGGCGCGTCCTGATGCGCCTCACCATCGCGCCAATCGGAAAGCGGCATGTAGTTGTCGATGCCGATGAAATCGATGGCGGAGTCTGACCAAAGTGGGTCGAGGTGAAAATACACATTATCCGCGCTGTGGTAGCCGAAATACTCGGACCAATCGGCGGCGTAGGTGATTTTTGCGTCGGGGCCGAGGATGGCTTTCACCTCGGCAGCCAGTTGGCGCAACGCGGTGACGGTGGGAAAACTGTCAGCGGCGGCGCGAATTTGGGTAAGGCTGCGCAACTCGGTCCCGACACAGAAGGCGGCGACGCCGCCGGCGGCTTTGCAGAGATGCGCGTAGTGCAGGATGAAGCGGCGATAGCTCCACTCGCTCGGGCCGGAATAGTTCACCGCCTCGCCAGCGATGGTGAAATGCGACGGTGCAACTGTGCCAAAGAACGCCGCGACCTCGGCGCTGGCGGCGGCGGTGCGGTCGGCGCTGCCAAGCTGCCCCGGCGCATTGTTCAGTGTGATCCGCCCGCGCCAAGGCAAGACGGGCTGCGAGGCGGCATCGCTCCACGGATCAGGCAGGCTGTTGAGCGGTAGCTGATCCATCAGGATGAACGGATAGAACGTAATCGACCTGCCCGCCGCATTCAGAGCCTTGATCGCCTCGACCACCGATTGATCGGCAGGCGTGCCGCCATAGACCGTGGCACCCGCCAGTTTCGGTAACTCTTGCGCCGCAGAGCGTGTCAGACCAGAGACGTGCCAAGGCATCGGCTGGCCGTCATGCTGTTTCTGTTCGACTTTGGGCTGAACAAGGCAGGAGGCACAGCGCAGATCATTGCCAAACCACGAGACCACCAAAGACACGCCGCTCGCGTTGGGAAGTTCTTCGGACAGCTGTTCCAGCGAAGAGGAAAAATCGGTCTTGCCGGTCGCCGAATTGACGTTGGCAGAGCGGTTGCTACCCCGACCGTGAGAATAGTGCACCGGCGTGGTGGCCAACGCATATTCGCCGGTGCCGGGGATCAGGCACACGCCGGGAATGATCTTTGACAGTCCGGGAAAGGCCTTTGCGGCTGCCCCCTGCGCTGACCGTACAACCTCGAACGAGAATTGTGGGACACGGTTGCCAAACCGCGCCAGATCGAGGTTCTCGATCACGACATAGGCAATGCCACGATAGCTGGGGGCATTGCCGCTGCCTTCAACCGCTTCGATCTTCGGATCAGGCAGTTGCGCCTCATCACCTTTGTAGAGCCGCAAGTTCAGGCTTTCGGGCTCGATCTCATTGCCATCGGCCCAGATCCGGCCAACTCGGGTGATTTCGCCCTCGCACAGCGCAATCGCCAGACTGACCGAATAGCTGTAGCTTTTGCTGGAAGGCTTGGGCGTGCCCTTGCCGCCGCCAGAATGCGCGACGTTTTCCTGAAATCGGCTGGCCCAGATCACCTGGCCCGGAACCCGCACCCTGCCCCAAATCCGTGGAATTGCCCCGCCTTCACTGGCCCCCATCACACGGAAGCGATCAACCCGACCAACTTCGACGGCCTCCGAACCCGCACCCAACAGTTTCTGGTCGATCACCCGCCCCAGTGTGGCGCCAATGGCACGCCCTATCACCACGCCCGACAGGCCCAGAACCGTGCCACCAAAACCAGCCCCGAGTGAGGCACCAACAGCGGATAAGAGGATCGTGGCCATGTTCAGGCTCCTGCAGGGAATTCAAATCGCGCGGCGATCTTGCGCCGCCACGGATCGCTCAGCGCTGTTTCCACAACGCCGTGGCCGGTATAGGCATGGATAAAGCTTGCCGCTGCACCGATCCGGGCCGCGATGCCAAGATGCTTAGCCACAGCCCCTGATCGCATCCGAAACAGCAAAACATCACCCGGCGCTTCGTCGGCAGGGTCTTTCTCGTTCAGCCATCGGCGTGCGGCGGCCCACAGATCTTCGTGGCCTGAGGGTTCCGACCAATCCTGCGAATAGGCAGGGATGCTCTCGGGTTCTGCGCAGATCGCCTCACGCCAGACGCCGCGGATCAAACCCAGACAATCCGCCCCCGCACCCCTGACGCTGGCCTGATGCAGATAGGGGGTGCCGATCCAACTCTGCGCCACCCCGACGATCTGCGCGGGGATCATCGCCCAAGGCTCCCGCCGTCGTTGGCCCGCGAACTGACCGGGTAAGACGCCAGCCAATCGTCGCCCGGAATATGCGGGAACCCACGAAAATTGGCGAAGTTGGCAAATTTCGCACGGCAAGTGCTTGAGGTGCGATCGCAGCCCACCTCAAGCCGCACCTGATCGCCAATTGCGATCTGCGCGCTCAGCTCATGCCAAAGATCAACCACGCGCTGCCCGTTCTGCAGACGATCAAACTTGATCACCCCGACTAGGCCCGCGGCATCCCCCGAGGTCACCACAAACCGCCCTCGCTCAAACCAGCGATCCGAAAAACCCGTCAGGCCGTCGAAGATGCAGCGATGCAGATCATCAAAGCCAGAAATGCTGGTGTCCGCAAAATTTCCCGCCGCAGCGAGATCGACCGTGCAGCGCGCATCCCCCAGCACAGCCGTGCAGTTGCGCTGAAAAATCCGGCCCTGCGCTTGGTTCAGCTTGTCGGTCAGACCGCGCAATTCGGCTTTGAACGCACCGCCCGCGCGGCTGATCTCGCCCAGATTGCCACGGAACTGTTCGATGCGCTGGGTTGCGTCGGCCCAATTCACCAACCAGGCCCGCACTTCAGCACCGTCAAAGCGGCCCGCGATCAGATCGACCTCTTCTACCGCCGCATCCGATAACGCCCCAACGGTTTCCGAGTTGTCCACGGCCATACCCGTGGTCTGCTGCAAAGTCCGCGCCGTCATTCCCGAACTGGCTTTGAAAACATGGCCCTCAAAACTCAGATCGCGGTCATGGTCGGTGAAGCCAAATTGCACTCCGTCCTTGCGCGAAACCAGCCAAGCGCGACATACCGTTGTCACGCCCTGCCCCAGATGATCCAGCAAGTCCTGCCGCGCGCTCATACCCGCACCTCGACAATCGGCACGTTGGGCACATCGCCCGCACGGAACGAGGCCACCGAGGTCTTGATCACATCCGCATCAAAGCGCACCGGGACATCGAATTCATACCCCGCCGTGATCAAGGCGCCAATATCGGGCGGGTTGGCAAAACTGACGATGCCATTGGCCGCATCAACACTGAACTCGACGCCTTCCACTTTCGGATCATTGGCAATCGCCACGATCACCGTGCCCGCCACCGGCTTGGCAATCGGGCGGACATAGCTTGCAGTGCCGGAAAGATAGGTTTTTTTCAACTGAAACAGCAGCGTCAAACCGTCGCCTGTGCCGATCAACTGGTCCGTCGCAGCAATGCCTTGATTGGCCCCGCAGGATTTGTAATCCGACCAATCTTTCCAGCGAAACGCATGCAACCGCGCCCGCCGTGCCTCAAAAAACGCCAGCAGCGCATCGACATCCTCAAGGCTGCGTAGACCAAACCCCGCATCATAGCGGCGGCGAGAATGCTCCCACGGCGTGTTGCGCTCTTCAAAGCCATTGGCGAGGGTGACGATCTCGGTCAAACGCTCTGGCCCCCCTTGGGAACCGAAGCTGACACTTGCCGGAAACCTGATTTCATGAAACGCCATGTTTTCCCTCACCGATTTCTCTGGCCGCGTGACAACATCCGCTGCGCCTGGGCTGCAATCTGGCTTTGACTGCGTTGAAAGCCTTGCACGTCCGGCGTCGTGATATTCATCACCACCGTCACGCCGCGCCCACCACCCGAAGCCTGCACCCCCAGCCGACCATCGGCCCCGCGCGCCAAAGGCATGATGGCTTCCGGTCCCGCCTCGCCCATCAGGCCGCGCCCGTCCCGCATCGCAAAAGAAGTCGCTGACGCAACCACGCCGCCTTTTGCAAACGGCATCACCCGGCCTTGGCTGAAGCTGCCGCCCTTTTCGAACGGCATCAAACCACCCATCAGACCGCTCAACCCCGAGGCAATCGCACCGCCCAACGCGTTCTGCACGGGCTTCATGGCAATGCCATAGACGGTGTTGATCATCGACTTCGCGATCATATTCAGCGCATCCGACAGCTTGGCGCCGTCAAACACCAACCCGTCAAAGGCCCTGCGCAAGCCGCCGCCAATGCCATTGGACAGCACATTCACCTCACGCCCGGTGAACACCAAACTGTCGCGCATCCGCGAAAGCTCGCCTTCAAAGGCACCAACCATGCCCGTTGTGCCGCCAAGCGTGCTTTCAAGCGCCGCAATCTGATCAGCCAAGTCCTGCACCGTCGCCATCGCTCACCCCATTTCGCAAATCCGGATACGCTGCCGCCAGCTCTTCCAGCCGCGCCCGCGTCAGAGGGGGCGTCATTGCCTCGGCCCCCAGCATGATCCTCAGTTCGATGGGCGAGAGCCCCCAGAACACCTGTGGTGTCAGACGCAACTCTCCCATTCCGGCCCGCATCAGGCCCGGCCAGTCGATCCGGGTCATCCTTCGCCCGGCAGCGCGAAGGCGCGCGCCAGCAACTCCGCCGCCGCCCGCGCCGCTTCGATCGGGCCACCCCCGATCTCGACCGTGCGCAGGTGTTCCGCCGAGCCTTGCCAGCCGCCACCGCGCAGCCCTGCCACGATCAACGCCAGCACATCGCGGGTCGAGACCTTGCCGGATTCGAAGCGCTCGACCATCTCAACCAGTGATCCGGCTTCCGTTGCGGCCTCCAGCTCAGCCAAAGCCCCCAGCGTCAGCTTGGCAACATGGGCAACGCCATCCAGCCAGATCGCCACTTCCCCGGCATAAGCATTCGCCATCAGAGAGCCGTGAAGATCAAAGCGCCTGCCGAGGCAAGGGTCATCTCATACGTCGCCTCACCGTTATGGCTGCCGGCATACTCGATCGCGGTGATCTGGAACGCCCCTTCCACCACACCAAAGCTGGGGATCACCACCTGAAACAGCGGCATCTCGGCATCGAAGAAAATTTGCCGCGCCCGCGCATCGGTGCTGTCATCGCGAAACACCCCCGAGCCGGAAATAGAGGCCGTCTTCACCCCAGCCCCCGCCAGCAATTCACGCCAACCTCCCGCGCTTTCCAGCGACGTCACATCGACGGTTTCGGCGTTGAAACTGATCCGCGTCGCCCGCAGCCCCGCCACCGTCACAAAGCTGCCATCGCCCACCATATCGACCTTGATCAGCAAGTCTTTGCCGTTCTGCACTGCCATAGCCATCTCCTAAAGCTGCCCCGCAGGGCCATTATTTCAAAGCTCGATCCGCGCCCGAAAGGTCATATCAATCCGCCGCGATGCGCCCTCATCCAACCGCCGCGCTGTGGCCCGCAGAAAGCTGATCGAGACCAAACGGCCCGTGGTCAGCACCAAAGCCGCATCGACCAGCGCCGCCGACACCGCACCCGCCACATCCTTGGCCGCCAGAAACCCGGCCGCATCACTGATCACCGCGACCTCAAAGCGATGCTCCGCCCCGCCGCCAGACTTGTCCGATTGATCAACCACCTGCTCTGGCCCGATCAGCACAAAGGTGCCAAGCGCTGCCCCCGGTGGCACCGCATCAACAATGCTGACCCCCGCCAGTGCCGGAAATCCCGAAAGCCGGTCGTATACAGCCGCCTGAAGCGCTGCCGCTGCCTGATAACTCATGCCGGAACCTCCTCGCGTGCAAAGCAGGTCAGATAGCGCGCGTCCTGATCATGCTCGGTCACCGCCAGAAGGGTGAACACGCGGCTGCCATCGCGCAGCCGTTGCTCCGGTTTCGGTCGCCGCGCCGCCCCAACCGGAGCCCCCCGCACGATGATTTTGTAAGGCACCGCAGCCAACACCACCTCAATCCCCGCCAGTTCTCGGCCAGATCCCGGCAAAACCTCGCCCCAAAGCGTGCCCAAAACCACCCAGGCCGCCGTAAACCCGCCCGCGCCATCGGCCACATTCTGCGGCGCTTCCAGCACCAGCTTGCGCGTCAACCGCACACCGCTCATGCCGCACCTCCGCCCAGCACGCGCACCGTGCGCCAGCGTTCGATCAACGCCTGCACCGCCAGCGGCAGACCCGCCACGCGCTGGCCCAGATCATGCCGGTTCTCGTAAAACTCCGACGCCAGCAGCAGCACCGCTTGCGCCAGATCCGCCGGAACCGAGGCCCAAGCCACCCCAAAGCCCGCGTCAAACACCACCTCTGCCCGGCCGTCCGTCGGCACCACAGGCAACAAAATCCCTGCCGCGATCAGCTTCGGGCGATGCGTGTCCTGCATCAGCCGATAGCGATCCGCCTGGACCACGGACTCGACCGCATTCACATCCACCAGCGTCACCGACACCAGCGCCGTCACCGGAGCCACCGGCAATGCCTGCTCGCCGTTCTGCCGCCAATCCTGCAAGCTCAGCTTGAACCGCCGGGCCAACAGCACCTTGCCGATCCGCCCTTCGATCACCGCCATCGCCGCGCGCAGATAGCCCTCGATCAGCCCGTCCTGCATCCCGTCGTCACTGAACCCAGACCCCAACCGCAGATGATCCTTCAGCGCCTGCACCGGCAAAGCGCCTGCGGCCACGCTGGTGATTTCCGTCAACATCATCGTCAAATCCCTTCCTTGCCCAAACCACGCCCCGAACGGCTAAGGACGCGCACCCCGCACCGCTCGAACGGAGGGGAGCAGCTAGACGGCGCGGCCTTGCGGCGCGCGTCCAATACCCGGCCCTCGAAAGGACCGGGCAGTCATCGCAGGATCAGGAGACCGCGATTTTCAGCAGTTTGATCGCTGCAAAGTCGGTGACA
>NZ_JAXMJJ010000095.1:0-3220 GCF_034376685.1 Cypionkella sp.
GATAGAGGTCAGCAGTTGCCTGCCAAACGCGTAGGCGTGCAGCGCGTGGCAGGACGCTCTGGCAATGTGGACTCAGAGATCGCAACCATTCCCGTTTGTTGGGATGCAACGCGGCTGTTCCGTAATCGGTGCGTGAACCCCGTCGGGCTTTTAGATTGACGGTTTTTGGAAGGCCCATGGCATGAGGTCGTCGATGCGCGACGCGGGGTGGCCGTTGGCGATGGCGGTCAGTGTTTCGCGTAAGTAGGCGTAGGGATCGATGGCGTTCAGCTTGCAGGTTTCGATCAGCGAGGCCATGCGCGCCCAGGTTCGGCCGCCCTCGTCATGACCGGCGAACAGTGCGTTTTTGCGATTGAGCGTTATGGGCCTGATGGTGTTTTCGACCGGGTTGGTGTCCATCTCGACGCGGCCATCGGTCAAGAAGATTTGCAGGCCATCCCAGTGGCGGTGGATGTAGCCGAGCTTCTCGCCCAAGCGGGATTTAGCGGATATCCGGCTGCGCTGATGGGTCAGCCAGAGGCGGAAGTCTGCGATCAACGGGGCCGATTGCAGCTGACGGGCAGCGAGGCGTTCTTCGGGGGAACGGCCCCGGACGGTTGCCTCGATCCTGTAGATCTGGGCGATGCGGCGCAGGCCTTCAGCGGCGATCTCGGAGCCGTCCTTTTGATAGATGTCATGCAGCTTGCGTCGCGAATGCGCCCAGCAGTAGGCCAGCGTCAGGGGCATGCCACCCACGCGCTTTGGTTCGGCCAAGGCGTCATAGCCGGTATATCCATCGACCTGCAGAATGCCCTCGAAGCCTGTCAGAATGTCCATCGCATGGTGGCCATGACGCCCGGGCGCATAGGTGAAGACGACGGCGGGCGGATCGCCGCCGCCCCACCCGCGATCATCGCGGGTCACCGCCCAGAGGTAGCCGGTTTTGGTCTTGCCCGCCTTGGGGTCGAGCACCGGCGCCCGGGTCTCGTCCATGAACAGGCGGCCGGATCGTTTGAGGTGGACCAGCATCCGATCAACGACCGGAGCCAGATGATAAGCCGCTACGCCACACCAGTTTGCCAGGGTTGACCGATCCAGGTCCACGCCGCCCCGGCCATAGATCTGGCATTGGCGATAAAGCGGCAAGTGGTCGGCATATTTGGAAACGGCGACGTGGGCGAGCGTGCCTTCGGTGGGCAGGCCGCCTTCTATCAGCCAATTGGGCGTGTCCGCCTGCACAACACCCGCGTCGCAACGGCGACAGGCGTAGCGGGGGCGAACGGTGACGATGACTTGGAAGCGGGCGGGAACGATGTCGAGCCGTTCCGCGCGGTCTTCGCCAATCTTCACCATATCGGTGCAACCACAGGAACAAACCTTCTGCGCGGGTTCAATCACCTGCTCGATGCGCGGCAGGTGATCTGGCAAATGGCCAAGGTTGCGTTTGGCTGCCGGACGTCTGGGCCTGCCATCGGCATTGCGCTCCGCCAGCGCATCCCGGGCGGCCTCGGCTTCCGCGACGGCCGTTTCCAGATCCTCGAAAGCCAGCTGACGCTCATCGGGAGGCAGTTGCTCGGACCGCTTGCCATAAAGCGCATGGCGCAGCTCAGCGATCAGGTAATCCTGTCGTTCGGTATGGGCTTCCAGCCCGGCGACCTTGGCTTGCATCGCTGCAAACGCCTCACGCACGGCGGGCGGAAGGCAGTCTATATCAAAGGGAAGATCGGCGGACGCAGGCATAGCGGTTTATACCGCATACCTCCGCAAAGGCCCATATTTACAAGGCGATCCGAGTCATTCTGTCGCGGTGGGCGGCGTCGGCCTGGGCGCATGGATACGCCGCCAGTCAAGGCCTGCAAACAACGCCTCGAACTGCACCCGCGACAGTCGCATGACCCCGTCGCCCACCTTTGGCCAGGCAAAGCCGCCCTGTTCCAGGCGCTTGTAGATCAGCACGATGCCACTGCCATCCCAGAACAGAACCTTGATCCGGTCGCCACGTTTGGACCTGAACACAACCATCACCCCGGCCTTCGGCGCAAAGCCCAACTCGCCATGCGCCATGGCTGCCAGCCCGTCATGCCCCTTGCGAAAGTCTACCGGCTTGGTCGCGATCACGATCCTGACGGCCTGATCCGGAAAGATCACAGCACATTCCTCAGCGCCGCCACCAAGGCCGCCGCGCGCTCCGGACTGCAATCCGGCGCCACATGCAAAACGGCCCCACAGATATCGACCTTGATCACGCCCGTGTCGACCGACGCCGCAGCCGCAACGACATCGGCCAATGGCTCGATCACCAGCGGCACGAATGCCGGAGACATATCGACCGGCACCGCCAGCTCCCCTTTGCGCGCTTGAGCGCGCCATCCCGAAAGGTGCCGGGCAATCAGCCCATACTTCGCCGCAACATCGCAGACCCGCGCGCCGGGCTGAAAACTCTCGGCCACAATCCGCGCCTTGAGATCATCCGGCCAACGCCGACGGCCGGTCGGGCCATCAAGGACCTCGATCCGCGACACTCCATTCGACCCACGCACCTCCATCCGGTGCTCGTTTTGGTGCTCCATGGCAAGCCTCCCACAAACTCAGTTGCAGGACGGCATGCCCGAAGTCACATCAAGCCGAAACCACGGGGCTGGCGCACCGCTTACTGTGTGTAGCGGTGTAGCGGAAGAAACAGGTGCGATGGCCATGGTGGGTCAGCGCCGATCCCCGAGCATACAGGATGCCGCTCAAACGGTGATGCTCTACATCCGGTTTCCGCTGTCGCTCCGGAACGTCGAGGATCTCTTGCATGAACGCGGCCTCAAGATCAGCCACGAGACCGTGCGGTTTTGGTGGAACAGGTTCTGTCAGATCTTCGCCGTTACAAATCATGACTCCGGGACGGTTCGGACCCAGTCATAAAACGGTCAGAGCTTTCGGTCCGGGGCTATACGGTGCAGAATGCTGGTCATGGCATGGTGCCAACTTTCAAGTGCGCCGTCTTGCCTTAAGTGCGAAACCATCTGTTCGGTGATGCCACCAGGCGTGCCGACTCCGTTGCAGATGGCATCGAGTGACTTGTCTGACTGCAAGAACACCTCGGCATTTCCGCGCAGGGTTTCGGCCACAAGGGAACGCGCGACGGCAGGGTTTAACCCCTCAGCCTCATACCAGGCTGCAAGATGGCGCATCAGAAAGACGCTTGCGCCTGACATCGCGCCAAAGACAACAGCGGTTTCAAAGCTGTGAGCGT
>NZ_JAXMJJ010000096.1:0-9415 GCF_034376685.1 Cypionkella sp.
TACGCTGGACGCGCCGACGATCATCCACTGGCACGGTCAGATCCCGCCCAATGTACAGGACGGGGTGCCCGACCTCCCGATGCCAATGCTGCAACCCGGAGAGTCCCGCGCCTATGACTTTACCGCACGTCCCGGCACCCACTGGATGCATGCTCATGTCCCCGAGCATGAAATGCTGCTGCTTGCCGCACCGCTCGTGGTTCGGCGGCCGGAAGATGTGTCGGCCGACAGACAGGAAGTGACGCTGTTCCTGCATGACTTCTCCTTCAGACCACCAGCCGAAGTGCTGGCCGAGATCACTGGCGGCACTTCGATGGCCGGGATGGATCACAGCCAGATGGGGCAGGATGGCATGGCCGCGATGGACATGGGTGCGATGGGGCAGGGCGACGCGATGTCGATGCCGGGCATGGATGGCATGGCCATGGACTTGAACGACTATAACTTTGATGCCTATCTCGCAAACGACCGCACTCTTGACGATCCAGAGGTTTTGCAGGTCGACAAGGGCGGCCGGGTCCTTGTCCGGGTGATCAACGCGGCAGCAGCGACGGTCTTCTGGATCGACACTGGCAGCTTGCCGGGGCGGCTGGTCGCTGTGGATGGGGAGCCGGTCCAGCCAATGACCGGCAGCCTTTTCGGCCTGGCCATGGGTCAACGTCTTGACATCGAGCTGGACGTGCCAGCCGAGGGCGGAGCTTTCCCCATCCTCGCGCTGCGAGAAGGGGCAAAAGAGCGCACGGGTGTAATTCTTGCGACGCCGGGCGCTTCAGTGACGAAGGTTGTTGGCTTGTCTGACGCTGAACATCCGGCATTCAGCGCTGACCTTTCGCAAGAGGCTGCTTTGCGCGCTGTCACGCCCCTGCCCGAACGCGCGCCGGCTTCGCAGCCTATGCTGATGCTGGGCGGGTCGATGATGCCCTATGTCTGGACGATCAACGGCCAGACCTGGGGCAACCATGTCCCTGTCACCGCGAAATCCGGCGACAGAGTAGAGATCACGTTCCACAACATGTCGATGATGGCGCATCCTATGCACTTGCACGGTCATGCGTTTCAAGTGGTCAGCACGGGTGGTGCGCGCTTTGCAGGTGCGGTGCGCGACACCGTGCATGTGCCACCGATGGGCATGGTGACGGTCGCGCTGGATGCAGGCGAAGCTGCGCGGTGGATGCTGCACTGCCACCACATGCCCCACCTTTCGACGGGCATGATGACGGAGTTCGCAGTATCGGCCTAAAAGCCGCCGAGGCCCGCAGTATGCCTGCGGGCCTCGGCCCTTTTCGCAGGAGATAGGTAATGACGCGATTCTTTGGACGACGCGCCGTTCTTGCGGCACTGGCCATGCCATTCGTCACGCAGCGTGCACACGCGCGCGCGCCCTTTCGACTTCGTGGGGACCCGCAGCCTTTGCTCTCGCCCCCGATCGTGGACGAGTCAGGGCGCGACCGGCGTCTCGAAGACTTCGGGGGCCGTGTGATTCTCTTGAACATCTGGGCAACATGGTGCCCGCCGTGCCGGGAAGAAATGCCAATGCTCGACCGACTTCAGGCGCGGATCGGCGGCGCAGATTTCATGGTGCTGCCTCTTTGCATCGATGATGCGGGAATTGACAGGGGGCGGCGTTTCTACAATGAGATTGGCATTGCGAATTTGTCATTGTTCTGGGCTGAATCCCTTCGTGTTCAACTGGCTTTCGCCTTTGTCGGACTTCCGACGACGCTACTGATCGACCGAGAAAGTCGTGAGATCGGGCGCCTGCAAGGCCCGTTTGACTGGGACAGTGATGACACCGCCACCCAGATACGTGGTCTCCTTTAACCTCTGGTCGCTCAGGCGGATGGATAGCTGGTGAACACTTTCAAACTGCCATCGCGCTTGATCAGAAGCACGTCATATGCGTCGCGGCTGTCTTCTGAACCCATGCCTGGCGAGCCGTAGGGCATGTCTGGCACAGAAAGTCCAAACGCATCCGGTCTTTCGACGAGCAACCGGCGGATGTCGGCAGCGGGAACATGTCCTTCGAGCACATACCCGTCGACGGTTCCTGTGTGGCAAGAGAAGGCTTTTACCGGGACCCCGTGGTCCATCTTGTAGCGGATCAACAGCGTCCCCATCGAGACTTCATCCGTCACCGTAAAGCCTTGCTCGCGCAGGTAGTCGACCCAAGCTTCGCAACATTCACAACCGCGCCCTTTGACGACATGAATGGGGGGCTCTACCTGCGAATTCGCAAAGTCTACTGGCAAGGCCCAGAAGGCCGCCGCAGCAAGCATAAATTCACGTCGTTTGACCAGCAACCCCGTCATCCCCGATCCTCCATTTTGGCCGACTTGAAGCCGGTCTCTTTTCGCCAAGTTGCAAGCGCATTCAGATCGTCAACTGAAGCGATCTCCTGAGCAGAAAGGGCCTCGCGATCCGTCGGATCGATGGGCCGACCGTCCACACGAACTTCATAGTGAAGGTTTGGTCCACTCACGAGCCCTGTAGCTCCGACGGCTCCGATCCTGCTCCCGGCCTTTACCCTTGTTCCCTGTTCCGCCGTGTCGGTGATTTCCGACAGATGCGCATATCGCGTCACGACGCCACCGCCATGATCAATATCAACCGTCAAGCCGTACCCGCGAATCGTCCCGGAAAAGATGATGCGGCCCGCCCCGGTTGCTGACACTTCGGTCCCCACAGGCGCGGCATAGTCGATACCGGTATGCATCCGTACCCCGCCCAGCACAGGATGATTGCGCCTGCCAAAGACAGAGGAAAGACGCGCCCCAAGGATTGGCGCAGCGGAGCGTTGGACGGCTTCTCCATCCTCAAAAACGATGACTGGCCCTGCAGCGTCAGACGCTACAAGTTCGAGAACGCGATCTGTCAGTTCCAGCCGCGCATAGTTCAAGCGTGGCTCGCCCGCGATGCTTCCGTCGGGAAGTTGGTCCTCCCGCCAGACAAGAGCGAAGCTTTCACCACCTTTTATGTCGCGCCTGAAATCAACCTGGCCCGCGAGAAGGGCTGTCAGGTCAACGGCGAACCTTTCGGGCGCGTTGGCTGCGACAAGCGCCTCATACAGGGGACCCTGAAGGGTCAAAGTCTCCCGTCTGTCGACTTCCCGGATCGGGGGATCAAGCCTCTCGGCTGTGATCGGTCCGTTGAACGACAAGTTGATCTCGACCCCATCATCAACAAACAGCGACAGTCGCAAGACTCTCGTGGGGTCAATTTTTTCTGCAGCCCACTCCAGCCGATGTCCGGGGCGCAGTTCTGTCAGATCATAAACACCCGCAAGGGCCAATGCTGCCTCGGCCCTGACGTTTGGCGGAATGCCCGCTCTGCCAAGAACGCTGTCCAGAGTATCACCGGATGCGATCGTCGCCGTCGACTGCGAAAGAACATGTGACGTCGGTGGGTCCGCGAAGACCGGGACGGGTGCGGCAAGCCCGAAAGCAAGAAGCAAAAGCGTGGTGTGTCTGATCATCTGGCAGGATGGCCTTTCAACTGAGGGCTCGGCGAATTTTGGGTACGGCGAAGCGCCGGTCTTCGTGGAAGTCGATGATGCTGGCAAAGCGCCCGTCCGGGTAGAACAGGAAAACTCCAGCAGTATGGTCCATCGTGTAGTCGTCTCCATCGCGCGGTACCTTGCGGTAGGACACACGAAAATCCGCAGCAGCCTGAGCAATTTGACTGGCAGTTCCGGTCAGACCAGCAATCCGCGGGTCGAAATTGGCGACATACTCGGCCAACACGTCCGGCGTATCGCGGTCGGGATCAACCGAGATGAGGGCGATGTTCAGCCGGTCGGCATCTGGCCCCAACTCCTCCAGCCAGCCGGATATGTCGCTCAGCGTGGTTGGGCAAACATCGGGACACCAGGTGAAGCCGAAGAACACCATTGTCGGGCGGCCGATCCAGTCAGCGGATCGCACGGCCCGTTTGCGGTGGTCGGTCAGTTGCCAACTCATTTCGCTCATCGACAGCGGCAGGGCCGCATTCAAGACCGGGCCATTGCGCGTGCGGTAGGCGCCAAGGCCCAACATGAAGGCCATGGCGCCGACTACGCTCCCAACCCCAAGAATTATTGTTCTGCGTCGGCGCAATCCGGACCCTCCGCACGCAAGGACAGCACCTCTACATTCACTGTCACCTCGCCGGCCTTCTCGAAAGACAACGTGACAGGAAAACTGTCACCCTCCTTCAGGGCCGCAGTCAGGCCCATCAGCATCCCGTGATAGCCACCCGGCGAAAGTTGGACGCTTTGGCCTGCCGGGACAGGGATCGACATGGCATGCGGCATCGACGCGACGCCATCCTTGACCACAGTTTCGTGCAACATCGGCATCCCCGCTGCTGGCGTGGAAATGCCGACAAGAGCATCGTCGGTAGCGCCAGCATTGCTGATCGAGACATAGAAAACGCCAGGACGGCCAGCGCCGATGGTGACCTTAGACCAGCCATGCTCGACGCTCAGATCACCGACTGTCACGGTTTCGCAGGCAAAGGCCGCTGATGCAGTCAACGACAGGGTCGCAGCAAGCAACAAGTGTTTCATGGGTCAAAACCTCGTCTGAAGGTCGGAAAGGATGTCGGCGGCCGGAGTGCCGTAGGTGAATTGGCGAAGCCATTCACCATCCGGACCAATCAGGAAAAGGCCGGGACTATGCGCCATGGAATAGCCGTCAGGCGATGCAGCATCGTTCTCGCGTTCATAGAAAATCTTGAAGCTGTCGGCCGCGGCTTTCGTCTCGGTCTCGGTGCCTGCCAGACCCAGGATCGCCGGATGAAAGGCTGCAGTGTAGGCCGCAAGGCCGAGCCGCCGGTCGCGTTCGGGGTCAATCGAGACGAAAAGCGGTTGAACTTTCTCGGCATCCGCCCCGAGATCGTCCAAAACTTGGGCTACGTCTGAAAGCGTCGTAGGGCAGACATCGGGGCAGTTTGTGAAGCCGAAGAAGACGAGAAGGAATTTCCCGCGAAACTCTGCACTCGTCCGGATACGGCCTTCATCATCCGCCAGTGTAAAGACTGGCGTGAAAGCCTGACTGGTTTCGGCAACACCCTCGCCTTGGGTGGCCCACCTTGTTCCGGCAAAAATGACCATCGCGGCGATAGCGGCGACCCATAACCCAATTTGAAGGCGTCTAAGGCGCATCGAAATATCCGACCAAGAGATTCATTTGAGTGGTCTAGAACCTTGAGCAGCTAGAGGTTCAAGCGACATTGAGGTGAGTTTTTTGGCCACCGGCAATGTTTCGCCGATCATTGGCTGCCGAGAAACCGCCCCAAGGCGATCCCGAGGAAGGTGCCGAAAAGACCAAATGCGATGGCGAAACCAGCCCCATACTGCAGCCGGTCAAGCCATCTACCGCCACGCTTGCGCGCGAGGATATAGCCCCAGACAAATCCAATAGCCCCAAAAAACGGTCCGATCATGTCGATTTCCTTGTTAAGAGCGCTGCCTTTTGCAGTCGCAGTCGCAGTCTGACGATAACCCATGCAAGCAGGACCAGCGCCAATGCGGTCCAGTCGCCGAAGCGAGCATAAGGAGTTGGTGAAAGCGGTCGTGGCAAGCGCGTGTCAATAATTCCTGCCGTTCCAAGTTCGAGCATAGCCAGCGTCCGACCGTAGGCATCGACCACGGCGGATATTCCGGTGTTGGCGGCACGAACAAGCGGGAGACCTTCTTCGACCGCTCGCATTCGGGCTGAAGCCAGATGTTGCCATGGTCCGATCGAGGTGCCGAACCAGGCATCGTTGGTTGCGTTGAAGATCCAGTCCGGACGGATCGCGTCATCGGCGACGTGGCCGGGAAAGATTGCCTCATAGCAGATCGCCACTCCAACATAGGGGTGGGGCCCAATCGCCAGCGTGCGCGGTCCAGGGCCGGGCGCAAAATCGCCCAGAGATTGAACCAACCGCTGAAACGGCAACACACTGCGCCAGGGAACATACTCGCCAAAGGGCACCAGGTGATGCTTGGCGTAACGTGTGAGGATTGTGCCGTTCGGAGCGATGGCGAGGACGGAATTGCGGGAGACCGTTCCCGCCCCGGTTTTTTCCCGCTCCGGGCTGCCGGTGAGCAAGACACCAGTTTCGGACAACAGCCACCCCAACATGACCCGTGCGCCACGCTCTTCTGCAAGGAACCCAGGCCAGGCGGTTTCAGGCCAAAGCAAAAGATCGAACGACCCGGGGCGGGCCGACAGGGAAAAAAGCCGCAGGATGTTCGCTTTTCGGGAAGTTTCATCCCATTTGGCACTTTGCGCGATGTTTGGCTGCACGACCCGAACCTGCGTGCCACGGTCCGAAGCCGGGCCTGAGGTGGCAAGCCGCACCACTCCAAAGCCCGCAACGCTGACCAAAATCGCGGCCGCACCAGTCAGGCGAAGAACCCGCAGATGGCGGTCAGCACGACCGAAGGCGAGACCAGCAAGTGACGCACACAGCACGAGGAGAAATCCAAGCCCGTAGCTGCCGACCACCGAAGCTGCTTGGGACAGAACGGTCCAGTCAGCCAGCGTGTAGGCTGCAAGATTCCACGGAAACCCGGTGACGACATGTCCTCGCAGCCACTCAGACGCCGCCCAGGCCGTGGCCAGCGACAGCGCCGGAGGCAGGCCGGACCGCGCCATGCGCGCCGCAACGACACATGCCAATGCTGGAAACGCTGATAGCAGCCCGGCGAGACCGAACACAGCAGGCAGGGCGAGCCATCCGAACCGGTCTGCCTCGACCTGAAAGCTTTCAGTGATCCAGAACAGGCCGGGCACAAACTGTCCCAAGCCGAACATGTATCCAAGCCCGAACGCCCTAAGCGACGATGCGCCACGCAACACCAGTGCAAGCGCCACGAAGGCAACCAGCGCGAGCGGCAAAATCGAATAGGGCGGCAGGGCGAGGACAAGGCACGCGCCTGCCGCTACGACGATCCCCAGTCTGGCCAGACTTCGCAGGTGCGTCCTGCCGGAAAACGGATGTCCATCCGAAATTATCAATTCTGTCAGATCCTCCAAATTGCAGAGTGACGCCTAACTGCTCTAGCAACTAGAGGTGCAACATATCCTTCAGCAGATCACGGCATTGTCAGAATGGCGCGGCAGGTCGCGCTATTTTTCAATGGCTGAAGTGTTGCGGTGAAAACCGTTACGCGAGGCCAAAAGTCACATAGACTTGACTGGACAACCGGGCCGCTTTGCCAGCCGCTAATATAACGATACGTACGCAATCGAAGGATTTGCGCTGCGATAATTTGAAGAAAGCGAAGCCAATGTTCACACGACGCCATTTCATTGCAACGACAGCCGCGCTGTTTTCGGCACCGATTGCTGCCCCGGTGCTCGCCGCGTCGCATCTGCAAGACCAGTGGGCGGCCTGGGATGCGGAGGTTACTCCGCCGGGCTATGACGCTGCAACGACCAATCCATGGGGGTTGCACCCGCGCCTACTGCCGACCCGCGTCGAAGCGCGAGCGGGGCTTGTGGCTGGTGATATCCACGTCGATGCGATCGCGAGGTATCTCTACCATATTCAGGCTGATGGCACGGCCATGCGCTACGGCGTCGCCATCGGCCGTGATGGTCTGTACGAGCCCGGAACCTACACGATCCGCCGCAAGGCGAAATGGCCAAGCTGGACGCCGACCCCCGCCATGATTGAACGTGAGCCGGAAATCTACGCGAAATATGTCGATGGCATGGCCCCCGGTCCGGCAAATGCCTTGGGTTCCCGCGCGCTCTATCTCTTTGTCGGTGAGCGCGACACCTTTCTGCGAATCCACGGCTCACCGCTTCCGGGTTCAATCGGAAGCCGCGCGAGTTCGGGCTGTGTGCGCATGGTCATGCCACATATCAACGACCTGTTCGATCAGGTCGAGGCTGGCGTAACAGCGCATCTCTACCCCGCCGAAGAAGGGAATGTGGCGACGACCCTGTGACGGACACCGCCCATTTGCGCGCTTGGGGCTGCCAGCGGGACTTTTCGGATCAGCCCACCGAGGCAGTTTTGGCTGCAGCGTCGGTGCAGATCGGCCTGCCCCTAACCGATCGCAGCGGCAACATCGTCGTCTCAACCGGCCCGACATGGCGGTACCAATAGCAGCCGTCTTCGGGTTTCAGGATCACTTCCTGCAGGTTCTGATACGGTGCCGCAATCAGGGCGACGCCTTCCGGCAGCTCCTTGAGAAACCCAGTCGTCTTGTCAGTTGCCTGATTGATCGGGACGGTGCAGGCCCCAAGTGCCAGAAACCCAATCGCAAGACAAATCGGCCGCAACCGTTTCAAAGCCACGGGTGGGGTTCGGTTTATCATCGCGATGTCCTCGGCTGTGATCGCTGACCTGTTAATGCTGCTCGGTCGCATAGATTATCCTTGTTTCTTGTTCTGTCGCGTTCCTGATCCGGCATGGGCGGCTTTGGCCCAGGCCTGCGGCGACTATACCTTGATCAGGGCCGCGGTGGCATACATGAACGCGAGCCCAGCAAGAAAACCGCCAAGAACAGCGGGAGCAAACAGCACGAATTGCCGGTCGTTGTTCTGGCGCATGAGGTAGGCGGTGACCTCGACCATGACCTGCAGGATCGCACCTGCCCCGACGGCCAGTGCCAATGCCGACCACTGCGGCGCATAGGCCAGACTGCCAGCCCACATGCCCAGTACAGCCGGGCCGCCAGCCAAAAGCGTCAGGGCAGCAAAGGTCCAAAGTGGTGGCCGGACACGTAGCATCGGTGCAGCAATGCCGATCCCTTCCGTCACATTGTGCAGTGCAAATCCGAGGACGAGGAAGGTGCCAAGCCCCGCCGATCCGGCGGCGAACGCCCCACCGATGGCCAGTCTTTCTCCGAAATTGTGCAACCCGATTCCGAGCGCGATGTAGAAGGCCAGCGCCAGCCCTTCGGGCGTGCCGCGCCAGCGTCCGATGGCCATCAGCAACAGGAAACTCGCCAAGCCAGCCAGCCAGACCATGGCAGACCCCTGGAACAACGCGGCGGCTTCGGCTGCAAGTTCCAGCGCCTCGGACGTCATGTCGATGAGCAGGAAGGCCAGCAGGCCCACCGTCAGCGCAAGCTGGAAATTCATGCCTCCCCGCCCGACCCCGCGCATCGCCGGATAGAACATCAGGCCAAGCGCCACCGGCAAGAGGCCGACAATCGCGCCCACCAGCGCCTGCAGGCGAAGTTGCCCCGCGTCGGGCTTCGGTGTCGGTACGGCCACAGCGATCTCGTGTTCGAACACCGTACCGGTATTCGAGACCATGGCGACGCGATGTGCCTCACCCAGAAGCCAAGGATAGGGGATGCGCAGCCAGACGCTATCTGCGCGTGCAATGGGTCCGGCAGGCTCTTGCGTGAAGGACCAGTAGGCGTCGTCCACCGCGACCTGTGCGATGACCATCGCCTCTGACCCACCGGCTCGAACCAGCACCTGAATAC